>NZ_WSRO01000002.1:1213750-1820625 GCF_009769735.1 Streptomyces sp. BA2
CAGCTGCTGGAGGTCGTCCGGAGTGAAGAACGCGTAGACCTTCTTGAAGCCGCCGACGACTCCGAAGTCGATCCCGTAGCTGTCGATGGGGCATCGGCCCTGGAGCTCCGAGAGCAGGGCCCCGACCGGATGCTGCGTCTGTTCCGTGAGCCCGTTCGACAGGGCGAAGGCGTACGGATCCCGGTCCTTGGGATGCGTCGTGAAGCGGCAGTCGAGCTCTCCCACGTGGCGTACGCCGGTGGCCACCCGGAAAGCGACCACGGTCGCGTCCTGCGCGAGTGCGTCCCCGTACGCGGTCAGGACGGGCAGGACCTTCTCGGGCGAGCAGGGCACACCCAGCAGGCGCGCTGATTCCTCGATGACGGAGTAGAGCTCTGCCACCTCGGCGGTTGTGGACATGTGTCCTCCCACTCTCTCGTAGATGCGCTTGTGACCGGAGAGCCCGGCAAGCCGGTACGGCCCCGTGGTTTCCCGCGGCGCGGGATGGTCTCCCCCGTCGACCGGGAAGGAATGTTCGTGGAGTTCGCGGTACGTGGCGTAGTCGATGTTCTGGCGCCGGGCGATCGCGTCGCGATGCGTCTGTGAGCGCAGGTGTGCGCGGTATCCGGGGACGACGGTGCCGGCGAAGAACTCCGCGACGCTGCCGGACCCGTAGCTGAGGAAGCCGATGGCCTCGCCGGTCAGGTCGTCGGCGTGGTCGAGCAGCGCGGCGAGAGCGAGGTACACCGACGCGGTGTAGCTGTTCCCGACATCGGTGTTGTACGTCGTCGTGCGCGCGAGGGAACGGGCGATCCCACCCTCGTCGGTGTCGTGCCCGCAGTGGCGGAGCAGGTGCCTGTGCGCCTTGTACGCCATCTTCGTGAACGGCTGGTGGTAGCAGAACGCGCTGAACTCGCCCAGCGCGCGGCCGCCTTGCTCGGTGTAGTCCTTCCAGGTGCCCTCGACCGCCTGCAAGTACGCGGAGATGGACTCCTGCCCGTCGACCAGGGCTGTGGTGCGGTAGTTCGGCCGCCAGAAATCATTGATGTCGGCGGTGAACACGCCCGACGGATCCTCGATCCTCACCAGGGCGGGGTCCGCGCTGACCAGCATGGCCACCGCGGCCGCGCCCTGGGTCGCCTCGCCGGGGTTGCCAAGATCGTACTTCGAGACGTCGCCGGCGATCACGAGCACCTGCTGCGAGCGGTCGCGGTGGACGAGGCCGATGGCGAACTGCAGGGCCGCCGTAGCCCCGTAACAGGCCTGCTTGAGCTCGACGACGCGGGTGGCCGAGGGCAGGCCAAGGAGCGAATGGACGTGTATTCCGGCGGCCTTCGCCTGGTCGACGGACGTCTCGGTCGCGAACACCACCGTGCGGATCCGGTCGGCGCCGTGCCGGCTGACGATGGGGGCGGCAGCTGCGGCCGCCATGGTCACGATGTCCTCGTCGGCGGCGGGCACGCTCATCGACCGCTGGCCGATGCCCGCGTGGTACTTGGCGACGTCGGTGCCGTTCTCGGCGGCCAGTGTCGCGTGCGTCAGGACGAACTGCGTCGTCGCGAACGAAAGGTCGTGAACTCCGATGGCGGTCTCCCCGGCCCCGGACATCACTGACCGCCGACCTTCGTCGCCTCGGCCTTGCGTTCCAGGTGGACGTGCGCCCGCATCAGCTCGCCCGGATTCGTCTGGGCCGCCAGGAGCGAGAGCTCACCGCACAGCACCGTCGCGGCCGCGATGACCGCGAGCCGGCGCGCGTTCTCGCCGGGTTCGCGCGCCGTCCGGCAGCCAAGGCGGGCCAGGTTCTCCTCGACGAACTCAAGTCCCTTGCCGTTGCCGACCGTTCCGACGATCAGGTTCGGCAGGGTGCAGGAGAAGTAGAGGTCGCCGTCCCGGTCCTCGGCCACGGTCATGCCCTGGGAGCCTTCGACGATGTTGGCCGCGTCCTGGCCGGTGGCGAGATAGAACGCGAGCAGCATGTTCGCGTAGTGGGCGTTGGCCGAGCGGATCCCCCCGGCGAGCACGGTGCCGATCATGTTCTTGTGCACGTTCAGCTCGGCAATCGCGGCAGCCGACGTGTGCAGGACGTCACGGACGATGTCGCGCGGCACGAGCAGTTCCGTGACCACGTTCTTGCCGCGGCCGAGGATGCCGTTGATCGCGGTGGCCTTCTTGTCGGTGCAGTAGTTTCCCGAGATCGAGCCGTAGGTGACGCCCGGAACGGTGTGCAGGATGTGGGTCAGGAGCGCATCGGCGGCCAGCGTCGCCATGTTGTGCCCGGAGGCATCGCCGGTGGTGAACTCGAACCGGAGGAACAGCAGGTTGGCCGCGATCTCGTGGCGGAAACCGATCAGTTCGGTGAATCTGCTGCACTTGCGGACGATGTCGCGCAGTTCGTCGAGCCGCGCGTCGATCTCCAAGGCGGCCATGTACGCGGTCTGCGCGTCCGCGGCCTTGACGTACACCGAGCGCGTCATCCGATCGTCGACAAGGGTGGCGGCGATCCCGTGCTCGACCAGCATGGATATCTTCGCGCCCCGGCGGACGGAGGGCCACAGCGGCGACTCGTAGGTGGCGAGCGGCACTTCTGTCTCGGTCGTCGTCGTGTTTCCCGAGATCCTCAGGGGGCCCACCCATCTCAGGGGAACGCCGGCGGTCGCGTGCGTGTCGTTCATCGCGTGCTTCCAATCGTCTCGTGAGTGGTGCTGTATGAGCTGGAGCGGGTGGCAAGACGCCGGGTCTCGATTCCCCGGTCGAAGCAGAAAGCCCGCAGCTCGCCCCGTACGAGCACGTCGCAGCGGGTCAGATCGGCAGGGGTCCGCGCGCCGAGCACGGTCATCAGGGCTTCGAGCTGATCGAGCCATGCGGAGATCTGCGAGATCAGCGCCGGTACGCCACCATCGAGCACCGTCTTGAGGAACTGGCCGGACACACCGGCGGCGGCCGCTCCGAGCGCGAGTCCGCGCGCCACGTCGAGCGGGTTGCGGACACCGCCGGAGGCCAGCACGGGGATACCGGAGCCGTGAACGTCCAGCAGGCACTCGGGGGCGGACTGTCCCCAGCCGTTGAGATAGGAGTAGTCGGCACGGTCGCGCCGGTCGTTCTCGATGCGCGCGAAGTTCGTGCCGCCGCGGCCCGCGACATCGACCGCGCGCACACCCATCTCCTGCAACATCAGTACGGTCTTGCGGCTCAGCCCGAAGCCGACTTCCTTGACGATCACCGGTACGTCGACCCCGGCGACGATCTCCTCGATCTGCGGGCCCCAGAAGGAGAACGACCGGTCGCCCTCCGGCATCACCGTCTCCTGGATGGAGTTGAGGTGGATCTGCAAGGCGTCGGCCCGCAACAGGCCGACGGCTCTGCGCGCCTTCTCCACCGAGGCGTTCGCGTTGACGTTCGCCATGATGAAACCGTCCGGGTTCTCACGGCGCATTACACTGAAGGTGCCCTCCATCGACGCGTCGGCGAAGCACGCGCTCATGGATCCGGTGGCGATGGCGACGCCGGTCTCGCGGGCCGCGATCGCCAGATCCCGGTTGATGGCACCCGTCTTGACGCTGCCGCCGGTCATCGCGTTGATGTACAGCGGGACCGGCCAGTCGATGCCGCCGAACCGTGTGGCGAGCGAGACATCGGGCCGGTCGATGCCGGCCAGTGCGTGATGGACAAAGGAGACGTCGTCGAACTGGTTGTACCCGCCGAGGTGGCGCTGCTGCTCGGCAGCGAACCGGACGTGGTCGTCCTTGCGATCCGCGATCATTCTGTGCTCCCTGTCGTCGGCTTCGTCGGCTGGACCTGAATCGGCAGGGGAAGCACCCCCGCGGCGGCCCACCCCTCCCGCAGTTGCGCGATCTCCTTCTCCGCCGTGGCGTCCAGCAACGCGATGCCGCAGTCGCCGCCCCCCGCCCCCGACGGTTTGGCAGCGCCGCCGACGGCTTCGGCGGCATCGCACAGTGCCGTCAGCTCGGCGGTGAAGATGCCGAGGCGGACCTCGTCGTCCAGATCGGCGAGCACCTGGCGGGCGCCTCGCACCTGACGCAGCAGCTCGTCGTCGTCGCCCTGCTCCAGCGCGCGGATCGCGGTGCGCACGCACGCGTCACTGCGGGCCAGGAAGTGCCGTTGCCTCGAACTGCCCTGCCAGTCAGGGGTTCCGAGGCGCCCCGACAGCGAAGCGGTGCTGGCCGGACGCCCGGTCCAGCCCACCTCCAGCGCGAGTGCGCGGGGCGGCGGCAGCCGTCGCAGCCCGAAACCCGGCCACGGCGCGCGGAGCGTCTCCTCGATGCCCCGGCGCTTCGCCATGTCGAGCACGGCGGCCCGATCGGGCGCCCTGTACGCGATCCAGCCGCCCCAGACGCTCGCGGCGAGATCGCCGCCGGAGGAGCGGGGGGCGTGTCGCACCGTCGCCAGCATCGCGAGCCGAAAGCGCGCTTCGGGCGGCAAGTCGATGCCGCAGTACGCGGCGACGGCGTCCACCACGGCGACGGTCACCGCGCCGCTGGACCCCAGGCCCATCTTGGTTCCGTCGAGGTGCAGGCCGCTCCTGATCGAGAGGTGCATCGGAGGCGCGCTCAGCCCGCGTTCGGCAAGGAGCGCGTCGACCACGTCGATGGCCGACACCACATGAGTGAGGCTGCCCAGCGCTTGTCGCTTGTCGTCCGCGCCGAGCCCGGCGAGCCCGTCGGTCCCCCGCCTCAGTTGAGCCTCGCCGGGGCAGAGGTCGGAATCGATCACGACGTCGGCACCATCCGCTCCCGACACGGTGACGCTGACCTGGCGGTCGACCGCTGTCAGGATCGCCGGGTGGCCCGGCTCAAGGACCGCGTATTCTCCGGCGATGAACAGCTTGCCCGGCGCATGACGGCTGACCGTTCCCGGGCGGGTCACTGCCCGGCCCCTGGCCGCAAGCGGGCGCCCGGTCCGCGTCGGGCGGTGACCGCCGAGCATCCCGGCGCGGCGCCGCGCACCGTTTCCGCCACGCGGGCGGCATCCGCGCGGTGGCAGAGCACCTTGACGTTCGGTCCGGCGTCCATGGTCGCGTAGGCCGGTACGCCGTCCGCCCGCAGTTGCAGCACGCTGTCGAGCACGGCCAGCGTGGCAGGCGACAGGTAACGCACGGCGGGCCGCGCGGCCAGCATCGTCGCGTGCATGCCGAGCGCGTTCCGCTCGGCGATCTCTCCGACCGCTTCGAGGTCGCCACCGCGCAGCGCCGCCCGCATGTCGGTCAGGTCGGCCTTGCTCGATGTCGCCCACGCTTGGTAGAGCGGAGAGGTCTCGACGGTGCGTCGCATGGCCGCGCGGCTGGACACGGCCTTGGGTCCGGCGTTGACCAGCGCGATCACCAGGGCGGGGTCGAAGTCCGGGACGGGCACCGGCTCGGCGTAGGAGCCAAGGTCCGCGGCAGCTCCCTCGCCCCGGCCCGCATGGCATATCGCGAAGCTGCCGAAGATCGACCGGGAGGCCGAAGCGGATCCACGCCGGGCCAGGCGTGACAGCGCGGTGGGATCGAGGTCGAGACCGTACGCGGCGGCGCCGGCGAGGGCCAGGGCGGCGAATCCACTCGCCGAGGACGCGAGGCCCGCCCCGGTGGGGACGGTGTTGCGGGTGTCGACGACCGCGGGTTCGGCCCGCCCTGCCAGCTCCCGTATCAGCTCCAGGAAGGCGATGACCCGTCGCTTCGGTTCGCCCGACGCGGGCATGCCGTCGAGGCTTACGCTGTCGGCCCGCGCCCCGGGGCTGAGCCGGACGGTGGTGGTCGTCGGGAAGACGTCAAGGGTCATCGACAGGCTGTCGACGTAGGGGATGATGAGGCGCTCGTCGCGCTTGCCCCAGTACTTGATCAGCGCGATGTTCGGATGGGCGACGGCGGTCGCGCCGCGGTCGAGGAGCCTCTCCTGTGGGCCGACGGCCTCCAACTGGCGTTCTGTGGGCCTTGATTGATGGTCAAGCGATTGATGGTCAAGCGGCATGACTCACAAACCTCCCCGTGGGCACGACCCAGGTCCGGATGGCGCCGGTCTCGCGAAGCCGCCGTACGACCGCCTGCGCCCGGCGAGGCTCCGCGGCCAGCGCGATCACGCAGCCGCCGAGACCACCGCCGCTGATCTTGGCGCCCAGGCCGCCGGCCGCGACGGCGGCCTCGACCAGCGTGTCGATCAGGCCCGTGCTGAGCCCGATCTCGCGGAGCAGCCGGTGGTTCTCGGTCATCCGGGTGCCAAGGTCGCCGCCTCGGCCGTGCGCCAGGTCGGCCGCGGCCGCGTGGGTCAGGCTCGCCACCCTGCCCACGAAGTCCGCCTGCGTTTCCGCGTCGCGTTCGAACTTGCGCCGCAGCATCTCCACCGCGTGCTTGGTGCTGCCGCCGACACCGCTGTCCGCGATGACGAACACCCCGTCGAAGCCGCAGGGCAGGTGTGTGCCGGTGCGGTCGTCGGGCTGCTCCGGGGGGCCCGAGGGGTCAACGCCCGGCAGGGCTATGGGCAGTTCGCGAGCGGTGCCGGCGTGGAAGAGGAGGGGAGATGTCGCCCCCGTGGCAAGTGCGTCGATGCCGCTCGCCCTGCCGTGCGCGACCTTCTCCGAGGTCTGTACGAGGTCGAACACCGCCTTGGCCTCGAGACGGTGACCGAAGAGCTCCGCGAGGGCAAGGACCGCCGCTCGGGCGCACGCGGCGCTGGAGCCAAGACCACGGCCCTGCGGGATCGCGCAGTCGATGAGTACGTCGACGCACAGGCGGCCTGCGACGCCGGTCATCTCCTTGAACTCCGCCACCAGGCGCCGCAGGCCGTCCGTGGCGAGCGGTGTCACCGCCGCGCAGCCCGATCCCGTCATCGCGAAGGAGACCCTGTCCGAACCGTCGCCCGGACACGGGTAGCGCGTGGCCTTCGCCGTGACCGTCAGCTGCGGAACCGGAATGGCCAGGGCCGGAGCGCCGTAGACGACGGCGTGCTCCCCGAGCAGGATGGCCTTGCCGTGGGCCCGCCCGACACCGGGCCTGCCGCGTCCATCACCCACGGGGCTTTCGTGGTCGGCGCGAGTGCGCGCATTCGTCGATGTCATCAGTGATCCCGCTGCGTCGCCTTGACCGCCATCGCCACGAGCTGGTCCTTGGCGGGGACGGTGACGTCACTCGCCTCCAGCACAGCCATGGCACGGTCGGTGCGGAGCGCGATCAGGCGTTCGACGTGGTCCACGGCTCCGGCATCGATGAACACCGCGCGTGCGGTGGCGAGTTCGTCGTCGGAGAGGTCGGTGCCGATCGTCGCCCGGAGGAATCCGGCCGCGGCCGGATCGCGTTCATCCGCGCGCTCGAGCGCACTCGCGAGCAGGACCGTTCGCTTGCCCTCGCGGAGATCATCGCCCGACGGCTTGCCGGTCACCGCCGGGTCGCCGAATACGCCGAGCAGGTCGTCGCGGAGCTGGAACGCGATGCCGATGTCGGCGCCGAACGACCGATAGGCCGCGACCAGATCGGGCTCCGCCCCGGCGATCGCGGCGCCGAACTGGAGCGGGCGTTCCACCGTGTACGAAGCCGTCTTGTACTGGTTGACGCGCAACGCCGCATCGATGCCCTCGTCTGCGCTCGCCTGGTTGGTCAGGTCGAGCAGTTGGCCGTACAAGACCTCCGAGCGCACCGCGGACCACACCGGTCCGACCCTGGCCTGCGCCTCGGACGGCAACCCGGATGCCCGGACCATGGCGTCGGCCCATACCTGGGCCAGGTCCCCGATCAGGATGGCGGTGCCCGTGCCGAAGGCGTCGGGGTCACCGGAGAAGCCCCGCAGCCGATGCCGCTCGGCGAAGGTCACGTGCGCGGCGGGGTGGCCGCGGCGGGTGCGGGACGCGTCGATGATGTCGTCGTGGATCAGGGCTGACGCGTGCAGCAGCTCAAGTCCCGCGCAGGCGCTCAGCACCGACGCGGCCAGCGGGTCGTGCTCGTCACCGCCGGCTCCGATCCAGCCGAGCCAGGCGAAGGCGGGCCGTACGCGCTTGCCGCCGCGCAGGACGTAGCTCTCCAGCTCGGCGACCGTCGCCGCGAAGTCCTCGCCGAGCGTGTCGGCCTCGGCTCTGCGCTCGGCGAAGAAGTCCCCGATCACGGCATCGAAAGCAGCCGTGTCCGCGGCTGCCCTCACGTAGCTGACGGTCATGCTCTCATCTCCCGATCAAGGCGACGGTCACGCACATTCCCCTGCATCTCGAACTCCCAAAAGATCGCTGAGATCACGTCACTTCGAGCGCGGAGTTTCCGGTCCATGACGAATGGACGCCTGCGAATGCACGATTCCAGGCACCGCATTTCTGAACGCGGTCGAGCATCTGCAGGAGAAGTAATGAGGATTTCGGGAACAGCGCACGCACGGTCTCTACGCTGCTCTACAGCGAATCGGCATGGCACGACAGTAATCACGATGCGCCGCCCTGCCCACTACTCGCGCGAGTAGTGCCGCCCGTCCACGCATTCACGCCACGGCTGTTCAACTGACCACCCCGGACAGTTGAACGTTCATTGCCATTCCCACGGCATGCGTTGGATGATTCTTCGGGTCAACTCGGGGGGTAAATGTGAATGCGTTGGTAGGACGTGAACACGCACTGGCTGCTTTGGGCAGCCATGTGGATGCCACCTCACGCGGCTCCGGCAGCTGCGTGGTCGTCGAAGGGGCTTTCGGCATGGGAAAGTCCCGCCTGTTGAAGGCCACGGCCCTGGAGGGTGCCGACCGTGGGCTGACCGTGGTCGCCGGGCAGGCAGACGGAACCGGTCAACCGGTGGCCATTCAGCTGCTGATCAACCTGCTGCGGCACGTGATGCCCGACGCGGCCGACTTCGATGATCTGCTGCGTCAGGACAGAAACCCCTTCTGGCTGACGGATCGCATGGGCGAACTGGTCGAGAGCGCGGCCCGCCGCCACCCCCTCGTGATCGTTCTGGACGACGCCCAGCGGATCGACGACGCCAGCGGCGTGGTCCTGCGGGGGCTCGTACAGTCGCTCGCCCCCTCGCCGGTGCTGTGGCTGCTCGCCCGTCGACCGGTGCCCACACGGTCGCTCGCCCATCACGCCATCGGCTGGCTGGCCGACAACGCAGCGGTGCGGCTGCATCTGGGGACGCTGGACGACGAGGCGGTCGCCGCGTTGTGCACGACTCTCCTCGGCGCCAAACCCGATGCGTCCGTGCTCGGTTGGGCCTCTCGCTGCGGCGGCAACCCCTGGCTTGTGGAGAGCCTGTTCAACGCGTTCGTCCATGCGGGACAGGTGGTCATCGTGGACGGCACGGCTTCGGTGGTGGCCGAACGTCTGCCGGAGAGCGTCCTCGCAGCCGTCGGTGGCCTGCTGGACACGGTGCCGCCCGCGGCTCGGCGTCTGCTCGCGTGCGGGCGGAGGATCGGTCCTGCCTTCACGGCCGAGAAGGCGGCAGCCATGCTCGACGTGTCGGCTCCCGAGCTGTCCGCGATGGTCGACGAGGCGGTGCAGGTGGGCTTGGTACGCAGGGACGGCGTGGAGCTGACGTTCACCCACGAGGTGATCGCCGACGCGCTCGAGCAGGGCGCGCTCCAGGAGGCTGTACTCCAGGAGGCCGTGCTCCAAGAGGAGGCGCCCGCCATGGCTCAACCAACTGCCGCGCCCGCCAATGACATTGAGGCGGCCGACGGGGACCCTCGGATACCGCCCGGAGGCCGACCTGCCGCCGCTACCGGGAAGCGCCGACCCCTGACCAGCGTGGCGGACTCGCCCCGATGCGGCTGCGACGCCCTGGCGGCCGGGGCGATGCCGGCCCTGGGAGGCCCGTTCGACGAAGCCCCTCGGACCCTGGCGCCGGCCGTGCGTCTGCTCGCCGCGGCGGGGCGGAGCACCGAAGCAGGGCGCCTCGCGGACGTCGCCGTACGCCCCGGGATCGAGGCGGCGGCCGAGACGCACCTGGCGCTCGAACTGGGCCAAGGGCTGCGGGACGCGGGCCGTCACGGCATGTCGACCGAGCTGCTTCAACGGACGCTGGCGCGCCAGGACATCTGTGAGCTGGATCGTGCCAAGTTGAAGGGGGCGATCGCGGGCACCGCCAAGCGTGCGGGCGCTCTGCCCGGCACGGTCCCGGGGCCGTGGCGTGGCCAGCCGGTCACCCTCGCGCCGGCGCTCGCCTCCGGTCGGGACTCGGCCTCCGGCCGGGACGCGGCGTCCGTTCGGAACTCGGCGTCCGGCCAGGACGCGGCAGCCTCTGAGTCGCGGCAGGCAACGGCCCAGCCCTGCTGTGACACGTGCGGGCGCCCGCTGTGGGCGTGGATGCTCCGCTCGCTCATCGCCGCCGACCGCTTCGAGGAGGCGGAAGCCGTCTGTGCCGCCATCAAGCAGGAGGCGGCGAAGCGCGGCGCGCCCTGGCCGGAGACCCTGTGGTACGGCCACCACGCCCAGCTCCTGGCAGCGGCGGGCCGACTTGAGGAGGCGCGCGCCGAAGCGGAGGCCGGGCTTCGTCCGACGGACCGGTCCGCTCCGGAGGACTCCGTACCCGCGCGCATCGTCCTGGCCCGCATCAGCATGCACCAGGGTGATCTCGCCTCCGCCAGCGAGCAGTTGCGAACGATCGAACGGCTGGTGACCGATGACGCGGCAGCCGACAAGGCCGCACTGGACTGGGCGCTCGCGCAGTTCCACGCGGCGAGCGGGCGTCCGGCCATGGCGGTCCAGATGCTGATCAACGTCGAGGCGCAGGTCGCGCCCGACCCGCTGCTCTTCGCCGAGGCCCCGACGGCTGCGGCGACGCTCGTACGGCTCGCCAAGCAGGTGGGGCTCGGCGCGGAGGCCGAACAGGCGGCCGACTTCGCCCGGCACGGCTCCGAGTGCAATCCGACCGCGCAGTCGCTGGCGGGCGGCGCCGAACACGCCGAGGGCGTCCTGCGCAACGACCCCGCCGCTCTGCACCGCGCCGTGGAGCTGTATCGGCTCGCCGGACGTCCGTTGGCGGCGGCGAGCGCACTCGAGGACGCGGCGCAGGTGGAACAGAGCATGCGGAACCGGCCCCGAGCGGTTCGCCTTCTCGAGTCGGCCATGGAGCTCTATCTGGATTGCGGGGCGCAGCGTGACCTGACCCGAGTGCAGAAGAAGCTGCGCCATCTCGGCGTGCACAATGTGCGCGGTCTGGGCGCCGACCTCCCCAAGTCGGGCTGGGAAAGCCTCACGAGTGCGGAGCTTCGCGTCGTACGGGCCATCGTCGACGGCAGGACCAACAGGGAGGCGGCGAGCATCCTGTTCCTGTCGCCCCACACCGTCGACAGCCATCTCCGGCGCGTGTTCTCGAAGCTCGACATCAACAGCCGCGTCGAACTCACCAAGCACTTCATCGCGAACGAGCCCTTCTCACCCGCGATGGCCGCTTCGCGACAGCACGGGTCGGCGGGCTGACATGCGGTCAGAAAGCCTCGCCGCCGACGGTGCCGGAGCCTCGGGCCCCCTCGTCCTCCATCGAATAGATGGCAGCCCTGCTCGAATAGAGAGCGGCCCCGCGTGCGAGTTCGACGCGGGTGTTGATGCTCAGCTTCTTGTAGACCTTCCGGAGGTGGTAATTCACCGTGTGCGCCGACAAGTGGACTCGATTGGCGATCTGACGATTCGTCATCCCCACGCTCACCAGATACGCGATACGCCGCTCCATGTCGGAGAGGCCGGCCCAGCACATGGCGTTGTGCTGTGAGCCGGCCTCGTCGGAACTCGGAGACTGCGGAGCCGAGTAGACCGCATCGGCTTGCCGTCTCCCGGCCGGGGCCTTCGCGGCATAGAGCTTGGCCAGCTCCTCCGTCGCCAGGGCGACCGAGACGGGGTCGGGCGACTGCGCGATGATGCGCGCCAGGGCGGCGGGATCGCTGTTCGCGAGCGCGTAGGCATGCATGGCGCCGAGACTGATGACGGAGATTCCGGGGTTGTCACCCGCGAGGCCGTCCACGGTCTCGAGAACCCTGTGCAGGAGGTTGGTGTCGCCCACATCGAGCGCGAGGCGGACCAGGAACGCGGCGGCGCCCGGATCCTCGATGTAGAGGCTCCGTTGCGTCGGGAGATGGCGATACTTGTCCGACAACAGATCGATGGCCGCCTGCGGCCCTTCTCTTTTGACGGCGATCCGCAATTCGGTCCAGGCGTACTGCGCCGAGTGAAATGCCACCTCGTCGCGCGCCAACTCGCCCTGCACCCGCTTGAAGTACTCGGCGGCGGTGGGCAGGTCCCCCATGTACAGGGAGACGGTGCTGAGCACGGAGTACGCGAGGGGCCGGAGTACGGGAACAGCCTCGCCCTCTACTGCGGTGGTCGCCAGGTCCGCCTGCCTGCGGGCGTCTCCGAACCGTCCGGCCTGGAGAAACAGCCGGGATCGCATGGCCGCGGGCGCGGCTGTCCAGACCGGCGTGGGCAGGCTGTGCAGGTCCGCTTCCGCGTCGTTGATCAGCGACTCGGCCTTGTCGAATTCCCGCAGGTTTGCGAGCTTTCCGGCCAGAGCGAGCCGGAAATGAAGACGCCAGACGGGATCGACACCATCGCTGTGTCGCACCGCGGTACGTCCCAGGCTCAGCCCTTCAGCCAGTTCCCCGGCACGCCAGCGTGCGTTGGAGAGGCTCGTCAGCGCCATCAATGCGGCGATATCACCTTGCCCGGTGCCACGTTCCCGCAATATCCGTACGGATTTCTCTTCCGCTTCTTCCTTGCCGAGCAGGGAGTAACCGAGAATTACGGATGCTTCCGCGTCGAGCCGTTCAGAGGGTGAAGTGCCGGGACTGGAGAGAACGCGCTCCGCGACCCGTATACCGTCCGTCGCCTTTCCGTTCATTATCAGACTGTGGGCCCTTGAGCACGCTCCGTCGACTTCCTCTTTGAAGCGGTCGGAGGATTCTACCGAAAGCTCGGCGGCCAAGAATTGCTGATCGTACGCCTGGGTATGTCTTCCGGACCGCCCGAGCGCCTCACGACGCAAAGCACTGAGTGCGGGAGCGGGAATGGACTCGATGACCCCCCGCAAGAGGAAATCGCTCTGGAACGCGAATTGATGCTCGGCCGCGATGATGAAGCCCGAGGCCATTGCCTCGTCCAAGGACGGGAGCAAGGTGGCCGAGGATTGATCCAGCATTCTGGACACATCCTCCAGCATGAAGGCTCGCCCAAGGACAGCGGAAACTTTCAGGAACTGCTGAGCGTTCGGGCTCAGATCACTCAACCGGTCCTTCACGAACACCAGCACGCGACGCGGAACTCGCCGGCCGGTCAGCCGGACCGCCCCGTTTCGCTCCCTGACGATCCCTTCTTCCACGAGTCCGAGCGCGAGTTCGGCGAGCAGTCGAGGGTTTCCGCTGGCCCCGGCCGCGAAGTCGAGCAGTTCGTCGTCCGCGCCGGCACCGAGGATGTCCCGCAGGACCTGCACTTTGTCCCCTTCGCCCAGCGCCCCCAGCGCTGACCACCTGGTGACACTCCCGACGCCGGATGCGGCTTCTGGCTTCTGCTTCTCTATCGTCGGTCTCATTGTCATAACCCCACTCAGATTATGCTCGTGCGACTGGAGAGAACACTCGAATCTTGATCGACTACAGGGCACCGCACGTACGGAAAACTCGCCGCTTGCCGTCGTCACCGACACGGCCGGGCTTGCTCTGATTCCACCAGAGCTTTCCAGTCAGCATAGCGAAATCATGGCCTGAAATTTCGGGTCTTTCCATAGAAGTTTTGTCACGGCATGGGGGTGTGGATTTCATGGGTGCCAGTATTAATTTTTACTGGTGCGGGCCATGAAATAAGCCCCCGTTCGCTGGGAACGGGGGCACGGAATGTACTCTCCGAAATTGAAACTGAAACCAAGGAAAGGAGTGCGGGAAACCCAGATCCAGGGGTTCCCGCACTCCGGCGCGAAGAAGGGTCAGACCCTGGCCTCTTCCTCGACCCCGGTCGGTGAAGCCGGGGTCGTCTTGGCTGTCCGGCCGCCGGGCATCCACCAGTTGGCCTTGCCGCACAGTTCCATCACGGCGGGGACGAGCACCATCCGGATGATGGTGGCGTCGATGAACACGGCGACCGCCATGCCCAGACCGATCTGCTTGATCGAGACGTCGGGGCCGAGCAGGGAGGTCGTGAAGACGGCGATCATGATGGCGGCCGCGGCCGTGATGACCTTGGCGGTCCGCGCGAGACCGCGTGTGACAGCGATCCGGGTGTCGCCGGTGCGCTCGTACTCCTCACGGACCCGCGAGATCAGGAAGACCTCGTAGTCCATCGAAAGACCGAACAGCACCGGGAACATCATCATCGGCACCCAGGTCGTGATCGGCATCTCGGTGGGGAAACCGAGGGCCGAGCCGAGCCAGCCCCACTGCACGACCGCGACAAGCACGCCGTAGGCGGCACCGATCGACAGCAGGTTCATCACGGCTGCCTGCAGCGCGATCGTGACCGACCGGACCAGCGCGATCAGCAGCAGCAAGGACATCACGATGACGATCGCGATCATGAAGGGAAGACGCGAGCTGGTCTCCTCGGCGAAGTCGATCGCGCCGGCGTTCGGGCCGCCGACGTAGACCTCTTCGCCACCGGAGGCCTTGGACAGCACGTCGTCGCGGAGCTCGTGCACCAGGTCCGCGGTCGCCTCATCCTGGTATCCGGTCCTGGGGAAGGCCATGAAGGTGGCGGCCTGCTCGTCCTTGCTGACCCGGGGCTGCGTGGCGTAGGCGATGCCCTCGGTCTTCCTGACCGCCTCGACGACGGGACCGAGATCGGCGCCCTTCGAGTCGATCTCGGTGGCGAAGATCAGGGGTGCGCCGTAGCCGGGACCGAAGCCCTCGGAGACGATCTCGTACGAGGTGTAGCTGCTCCTGTCACGCGGCTGGACACTGGCGTCGGGCAGGCTCAGCCGCATCGAAAGGGCGGGGGCGGCAAGGATCAGCAGGCCCGTGCCCGCCAGAACCGCGGCGATCAGCGGCTTGCGCTGCACCACGCCCGCCCAGCGCTCGGCCGGGGTGCGGCGCTCCCGGGCCGGGACACCGGCGGGCTTGCTGCGGCGTGACGTACGACGGGGCAGGCGCAGCGAGCTGATCTTGTGGCCGGTGAAGCCGAGGAACGCCGGCAGCAGGGTCACCGCGGCGATCATCGTCACGAGCACCGTCACCGATGCGCCGATGGCCACGCCGGTCATCAGCCTCTGTCCCATGGTGACCAGGCCAAGGAGCGCGAGCACGACGGTCGTTCCGGCGAACAGCACCGCGTGACCGGCGGTCGTGATGGCCTTGACCGTGGCGGCTTCGGGCTCGTCGCCTTCCTTCAGGCTCTCCTTGTACCGGGTCACGATGAACAGCGCGTAGTCGATGCCGACACCGAGACCGATCAACGCGGCGACGAGCACGGTGAAGTCCGGCGACGGAACCAGGTGCCCCACGAGCTTGATCAGGGCGATGCCGCCGAGGATCGCCATCAGCGCGGTCACGATCGGAAGGCCCATCGCCACGAGCGACCCGAAGGCGATGAACAGGATCACCGCGGCGGCCAGGACGCCCACGCTCTCGGCCGGCCCCTGCTTGGGAGTCTCCGCCTTCTCGGCCTTGTCGCCGCCGAGCCCCAGCGTCACGCCGTCACCTGAGGCGTCCTTGACCGTGGTCACCAAGGGCTTGACGTCGGTCTTCGCCACGTCCTGATCGGTCAGCGGGATCGTCGTACGCGCGATGCGACGATCCTCGGTCACCAGGTCCTTGTCCTCGTACGGCGAGGTCACCGGCCCCGTGATGTCCGAGTCGGACAGATCGGCGACAACTTTCTCGATCTTCTTCTTGGCGGCGGGATCATCGATCCCCTTCTCCGCCTTGATCGCGAGAGTCAGCGTGTCGCCCTGCTGCTCGGGGAAGTGCTTCTCGACCAGAACCTGCGCCTTGGCGGACCCGGAGTCCCCGCCGGTGAAGTCGTTGTCGGGGTCGGCGCTGAAACCGAAGCCGACGAAGGCGAGGGCGATCACGCCGACGATCCAGGTCAGGAGGACCAGCCGGCGGCGCCGATAACAGAACCGGGCCAGTCCCGCCAGAGCTCCATCCGTACGGGGAGTCTCGGTTGGCATCGTCTTCTCCTCGAGTCATTGAGCGTTGCGCTCAATCCTCGTGATCAGGCTCTGCCGCGTCGACGTGCGTATGCAGGCACTATTCCGATGCCGCTACCACGCTCGCGGTACTCCGTTCGCGGTACTGGCACGCGCTTGTGGAGGGACTCTGTTCCTCAATTCCCGGTGTGGCTTTGGGAATTCGTACGTTGCCGGAGGAGCGGATCGCCTGCGTCCGCTCCCAGCAGGCGATCCGCGCATTCGACGAAAAGGGGCCGGCTACGGCGTGGCCAGGGCCGGGCTCGTCCACTCGGCGCGCAGCGCCTTCTTGTCCACCTTGCCGACCTTGGTCGTCGGCAACTGGCCGAGCAGGACCGTCTTCCGGGGCGTATACAGCTCTCCCAGCTCGGCGGTCACCGCCGCGCCGACCGCGTCCGGGTCCACGTCGGCGTCCTCGGCCGTGGCCAGGAAGATCTGCACGGCCTCGCCGTACTCCTCGTCCGGCACGCCGAGCGCCGCCGCGTTGCGCACACCGGGCAGCGTGAGCAGGAAGTCCTCAAGGACCCTGGAGTAGACGTTGTCGCTGGTGCTGCCGGTGACGATGATGTCCTTGGCCCGGTCGACGAGATAGAGGTACCCCTCGGCGTCGAGATAGCCCATGTCCCCGGTGCGCAGCCAGCCGTCGCGCAGTGCTTCCGCGGTGCGCTCCGGGTCCTCGTAGTAGCCGAGCATCACCGTCTCGCCCCGGACACACACCTCGCCGACCTGGCGGACGGGAAGCGCCGCCGTGCTGTCCTCGGCACGGATCTCGATCTCGGTGTCGGGTATCGCGCGGCCGCAGCTGCGCCAGAGCTCGGGCCGCCTGGCTCCCTCCGAGGCGAGGTCATCGGCACCGAACGCGGCGATGCCGAGCGCCTCCGACTGCCCGTAGCCCTGGCTGAGCACCGGCCCGAAGACCTCGACCGCCTGCCGCAGCCGGCTGGGCGACGTCGCCGCGCCGCCGACGACGATCCGCCGCAGCGCGGGGAGGGCGCCCGGGACGCACTCCGGGTGGTCGAGAAGCGCGTACAGCATCGGCGGCACGAACATGGTGGCGGTGATCCGCTCCTCGCTCAGCACCGCGAGCGCCGCGCCCGCTTCGAACTCGGGCAGCACGACGAGGGCGGACCCTGTCACCAGAGCCTGGAGCGAGGTGAGGTGGCCGCTGCCGTGGGTGAGCAGCGTGGAGGCGAGCACCCGGTCCGTGCCCGGGACCATGGCCGGGAAGAAGCCCGCGGAGGGAGAGTCCTGCGGGGTGTCGTCCGCCAAGCCCACCAGCGTGTCGTAGAGCCGGTGGCTGTGCGCGGCGAGCTTGGGGCGGCCGAGCGTGCCGCCGGTGTAGAGGACGGTGACGGCTTCGTCCGCCCCCGGGGCGGGCACGTCGTCGGGGCGCGTCGCCGGGCACTCGGCCGCCAGGGCCAGCAGGTCCGTGCACTCCTGGTCGCAGGGCCCGAGGCTGAGCAGCTCGGGGGCGTGGACGCTGCGGCCGGCCGCGTCGGCGGCCCGCTGGGCGAAGAGCGGGTCGGTGACCACGGCGCGCGCCCGGGACTGCTCGACCAGCGCGGCGAGTTCACCGGGCCCCGGCTCCGGCGGCAGGAACACGACGCGGCAGCCGATGAGATGGACCGCGAGCTGCACCAGGACGGAGTCCACGCGATTGGCCAGGAACAGCCCTATTCCGTCACCCGGTTCGAGCCCCTGCTCGCGCAGCGCGTGCCCCAGCCTGAACAGCCGCCGCCGAGCCTCCCCGCGGGTCAGCCGCTGCGCACCCTGGACGAGCGCCTCGGCGGCCTCGTCCGTGTGCCAGTGCTCCAGGATGCGGTCCAGGTACGTCCGCGGCTCGGATGTTTGCTGCATGTTAACGATCATGGACACATGCAAACATGCTGCTCAGGAGCCATGGACTCAGAGGGGCCAACTTCGGCCATCACCCGGCGGAGTACCATGCCCTCCCCCTCCAGGGCGGCCGGCGATCGCTTGCGCGAGCACACCCCGAAGGGGCTGCTGGGCCTGATGACTGCGGCCCTCCAGGGCCGGCTTCGCCAAAGAGGCGGTCCGTCTCGCCCACACCCGGTGGCGCACCCTCCCGCTCGTTCCACAAAGCCCCAGGTCATGACATCACCGCAGGTCAGATAGGGTGGCGTAACTTCGCGGCAACATTATTCGCCTAGCGTCACCGACATAGACACCGACCCAGCCACCCACGCATCCACCTTGAGGGAGCCATGCGCGATCCGAAGCCCAGGGGTGACGGGTCCGGCGTGCCGCTGATGCGGGCCGACCGGGCCCGGACCGTGGCCAGTGTGCTGCGCAGGCAGGTCATGCGCGGCGCCTTTCCCGGTGGAGTACTGCCCGATGAGCGGGCCCTGATCGCCGAGTTCGGTGCCTCCAGGAACACGGTCCGGGAGGCCCTGGGCCTGCTGCGTGACGAAGGTCTTGTCGAACGCCGCCGGGGCGTGGGCACGGTCGTGATCGGCCGCGCCTACGAACATCCGCTGGGCGAGCTGTCGGGGCTCGCCGAGGTTCTCCAGCGGCACGGCACCGTCGTCAACGAGGTACGCGAAGCCCGCGTCCTGCGGCCGCCGCTCACGGTCGCCCGCCGCCTCGACCTGCCCGAAGGGAGCCCGGCCGTCTACCTGGAGCGGCTGCGCCGGGTGGACGGCATCCCCCTGTCCCTGGACTGCACTTATCTCATCCCTGAGGTGGGTGAGCCCCTTCTGGCACACGCCAGGAAGACGCCGCGCACGCTGGAGAACCACGACGTCTTCGATCTGATCGAGACCGCGACGGGCATGCCGCTCGGCTCGGCCGAGGTGTCCGTCCACGCCACGGTCACCGATCCGGCGACCTGCGCGGTCCTGGAGATGCCCGAGGGCGGCGCGATCCTCGCCGTCGAACGCCTCACCCGCCTCGCCGACGGCCGCCCCGCCGACCTGGAGTTCCTCCACCTGCGCGGGGACCGACTGACCCTGCACGCCACGCTCGACCGGGCGACCAAGTACACCGACCGCGCCGGCAGTTCCTCGCTGTAGCGGCTCGCGCGCCACCGTCCGTTCAGGCACCCCCGCGTGACGGGTCGTCAGCCGGGCCGCCGGTACGCGGCACCACTGCATGACGGGGCGTCAGCCCAGCCATCAGTACGCCTGTGACGCGCGGCGCGCCCAACTCCTGTGCCACGGAGGCCCCGTTGGATCACACCAAGCCCCACGATTCCGCTCATGCCGCCCACCGACACCCGCACCCGGACCCAGCCCCACTCCCCCACCGCCCGCCCGCCCTGACCACGCTGGCCATGTGCCTGTGCGTCACCTTGGTGATCGGCATGGTTTCCGCCGTCAATCTGGCCATCCCCGACCTGTCGGCCGACGCTCTGCGGCCCTCCGCTCAGGCCGTGGTGTGGGTCGTGGACGGCTATGTCGTCATCTTCGCCTGCCTGTTGGTGCCCGCCGGCGCGCTCGCGGACCGCAGGGGCCGCAAGGGAACACTCATGTGCGGCATGGGAGTTTTCACCCTCGGCGCGGTGATCTGCGCCGCTGCCCCGCATGTCTCCGTACTGATCGCCGGGCGCATGATCAGCGGGGTCGGCGCGGCCGCCGTACTGCCCACCACTCTCGCCCTGCTGGTCGAGGGCCTGCCCGAGCGGGCTCGGCGCAAGGCCGTCGCCGTGTGGGCATCCATGACGGGGCTCGCGGCCGTGCTGGGAAACGTGGGCGGCGGCGCCGCCATCGAGTACGGCAGTTGGCGGACGCTCTTTCTCTGCCTGGTCCCGCTCGCACTGTGCGCCCTGCTCCTGGTGGCCGCGGTGGCACCCGTCACCGCCCGCCGCCCGAGCCCCGCCGCGCCGCTCGCCGGCGCCCTGCTCACCGCCGGATTTCTGGCACTGCTCTACGCGATCGTCTCCGGCCCGCAGTCCGGCTGGAGCGCCCCGCCGGTTCTGGCCGCCTGCGTGGCGGCGGTTGTGCTGCTCACCGCCTGGGCCCGGCATGAACTGCGCGCCAGCGACCCGCTTCTGGACCCGCGGCTCTTCGCGCGGCCCGCCGTACGGGCGGGTGCGGCAGGGATGGCCGCGCTGTTCGCCGGGATGTTCGGCCTTTTCTACCTCAACGGCCAGTACCTCCAGTACGCCAAGGGGTACGGGCCGCTCGAAGCCGGGCTGCGCTTGCTGCCGATGGCCGCGGCGCTCCTTGCGGGCCCGCGCCTCGGCCTGCTGATCGAGCGGGTGTGCGGCCGACGCGGCACCGTCCTCATCGGGATGCTGGTACTGGCCGCCGGGCTGTGCGTGGTGTCAGCCGCCAACGCCCATACTCCGTACGCGCTCTACGCCCTGGGCGCCGGACTCACCGCCCTCGGCTGCGGCACCGCGAGCCCGCTGCTCTCGCACGCCATGATGAGTGCGCTGCCCGCCGAGAGGGCCGGAACGGGCTCCGCATTGCAGAGCCTGGCCAGGGAGTTGGGCAGTGCCGTCGGCATCGCTGTCACCGGCACCATCACCACTGCCGTCTTCACGGCCCGGCTCCCCTCGCCACTGTCCGGCGCCGGTTCTCAAGGGTCCGGCGCCGATCGGCCGACGACGGTCGCGGAGGCCGTGTCCCGTACCTCCGATCCTGACCTGCGCGCGGGGGTCGTCGACGCGTTCACCTCGGGCCTGCACACCGCGACGCTGACTTTGGCCGCCGCGATCACACTGGTCGCGTTCGCCGTCGCCAGGTGGCTTCCGCCGGAGCGGTGAGCCAGGAGGGACAGCCCCGGGACGCAGGCCCCGGAGCGCAGGCCCCGAAGCGCAGGCCCCGGGTCGGGTCCCTCCGGACAGCTACCGCGGCTCCACGCGCTGCAGCCCCGCGCGGCGCACCACCTCGGGACCGAGCTTCGCCGCCCGTTCCACCAGCGCGCGGCCGTCCCAGTCCGGCGGCCAGCCCTCCCACAGCCGCAGCTTGCCGTCGACCACGACGGCGGTGATCTGGTCGCGGTTGGCCAGGCGGACGAGTTCCCACTCCAGGTCCCAGGAGGGAGTCAGCTCAGGGACGTTGACGTCCACGACAAGGAAGTCGGCGGCCTTTCCCACCGCGATCTCCCCGGTCACCTTGCCGAGACCGAGCGCGTCGGCGCTGAGCGATGTCGCGTGCTCCAGCCACATCCGCCCCGCCCCGCACGAGGAATCGCCCGACGCCATGCCGTACGCCAGCCGCTGAGCCGTCTCCGCGGCGTCGACGAGGCGGAATCCGTCGCCGCGCGTCCCGTCCGTGCCGGTACCGAAGCGCACCCCCATCGCGGCCAGCATGGTGGCGTGTGCGACGGCGTTGCCCTTCCAGGCGCTGGCCACGGGGTTGTAGCTGATGGCCGCGCCGGAGTCGGCCAGCATCCGCATCTCGCCGGGCGTGAGCAGAGTGGCGTGGGAGCCGAGCGTCCGCGGACCCAACGCCCCCAGATGCCGTAGGTACTCGACCGGCCGTCGGCCGACGCTCTTCAACGACCTTTCCACGGAGGCCAGATGTTCATTGACGTGGATCTGGAAGACCGCGTCGGCCTCGCGGCACAGGTCCGCCGTCCGTTTGATGACCGTCGCGGACGCGTCCTCGGCCACGGGGATGGCGAGCGAGGGGTGGATCAGGGGATGCGCGTCCCACCGCCCCAGATGTTCCGGCCCGCCCTTCCCGTCGGAAACGACCTTGGACAGTACGCACCGGATGCCGGCTTCCTCGGTTCCCTCCGCTATGGCGGCCACATCGACCGGCGCCCGTGTCCCGGCATCGGCGACCGTCGTGAAGCCGCCGCGCAGCGCCTCCAGGGAGGCCAGCTTCGCCGACACGTACGCGCTCTCCTTGTCGAGTGCGTGCTCCAGCGGCTCCCATATCGTCTTGAAGATCTCCGAAGGCTGCCCGAACGACTGGGCCTTGCCGAAACTCTGCGTCAAGTGATGATGCGCGTCGACGAAGCCCGGCATGATCAAGTGCCCGTCCAGCCGCACCGGTCGCAGCCCGGGGTGCGCGGCCATGAGCTCCTTGGCCGGCCCGACCGCCCGGAACTTCCTGCCCTCGACGAGCACGGCCTGCCCGCGCTTCGGTCCCCCCGGCAGCATCAACAGCTCCGGCACGAGCAGCTTCCTGGCCCCCTTGAACTGCTCCGCCCGCACCGCACCGGGAGCGCCACCGCTGTTCGCGCCCGTGGCCGCGGTGGCGCTCCCGGCGGCCGGAGCGCTGATGAGCCCGGCGGCACCCGCAAGCCCCGCCCCGACCAGAAACCTGCGTCTACCGGGCCCGGCCTGCTCCCCCAGCCCCGCCCGCTCCGGCCCATGCCCTTCACCCTGCCCCTGCTCCGCCGACTGCTGCTCGTTCCGCCGCTCGCTCGCCAACCCACTCGCCCGCTTTCGTACGTCGCATGCCTGCGCCTTTGCCACTCCGCGCACGCCAAACTCCGCGTGCGGCCGCCAGCGGGGTGCCGTGGGTACGGCAAAAGTCCGGTGCCAGCCGTACGCCAGGTCGGTCGTGCGGGGTGGCCCGACCCTAGGACTACCGCCGTTCGTGGAACAAGACTTCCGGCATGCGACATTCACGTACGGAGGCGGCAGGTGGCGCAACTGGCGCCCGCTGTCACCGAACCCCTGGTCAAGCCGTGTATGCGGCCTGATCGAGGTGGCGTAACTTCGCCGTAACATGACGTTGGCCGGCGGGACGAGACGTTTCTGCGGTGAATCTCCTGACCCACCTGGCCGGGTCTCCCGCCGTGCGCCACATGTCGAGACCTCTCGACCAGTAGGCCTGTGGGCATGATCAAGAACTTCACGCGCGGCCTGGCCGCGCTCTCGCTGTCCCTCGCCCCGCTGATCGCCCCCGCCCCCGCCATCGCACAGACCACTGAGGTCACCACGCTGGCCGACGCCCTGCACCGGCTCCCGGTCGCGCGCGAGCAGCACGAGGGCTACACCCGCGGCCACTTCAAGCACTGGAACGCCGGTCTCAACAAGAAGGACGGCTGCGACACCCGCGCCGAAGTGCTCATCGCCGAGGCCGAAGAAGCCCCCGAGGTCGGCGAGAACTGCACGCTGAGCGACGGCGAGTGGGTCTCGTACCACGACAACCAGGAAGTCGACGACCCGGACAAGCTCGCCGTCCAGCACACGGTGCCGCTCGCGGAAGCCTGGGCCTCGGGCGCCTCCGGCTGGAGCGCGGAGCGCCGTGAGAAGTACGCCAACGACCAGGGTGCGCCCGCAAGCCTGGTGGCCGTCACCGAACGCAGCAACCGCTCCAAGGCCGGACAGGACCCCGCCGGTTGGATGCCGCCTCTGCCCAGCGCGCACTGCCGCTACCTCTCCGACTGGGTGTCCACCAAGCTGCGCTGGGACCTGGCCTCCAACCCGGCCGAGCTCGACGCCATCGCGGTGTTCGCCAACGGCGAGTGCAAGAACACGTCCGTCATCTACACGGCTGTGCGGTAGGCGGCGTCCGACACAGCACGCATCCGGCGGGCCGAGACCGGCATGGTCAGTCGGCTCTCCGGATGTCGCGCTGCCTGACGCCGCGTCGCCAGACTTCGACCACGTTCTGGCCCTCGGCGCGGGGTGGGGCACGCTGGCCCGCCGTGGCACCTGGCAGGACACTGGTATCCATGCACGTCACACGCCCTCAGGCTGCCGCCCCGACTGCCAGAGCCACCACCTCCGGCACGCCGGAGCACCCCGGGACACCGTCCGGTACGCGAGGGGCGCGCGGCCTCGTACGAGCCGTGGGGCGCGCCCCGCTCACCCGGCGGGCGTGGGCCGAGGCCGCCTACTGTCTGATCGGGTTCCCGCTGGGTCTCGCGGGCGGCGTGCTGCTCGCGGTGGCGCTGGCCCTGGGCGCGGGCTTCACGGTGTCGGTGGTGTTCGCGGTGCTCGGCGCGCTTGTGTTCATCACGGGGCTCCAGCTGGCCCGGGCGCTGGGCGGCGTCCATCGTCGCCTTGCGGCCCTGCTCCTTGGGGACCGGACACCCGCACCGCCGCCGCTGCGTCCGGAGGGGCGGTTGGTCAGTCGCCTGGACGCCCGGCTGTGGGACGGGGCCGGGTGGCGCTCGGCGGCGTATGTACTGGCGAAGCTGCCGGTCAGCTGTCTGGGGGCGTACGCCGTCCTGTGGTGGCTCGCGGGGCTGGTCAATCTGACGGCGCCCTTGCGGTGGGCGGTGTTCGGGCAGCATCCCGAGCCCGGTTCCGCGGAGGGCATGCCGGTGCTCACGCCGATCCCCTTCGGCGGTCTGGACGCGGACACCTTCGCCGGCACGTTCCTCGCGGTCGCCATCGGTGTGGGCACTCTGCTGGCTGCGCCCTGGGTGACGCGCCTGGTGACCGAGGCCGACCGGTGGCTGATCGGCGCGCTGCTCGGGCCGGGTCAACTGGCCGATCGTGTACGTGACTTGGAGGAGACGCGGGCGCTCGCCGTGGACGACTCGGTGGCGCTGCTCCGCCGCGTCGAGCGCGATCTGCACGACGGGGCTCAGGTCCGCCTCGTCGCGGTGGCGATGAGCCTCGACATGATCAGACAGCGGCTCAACGAGAGCACCGGCGGCGGACCACTGCATATCGCGCGCCTGCGTCAACTCGTCGACGGGGCGCACCACAACGCCACCGCGGCCCTCACCGAGCTGCGTGATCTGGCCCGCGGCATCCATCCCCCGGTACTCGACGACGGCCTCCCCGACGCACTCGCCACGCTCACCGCGCGCAGCAGCATTCCCGTCGACCTGGTGACGGACATACCCGAGCGTCCGACCCCGGCGATCGAGACCATCGCGTACTTCTGCGCCGCCGAGCTGCTCGCGAACGTCATCAAGCACAGCGGGGCCCGGCGGGCCGCCATCACGGTGGCCCGGTTGGACGGCCGTCTTCTCCTCCAGGTCGGGGACGACGGGCACGGTGGGGCGGAGGCCGGCGCGGGGAGCGGCCTGACGGGACTCATGCAACGCGTACGTACGGTCGATGGGCGGATAGATGTCAGAAGCCCGGAGGGCGGGCCGACCGCGGTCACCGTCGAGCTGCCGCTGCACGCGTGAGAGCATGCCGCCATGCGCGTCGTGATCGCTGAGGATGCCGCGGTACTGCGGGAGTTGCTGGGCCAGATGCTCGCGGAGCGTGGGCACGAGATCTGTGCGTCCGTGAGCGATGCGGACACGCTGCGCGCCGCGGTCGCCGAGCACCGCCCGGACGTCACGGTGACCGACATCCGGATGCCGCCGACGCACACCGACGAAGGGCTCCGTGCGGCCATCGACATCCGCCGCGAGCACCCCGGCACGGGAGTGCTGCTCTTCTCCCAGTACGTGGAGACGAAGTACGCCACGCGGCTGCTCGCCGCGGGTTCGGCGGGCGTCGGTTACCTGCTCAAGGACCGCGTCGCGAACGTCGCGGAGTTCACCGACGCGCTGGAGCGGGTGGCCGCGGGCGGTACGGCGCTGGACCCCGAGGTCGTCACGCAGCTGGCCGGGGCCGGTCGCCGTGCGGAGGAGCTCGCGCCCCTCACCGACCGCGAGCGCGAAGTCCTCTCGCTGATGGCCGAGGGCCGGTCCAACGCGGCGATCGCGCAGAGTCTCGTCGTCTCCGCGGGCACCGTCGAGAAGCATGTGGCCGCCGTCTTCGACAAGCTCGGGCTGCCCGCGTCACATGACCACAACCGCCGTGTCCTGGCGGTTGTTCGCTACTTGCGCGGGTGATCGGGATCGAGTCACCGGAACATATCGTTCCGAAGGACATAGACATATGCCAGAAGCACCACCGCGTCGTGTGTTGCCAAATCCCTTACGAGCCCCTCCCGGCTGTGCGAAAGTCGTTAGCGGTCCATCTCCATCCCGCCCGTTTGGTCGCACCGCATCCTCAACGGAGCACCTCATGCCGTCCCATGTCTTCGCGGACCGCCCTTCCGCCCAGCCGCCCGAGCGCGGCTCGGTCGAAGCGCTGATCACGCAGACGCGCCGGCTCCGCGGCGAGGTCGACGCCGTGCGCCGAGATACCGGGCCCGATCAGAGCGACCCGCAGGGGCGCTGGCAGCGGGCCCTGTGCGACCTGGCGGTCCACCAGCTCAACGACCTGGACGAACACCTCGCCCAGTTGCGGGACGGACCCGTGGAACCGGCCGTGGAGCCCGCCGCTCCGGCCGTGCCCCCGCCGCTCGAACCACAGCGCGGTTCGCTGCTCAGCCGGGTCGGCAGCGCGGAGTGGAACCTCCTGAACGACGAGGCGAGTTGGTCGGGCGAGCTGTACCACATCCTCGGGCGGGACCCGCAGGCTCCCCCGCTCTCCCTCGACGAACTGCCCTCCCTGGTGCACGTCGACGACCAGCCGATGCTGACGGCCATGGTCACGGACTGCCTGATCGACGGGAAGCCGATCGACGGCGAGTTCCGTATCGTGCGCACCGACGGCGGCGTACGACAGGTGCACATGATGGGCGAGCCCGTGCTCGCCGCTGATGGCAGCACCGCCTCGATGTGGGCGGTCTTGCGGGACGTCAGCGAGCTGCGCCGCAGCCAGCGAGTGGTGCGCGAGACCCGTGACTCGTTGCAGCGCCAGCGGCACATCGCGCAGACAGAGCACCGGCTCGCGGTCGAACTGCAGGAGGCTGTGCTGCCGCCGTGGCGCGGCTCCCTGCGGTTCCCGCACGGCGGACCCGCGGCGCTCGACCTCGCCGCGCACTACCTCCCTTCCTCCACGAGCTCCCTGATCGGCGGCGACTGGTACGACGCGATGGAGCTGCCCGACGGCCAGTTCCTGCTCAGCGTCGGCGACCTCACGGGGCACGGCGTCACCGTCACGTCGGGCATGGCGATGCTGCTCGGCGCGGTACGCGGCATGGCGGTAGCCGGGGTGCCCCCGGCCCAACTGATGGGCTGGCTCAACCAGTTACTGGACACCACCGCGCAACCGGCCCTCGGCAGCGCCGTCTGCTGCCAGTACACCCCCGCCACCCACACCCTCAGCTGGGCGCAGGCGGGACACCCCGCCCCGCTGCTGTTCCGCGACGGGACGGGGCGCGCGCTGACGCCACCAGGGGGAGTGATCCTCGGGGCGACCTCCGGAGCCACGTACGAGCAGGCCGAAGAGCAACTCGAGCCCGGTGACCTGCTGTTGCTGCACACCGATGGCCTTGTCCCACGGCGCACCAGGGACGCGGCCACGAGCCGGCTGCTCGCGCTCGCGCCACGTTTCAGGGACCCGCGGGGTGCACAGGACTGCGTACGGACAGTCGTCGAAGAGTTCGGCGTGGCCCCGCGTGAGGACGACGCCTGCCTGCTGATCGCGCGGGTCAATTCCTGACCCGCGCCCGAGCCCTGCCGGGCCCTACGCGCGCACCCGGCTGCCACCTCCGGTCTTGGCCGCCGCCTTGGGCAGGGCCAGTTTGATCTCCTCACGCAGGTCCTGGATCTTCGGATAGCCGGAGTACTGAGCCGTCAGGCGGTACATCTCGCGCAGCCGGTCCCAGGTGCGGTGCGAGGAGTTCGACCCCATCGAGACCAGCGCCAACCGTGCGTAACGGTCCGCCTGTTCGGGGTCGTCGGCGATGAAGCACGCCGAAGCCAGCGAGATGTAGTCGAAGATCTGCGAGCGGTCGCGGCCCTTGGCCCGCAGGTCGATCGCCTCCCTGGCGTGGCGCTGAGCCGTGTTGGCGACGGACGCGTCGTGATCGGCGAGGGTGCGGAAGGCCAGGGCCTGCATACCGTGCATATCCGCCTCGTCGAACATCTGCATCCAGCTCGGCGGTGGCACGTCCCCCTTGTCGGAGACGAACAGATCCTCGGCGATGCCGAGTGTGCGGCGCATCGCCTGCCCCTTGCCCATCGACGCCTGTGCCCAGGCCTCGATGGTGTAGAGCATGGCCTGCGTGCGCGGCAGCATCTCCTCGCCCGAACCCGACTGGGCGAGCTTCATCAGGTCCAGAGCGTCGTCGGGACGCCCGAGATGCACCATCTGGCGCGCGGCCCGGGAGAGTGCCTCGCCGGCACGCGGCCTGTCCCCTCCTTCGCGGGCCGCGTGCGCTGCGATCACGAAGTACTTCTGTGCCGTGGGCTCCAGGCCGACGTCGTGCGACATCCAGCCCGCGAGGACGGCGAGGTTGGCAGCGACGCCCCACAGGCGCCGCTGGAGATGGTCGGGGTGTCGGTAGGCGAGCATGCCGCCCACTTCGTTGAGCTGTCCCACCACAGCCTTGCGCTGCAGCCCGCCGCCGCGGGCCGCGTCCCAGGCCCGGAACACCTCGACGGAGGTCTCCAGTTCCTCGATCTCCTGCGACCCGATGGGGGCGGCCTCATAGCGGTCGAACCCAGCGGGGTCGGCGTGCAGGGGACGGTCGGTTCGGGGAGCGTCGGCAACGAGGGCCGGATCGGTGTGCAGCCAGTCGTGCATGGCGCTGCTGAGTGCGGAGCCGGCGGCGAGCGCGGCACCCGCGCCCACCAAGCCGCGTCGGTTGAGCATGAGGTCCATTCCCGTGAATTCGGTGAGGACCGCGGCTGTCCGTTCGGGCGCCCAAGGCACGCCGTCGGGGTGCTCCACACCACCGTCGCCACGCCGTTTCCCCACGCGCCCGTGCCGGACCAGACCAAGATCCTCAATGGTCACGACACGGCCGAGACGCTCGGTGAACAGAGCCGCCAGCACCCGGGGCACGGGATCGCGGGGGATTTCTCCCATGTCGATCCAACGCCGTACCCGCGAGGTGTCGGTGGCCAGTTGCGGATGGCCCATGGCCGCCGCCTGCCGGTTCACCAGTCTCGCGAGCTCCCCTTTGGACCAGCCTGCCAGGCCGAACAGGTCCGAAAGACGGGTGTTGGGTTGTCCGTTCACGTCAAGCCCCCAGGTTCTCGGCTGAGTTGACAGTAACCCTCTGTCAGTTGCTGGGCGACTATTCGCCATGGTTCGCCAGGGTGCGCCACATGGTGTGCCAGGGGACGCCGGGTGTCAGGTAGGAATGCGCCACCCCGACCCGGACCACCGCGGGACATTCCCCAGGGTGCACCAAGGCGGCCGGGGCGGGAGGCGCCGCAATTCGCAGGCACACGAAGGGATCTGTATCGCCCATGTACACAGCATCGTCCTCCGTGTCCGCCCCGCCCCGGCCACTGCACAGCCGACAGCCCGGCAGCGGCCCGTATCTGGAGCCCGCGCGCCCCGCGGCCGGGTCGCTCGGCACCGGCCGGACGCGACGCGTTCCGGGGCCCGGCACGCAACCGCTCAGCGGGAGACTCGACTTGTCAGGCCCCCAGGGGGCGCAACTGCGCACCGCGATCGCCTCGGTGCACCGCATCTGTCCAGAGTTCAATCCGGTACAGGTGCTCCGCCGCAGCGGACGCACCGTACTGCTCGTGGGAACGGCAGGACGCAGCACCGCGATCGCCAAATGTTTACTGGACAACTCGCCCGTGTGGGCCGAGCGGATCAGGCACGAAATAGCGGCATACCGCTCGTTCGTCCGGCACCGTCCTCCCGTCCGGGCCCCGCGGCTCATCGCCGCGGACCCCGAGGACTGCACGCTGGTGATCGAGCGGATGCAGGGGCGCGTCGCCGCGCTGTCCCGCCACCCCGTGGAGACTCCGCCGCGCGCGGACGTGCGGTTGGTGCTCAACGCCCTGCGCCACCTCAACCGGTGGCGTCCGCCGCAGGAGTTGTTCGGCAGGCCCATGGACTACGGCAAGCGGATCTCCCGCTTCCATGAGCTGGGTCTGCTCACCGACCGGGACATGGGCGACCTGCAGAAGCTTCTGCACGGCATCGCGCACTCGGCCGGGCAGCACGACACGTGGCAGTTCTGCCACGGCGACGCGCTGCTTTCGAACATCCTCCTGTCCCCCGCGGGCCCGGTGTTCGTGGACTGGGAGCACGCGGGCTGGTATCTGCCCGGCTATGACCTGGCGACGCTGTGGACGGTGCTCGGTGACGCACCGGTCGCGCGCCGCGAGATCAGCCAGCTGGCACAGGAGAAGGGACCGGCGGCGCGTGACGCGTTCCTGGTGAACCTGATGCTCGTGCTGACCCGGGAGATCCGTACGTACGAGATGGCCGTGCAGCGATCGATGCACGACGCGACCCCGGCGGCACCGGGACCAGCCCACCCGGGTGCTGCGCCGTCCGGTGAGGAACAGCGGCTGCTGCTGAGGCGGCTGCACGACGACTGCCAGCTGGCCCGCAGGGCCGTGCGCGCAGCGGTCGGTACTCGCTGACGGGGAAGACGGTCCGCAGTGCGCCTTGGACAGCGGCGCACTGCGGACTTGTCTATGCCCCCGGCTACTTCCGGGTGACTATGACGTGGTGAACTGCACCGCGTCTACGTCAAAGGAATTGTTCTGCGGCGACTTGAAGACCAGATACAGCTTGTGGGTGCCGGCCAGGGCTTCGACCGGCACATCGGGCGTGGCCTGATAGGTGTCCCAGCCCCCGGTGTTGGGGACGGGAGTCGTGGCGAGCAGCTTGCCGTCCGGGGCGTCCGCGCGCAGCTCGATCGAGCCGACGCCGTACGGCGAGGACAGCTTGTAGCTGACCTTGTTGACGCCTTCCACACTCATCGGGCTGTACGCGATCCAGTCGCCGTCACTGATGTCTCCGATGCGCTTGCCGTTCTCGGCGCCCTCCTGGGAGACGATGCGGGTTCCTGACTGGTCGTCGTGGTACTCCGCCTGCTTGTGCTTGGGGTGCATCGCGGAGCGTCCGTAGCCGGTGAGGGCGCTGACGCCGTCGCCGCCCTTGTCGGTGTACTTGGCGTTGAGGACGTAGGTGAGGTCGGCGCCCTCGGGGTGGCCGCCCAGGTCACCGGTGTCCACGGTGCCTTCGCAGCCGGGGATGTCGGTGGTGGGGTGCTCGTGGTCGTCGTGGCCGAGGGCCGGGTTGACGGTGACCTTGGAGCAGTCGATCGTGCCGTCCTCGGGGTCGGTGACCGTGACCTTGTAGGGGATCTTGTCGCCGAACTGGATGAGCTTGCCGTCGACGGGGGTCTCGCCCTTCACCTTGGGTGCCGTGTTGCCCGCCGTGACGGGCACGTTGGCGTAACCGGACTTGCCGGTGGAGTCGGTGACCTTCAGCTGGGCGTTGAAGTCTCCCTTGGTGTCGTACGTGTGGGAGGGGCCGGCCTCGGTCGAGTCGTAGGTGCCGTCGCCGTTGAAGTCCCAGGCGAAGGTGAGCGGGTCGCCGTCCGGGTCCTTGCTGCCCTCGCTGGAGAAGTCGACCTTCAGCGGGGTCGGGCCGTTCGTCGCGGAGGCCTTGGCCTGGGCGAGCGGGGTGCGCTGGCCCTGGGCGTAGTCGACGCGGTAGAGACCGGAGTCGTTGTTGCCGCCGCCGAACTCGCTGCCCCACTCCAGGACGTACAGCGAGCCGTCGGGCCCGAAGGTCATGTCCATCGGTTTGGCGAACTTCGCCGACTTCAGGAAGTCGTTGATCTTCAGGAGCTTTCCGTCCTTGTCGAAGCGGATCTCCTTGACCGAGTCGCGGGCCCACTCGTAGAAGAAGCTCGCGCCCTCGAAGTAGGCGGGGAACTTGGTCTTGGAGGGGTTCTTGGGGTCGTAGTGGTAGACGGGACCGCTCATCGGCGCGGAGCCGCCCGCGCCCATCTCCGGGAACTCCTTGGACTCGCCGTAGCCGTACCAGATTTCGGGCTGCTGGAGCGTCGGCAGGTCCTTCAGGCCGGTGTTGTTCGGCGAGGGGTTGGTGGGCTTGGCGCAGTCGAACTTGGCGCCGACTTCCTGGGTGTCGGGGTTGTAGGGGGCGTACGCCTGGTCGTTGCCGTGGCAGAAGGGCCAGCCGAAGTTGCCCGCCTTCTTGATGACGTTGTACTCGACGAGCCCTTCCGGGCCGCGGTTGGTCTCGGGGGCGCCGCGGTCGGGGCCGTAGTCGGAGGCGTGGACGTAGCCCGTCTTGGGGTCGACGGTGAAGCGGAAGGGGTTGCGGAAGCCCATGGCGTAGATCTCGGGGCGGGTCTTCACGGTGCCCTTGGCGAAGAGGTTGCCCTTGGGGATGGTGTAGCCGCCCTTGTCGGTGGGCTTGATGCGCAGGATCTTGCCGCGCAGGTCGTTGGTGTTGCCCGCGGTGCGGGCGGCGTCCAGCATCTGCTTGCCGGGCCGCCAGTCGAGCGGGGCGTAGCCCTGCCAGTTGGGGTCGAGGTTGGGCGGGACGTCGTCGCCGACGCCGAGGTAGAGCGTGCGGTTCGGGCCGAACTCGACGGCGCCGCCGGTGTGTCCGGGTTCGGGGAAGGTGCGGTCGCGGTAGGCGGGGACGTCGAGGAGCTTCTTCTCGCTGGCGAGGTCGAGGGTGTTGTCCTTCTTGACCGTGAAGCGGGAGAGGCGGTTGACGTCGTCCTTCGCCGAGGCGGGCGCGTAGTAGAGGTAGATCCAGCGGTTGGTGGCGAACTTCGGGTCGAGTTCCATGCCGACGAGGCCGTCCTCGCCGCCGGTGTAGACGTCGAGCTTGCCGGCCGTGGAGGTGGAGTGGCTCTTCGGGTCGAAGATCTTCACCTCGCCGCTGCGCTGGACGTAGAAGACCTTGCCGTCCTTGGCGACGTCCAGCTCCATCGGGTCGGCGGTGTTGTCGTCCAGTGCGGTCTTCTCGTAGCCGGACCAGACGGTGCCGCCGCAGTCGCCGGGCTGGTTGCCCGCGGCCCACTTGATGCCGCCGAGCACGTGCTCACGGAAGGCGGGCTCGGTGTACGACGCCTTGTCGTGGCCCATGGCGGTGGCCCAGACCTTGCCGCCCTCGGCGTTGCGGCACCAGGAGATGGGGTGATCGGCGCCCATCGCCTCGCTGCCCGGGTTGTACGTGGTCTCGTCGGCGGTGACCAGGACGTGCACGTCACCGCGGGGGTTCTTGTCGAAGTTGTACCACTCCTCCGGGCGCTCCCAGCGCTCGGGAAGGCCCTTGGTGGAGGGGTGCACGCGGTCGGCGACCTTGGCGGTGCCCTTCAGGACGCCCGGTGAGTGGGCGGGCATGTGGGCGCCGGCGTTGATGAGGTCGTCCCACCAGGGGAAGGAGTCCTCGACGCCCATGTCGAGGGTGTTGTGCAGGGCGACGACTCCCTTGCCGCTCTTCACGTACTTCTTCATGGCGTCGCGCTGGGCGTCGGTGTCCCAGACCATGCCGGAGTTCTGCAGCATGATGATGACGTCGAAGTCCTTCAGCTTCGCGTCGTCGAATACCGTCGAGTCGGCGGTCTCGACGACCTCGAAGTTGTTCGCCGCGGCCTGCTCCTTGACCATCTGGACGCCGGCCGGGATGGAGTCGTGCACGTAGCCGACGGCCTTGGTGAAGAGCAGGGCGCGGAAGGCGGGCGCCTGGGTGTCGGCGGCGCTCGACGTGGCGGGCAGGAACCCGACCGCGAGGAGCAGCGCCGCAACCATCGCGATCACCGCTCTTCGTACGCTTCTCGGGTCGCGCAGTCTTATGTCACGCACATGACAGTCCATGGGGTGGTCCTCTCTGCTGGGAATCTGCTGGGAAGGACGGACGGACGTGCGGGATTGCCGGAGGTCTGTGGGATTGCCGTAGGTCAGCGGGTCAGAGGGCGGCCACGGCCCGGCGCAGGAAGCCGAGCCCGTCGGTCGCGAGCGCTTCCTGGGTGGGCGCGAGGGGCCGCCAGACGGAGGCGGCGACGGCGATGGCGTCGTTGTGCGCCGTGAACGACTCGATGCAGAGCGGCCCTCGGTAGCCGGACTCGCCGAGCGCGCGCAGGAAGCCGGGCCAGTCGAGGTGGTCGGTGCCGGGAGCGCCGCGGTCGTTGGCGCACACCTGGACGTGGGCGACGCGGCCCGCCGCCGTGCGGACCGCTTCCGGCAGGGAGTGCTCCTCGATGTTCTGGTGGTAGGTGTCAAGGGCGACGCCGATCGACTCCTCGGGCAGGCCCGCGAGGCCCTCCAGGGTCTGGGCGACGGTGTTGAAGAGGCTCGTCTCGTAGCGGTTGAGCGGCTCGACGGCGATACGGACACCGGCCCGTGCCGCGTACTCGACGACCGGGACGATGGCCTCGCGCCACTCCTCGTACGCCGCCGTGCGCGAGGCCCGGTCCATCCGCCACGTGCGGCCCACCACCGCGTACACCGGACCCGCGACCACGGGGGCGCCGATCGCGTGGGCCGCGTCGACGCAGCGGCGGAGATAGTCCTGCGTGGCGCGCACGGTGCCCTGGTCCGCGCGGACCAGGTTCCGCTCTTCGGCCATGACGGCGACGACGGCCGCGGGCGTCAGGCCCGTGGCGTCCAGGAGCTTGACCGCCGCCGCGGGCTCCCAGTCGTCGGGCCGCTCCAGGGGAAGTTCCACACAGTCGAAGCCCCAGCCCGCGAGGCGGGGCAGCGTCTCGGCGAGCGCCTCGGTGGTGACCGGGGAGTGCCAGATCCACGGGTTCGCACCCAACTGCCAGGCGGTGTACGTCACTTCTTGCCTCCCCAGTCCTTGGGGAAGCCCGGCAGTTTCTGGCAACCGCACATCGCGTAGTGCAGCGGCGGCATGCCCTCCTGGAGGTACTCGTCGAGGTTGTCCTGCGTGACCGTGGGCTGCGGCAGCTTCCACTCCTTGGGCACCTGCTTGCCGTCCAGGATGCGCAGGGCCGCGATGACCGGCGTACGCCACTGGAAGGTCGGGTAGGTGGGGGCGATCGCTGTGAGGTCCTTGTCCTTCCACGCCTGGAGGAAGTCCTGCTGGTCCTCGCCGGTGATCGGCGGTACGTCGACGCCGACGTCCTCGAAGGCCTCGACGGCGGCGACGGCCGTGGCGCCCGAGTCCATCCAGACGCCATCGATGGAGCCGTGCCGGGAGATCGCGTCGGAGACGATCGACTTCGTCTTGGCGGGGTCGCCGTCGGTGAACTTGGCGTCCACGACGTCGAGTTCGCTCTTGTCGAAGGCCAGTTTCGCCGCGGACCAGCGGGTCTCCAGGACGTCCACGCCGGGCGAGATGCGCAGGGCGAGGATCTTGCCCTTGGGCTCGACCTTGTCGAGGAGGAAGTCCGCGGCGACCGCGCCGTAGCCGTAGCCGCCGATGGGGTTGACGAAGGTGACGGCGCAGTCGGTCTCCACACCCCGGTCGAAGACGATCACGGGGAGCTTGCCGCAGGCCTCCTTCACCGCGGGGGTGAGGGTGGCGGTGGTGTTCGGCGAGACGATGAGCGCGTCGCAGCCCTTGTTGCCGGCGAGCTCCTGGATGTCGGAGATCTGCTTGTCGTCCTTGCCCTGGGCGTCCAGGACGGTGAAGTCGCTGATCTCCTTGTGGAGTTTCACCTCGGCCTTCATGTTCTTCAGGCCGACCTGGCGCCAGGGGTTGAAGACACCTGCGTTCGAGAAGCAGAGGTGGGTGCCGCCCGAGCCCTTCTTCTCGTACCGGGCGGTATCGGTCATCTGCGGTTCGAGCATCTGCTCCCAGGGCTTGGCGTCCGGCCCCTCAGGGGTCTCCTTGCCGAGCTTCAACTGGCGCTCGTACTCGGCCTGTTCGAAGAACTTGGAGGGTTTGTCGCCGTTCTCTTCGGATCCGGCGGACTGCGAGGCCCCGGCGGGCGAGTCGGGTGGTGTGTCGCTGGAGCAGGAGGTGAGCAGCGCGGAGGCCGCGAGGAGCGCGGCGGCGGGTACGAGCGCGCGTCTGCGGTGCGGGCGATTCAAAGGGGTGTGCATCACGAGGGTCTGCCTCCCGAGGAGTGGGTACGACGGCGGCGCAGCCGGGACCAGTCGGCGGCCCCGAGCCCGACCGCGGCGATGACGATGACGCCCTGGACGGTGGACTCCAAGGCGCCCGATACGCCCTGCAGGTTGAGCAGCGTGAACAGGGCCTGCAGCGAGAAGGCGCCCGCCATCGCGGCGATGACGCTGCCCCGGCCGCCGCCGAGCACGACGCCGCCGAGGACCACGGCGGTGATCGCCTCGAACTCGTAGCCGCGGCCCGCCTGCGCGGAGACCCCCGAGAAGCCGCCGACGAGGACGGCGGCGAGCGCCGCAGCCGCGCCGGAAAGCACGAAGGCGATGACGCGGGCGCGGTGCACGCGCACTCCCGCCAGGGCGGCGGCGCGTTCGCTGTCCCCCGTCGCGATCAACGTACGGCCGAAGTCGGAGCGCATCAGCAGGACGGCGACGATGCCCGCGACGAGGCAGGCGAGTACCGCCCAGGGCAGCCACCCCATGGCGGTACCGCGCCCCATCTGGCGGAATCCCTCGGACAGTTGGCCGTGCGGGGAGCCGCCCGTCCAGAAGAAGACGGCGCCCTCCAGGATCAGCATCATCCCGAGCGTGGTGATGAACGAGGGCACTCTCAGGCGTGTGGTGATCAGCCCGCTGACGAGGCCCGTGACCGCCCCGGCGAGCAGCAGGCCCGCCGTGATGAGCGGCCAGGGCGCGTCCGGGAACGAGCCGTAGACCTCTGCCGCCGCGACGACGCCCGCGGTGACGATCGCCCCGACCGACAGGTCGAACTCGCCGCAGACGATGACCAGATACTGCCCGGCGGCGAGGATCACCAGGGGCGCGGCGCGCTTGACGAAGGCGAGGAAGCGGTCGGGTTCGTAGAAGCCGGGGTCGGTGGCGGCGAGCGCGACGAGCAGCACGATGAGCAGGGCATAGACCGGGGCGCCGGTACCGAGGGATCGTACGACTCGCTTGTAGGGAGCGGCGGTTGCGGTGCTGCTGCTCATGCGGACCTCCTGCTGCCGCGCCGGGCGTAGATCGCGACGGCAGCGATGATGACGACGCCGCGGACGACGTTCTTGAAGAAGGGGTCGACGCTGAGCTGGTTGAAGACGGAGTCGAGCACGGCGAGCACGAGGACCCCGCCGAGCGTGCCCGCCACTCCCCCGCGCCCGCCCGCGAGTACGGTGCCGCCGAGCACGACGGCGGCGATCGACTCCAGGTCGTAGCGGGCTTCGGTCCCCGCCCAGGGGGCTCCGGCGCCGAGCCGTGAGGCGAGGAAGAGGGCGGCGGCGCCCACGCACAGCGAACACAGCACGTGGGCGACGATGATCGTGCGGCGGGTACGGACGCCGGAGAGCCGGGCCGCGTGCTCGTCGCCGCCCGTGGCGTACAGGTGGTGCCCGAAGCGGGTGCGGCGCGTGATCAGCCACATGGCGGCGGCGACGGCCGCGAGCAGGAAGAGCGAGACGGGGATCGGGCCCATGCGGTCGTAGCCCAGATGCTGGAAGGAGGCGGGGACCTTGCCGGCCGGGCCCGTGTAGTTGTCCTCGATCCAGCCGCGCAGGATGAACGCGGTGCCGAGCGTCGCGATGAACGCGTTGACCTTGAGCCCGGTCACGATGAGGCCGTTGGCGAGTCCGACGGCCGCGGACAGGGCGAGGACGGCGAGCACCGCGGTGACGACGCTGCCGTCCTCCATGGTGGTGGCGGCGACGAGCGTGCCGAGGCTGATCAGATACGCCACCGACAGGTCGAGGGAGCCGGTGAGGATGACGGCGGTCTGCCCCACGGCGACGAGGCCGAGCGCGACGCAGTTCTGCAGGATGCCGACGACATTCGAGACGTTAAGGAAGTCGCCGCCGCGCGCGGCGACCACGATCCAGCCGAGCGCGGTGACGGCCCCGGCCGCGAGCCAGACGCCGACTGCGGGGTCGGTGAGCCTGCTGCGGCGGGGGGCGCGGGTCTTCAGGGAGGCGGGCGGTGGGGCGACGGTGGTACCGCTCACGCGACGGAATCCTTTCCGGACGAGGCGCTCGGGTCTCCGGGCGGGCCGGCCGTGGCGAGCCGCATCACGTCCTCCTCGGCGGCCCCCGCCGGCAGTTCACCCGCGATGCGGCCTTCGGACATGACGAGGATGCGGTCGCTCATGCCGATGAGTTCGGGAAGCTCGGACGAGACGATCAGAACGGCTATGCCCTCGCGGGCCAGTTCGCGGACGAGGGTGTGGATGGCGGCCTTGGCGCCCACGTCGACGCCTCGGGTCGGCTCGTCGAAGAGCAGGACGCGGGGGCGGGCGGCGAGCCACTTGGCGATGACGACCTTCTGCTGGTTGCCGCCGGACAAGAAGCGGGCCTCCTGGTCCTCGCCCCGCGCCTGGAGCCGTACCCGCTCCAGGAGCGCGGTGAGTTCGCGGGCGGCGGGCGGCTCCCCGCGGGCCGGTACGGCGCGCGTGACGAGCAGGGCGTTGTCGCGCACGGACTGGCGCAGGGCGAGCCCCTCGGCCTTGCGGTCCTCGGTCACCAGGGCGATCCCGGCGCGGATGGCCTGCCGCGGGGTGCTGGGCCGCAGGGCTTCGCCGCTCACGGTCATGGCCCCGCTGGTGAACGGCGCCGCTCCGAACAGGGCCCGCGCGAGGGACGTACGGCCGGAGCCCTCCAGGCCCGCGATGCCGGTGACCTCGCCCGCGCGCAGCGTCAGGTCGATGCCGCGGAGCCGGTCGTTGCCGCCGCCGGTGACGGCGAGGCGTACCTCGCCGATGTCGTCGGGGTGGGCGCGCTGCGGGTAGTAGGCACTCAGCTCCCGGCCCACCATGGCGCGTACGACCTGGTCGGTGTCGGTGTCCCGGGTGCGCACCGTGGTGACGTGGCGGCCGTCCTTCAACACCGTGACGCGCTGCGAGAGTTCGAAGACTTCGCGCAGGCGGTGCGAGATGTACAGGATGCCGAGGCCACGGCCCGCGAGGCGGCGCACGAGGTCGTGCAGGAGGCCGGCCTCGTGGTCGGCCAGCGGGGCGGTCGGCTCGTCCATGACCAGGACGCGGACGTCCGACGCGAGCGCCTTGACGATCTCGACGGTCTGCTGCCGGGCGACGGACAGATCGCGGACGTACGTGCGCGGCGTGATGCCCGATACGCCGACCTCGGCGAGGAGTTCGGCCGTACGCGCCTCCATCGCGCGGCGGTCGACGAGGCCGTAGCGGGTCGGCTCGCGGCCCAGGAAGACGTTCTCGGCGACCGTCCGGTGCGCGAGCAGCGCGAACTCCTGGTGGATGATGCCGATCCCGGCGGCCTGGGCCTGCGCGGGATGGCTGAAGGAATGCTCTGTTCCGTCGAGCACGATGGTGCCCTCGTCCGGGACGTGTTCGCCCGCGAGGACCTTCATCAAGGTGGACTTGCCCGCGCCGTTCTCACCGACAAGGGCGTGCACCTCGCCGACGGCGAGGTCGAGCGATACGCCGTGCAGCACACGCACTCCGAGAAAGCTCTTGGACACCCCGCGCATCGCCAACATCTCTTGCGTCGCCTGTATCGCCTGCACCCTCGGCTCCTTCGGCAGCGGTCTGCAGAGCAATGTGATGAGGGAGCTTTGACCTGTCAAGAGCCCAAGCAGCTTTCGCTGCAAGCGAGTTGACGGCGACTTAGGTCGAACACCGAACAGCATCGGCCTTGTGAGCAGCGAAACTCGTCCCTATGGTGACTGCCATGTCTGGAGCGCCGGATCACCCCGATTCCGTACCGTCCTCACCGTCCTCACCCGGCGAAGTCCTCGCCCTGCTCCGTACGGGGGCGGTGGAGACCCGCGCCGACATCGCCCGCGTGACGGGGCTCGCACGGTCGACGGTTTCGCAGCGGGTGGACGCGCTGATCGCGCACGGCTTCGTCACCGAGGAGGCGGACGGCGGGTCGACGGGCGGCAGACCGCCGCGCCGCCTTCGCCTGCGCACGCGCGAACACGCCGTGGCAGGCGTCGACTTGGGCGCTTCGCACTGCCGGGTCGCCCTGATGGACATCGGCGGCGAGATGCTCGCCCTGCGCGAGGACCCGCTCTCCATCGCGGACGGCCCGCAGGAGGTGCTCGGCCACGTGGAGCGGACGCTGCACACGCTCCTCAAGGAGGCGGATCGCGACCCCGCGTCGCTGAAGTCCATCGGGGTCGGGGTACCGGGGCCCGTGGAGTTCTCGACGGGCCGCCCGGTGGATCCGCCGATCATGCCGGGCTGGCACCAGTACCCCATACCGGAGTTCTTCGCCGAGCGGTTCGGCCCGCGCGCCCTGGTCGACAACGACGTGAACGTGATGGCGCTCGCCGAGCAGCGCCGCGCCTTCCCCGACACGCGCTATCTGCTCTACATCAAGGTGGGCACGGGCATCGGCTGCGGCATCGTCGCCGACGGCAGGCTGCACCGGGGCGCGCAGGGCAGCGCGGGCGACATCGGGCACATCCGGGTCGGTGACGTCGAGGAGCCCTGCCGGTGCGGCAACTCGGGCTGCCTGGAGGCGGTGGCGGGCGGCGCGGCGATCGCACGCAAACTCTCCGGGCTCGGCCTGCAGGCGACCTCGGGCAGCGATGTCGTACGCCTGGTGAAGTCCGGCAACCGCGACGCCGTCCGCATGGTGCGCGAGGCCGGCCGTGCGGTGGGCGAGGTGCTGGCGGGCCTGGTGAACTTCTTCAACCCGGACACGGTGGTGGTCGGCGGGGTGATGGCCGCCGTCCACGACCAACTCCTGGCCGGCGTACGGGAAGCGGTGTACCGCCGCTCGCACCCCTTGGCCACGCATGTGCTCCGCATCGAGCCGAGCCGCACCGGCGAGAACGCGGCGGCGATCGGCGCGGGCATCCTCGCGGTCGAGCACGCGCTGTCCCCGCGACAGGTGGACCGGGTACTGGCGGGCGCGGCGCGCTGAGGACGCCACGCCACAGCAGGGCTCAGGGCCCCTCGTCTCCGGCGAGCTCCTCGCACAGCGACCAGACCGCCGCGCGCGTACGGGGCTCCGTGGCGAAGTCCGGCCACGGGACCCGGCGGCATTTCGCGTCGTAGTAGGCACCGGTGACGTGCGCGACGTCGGGGTGCGTGGCCAGGTGGATGCTGGACCTCGCGGGCTTGGCGAGGTCCGCGAGCAGGAGCGGGCCGAGCAGCCGGACCAGGGGCGCGGCCGGGCGGTACACCCAGGGGAACGCGCTCATCGGGGTGGCCTTGTTGCCCGGCGTGTACGCGTGGCCGGGATAGGCCACGTTGATCGTGACCGATCCGTCCTCGGTCCGTCGCCCGTACTCGTAACTCATCGCTATGAGCGCGGCTTTGGTGTGGTTGTACTGGCCGAAGGTCCAGTCGACGAAGGCCTTCTCCGCCTGGAGGTTGCCGGGGTCGACGGGGCCGCGCGGGATGCCGCCCGTGAGGTTCACGACCCGGGCGGCAGAGGCCTTCGTCAGCTGTGGCATGAGGAGCGGGTGAGGACGAAGGGCGCGAGGACGTTCGCGGCGAAGGCGGTCTCCACTCCGTCGGCGGTCAGGCGGCGAGCGGCCGGGTTCATGCCGAAGTTGTTGACGAGCACGTCGAGTTGGGCGTGGCCGGCGCTTACCGCGTCGGCCGTACGGTGCCGTCCTTCGCGCAGTGTCAGGTCCGCCGCCACCGCCTCCACTGAACCGCCCCCTGGCTCCCGAGCGAGTTCGCGCGCCGCGTCGGCGGACCGCCTCCCGCACTACCAGTGACCAGTGCCGTTTTGCCGCGTAAGGACGTCATGCCCGCCGCCGGGGGCTACGCGCCCGGGCCCGGCGCGCCATGCGGGCCGAACTGGCTGCGCTGGCGCTTGAGTTGTTCGCCGAGCGGGGGTTCGACGAGACGACCGTGGAGGACATCGCACACGCCGCGGGCCTGTCGAAGCGAAGCTTCTTCCGGTACTTCCCGTCCAAGGAGGACGTCGTCTTCGGCACGGTGGAATCGATGGCGGACGAGGTCGCCGAAGATGTGCGCGGTCGCCCGACCGACGAGGCACCCTGGGACTGCCTTCACCAGGTGCTGCGCGGCTGGCAGCATCGGATCCACACCTCCGAGCGGCAGTTGGCCGAGCTCACCCTCATCGACGCGACACCGTCCCTGCGGGCACGGCTGCACCAGAAGCGGGACGCGATGCGCGCCCAGGTCGCCGAGGCACTCACCCAACGGGATGGCGCGAAGCTGGACGCGTTCAGCTTCGATGTCCTGACCTCGGCCGCCGCCGCAGCCCTGGACGCGGCGGACCGGGAGTGGCTGCGCTCGGGCGGCACGGCGGACCGGGGCGCCCTCGTCGACCGGGCTTTCGCGGCCCTGCGCCCTTGAGAGCTCCCGCGCCGCTCATTGGTCCAATCCACTGACGCGCCGCAGGCCGCCCCGCCACCCATGGCGAAACTCGCCGGGACCGGTGCTGACATGGGAAATCCCTACCCCTGGGCATGATTGACGGATCGTCGGAGAGCCGGTACCACTGACGCACGCCCGGCCCCGCACGCCCCATCACGCTTCACCGTCCCAGGAGGCTGCATTGCGAGGATCCGTCACCGCCCGCACCCCTGCCGCGCGCAGACGCGCCGTCAGAACTGCCGGCGCCCTTGTCTCCGCCGGTCTGCTGCTTCCGTTGCTCGGTGCCGCGCCCTCCTCCGGCGCTCCCGGGCGAGCCCCGTCGCAAGAGCTGCAGAGCGCCTTCGCCGCCGCGGCCGCCGAATACCGCGTACCCCAGAGCGTGCTGCTCGGAGTGTCCTACCTGCAGTCCCGCTGGGACGCGCACGGCGGCGCGCCGAGCGTGACCGGCGGCTACGGCCCGATGCACCTCACCGACGCGCGCACCGCCGTCGCCGGCGCCCCGCACCACAGCGAGGGCGACGAGGACCCGCGCGGCGACGCGTCCCGCGGCGTTCTCAAGCCGAAGGAGTCCACGGCCAAGGTGCCGGAGAACTCCCAACTGCCCGCACGGCTCAAGACGTTGCCCCGCGCCGCCGAACTCAGCGGGCAGTCCGCCGAGAAGCTGCGCACCGACCCTGCCGCCAACGTACGCGGCGGCGCAGCCCTGCTCGCCGCCGCGCAGAAGAGGCTCGGCAAGCCTCTGAGCGACGACCCCGCCGAGTGGTACGGAGCGATCGCCCGCTTCTCCGGCGCGGACGACCAGGCCACGGCGGCGACCTACGCCAATGATGTCTTCGCCGTCATCCACGACGGCCAGGAGCGCACCACGGACGCCGGACAGCATGTGGCGCTCCCGGCGGTCAGCGGCCTGAAGCCGGATGCCGCGCAGGTGCGGGGCATGGGGCTGCGCAAGGCGCCGAAGGGCGAGACCGAATGCCCCTCGACCGTGTCGTGCGAGTGGATCCCGGCGCCGTACGAGGAGTTCAAGGACCCGAACGGCAACGACGACTACGGCAACCACGACCTGTCGAACCGGCCCAAGAGCCAGAGCATCGACACGATCGTCATCCACGACACCGAGGGCCGCTGGGAAGGCGTCCTGAACATGGTGCAGGACCCCACGTACGTCTCCTGGCAGTACACCCTGCGCTCCACCGACGGTCACATCGCCCAGCATGTGAAGGCCAAGGACGTCGCCTGGCACGCGGGCAACTGGTACGTGAACTCCAAGTCGATCGGCCTGGAGCACGAGGGCTTCCTCACGGCGCCCGACACCTGGTACACGGAGGCGATGTACCGCTCGTCGGCGCGTCTGGTGAAGTATCTGTCGAAGAAGTACGACATCCCGCTGGACCGTCAGCACATCATCGGGCACGACAACGTGCCGGGCACGCTGCCGTCGACGATCGCGGGCATGCACACCGACCCCGGCCCGTACTGGGACTGGCAGCACTACTTCACGCTGATGGGCAAGCCGTTCAAGCGCACGGCGGGCCCGAACGGCGGTCTGGTGACGGTGGCGCCGGACTACTCCAAGAACCGGCCGGAGTACACGGGCTGCGTCAAGCCGGGCGAGAAGTGCGTGCCGCACGGTTCCGCCGCGGTGCGCGTCCACACCGAGCCGCGTGACGACGCGCCGCTCATCAAGGACATCGGACTGCGTCCCGGCGGCGGCGCCTCGACCATCGGCGTGAACGACACCGGCGCCCGCCTCTCCACCGGCCAGCAGTACGCGGTCGCCGATCGCGAGGGCGACTGGACCGCCGTCTGGTACCTGGGCCAGAAGGCCTGGTTCAAGAACCCGAAGAAGCAGCCGACGGCCGTCGACGCGAAGGGGCTCGTGGTGACGCCGAAGGGCGACGCCAAGGAGATCCCGGTGTACGGGCGCGCCTACCCGGAGAAGGAGGCGTACCCGGCGGGCGTCCCGGCGCAGCCGGTCACGCCGCTGCCGTACAAGCTCCTCGCGGGACAGAAGTACGCGATCGGCGACAAGGTGCCGGGCGAGTACTTCTACGCGCCGACGTTCGACACGGCGCCGCACAAGGTGGTGCGCGGCAAGGACATGTACTACGAGGTCCAGTTCGGGCACCGCGTGGCGTATGTCCGGGCGGCCGATGTGCGGGTGGTGCCTTCGGGCTCCTAGAGCCCCCGAGTTGCCGTCAGGGCCGGGTTCGCGTGGGGGCGGGCCCGGCCCTGACGTGTGTGCCCACTGACTCTCGTGCGCGGACGGCGCTCAGCGGACGGCGCTCAGTCGAAGACGTACCGCTGTCCTGCCCGCGCCTTGAAGGTCTTCTCGCCGCCCTCCAACAGGCCGCTGCGCACGGTGAGTTCACGAGTACGGGAGGCGGTGAGCACGATGCGCGTGGCCCGTCCGCCCGACCACTCGATGTCCAGGCGTGCCCCGCCGCGTGCCCGCAGGCCGCGCACCGACCCCTCGGGCCAGCTCGCCGGCAGTGCGGGCAGCACCTCGATGACGTCGAACTGGCTCTGCAGGAGCATCTCCACGATGCCCGATGTCGCCCCGAAGTTGCCGTCGATCTGGAACGGCGGATGGGTGTCCCAGAGGTTCGGGAGCGTCGAGGACTTGAGCTGCTCGCCGAGCATCTTGTGCGCGTGGTCGCCGTCGCGAAGGCGCGCCCAGAAGTTGACCTTCCACGCCTTGGACCAGCCGGTGCCGCCGTCGCCGCGTGCGGTGAGGGAGACCTTCGCGGCGTCGGCCCACTTGCTGCCCGGCTGGATCTGCCGTCCCGGGTGCAGGGCGTAGAGGTGGGAGACGTGCCGGTGGTCGTCTGCCTTGTCGTCCAGGTCGGCCTTCCACTCCTGGAGCTGCCCCCAGGAACCGACGCGCAGCCCGGGGTCGAGCTCGCCGAGGGTCTTGTCGAGCTCGGCGCGGAAGGCGGCCGAGTCACCGAGCACGCGGGCGGCTTCCAGGGTGTTGGTGAGCAGGTCGTGCACGATCTGCTGGGCCATGGAGTCGCCCGCGGTGAAGTCGCCGTGCTCGGGCGAGTAGCTGGGCGTGACGACGAGGGTGCCGTCGCGGGGGTCGGTGCGGAGGTTGTCGAGCCAGAACTCGGCGGCTTCCTTCATCACCGGATAGGCGGTGGAGCGGAGGTACTCCGTGGAACCGCCGAAACGGTAGTGCTCGTAGAGCTGCGCGGTGAGCCAGGCGGCGGCCTCGGGGAACCAGAAGGCGGTCGACCAGTCGTGGACGCCGGTGAAGCCGTAGGGGTTGGTCTCGTTGTGCACCACCCAGCCCCGCGAGCCGAACATCTCCTTCGCCGTGCGCCGCCCCGGCGCGCGCAGTGCCTGGACGAAGCGGTCGTACGGGGCGGTGGTCTCGGGGAGGTTGGCGGCCTCGGCGAGCCAGTAGTTCATCTGGAGGTTGATGTTGGTGTGGTAGTCGGCCGACCAGGGCGGGGTGGTGCTGTTGTTCCACACGCCCTGGAGGTTCGCGGGCAGCGAACCCGCGCGGGAAGAGGCGATGAGGAGGTAGCGCCCGTACTGGAAGAAGAGGGCTTCGAGGGCGCGGTCGGCCGCGCTCGCACCTGCCCCGTACCCCTTGAGCAGCTGGTCGGTCGGGACGTCGGCGGGTGCCGCCTGGCCGATGTCGAGGGAGACCCGGCCGAACAGGTCGCCGTGGTCGCGCAGATGGCGGGCCCGGAGCGCGCCGTGGCCCTTGGCGATGGCCTGGTCGACGGTGCGGGTGACGAGGGCGTGCGGGTCGTCGCCGCGGTAGTCGGGGTAGGTGTCGGCGTAGTCGGTTCCCGCGGCGAGCGCGAACCAGACGTGGTCGGCACCGGTGATGGTGATGCTGCCGTCCGCGTTCGCCGTGCGCGTGCCTCCTCGGTGCACGACGCGCAGCTGCGCCTCGAACGTGAGGCCGTTGTCGGCGAGTTCACCGCGTACGGTCATCCGGTCGCCGTCCGCCTTCGCGGTGAAGTCGGCGCGGGGCGAGGTGTGGCGCAGGGTGCAGGTGACGCTCGCGGGGCGGTCGGCGGTGAGGCGCCCGACGAGCACGCCGTCGGGGTGGGAGGCGAAGAACTCCCGGTCGTGGCGCACCTTTTGGTGGGCGTACGTGACGGTCGCCAGGCCCTTGCGGAGATCGAGGGCGCGGCGGTATGTGGCGTCGGGTGCGTCCGGGGCGCCCGGCATGTCGAGGTGCAGATCGCCGAAGGTCTGGTGGGCGCCGTAGCCGCGGCGGGACTGGCCGAGGCCGGCGGCGACCGCGTCGGGGGAGAGCCCGCCCTTCTCGTCCAGCTCCTTGCGTACCGCGTCGAGTGCGCCGGGTCTGGCCTCGCGCCAGTTGCCGTGGTCGTAGCCCTCGCGGGAGCCGGGGCCGCCGGTCCACAGGGTCTTCTCGTTGAACTGGAGCCGCTCGGAGGCGAGGGTGCCGAAGACCATGGCGCCGAGTGCGCCATTGCCGATGGGGAGGGCCTCCCGCTCCCAGTCGGCGGCGGGCTTCGCATACCAGAGCAGCGATTCATCGGAGGTGTCGTGCGCCTCAGGCTGCCCCTCCGCTGCCGTAGCGGTGCCGGCGAGAACGCCTCCGCCCGCCGCCAGGACAGCTGCTCCACCTACGGCGGACTTCATCGTGGTTCTTCGCGAGATCCCGGGAGTCATGACCGGTCACGTTAAAAGTCCGATGACTGGCCTGGCAAGGCGCATGACAAAACCCACCCCTCCGACAGAAGGGGTGGGTACGTGGCCTGCGGTCGTGCCGGGTGTGTCAGCCCTGCTGGAAGAGCTCCGCGGGCAGCGGCTTCAGGAGGGCGTACAGATCGTCGGTGATGGGCCGGTCCCAGGCGGCGATGGTGACCAGGACGCCGTCGCTGCGGTCGAACTGCACGCAGGAGATGCGGCTTTCGGAGAGCTTGAGGCGGCGCACGATGAGGAGGTTGTCGCCCTGCATCACCGGCATGTCCTCGGTGGTGACGACGGTGACCTCCTCGTCGTTCTCCAGCGCGAGCAGCAGCTGGGCGACCTCGAAGGGCACCTCGTCGTCGGCCGTCTCGCGCGCCGGGGAGCCCTCGGGAAGATTGCCGATGATCATCGCGGGGCCGCGCCCGCCGAAGAGGTCGTAGCGCAGGAAGACGCCCTGGCAGCTGCCGTCGGGGGCGGGCAGCAGGCCCGCGCCGAGGTTGCCGGGCCAGTCACCCGGGTCCATGGCGAGGACATCGAAGTCCGGGCCAGCGGGAGTGGCGGAGCTGCGGCGGCGGAGGAAGGACATGCGCCAATGGTACGTGGCCCGCGGCGCTTGTCGGCGCGGGGGCGGCGCCGGTCCGCGCGGGGCGGCCGGAGGTCGGGCCGGTGTTCAGCGCGAGGTCAGCGGGGGTGATGGGGCGCGAGCGCGGCGGCGGGACCAGAGTGGTTCGTTCCCCCTTTCCGGTAGACGGCGTACAGCGGCCGGTCGCGTACGAAACGGGCGAAGGCGGTGGCGCTGAGCAGTTCGGAGCCGATGGGCCTGCCCGGCACGTCCCTGGCAGGTCTCCGAACTCTTCGGCGTGGGCGGGCAGTTCCTCAGGCGGCAGGCGACGACCCGATGAGCGCGCCTCGGGGCCCGCCGGGAGCTGATTCCGCCGCAGCCAGCGGTGCGGTTGGCTACCGTCGTCCACTCCGACGAAGGGACCCTCACGTGACGCTCGGCACCGAGAACGTACTCAACTTCTGGCACGGCGGCCTGAGCGACGTCCCCGACGAGGTGTGGCACCACCCGTCCCTGGAGGTCCTGCTCCTCCCCGACAACGCGCTCACGCGGCTCCCCGCCCGGATCGGCACCTTGGCGTCCCTGCACACGCTGGACCTGGGCCACAACCACCTGACCGAGCTTCCGCCGGAGCTCGGCGACCTGACGGACCTCAGCCGCTTCCTCTACGTCCACGACAACCGCCTCACGTCACTTCCGGACTCCCTGGGCAATCTGAAGCGGCTGACCTACCTCAACGTGGGCGAGAACCGGCTGACGGCGCTGCCGGACACGCTGGGCTCACTCGACGCCCTCGTCGAACTGCGCGCCCAGCACAACCACCTGACCTCGGTCCCTTCGTCGCTCGGCGACCTGGCCGCCCTACGTGAACTGTGGCTGCGCGGCAACCGCCTCACGTCGCTTCCCGCCTCGGTCGGCCGCCTCGGCGCCCTGCGCGAACTGGAGCTGCGCGAGAACGAGTTCGCGACGGTGCCGGAGGCCCTGCGTGGGCTGCCCCTGCTGCGGAGGCTCGATCTGCGGGCGAACCGCCTGCGGGAGCTCCCGCAGTGGATCGGCGACCTGCGCGCGCTGGAGAAGCTCGACCTGCGCTGGAACGAGGTCGCCGTGCCGGACGAGCTGCTGCGGAGGCTGGAGGGGCGGGGGTGCGTGGTGCTGCGGTGAAGCCCGGCCGGCGAACCGGCGTGTGAGGGCCGTTCCTACCGGTGCTCCGGCGGCACCACACCCACCGCGCCCTTCGCATGCAGCAGCACCGCGTTGGTCACCGATCCCATCAGCCTCCCCAGCGGCATCCGGCTCTGGTGACGCCCCACCACCACGAGGTCCGCCTCCCGCGACGCGTCCACGAGGAGCCCCGCCGCGTCCCCCGGCAGGACCTCCTTCTCCACACGCACCTTCGGATTACGCTCCTGGAAAGGCGCGAGCTGCTCGCCCGCGAGCTCCGTGTAGTGCGCCGCGGTCGCCGCGTCCGCTTCCGCCGAGGTCACGAAGTCACCGGTGGCCGTGTAGACGAGGACGGGCCCGGGATAGGCGCAGACGACCCGGAGCACCGCGCCCCGCAGCGCCGCTTCCACGAAGGCGAAGCCGATCGTGTCGTCGTGCGGGGAGAGCGGGTCGAGCCCGAGCACCACGCACGGCTCGGCCCCCGCCGTGAGCTCCGCGTCCGGCCTCACCACGACCACCGGGCACGCCGCCTCCCGCGCGCACGCGAGACCGTTCGAGCCGAGCAGCAGACTGGCGAAGCCGCCCCGACCGCGCGACCCGAGCACCAAGAGCTGCGCCTCGTCGCCGAGCGGTGCGATGTCCCGCCCCGGGGAGCCCTCCACGACCTCGACCGTCAGCGGAGGCAGATCAGCCCGGCCTTCCAGGGCCCCGCGCACGCGGTCGACCACCGGGTCGGCGTCGGAGCGGTGGTCGATGGTCGGCATGTAAGGACCGTCGGCCAGCGGCATCGCGTACTGCCGCACGTGCACGATCCGCAGCGGCGCGTTCCGCAGCCGTGCGGCCGTCAGTGCCCATTCCAGGGCGTGGTCGCTGCCGGCCGACCCGTCGACGGCCACCACGACAGGTGCGTCGCGGGCCGGGGCGGGCGCGGCCGGGGCGGGTTCAACGGGCGCGTCGTCACTCATGGCTTCCTCGTCTCCGGCGCAAGGCCAAGGTCGACCGGCCCCGCTTCCGGTTCCCGCCCCGTGCGGGAGGCGTGCCGGAGGCGGAGTCCGAAGTCACCAGGTCAGCACGGCGCAAGCCGCGAGCGGCCGCGACAGCCGGAGACGAGGGCCCACAACGCCCCACACGGCCTACGTCAGATCGAACTCCCCCGCACGCGCGCCGTGCACGAACGCTCCCCACTCCGCCGGGGTGAAGATGAGGGACGGGCTCTCGGGGCGGCCTGCGTTGCGCATCGCGATGAAGCCTTCGACAAAGGCGATCTCCACATCACCCCGCCCCTCGCTGCTCGATTGCCAGTCCGCTGTGCTGAGGTCGAGCTCCGGCTTGTCCCAGCCCGCGAGCGGGCGCTGCTGACCTGCGAGCGGATGCTGCTGAATGGTGCCTTCGGCCACGTCCGTGCTCCTCCCGATGCGTCGTCCGCCCGCCAGCCTAGCTTTCGCTTCCTGTGCCGGACAGGCCGCGGAAGGAAGGCGGCCGCCTGTCCGGCACGACGCACCCGTCACGTCGTGGGCGGCTCCGCGCCGACCAGCCACATGGAGAAGAACTGCGAACCGCCTCCGTAGGCGTGTCCGAGCGCCCTGCGGGCCCCGTCGATCTGGTGCTCGCCTGCCTGGCCGCGCACCTGAAGTGCCGCTTCGGCGAACCGGATCATGCCCGAGGCACCGATGGGATTGGTGGACAGGACGCCGCCCGACATGTTGACGGGCAGATCGCCGTCCAGCTCCGTCACACCCGACTCGGTCAGTTTCCAGCCCTCGCCCTCCTCGGCGAAGCCCAGGTTCTCCAGCCACATCGGCTCGTACCAGGAGAACGGCACGTACATCTCGACGGCGTCGATCTCGCGCCGCGGGTCCGTGACCCCGGCCTGCCGGTAGACGTCGGCGGCGCAGTCCTTGCCCGCCTGCGGCGACACGAAGTCCTTGCCCGCGAAGAGAGTCGGCTCGCTGCGCATCGCGCCGCCGTGCATCCAGGCGGGCGGCCGGGGCGAACGGGCCGCGCCCGTACGGTCGGTGAGGATCATCGCGCAGGCCCCGTCGGAGGACGGGCAGGTCTCGGAGTAGCGGATCGGGTCCCAGAGCATGGGCGATGCCTGGACCTTCTCCAGGGTGATGTCCTGCTCGTGCAGGTGCGCGTAGGGGTTCTTGAGGGCGTTGCGGCGGTCCTTGTACGCGACGAGTGAACCGACCGTGTCGGGGGCGCCGGTGCGCCGCATGTACGCGCGCACGTGCGGGGCGAAGAAGCCGCCCGCGCCCGCGAGGAGCGGCTGCTGGAAGGGGATGGGCAGCGAGAGCCCCCACATCGCGTTGGATTCCGACTGCTTTTCGAAGGCGAGGGTCAGTACGGTGCCGTGGACGCGGCCCGCGACCAGGTTCGACGCGACCAACGCCGTGGAGCCGCCGACGGAACCCGCCGTGTGGACGCGCAGCATCGGCTTGCCCACCGCGCCGAGCGCGTCGGCGAGGTACAGCTCGGGCATCATGACGCCCTCGAAGAAGTCCGGCGCCTTGCCGATGACGACCGCGTCGATGTCCGCCCAGGTCAACTCCGCGTCGTTCAGGGCGGCTTGGGCGGCCTCGCGGACGAGGCCCGCGATCGAGACGTCACGCCGGGCGGCGACGTGCTTGGTCTGGCCGATCCCGACGACGGCCACGGGCTCCTTGCCCACCCCGCTCACCCCACTCATGACGGCTCTCCTTCGAGGACGGCGACCAGGTTCTGCTGCAGGCAGGGTCCGGATGTGGCGTGCGCGAGGGCTCGGTCCGACTCGCCCCGGTGGATGCGGGCGGCGGCCTCACCGAGCCGGATCAGACCGGCGGCCATCATGGGGTTGGCGGCAAGCGCACCCCCGGACGGGTTCACCGAGACGTCGTCGCCCAGTTTCAGCGCCTTGCGCAGGACGACCTCCTGGGAGGTGAACGGCGCGTGCAACTCGGCGGTGTCCACGGGCCGTTCGAAGGCACCGGCCCGCTCGGCGGCCAGGCGGCTCGACGGCGAGTCGGTGAGGTCGCGTACGCCGAGGCTGTGCGCTTCGACGCGGTGGTCGATCCCACGGATCCACGCCGGCCGCTCGCAGAGCTCACGGGCCCGGTCCCCGGCCGCGAGGATCACGGCGGCGGCGCCGTCCCCGATGGGCGGGCAGTCGCCGGTACGCAGAGGACGCACGACGTAGTCGCCCTGCGGCACCGAACCACGCAGCTGCGCATGGGAGTTGGCGGACGCGTCCTGGCGGCTGCGCGACGCCACCCCGGCGAGCGCGGGCTCGTCGGTGTCCCCCGCGTCGATCAGGGCCTGCGCCTGGAGGGCGGCGAGGGCGACCGAGTCCGGCCAGAGGGGCGCCACGTAGTACGGGTCGAGCTGCCGGGTCAGCACGTCACGCACCGATCCGGGGGACGACTTTCCGTACGAGTACACGAGCGCGGTGTCTGCCTCACCGGTGAGCAGCTTGGTCCACGCCTCGTACAGCGCCCAGGCGCCGTCCATCTCGACGTGCGACTCGGAGATCGGCGGCCAGGCACCGACCCCGTCGAGCGCCATGGTGAAGGAGAAGGCGCGCCCGGCCAGATAGTCCGAGGACCCGGAGCAGGTGAAGCCGATGTCGCTGGTCTTCAGACCGGTGGCGGCGAGGACCTGGTGCAGGACCGGCATGAGCATCTCCACCTCGGAGAGCTCGTCGGTGGAGCGCAGGTGGTCGGTCTGCCCGAAGGCCACGATGGCGATGTCCCGGACTGGCCGCATCACGGACGGCTTCGCGGACGTCTTCCCGGACGGCATCTACACCAGCTCCTTGTACGTGTCGTAGTCGGCGTCCGGTTCGCCCGTGGGCCGGTAGTGGTCGGGGAAGCGGGCTCCCTCGGTCCACACCGGCTCGACGCGAAGGCCCATCCTCACCTGGTCGTACGGAATGCCCGCGATGCGGGCGTGGAGGGCGAGGTCGGCGCCGTCGAGGGCAATGTGCGCGTAGACGTAAGGCACTTCGATGTCGAGGTTCTTCGCCTTGATGTTGACGATGCAGTACGTGGTGACGGTGCCGCGGGGCCCGACCTCGACCCGCTCGGCCGTGGCGACGCCGCAGGTGGGGCAGGCACCGCGGGGCGGTACGTAGACCTTGTGGCAGGAAGGACAGCGCTCGCCGACGGTCTTCCGGTCGGATAGCGCCTTGATGTAGGCGGTCTGGGCGCGGCCAGGCGCGTAGGTGTAGTCGAGGCGCGCGGCGGCGACGATGCCGGTGACGGGGTCGCTGAACTCCCCGGCGTGCGGGGCTGGTTCACCGCCTGTTGGTCCCTCGTACGGCTCGAAGCAGGCGATGTCCGTGATGGCGCCGGTGCGTTCGGCGGCCCAGCGGATCCGGACGCGCATGCCGGTCCTGACCGAGTCGCGGCCCGGCGCGTCCAGGGCGTGCAGCAGGGCGGTGTCGGCGCCGTCGAGCTTCACCAGGACCCAGGCGAAGGGCGCGTCGAGGGGCTGCCCCCTGCGGGGTTCGTGGTTCCAGGCCCAGGTGGTGACGGTGCCGGTGGCGGAGACCTCGACGAGGTCGCGTATCTCGTCGGCGGTGACGGGGTCGTACTCGACGGGCGGGACGAGGGTGCGCCCGTCGGTGGTCTTCACGCCGAGTACGGTGCGCTCGCGCAGCCCGGTCAGGAAGGCACTCTGCACGGGCCCGAGGGACCGGGTGAAAGGAAACTCGACGACCAGAGGGGCACGCAGCACTTCGGGGGAGGGAGCGGATGCCATGAGCAGAACTCCGTTTCTAGGCGATGTGAGCGGAGGGGGCGCACCGAAGGGGCGCGGGGAACTGCGCGACCAGCCACGACGAACCCGCAGCCGAAAACGGGCCTACGCGCGCCGGAACACCGGGGACCGCTTCTCCGCAAAGGCTCTGGAGCCCTCCTTCGCGTCGGCGGTATCAAAGATCGGCCACCCCCGCTTGAGCTCCGCCGCGAGCCCGTCCGCCTCGGACATCTCGGCGGCCTCGTACACGGACGCCTTCACCGCCTCCACGGCGAGTGGCCCGCACGCGTTGATCTGCTCGGCGATGACGAGGGCCTTCTCCAGGGCGGTGCCGTCCGGGACGACGTGACCGACGAGGCCGATGGACGCGGCCTCGGTGGCCGAGTAGGGCCGCCCGGTCAGCAGCATCTCCAGGGCATGCGTACGGGGAATCTGCCGCGGCAGTCGCACGGTCGAGCCGCCGATCGGGAAGAGGCCGCGCTTGACCTCGAAGAGCCCGAACGTCGCGGACTCGCCCGCGACGCGGATGTCCGTGCCCTGGAGGATCTCCGTGCCGCCCGCGACGCAGTACCCCTCGACCGCGGCGATGACCGGTTTGCGGGGGCGGTGGTGGCGCAGCATCGCCTTCCAGTGCAGATCGGGGTCGGCCTTCATCCGGTCCCGGTACTGCTCACCGTCCATGCCGTTGCCCGCGAGGGCCTTGAGGTCCATGCCGGCACAGAAGGCGCCGCCCGCGCCTGTGAGTACGACGGAGCGGATCGCGTCGTCCTCGTCGGCGGCGACCCATCCGTCGTAGAGGCCCACCAGCATCGGCAGCGAGAGCGCGTTCTTCGCCTCCGGCCGGTTGAGCGTGAGTATCAGTGTGGCTCCTTCGCGCCGCACCGCCAGATGTTCCGTCCCACCCATAGCCGTGCTCCCTCTGCTGTCGGCTTCGGACCTGGAACAGGTTGCAGTAGGCGGGGAGCCAGTTCAATAGTTTTCTGACAGTCAGTCAGATTTCTTGAACGAGGACCCTTCCCACTTGTGGGTGCCTCTGCTCTGATGACCGCCAGAAGAGATGACGCCGGGGTCAGGAGGAGCGGTGGAGTACAACCTTGCCGACCTGTTCGAGTCGGTCGTCGACGTGGTCCCCGACCGCGAGGCGCTCGTGTACATCGATCACCCCGGCACCGGGGCGGAACGCAGGCTGACGTACGCCGAGCTCGACCGGGCCGCCAATCGCATCGCGCACCACCTGATCGACAGCGGCCTGAGGCCGGGCGAGCATCTGGGGCTGCACCTCTACAACGGCGTCGAGTACCTCCAGACCGTGCTCGCCTGCCTCAAGGCGCGCCTGGTACCGGTCAACGTCAACTACCGCTACGTGGAGGAGGAGTTGGTCTACCTCTACCGCGACGCGGACCTCGCCGCGCTCGTCTTCGACGCGGAGTTCACCGAGCGGGTCGCGGCGGCGCTGCCGCGCACGGAGAAGCTGCGGCATCTGGTGCGGGTGGGTACACCGCCCGTGGACGCCCCCGCGCTCGACGTGGTGGCCTTCAGCGAGGCGGAGGCGGCGGGTTCGCAGGAGCGCGGCTTCGGGCCACGCTCGGCCGACGACCTCTTCATCATCTACACCGGCGGAACCACCGGCATGCCCAAGGGTGTCATGTGGCGCCAGGAGGACCTGTTCTTCGCCGGGCTCTTCGGCGGTGAGCCCGCGGGCGAGCCGGTGAAGCGGCCAGAGGAGCTGGCGGAGCGCGTCGCGGCGGGCGGCCCCGGCATCACGTTCTTCCCCGCTCCCCCGCTGATGCACGGCACGTCGACCCTGACGTCGTTCATCGCCTTCAACTACGGCCAGCGGGTGGCCATTCACCGCAAATACGTCCCCGAAGAGATGCTCCGCACGATCGAGCGGGAGAAGGTCTCCAGCGTGTCGCTGGTGGGCGACGCGATGCTCAGGCCCCTCATCGACGCCTTGCACGGCCCGCTCAAGGGCACGGACCTGTCGTCCCTCTTCAGCGTCTCGTCATCCGGGGCGATCATGTCCGAGACGGTCCGCGCCCAGTTCCAGGAACTGGCCCCGAACGTCCTGCTCCTGAACAACTTCGGCTCATCGGAGTCCGGTTCCAACGGCAAGGCGACGGAGGACTCGGGCCCGGAGAAGGGCTTCCGCCTGGAAGTCAACGAACGTACCCAGGTGGTGGACCTGGTCACGCACGAGCCGGTGCCGGTCGGCGTACCGGGCCGCCTGGCCCAGCGCGGCCATGTGCCGCTCGGCTACTACAACGACCCTGCGAAGACCGCCGAGACCTTCTTCCAGAAGGGTGACGAGCGCTGGGTGCTGCTCGGCGACATGGCGACGGTTGACGAGGAGGGCATAGTCACCGTCCTCGGACGCGGCTCGCAGTGCATCAACACCGGCGGCGAGAAGGTGTACCCGGAGGAAGTCGAGCAGGCACTCAAATCCCATCCGGACGTGTACGACGCGCTGGTCGCCGGAGTCCCCGACGAGCGCTGGGGCAACCGCGTGGCGGCGGTCGTCCAACTGCGGGAGGGAGCTCCCGTGTTGGACCTCGAAGCCATCCAGACCCACTGCCGTGCCCGCCTCGCCGGCTACAAGATCCCGCGAACGGTGGTCTTCACCACCGAGATCCAACGCTCCCCGAGCGGCAAGGCGGACTACAGGTGGGCGAAGTCGGTGGCGGCGAAGGGCTGAACGCCGCCCGCCCACCCGAGCCGACGTCACCACGGGGCAATCGGGTGGGTGGGCGGGAAAGAATCCGCCGCGAAGCGGCGGTCCAGAAAGGCGGTCAACCCGCACAGACAGACGGCAACGCCCGCCCCAAAGCCACGCTGTGCAGCAAGTCGAGCTGCCGCTCATGGCGAACCCGAACGCCCGCCACGGTCACAAGCCCTCGGCAGGACCGCGCCGCCCGCGCAGCGGGAGAGTCAGCGATCCCGCGGACCAACTCCCCGTTCACCCGGTTGATCTCCTTACGGACCTCAGCGAGGTCAGGCCGCTCATCCGGCCCCGGCGCCTGCGAAGGATCCGCGTCCCACCGCCGGTGCAGCTCCCGCTGCACCACCTTGCTGGCCTCGATCTGATCCCGGAAGATCCGCACCGTCGCCTCGGGATCGGCGCCAAGCTCCCGTGCCTGCCGCGCGACATCGTCGAGCACCTGCTGCTCGCGGGCCGGGTCGTCGATGGGGCTGCTCGTGCCGTACTTCGCGGCGGCGACGAGGTCGGCGGTGGCCAGCCGCCGGGCGGCGAGATCGACCAGCGGGTGGAGCCGGGCGTACGAGCCCGCGGAAACAGCGGACGGCTGCACCGGGGCAGCGGCGGCAGCGGCAGCGGCCCCGCTCCCTGCCAGCAGAGCCACAGCCACGGCCCCGGCGGCAAGCAGACGCCCCGCGGACGAAGTGAAACGCACAGTAACTCCCCTGGTAGTCCTAGTCCTGCGCGAGGAATCCTGCCACGCGCCGCACGAACCACTCCGGGTCGTCCAGCCACGGAAAGTGCCCACCGCCCGGCTGCACTTGACGCACTCCGCCCGGGAAGAACCCGGCGAACTCCTCCGCGTGCGCGGGGTTCGGAGCCCCGTCGTACTCCCCCGCGAGGACGAGCACGGGAGCGGTCAGCTCAGCCAGCGCCGCTCGCGTCGCGGGCGGGTCGAAAGCCCCGTCACCGTAGACCAGGGCGGCAGCCTCCGCGTTCTTCTCCCGCGCGCTCGCCGCCTGGTGCGCCCGCGCCGCGTCGTCCCAGCGCCCATAGGCGAGGGGCACGATCGCGTCCCACACCTCAAGGGGGCTGCGCCCGGCTTCGATCTCCTTCAGCGCGGCCTCGGCCGCCGGGTACCACGGCTCGTCCTTGTGCGCCTGCGCGGCGTCAAGGTGATCCCGAGCGCCCAGGGTGAGACCGAGCGACTGCGTGGCCGGGGTGATCAGGACGAGGCGGCGGATCCGCTTCGGGTGGCGTGCCGCGTACAGCGTGGCGATGTTGCCTGCCGCCGAGTGGCCGAGCAGGTCGACCTCGTCGAACCCCAGGTGCTCGCGCAGCGCCTCGACGTCGTCCACGAGCCGGTCGCAGCGGTACGTGGCCGGGTCGGCCGGCAGCGCGGAGTCGCCCGTACCGCGCAGGTCGAGCAGGATCAGACGGCGGTGCGCCGTCAGGCCGCCGAGATCCCCGAAGTAGGCGGAGGCCCGCATGGGGCCGCCCGGCACACACAGCAGCGGCTCGCCCTCCCCCTTCTCGTGGTAGGCGAGCTCGGTCCCGTCGTATGCGGTGAAGGTCGGCATGGGGGTGATCATCACATCTCAGGCCGCACACGGACAATGCCGTTCAGCCGTAGCGCCCCAGCTCAAGGCTGCCCTGCTCGATCTCTTGACGGCCGCCTCCGGGGCTGGATTACTGACCTTGACGGAAGATCCACGACCGAATGATCGGTCGCCCGTTTGGGACGGGAGAAACTCCATATGACGGCCATGCTGGACGCGGCGGAGCGCCTCGGGCGCGAGGAGCTCGAAGCGCTGCAGCTGGAGCGCATGCAGGACACCCTGCTGCACGCGTACGAGAACGTGCCCTTCTACCGGGCGGCGTTCGACAAGGCGGGCCTGCGCCCCGACGACTGCCGCGCACTCTGCGACCTGGCCCGCTTCCCGTTCACGGCCAAGACCGACCTGCGGGACAACTACCCCTTCGGGATGTTCGCGGTCGAGCAGTCCGAGGTGCGGCGCCTGCACGCGTCCAGCGGGACCACGGGCCGGCCCACGGTCGTCGGCTACACCGAGCAGGACCTGTCGATGTGGGCGGACGTCGTCGCCCGCTCGATCCGCGCGGCGGGCGGCCGCCCCGGACACAAGGTCCATGTGGCGTACGGCTACGGCCTGTTCACCGGCGGACTCGGCGCGCACTACGGCGCCGAGCGGCTCGGCTGTACGGTCATTCCCGCGTCCGGCGGCATGACGGCGCGCCAGGTCCAGCTGATCCAGGACTTCCGCCCCGAGATCATCATGGTCACGCCCTCCTACATGCTGACGCTCCTTGAGGAGTTCGAGCGCCAGGGCGTCGATCCGCGTACGACGTCCCTCAAGGTCGGCATCTTCGGAGCCGAGCCCTGGACGGAGGAGATGCGTCGCGAGATCGAGGAGCGGTTCGCGATCGACGCGGTCGACATATACGGGCTCTCGGAGGTCATCGGCCCCGGTGTCGCCCAGGAGTGCGTGGAGACCAAGGACGGTCTGCACATCTGGGAGGACCACTTCTATCCGGAGGTGGTGGACCCGATCACCGGTGAGGTGCTTCCGGACGGCGAGCGCGGCGAGCTGGTCTTCACGTCCCTCACCAAGGAGGCCATGCCCGTCATCCGTTACCGCACCCGCGACCTGACCCGCCTCCTGCCCGGCACCGCACGGGCCTTCCGCCGCATGGAGAAGGTCACGGGCCGGTCGGACGACATGGTCATCCTGCGCGGCGTGAACCTCTTCCCCACGCAGGTGGAGGAGATCGTGCTGCGGACACCGGGCGTCGCCCCGCACTTCCAGCTGCGCCTGACCCGCGAGGGCCGCATGGACGCGCTCACCGTCCGTGCCGAGTCCCGCGCGGACACGACTCCCGAGCGGCGCGACGCGGCGGCCCGGGAGATCGCGTCGGCGGTGAAGGACGGCATCGGCGTCTCGGTGGCGGTCGAGATCGTCGACCCGGAGACGATCGAGCGGTCGGTGGGGAAGTTCAAGCGGATCGTGGACCTGCGGGACAAGTAGACCCCCGGCCCCCGTACCCGTAGGGACTACTACGCGCTGAAACGGTCCCGCAGCTCCCGCTTGAGGATCTTCCCGCTCGCGTTGCGCGGCAGCTCGTCCACGAAGAGGACCCGTTTGGGTGCCTTGAAGTGGGCGAGCTTCTCGCGTGCGTGGTGGATGAGTTCGGCTTCGGTCACGTCTCCGTTGCGTACGACGACGGCGGTGACCGCCTCGATCCAGCGCTCGTCCGGCAGCCCGATCACGGCTGTCTCCGCGACCCGCTCGTGGGTGTAGAGCGCGTCCTCCACCTGGCGCGAGGCGACGAGGACGCCGCCGGAGTTGATGACGTCCTTCACCCGGTCGACGACCGTGAAATAGCCCTCGTCGTCCCGCACGGCGAGGTCACCGGAGTGGAACCACCCGTCACGGAACGCCTCCTTGGTCTCCTCGGGCTTGTCCCAGTAGCCCTCGCACAACTGCGGTGAGCGGTAGACGACTTCGCCCTGGGTGCCGTCGGGCACCTCGGCGCCGCGCTCGTCCACGACCCGCGCCTCGACGAAGAGGACGGGCCGCCCGCAGGAGTCCATCCGCCCCTCGTGCTCGTCGGGCCCGAGGACCGTGGCGAGCGGGCCGATCTCGCTCTGCCCGAAGCAGTTGTAGAAGCCGAGCGACGGCAGCCGTTCACGCAGCCGCTCCAACACGGGGACGGGCATGATCGACGCCCCGTAGTAGGCCTTGCGCAGGGCGCCGAGGTCGCGGGTGGCGAAGCCGGGGTGGTTCGAGAGGCCGATCCACACGGTGGGCGGCGCGAAGAGGCTGTCGGCGCGGCCGGCCTCGACCAGATCGAAGATCCGCTCGGCGTCGGGCGCGTCGATGATGGTGTTCTCGGCGCCCACCGCGAGGTACGGCAGCAGGAAGACGTGCATCTGGGCCGAGTGGTAGAGCGGCAGCGAGTGGACGGGCTTGTCCGTCTCCTTGAGGTCCAGGGCGGTGATGGCGCTGACGTATTCGTGCACCAATGAGCGGTGGCTCATCATGGCGCCTTTTGGCAAGGCAGTCGTGCCGGAGGTGTAGAGCAGTTGGGCGAGGTCGTCCGCGCCGGGCTCCTCACCGTCGTACGCCACCGCAGCCGGGAGCCGCGTGAGCAGCGAGTCGTCGGCGTCGCGGAGGGCGATGACGGGGACGTCGCCGGGAAGGCGCGGGGCGAGATCCGGGTCGGCGAGGACCAGGGAACTGCCCGACTGGCCGACGATGTACGCCAGGTCGTCGCCGACGAGGTTCTGGTTGACCGGCACATGGACGAGGCCCGCCCGCGAGCAGGCCAGGAAGCCGATGAGATAGGCGTCCGAGTTGTGGGCGTAGGCACCGACGCGGTCGCCGTGGCCGAGGCCCGCATCGCGCAGCACCTGGGCGGCACGCGACACGGCCGTGTCCAGTTCCGCGTACGTCCAGGCCCGTTCCCCGTAGCGCAGAGCCACTCGCCCCGGCACGCGCCGCGCGCTGCGTCGAAGGACCCCGTCGACCGTATTGCCGCGTACACCCGTCATGGCGTGATCCTGTGCCGCGCACGTCACGGCGGTCAAGGCTCCGTACGGGGGGTGAACCCGACCGGTCCCGCTACTCGATCAAGTGACATACCGCTTGGTACGCTCAACCGCCCCTTCCCTGAAACGCGTTGGGAGGCAGTATGCGTACCCGCTCAAGACGCCTGACGGCCCTCGGCATCAGCCTGTTGACCGCCACGGCCCTTCTGCCCTCGTCCGCCGCCACCGCCGGCGCGGCCGACGCGCGCGACGACCGCCAGTCCGGCGGCGGCCTGTCCGCGACCGTCCGCTACACCCAGTACGGCATTCCGCACATTCTCGCCAAGGACTACGAGAACCTCGGCTTCGGCACCGGCTGGGCGCAGGCCGCCGACCAGGTGTGCACCCTCGCCGAGGGATATGTGACCGTGCGCGGGGAGCGGTCACGTTACTTCGGCCCTGACGGCAAGCCCGACGGCTCGCTGTCCTCGGCGACCACCAACCTCTCCAGCGACCTCTACTTCGGCGGTGTCCGCGACACGCGCACGGTGGAGAAGCTCCTCGATCAGCCCGCCCCGGCGGGCCCGAGCGCCACGACGAAGAAGCTGATGCACGGCTTCGCGGCGGGCTACAACGCCTGGCTGAAGCAGAACCGCGTGACGGACCCCGCGTGCAAGGGCGCCAAGTGGCTGCGCCCGATCACCTCCCTGGACGTGGCCCGGCAGGGCTTCGCCGTCCAGGTCCTCGGCGGTCAGGGACGCGGCATCGACGGCATCACCGCCGCGCAGCCGCCGAGTTCGAGGGCCCCGGACCGTGCTGCCGACCCCGAACGCACCGCGAAGGCGGCGCGCAAGCTCTTCTCGGCCGACGAGGCGGTCATGGGGTCCAACGCCGTCGCGTTCAGCGGGAAGACCACCGCGAACGGCAAGGGGCTGCTGCTCGGCAATCCGCACTACCCCTGGCAGGGCGGCCGGCGCTTCTGGCAGTCGCAGCAGACCATCCCCGGCGAGCTGAACGTCTCGGGCGGTTCGCTGCTCGGCACGAGCGTCGTCAACATCGGCTTCAACGGCGATGTGGCGTGGAGCCACACGGTGGCGACCGGAGTGACCCTCAATCTGCATCAGCTCACGCTGGATCCCGCCGATCCGACCACCTATCTGGTGGACGGCAAGCGGGAGAAGATGACGAAGCGGACGGTCGAAGTGCCGGTCAAGGACGGCGCTCCGGTGACCCGCACCCAGTGGTGGACCCGGTACGGCCCGGTCACCACCGGCCTCGGCGCACAGCTTCCCCTGCCCTGGTCCGCGAAGACGGCGTACGCCCTGAACGACCCCAACGCCACGAACATGCGCGGCAGCGACACCAACCTCGGCTTCGGCAAGGCCCGCTCCACCGAAGGCGTATTGAAGGCGCTGCGCGACACGCAAGGGCTGCCCTGGGTCAACACCGTGGCCGCCGACCGCAAGGGCCACTCGCTGCTGACCCAGTCGCAGGTGCTGCCACGCATCACCGACGACCTCGCCCAGCGCTGCTCCACTGACCTGGGCAAGGTGACGTATCCGGCGTCGGGCGTGGCCGTGCTCGACGGCTCGCGCGGTGACTGCGCGCTCGGCTCGGACAAGGACGCGCTCCAGCCAGGCGTCTTCGGCCCGTCGAAGATGCCCACGCTCAAGGACGCCCCGTACGCGGAGAACTCGAACGACAGCGCCTGGCTGACCAACGCCGACCGGCCGATCACGGGCTACGAGCGGGTCTTCGGGACGATCGGCACGCAGCGCTCCATGCGGACGCGCGGCGCCATCGAAGATGTCGCGGCGATGGCGAAGAAGGGCGGCCTGACGGTCAAGGACCTCCAGAAGCAGCAGTTCGCGAACCGCGCCCCGGCGGGCGACCTGGCCGCCGACGACGCGGCGCGTGCGTGTGCCGCGCTGCCAGGGGGGACCGCAACGGGCAGCGACGGCAAGGCGGTTGACGTACGCAAGGCCTGTGCTGCCCTCAAGGCCTGGGACCACAGCATGAACACGGACAGCAAGGGCGCCCTGCTCTTCGACCGGTTCTGGCGCAAGCTGGTCGCCACCGTGCCGAACACCCAGCTGTGGAAGGTGCCGTTCTCGGCCGCCGACCCGGTGCGCACCCCGAACACCCTCAACACGGCCGCGCCCGGCTTCGCGACCGCGCTCGCCGACGCGGTGGCCGAGCTGAGCGGTGCGGGCATCGCGCTCGACGCGCCGCTGGGCAGGAACCAGTTCGTCGTACGCGGCTCGGAGCGGCTGCCGATCCACGGCGGCACGGAGTCGATCGGCGTGTGGAACAAGATCGAGCCGGTCTGGGATCCCAAGGGCGGCGGCTACACCGAGGTCGCGCACGGTTCGAGCCACATCCAGGCGGTCGGCTGGGACAAGGGCCGCTGCCCGCAGGCGCGCACGCTCCTCACCTATTCGCAGTCGTCGAACCCGAACTCGCCGCACTACAGCGATCAGACGCGGCTGTACGCCGATGAGCGCTGGGTGACGTCGCGGTTCTGCGAGAAGGACATCCTGCGCGATCCGAAGCTGAAGGTGGTGAAGGTGCGCGAGCACCACTGAGGGCACGCGATACCAACTGGGTCCGGGTCACGCCGCGTTGAAGCCGACACGGGGTGGCCCGGCTTCCTGCGGTGCGGGGATGCTCTTGCGCCGGTGGATTGGCTTCGGGACTGGGAGGAGCACTTCGCGTAAGAGGAGGAACAGTTGCTGCCCGCGCTCTATGGCGAACCCGGCCGACTGAGGTAGTCAGGTGGTGACATCTCTCAGGGGAGGACCCATGGTGAAGCCATCCACGTTCCTGGACCGCAAGCTGTCCCGGAGGTTCTCGACGTACGACACCGACGGCGACGGGTTCATCGAGCGTGCGGACTTCGAGACGTCCGTGGCCCGGCTCGGCGAGGCCTTCGGTCACGGTGCGGACTCCGGGCCCGTGGCCAGGCTGCGGGAGCTGAGCCTCGGGCTGTGGGACCACCTCGCGCGAGTCGCCGATGCCGACAAGGACGGCAGGATCAGCGAGGCGGAGTACAAGGCCGCCTTCGCGGCAGGGCTTCTCGAGACGCCGAAGTCGTTCGACGAGGGGTACATCCCGTTCCTCGACGCGATCATGGACATCGCCGACGCGGACGGCGACGGCAAGCTGACCCGGGAGGAACAGGTGCGCTGGACCGGGGCCCTGATGAACCTGCCGGAGGCGGACGCGCGGGAGGTCTTCGGCCGCCTCGACAGGAACGCCGACGGCGCCATCGACCGGGACGAACTCCTCGCCGCCATCCGGGAGTTCTACTTCAGCGACGACCCGCACTCCGCCGGCTCCTGGCTGCTCGGACCGCTCGACCCGTCGTGACGGCCAGGGCCTGGCCGCCGGCGGATCAGGCTCGGACAGGGCCGCTCGCACAGAGCCGCTCGGACAGGGGCCGGACAGGCCCTAGACGACGCGCTCCCTGCCCTCCCAGTACGGCTCGCGCAGCCGCCGCTTGTAGAGCTTGCCGTTCGGGTCGCGCGGCATGACCTCGATGAAGTCGACGCTCTTCGGCCGTTTGTAGCCCGCCAGTTGGCGCTCGCAGTGGCCGAGGATGTCGGCGGCCAGGGCGTCGCCCGCCGTGTGGCCATCGGCGACCTCGACGACCGCCTTGACCTGCTCGCCCCACTCGTCGTGCGGGATGCCGAACGCGGCGGCGTCCGCGACGGCGGGGTGGGTGAGCAGTGCGGACTCGATCTCGGCGGGGTAGATGTTGACGCCGCCCGAGATGATCATGTCGATCTTGCGGTCGCGGAGGTAGAGGTAGCCGTCCTCGTCCAGGAGACCGAGGTCGCCGACGGTGAAGAAGTCGCCGATGCGGTTCTTCTTCGTCTTGGACTCGTCCTTGTGGTACGAGAACCCGCCGGTGCTCATCTTCATGTAGACGGTGCCGAGTTCACCGGGCGGCAGTCGGTTGCCGTCGTCGTCGAAGACGGCCAGTTCACTGATGGGCCAGGCCTTGCCGACGGTGCCGGGCCGCTTCAGCCAGTCCTGCGCGGTGGCGAAGGCACCACCGCCCTCGCTGGCCGCGTAGTACTCCTCGACGCACTCGCCCCACCACTCGATCATCGCCCGTTTGACGTGGTCGGGGCAGGGCGCGGCGCCGTGGATGGCGTGGCGCATCGACGACACGTCGTACGCCGCCTTCGTCGCCTCCGGCAGCGCGAGGAGACGGTGGAACTGGGTCGGCACCATGTGGGTGTGCGTGCACTTGTACGTGTCGATGAGACGGAGCATCTCCTCGGGCGTCCACTTGTCCATCAGGACCAGCGGGTGGCCGATGTGCAGGGCGGCGCCCGCGAACTGGAGGACCGCGGTGTGGTAGAGCGGCGAGCAGACGAGGTGCACGTTGCCGTCGAAGGGCTTGACGCCGAAGATGCCGAGGAAACCGCCGAGGTACGACTCCTCGGGGAGCTTGCCGGACAGCGGGCGCCGGATGCCGCGCGGGCGTCCCGTCGTGCCCGATGTGTAGTTCATGACCCAGCCGAGGGTGCGGTCGGCCGGGGCCGACTCCTCTTGTCCGGTGAGGAGTTCGGCGTACGAGCGGAAGCCGGGGACATCGCCCACGGAGTACCGGTGCGTGGCCGGGAGCTTCGCCTCGTCGGCGGCGTCGGTCGCCGCCTGCGCGAACCGTTCGTGCGCGATCAGCACCTTCGCGCCGGAGTCGGCGACGATCCAGGCGATCTCGGGCCCGACCAGGTGGTGATTGACCGGGACGAGATAGAAACCGGCCTGCGACGCCGCAAGGTACGCGGTGAGGAACTCGACTCCGTTGGGCAGCACGACGGCGAAGGCGTCACCGCGCTCAAGGCCCGCGGCGCGCAGCCCGTGGACGAGTTGATTGGTCGCCGCGTGCAGGCGTCGCGCGGTCCACTGCTCGCCGTCGGGCGCGGTCAGGACCGTGCGGTCCGGGTCCGCTTCGGCCTGTGCCCAGAAGCCGTTGGGGGGCGTGCTGCCCGGCATACTGCTCATAAGGACCTCTCCTCCGTCTCTCGTCAGTCGTCAGTCGTCAGTCGTCAGCGTCTGTCATCTGTCATCTGTCGTCAGCCATCAGTCGCGTCCGGCGATGCGGTTCACGCGGTCGATGGCGCGCTCGAAACCGCGGGTCAGGTCATCGAAGACCGCCTGGACGCTGCGTTCGCTGTTCATACGGCCGACGATCTGCCCGACGGGCGTGCCGAGCAGCGCCTGGACCTCGTACTTCTGGATGCGTGAGACCGCCTCGGCGACCAGGAGCCCCTGTAGCGGCATGGGGAGTGTGCCGGGCCCGTCCGGGTCGTCCCAGGCGTCGGTCCATTCGGTGCGCAACTGGCGTGCGGGCTTGCCCGTCAGGGCGCGCGAGCGGACCGTGTCGCCCGAGCCCGCCGCCAGGAGCTTGTCGGTGAGCGCCCGCGAGTGGAGGTCGGCCTCCGTCGTGGTGAGCCAGAGGGAGCCGAGCCACACGCCCTGCGCGCCGAGCGCGAACGCGGCCGCGATCTGCTCCCCGCTGCCGATGCCGCCCGCCGCGAGCACCGGCAGCGGCGCGACGGCCTCGACGGCTTCCGGGGTCAGGACCATGGAGGCGATCTCGCCGGTGTGGCCGCCCGCCTCGTAGCCCTGCGCGACGACGACGTCGATGCCCGCGTCGGCGTGCTTGCGCGCGTGCCGGGCGCTGCCCGCGAGGGCGGCGACGAGTACGTCGTTCTCGTGGGCGCGCTGGATGACGTCGGCGGGCGGTGAGCCGAGCGCGTTGGCGAGCAGCTTGATCGGGTAGTCGAAGGCGACGTCGAGCTGGTTGCGGGCGACCTGCTCCATCCACCCGGTGATGCGCCAGCCGGATGCCTCCCCTTCGGCGAGTTCGGGTACGCCGTGCTTGCCGAGGGTGTCCTTGACGAACTGCCGGTGCCCTTCGGGGATCATCGCCTCGACGTCGGCCTCGCTCACCCCCTCGACCTTCTTCGCCGGCATCACGACGTCCAGTCCGTAGGGCCGGTCGTCGACATGCTCCTGCATCCAGTCGAGATCCCGGGCCAGCTCGTCGGGCGCCGTGTAACGGACCGCGCCGAGCACACCGAATCCGCCCGCCCTGCTGATGGCGGCCGCTACCGCCGGGAAGGGCGTGAAGCCGAAGATGGCGTGCTCGATCCCCAGTTTCCTGCTCAGATCTGTCTGCATGGGCGCAGGATGCCGCAGCCGTCCGGACGACGGAAGAGATTTTCTGATGCAGTGTCAGATCTTTGCCGGGCGCCCGTGGTTGACAGGGCCGGACACTGACATGAAAGTTTCAGCAGTCTCTTGTGATCCCGAAAGATAATTTCAGCTCAGGAGCGTTCCAGGAGGGGGCACGGTCATGGCCGAGGACAGCGGGGCGGCGTCGGGCAGAGCGGGTGGCGGAACGTCCGACAGAGCGGGGGGCGGAGCGTCCGACAGAGCAGGTGGCGCACTGAGCCGTCGCCAACTGGGCGCGCGGGTCGTGGCGTTGGGCGGTGCGCTCGCGCTGGTGCCGTTCCCCGCGGGTCCCGCCGCGGCGGCGGCGTCCGCGAACGGCGCCGGGCACTCGACACTGCGGCCCGGCAGCCCCGAGCGCGCCGGACTGCTCGCCGGGCATCTGCGGCAACTGGTCGCCGACGCCGAACAGTTCCTCGGCCCCTCCCCCAAGCACCCCTGGTACGCGGGCGCCGTCCTGCTCGCGGGCCGCGGCGGCACGGTCGCCCTGCACCAGCCGATCGGCAAGGCGGTGCGCTACTCGGCGTACGACGAGAAGACCGACACCGGCGTCGAGCTGCCGGCCGACCGGCAGATCCCGATGGCCAAGGACACGGTCTTCGATCTCGCCTCCGTCTCCAAGCTGTTCACCTCGCTGCTCGCGGTGCAGCAGATCGAGCGGGGGAAGCTGGAGCTTGAGGCGAAGGTGGCCTCGTACCTCCCCGATTTCGGGGGCGCGGGCAAGCAGGACATCACCATCCGGCAGCTCCTCACCCACACTTCGGGCTTCCGCGCCTGGATCCCCCTCTTCAAGGAACCCACGCGCGAGGGCCGGTTGCGCCTCATCTGGAACGAGGCGCCGCTCAACCCGCCCGGCACCAAGTACCTCTACTCGGACCTGAATCTGATCTCGCTCCAGCTGGTCCTCGAAGAGATCACGGGTCGTCAGTTGGATGCACTGCTCCACGACGAGATCACCGCTCCACTCGGGATGCACCGCACGCGCTACAACCCGCCCGCGTCCTGGCAGCCGAAGATCGCCGCCACCGAGGACGCCCGCCTGCCGTGGTCGGGCCTCGACCGCGGCATGGTGTGGGGCGAGGTGCACGACGAGAACGCCTTCAGCTTCGGCGGGGTAGCGGGACACGCCGGGGTCTTCTCCTGTGCCTGGGACCTGGCGATCCTCGGCCGCACGCTGCTCAACGGCGGGGTTTACGGCCGCTCCCGCATCCTCTCCGCCGAGTCCGTGAAGCTGATGTTCACCGACTTCAACACCGACTTCCCCGGCGACGAGCACGGTCTGGGCTTCGAGCTCTACCAGCACTGGTACATGGGCGCGATGGCGACGCCGCGCACCGCGGGCCACACGGGGTTCACCGGCACCTCCCTCGTCCTGGACCCGACGACCGACTCCTTCCTCGTGATCCTCGGCAACTCGGTTCACCCGGTGCGCAGTTGGCGCTCCGGATCGGCCCCCAGGGTGGCGGCCGCGAACCACCTGGCACGCGCCGTACCCGTTCGCCCCGCGCGCGGGCGCACCGCCTGGTTCTCCGGCATGGCGAACGCCACGACGGCCACCCTGACCCTGCCGCCGCTCTCCCTCACCACGGACCGGGCGAGGCTGCGGTGTTCGCTGTGGTGGGACACCGAGCCGGGGTCGGACGTGCTGCGGCTCGAAGCCTCGGGCGACGACGGCTCGACATGGCAGCCGGTGCCGTTCACGACGGACCGCAAGGGGTCGGCGCCCCGGCAGCACCCCGACGGCACGGCGTCAGGCTGGGCGGGGCGCGTCTGGCACCGGCTGACCGCGGACCTCGCGCAGTGGCGTGGTCAACGGGTGCGGCTGCGCTGGCGGTACGCGACGGACCGGCTCTACGTGGGGCGCGGCGCGTACGCGGACGGGCTGCGGGTGGAGGACGGCGGCCGCACCGCCTTCGACGAGGCACGGCTCGCCGACGCGGCGCGCGTCGAGGCGGTGGGCTGGGCGCCGTCGGCCGACTGACGACAGCCGGCCGAGGACAGGTGGTGTCCTACTCCCCCAACGCCGCCATCGCGGCGTTGTGCCCTGGAATGCCGCTGACCCCGCCGCCGCGTACGGCGCCCGCACCGCACAGCAGGACGTTCGCGTGCCGTGTCTCCACGCCCCAGCGGCCTGTGCCGTCCTGGGCGTAGGGGAAGGCGAGGTCGCGGTGGAAGATGTTGCCGCCGGGCAGGCGCAGGTCGCGTTCCAGGTCCAGCGGTGTCTTGGCCTCGATGCAGGGGCGGCCTTCGGCGTCGGTGGCGAGGCAGTCGGCGAGCGGCTCGGCCAGGTGCGCGTCCAGCTGCGCCAGGGTCGACTTCAGGAGTTCGGCCCGTACGGCGTCGTTGTCGTGGGCGAAGAGGCGGGCGGGCGTGTGAAGCCCGAAGAGGGTGAGGGTCTGACAGCCGCGCTCCACGAGCTCGGGGGCGAGGATGCTGGGATCGGTCAGGGAGTGGCAGTAGATCTCGGACGGCGGCGCGGCGGGCAGTTCTCCGGACGCGGCCTGGGCGTACGCGGTAGCCAACTCCCCGTAGCCCTCCCCGATGTGGAAGGTCCCGGCGAAGGCTTCGTGCGGGTCGACCGAGGTGTCGCGCAGCCTCGGCAGCCGTTCGAGCAGCATGTTGACCTTGAGCTGGGCGCCTTCGGCCGGGGCGGGCGGTGTGTCACCGACGAGCGCGGCGAGTTCCTGCGGTGAGGCGTTGACCAGGACGTGCCGGGCGGCGACGGTGGCCTCGCGCTCGGGGGTGCGGTAGGTGACCTCGGCGGTCTGTCCGTCCGATTCGATGCGGGTGACCTCGTGGTCCGTGGCGAGTTCGGCGCCCGCGGCGCGGGCCGAGTCCGCGAGGGCGCCGGTGAGTGCGCCCATGCCGCCGACGGGCACGTTCCAGTCGCCGGTGCCGCCGCCGATGACGTGGTAGAGGAAGCAGCGGTTCTGCCGCAGGGACGGGTCGTGGGCGTCGGCGAACGTCCCGATGAGGGCGTCGGTGAGCACCACCCCGCGTACGAGGTCGTCGGCGAAGCGCTCCTCGATGGCGGTGCCGATGGGCTCCTCGAACAGCGCGCGCCAGGCGGCTTCGTCATCGATCCGCTCGCGCAGGGCGTCGCGTGTGGGCAGGGGCTCGGTGAGCGTGGGGAACACCTGCTCGGCGACGTGCCCCGTCATGGCGTAGAACTCCCGCCAGGCCTCGTACTCGCGCGGACCGCCGGTGAGCCGCTCGAACGCGTCCTTCGTGCGCGCGTCTCCCCCGCCGACGAGCAGTCCGGCCGGGCGCCCGTCGCGTTCGGTCGGCGTGTAGGAGGAGACGGTGCGGGTGCGTACCCGGAAGTCCAGGTCGAGGTCCCTGACGATCTTCCGCGGCAGCAGGCTCACCAGATACGAGTAGCGCGAGAGCCGGGCGTCGACACCGGCGAAGGGGCGACTGGACACGGCGGCACCGCCGGTTCCGGAGAGCCGCTCCAGGAGCAGGACGGAGCGCCCGGCGCGGGCGAGATAGGCGGCGGCCACGAGTCCGTTGTGACCGCCGCCGACGATGACGGCGTCGTATCGATCGCGAGGGGGCATGACCCTTGGTAGCACGAGAGCTCCCTCGAAGGGGCCAGGAGGGCCCCGAAGGGGCGCGGGGAACTGCGCGACCAGCCACAACAAGCCCGCGGACGGCCCGCCGGCCCCAGCGCAAGGGCACCGTTCGACGCGCCCCCGCGAGTCAATGCCCTCCGGTAGCCCGCCGCTGGCGCAACGCGGCAACCCGGCGGTACAGCTCCACCGCTTCCGTCCCACGGCCCAGCTGCTCCAGGCAGTGCGCCTCGTCGTTGCGGCTGGCGAGGGCGTCGGGATGGTCGGCGCCAAGTACCTGCTCACGCGCGGCAGCGACCCTGCGGTACTCGGTCAGGGCGTCCGCCCAGCGGCCGAGCCAGCCGAGGCCCACGGCCACCTCGCGGCGGCTGACCAGCGTGTCGGGGTGGTCGCCGCCGAGGACGCGTTCACGGATCGCGCACACGTCACGGGCCTCGGCCAGGGCTTCCTCCCAGCGGCCCTGGCGGCCGAGGTTGACGCCGAGGCCGTGCCGGGCGCGCAACGTCTCGGGGTCGGATGGGCCGTTCACGCGGGTGCGGTCGTCGATCAGGTCGCGGTACAGCTCCAGGGCCTCGCCGCTGCGGCCGAGCCTGCCGAGGCTGATGCCCACCTCGTAGCGGGCGGCGAGGGTGTCGGGGTGGTCGGGGCCGAGCGCCCGCACGCGCGCGTCGGCGACCTCGCGGTACGTCTGGAGCGCCTCGGGCCAGCGGCCCAACTGGCCGAGGGCGTAGGCGACTTCGTAGCGGGTGACGAGGGTGTCGGGGTGGGTCAAGCCGAGGACGCGGGCGCGGGCCGTCGCGACTTCGCGGGCCAGCTGGTACGAGTCCTCCAGGCGGCCGAGCCTGCTGAGGTTGTACGCGAGGTTGTGCCGGCAGCGCAGGGTGTCGGGGTGGTCGGCGCCCGCGGTCCGCTCCCGTACGGCCAGGACCGACGTGTACATCTGGTGGGCCTCGAAGTGCCGCCCCAACTGCCCCATGACGTACGCCATTTCCTGCCGCGCGGCCAGCGTGTCCGGGTGCTCGGGGCCGAGGGAGCGCTCCCTGCCCTGGGCGACGCGCCCGTACTCCCGCAGGGCGTCGGCCGCGCGCCCGGTGCGGCTCAGCGTGAAACCCACTTCGTAACGGCTGGCGAGGGTGTCGGGGTGGTCGGGGCCGAGCGCGTGCTCCCGCTCGGCGGCCACCGCGCGGTGCACCTCGCCCGCCTCGGCCCAGCGGCCGAGGCGCCCCAGGCTCAGGCCCGCGTTGTGCCGGCTGACGAGGGTGGCGACCACCTCGGGTGACGGCGTGGGCCGTTCGGGCCCGCGCGGCGTCGCGGCCCGGCGCGCGTCGGTGCGCGGGATCCACTCGCCGGTCAGGCCGGCTGCCGCGTCGGGCGGCGTCGTCCGCAGCTCGGACGCGCCGTTCGCCTTGTGCCCGGTCGTCATGCCGCGGGTCCACGAGGGCAGCCGTGGCTCGCGCGAGGGCGGCTGCTCGGGGCGGCGGACGGGCGGGGTGACGACGGTCGGGACGTACGTGGGGACCGTGCGGCCGGTGACGATGCGGCGCCCCAGCTCGCGCGCGTCGCTGGGCCGCTCGTCCGGTTCCTTGGCGAGCAGGTCGAGGACGATCTTCTCGAAGTACTCGGGCAGCTCCTCGCGGTGCCTGCGCGGCGGCTCGGGCGGCGTGTCACGGTGGCCGACGAGCACGGCCCAGGCGTCCTCCAGGTCGAACGGCGGCGCCCCCGTGGCGATCTCGTACAGCACGCACCCGAAGGAGTAGAGATCGCTGCGCTGGTCGACCTGGGCGCCGCTGATCTGCTCCGGCGACATGTAGTGCGGCGTGCCCATCGCGATGCCCGTGCCGGTCAGGCGTGAGGTGAAGCCGATGTCATGGCCGAGCCTGGCGATCCCGAAGTCGCATATCTTCACCGTGCCGTCCGTGAGCCGCATGATGTTCGCGGGCTTCAAGTCCCGGTGCACGATGCCCTGTTCATGGGTGTACGCGAGCGCGGCGGAGACCTGGTCGGCGATCTCCACGACGTCCGCGACGGGCAGCGGATGCTGTTTGTTGTCCTCCAGGAGCTGACTGAGGTTGCGTCCTTCGAGCAGCTCCATCACCAGGTACAGGACGCCGTCGTGCTCTCCGAAGTCATGGACGACGGTCACGCCGCGGTGCTGCAGCGCGGCAGCGACGCGCGCCTCGCGCCGGAACCGCTCACGCAGCACGCGCGTGAAGGACTGGTCGTGCTGGGGCCCCAGCGGCTTGAGGCACTTCACGGCGACCCTGCGACCGAGGGACTCGTCGCGGGCTCGCCACACCTCGCCCATGCCGCCGCGCCCGATCAGGTCCAGTAGCCGGTACCGGCCCTGGATCAGCCTGGTGTCCGCCATCTCCCGCCGTCGCCCCCGTTGCTTCGCTTCGCCCTCCCCGGCGCGTCCAGTATGGCTGCCCGCCTGTCGAGTTTGTACGGGGCAGGCCGGGCGCCGGGCCCCAGCCTGGCCATGGCGCGCAGAATGTGCTTCGGGGGAAGTTGCCAGCGTAGACGTGCGGGAACGGTGCGCAGCATGGTGCCGGTGGTGACGAGCCGCCGGGTCACGGTGGCGGGCGGCGGGGCCGTCCTGCCGTACAGCTCGTGGGCGTACGGCGGCAGCGAGGCGTACGCCAGATTCGCCACGCGCCGCCACAGCAGGGCGCGCGCCGGGGTCAACAGCGGGTGGGTCGGCGGGCGTTGGAGGAAGTCGTCGACGTCGCGCGCCTCGGGCCCTGCGGCGAGGTCGGGCCGCACCCGCTCGAAGTACGCGGCGAGTTCGGCGGTCGACCCCGGTATCGCGGCGGGGTCGAGGCCGACGAGCCGGGCGCTCTCCCGTTGCTCGGCGACATAGCGGTCGGCGAGTTCGTCGGTGAGACGGAACCCCGACCGGCGTGCGACGTGCAGATAGGAGTCGATCTCGGCACAGTGCACCCACAGCAGCAGCTCGGGCTCGTCGACCCCGTAGCGCTCGCCCGTGTCGGGGTCGGTGGCCTTGAGCATCGTATGGATCTTCCGCACACGCGCCCCCGCGTGCTCGGCGACCTCGGTGGTGCCGTACGTGATGGTGCCCACGAAGTTCGCGGTACGCATGAGACGCCCCCAGGCGTCCTTGCGGAAGTCACTGTTCTGCATGACGCCGCGGACCGCGCGGGGGTGCAGGGCCTGTAGGTACAGGGCGCGGATGCCGGCGACCCACATCATCGGGTCGCCGTGCATCTGCCAGGTCACGGACGAGGGGCCGAAGAGCCCAGGGTCGGCCGCCGACGGGTGCCCTGCCGCCGGCTGCCCCGATGAGGATGCCTCGCGCATACAACCACCTCCTGACCGCAGGCTACGCCGCCACGCCGGGGCCTCAACCCGCCTTGAGTACCTCCGGGTTGGCGCAGTGCTCAAGGGGCTCACCGCGCAGGAAGCGGCCGGCCTCGGCGGCCACGATGTGCGCGGCCTTGTGCGCGACCTGCTGGCTGCCGCCCGCGATGTGCGGGGTGAGGACCACGCCGGGGGCGGTGAGCAGCCGGGAGTCGGCGGGAAGGGGCTCCTCGGGGAAGACGTCGAAGCCCGCGCCTGCGAGGTGGCCCGACTCCAGGGCGTCGCAGGCCGCTTCGTAGTCGAGCAGCGCGCCGCGGGCGCAGTTGACGAGGATCGATCCGCGGGGCATCGCGGCGATCTGCGCGCGGCCGATCATGCCCTTGGTCTCGTCGGTGACCCGGGCGTGCAGGGAGACGATGCGTGAGCGGCGCAGCAGTTCGGCGAGAGAGACCTGTTCCGCGACACCCTCCAGCGCATCGGGCCGTACGTATGGGTCGTGCACGAGGACCTCGGCGCCCATGGCTCGCAGGACGCCGGCGACCCGGCTGCCGATGGCGCCGTAGCCGATCAGGCCGACCGTCGCTCCGTCGATCTCGATGCCGCAGTTGTCGTAGTCGTAGTAGTCGCCGCGCCAGGTGCCCTTGCGCAGGTCGGTGTGGGTGTCGCCGACGCCGCGTGCGGCGGCGAGCAGCAGGGTGAGGGTGTGTTCCGCGGTGGCGGTGGCGTTGCGTCCGGGGGCGTAGCAGACGGCGACACCGTGCCGGGTCGCGGCTTCGAGGTTGGCGTTGACCGGGCCGCCGCGGCTGGTGCAGAACAGCTTCAGGTCGGGGCAGTTGGCGAGGATGCGCTCGGTGAGCGGGCCGTGCTCGGTGACGCAGATCTGCACGCCCTGGAGCGCCTCGATCATCTCGTCCTCGCTGCCCGATGCCTCGATGACCTCGCCGACCGGTCCGAACGGCGTGTGCGGCCAGGGGAATTGGAGTTCGCGGACGTCCAGCGGCAGCTCCCCGGCGGCGGCGCGCACGGCCTCGGTGAACAGGCTCGGGCGGATGAAGTGGTTGCCTGCGGCGAGGACGGTGGTGCTCATGGGTGGTGTCTCCTGAAGGGCGATGCGATCGGTGCGGGCGGTGCGGGTGGGTGGCAGATCAGTGGAGCGCGGGGGCGTTGAGACGCAGCAGTGCGGTCTGTCCGTCCTCGACGCGGATCTCCGTGAGGGCGCCGTTGAGCAGTTGGGGGAAGACGCGGCGGTAGTCGGGGAGGGGGATGCCGAGGAGGTGGCAGAGCAGGACCCGCACGAGTGTGGAGTGGGCGACGATCAGGACTCTGCCGTGCGGCTGTTCGCGGGCGATGTCGGCCAGGCAGTCGGCTGCGCGTGCGGCGGCCTTGCGCGGGTCCTCGCCGCCGGGCAGATGGTGCTCCACCGGGTCGTCGAGGAAGGCCGCGAGCTGTTCCGGGAAGCGCTGTCGCATCTCGTCCCTGGTCAGGCCGTCGCCCTTGCCGAAGTCGAGTTCGTAGAGCCGCTCGTCGACACGCGGCGTGAGGCCGCAGGCGTCGGCGGCGGGCGCGGCGGTGAGCCGGGCGCGGGAGAGCGGGGAGCTCCAGACAGCCGTGAGCCCCGCGCCGGGGGCCCACTCGGCGAGCGCGGCGGCCTGCTCGCGCCCGTGCGGGGTCAGGGGCACGTCGGTGCGCCCCGCGTAGCGGTTCTCCGCGTGCCAGACGGTTTCGCCATGGCGTACGAGGATGAAGTCGGTCACTGCGCTGCCCTCCTGCGGGCGTGGTCGGCCACGGTCTGGTCGAGCCAGCCGCGGCGGGTGAGTTCGTCGATGAAGCGGAGGTATACGGGGAGGTAGCGGGCGGTGCGGTCCGGCGAGGGGTGGATCTCCGCGCCGATGCGGACCATGGCGGCGGCCGCTTCCTGGAGGCTCGCTCCGGAGGAGGTGGCGGCGAGGACCGCCATGCCGATGGCGCCCTCTGCCTGTTCCGGCAGGCGTACGGGACGTCCGATGACCTCGGCGCGCAGCCGGCACCAGTAGCGGTTGCGGGCGCCGCCGCCGGTGAGGGTGAGCGGTCCGTCGACGGGGGCGCCGAGGTGGTGGAGATAGTCGAGGCAGAGCCGTTCCAGGCAGGCGACGCCGAGCAGCTGCGCGTGGAACTCGGCGGCGCGGGTGGGGACTTGGCCGAGGGTGAAGGGCTCGGCTTCCGGGGCGCGGAAGGGGAAGCGTTCGCCGCCGGTGGAGACCAGGGGGTAGGTGACCGCGTCCGGGTCGAGCGCTGCGGCCTGCTCGGTGAGTTCGTCCAGGTCCTCGACGGGGAAGTGCCGGGAGATGACACCGGCGCCGCTGCTCGACGCGCCGCCCGGCAGCCAGCTCTCGCCCGGCCCGCGGTGGCAGTACACGACGCCCGCCGGGTCACGGACCAGATGCGGGCTGCTGCCCTTGAGGACGAGGGTGGTGCCGAGCACCGAGTTCCAGGCGCCGGGTGCCAGGGCTCCGGCGCCGATCTGGGCGGCGCAGCCGTCGGTCATTCCGGCGACCAGGGTGGTGCCTTCGGGGATTCCGGTGGCTTCCGCGGCGGCGGCGCATACGGTGCCGAGCACGCTGCCGGGACGTACGACGTCGGGCAACAGGCCTTCGGGTACGCCGAGTTCGGCCATGACCTTGTCCGGCCAGCGCTCCTCGATCAGGTGGTAGCCGGTCTTGAGGGCATGGCTCGCGTCGGCGGCGACCTGATGTCCGGCGAGGCGCCAGGTGATCAGGTCGACTTGATGCAGCAGCCGGAGGCCCGCGCCGGGCGCCACGGGTTCATGGTCGAGGAGCCAGCGCAGTTTGGGCAGCGCCCAGGACGGCTGCATGCTGCGGTAGCCGAGCTCCCGCCAGACGGCTCCTCCGGCGTCGTTGATGGTCGCCGTCTTGTCGGCGGCGCGCCCGTCGTCGTACATCAGGCCGGGGGTGAGCGGGCGGCCTTCGGCGTCGGCGAGCAGGATGGTGCCGGAGGTGCCGTCGGTCGCGAGCCCGCGGATCCGCCGCGTGTCGAGTCCGGCCAGGGCCTCGCGACAGGCGGCGGACAGCGCGGTCCACCACTGTTCGGGGTCCTGCTCATGGCGTACGCCGTCACGGCGGCTGGTCAGCGGCCGTGAGGCGGTGGCGAGGAGCTGCCCGGAACCGTCGACGGCGACGCAACGGGCACTCTGGGTACCGAGGTCGAGGCCGAGCCAGATGCCGTCGAGGGGGCCGGGGGTGTGGTCGGCGGATTGTGTCTCAGACATGGAGGTCTCCTGGGGCTGCGGGAATGCTGGCGGCTTCGTACGGGGTGCCGCCCTGCCCGAGGTCGTGCTCCCCCGCCACACTGCGGCGGAGACCGTGCTCCCCCGCCGCACTGCGGCCACCGCTGCAACCCGCCTCGCACACGAGGGCCCGGCGGCCAGCGAAGTCCTCGTACAGGGCGGCGTAGCGGTCCACGAGATGGGCCTCAGACATGGTCTTCTCCCAGGGCGGCGGGGACGCTGTCAGCTTCGTGCGGGGTGCCGCCCTGCCCCGCGGCACCGCTCCCCCGCCAGACCGCTCCACCACCCCAACCCGCCTCGCGGACGATGGCCCGCCGGCCGATGAAGTCCTCGTACAGGGCGGCGTAGAACTGCGCGCGTTCCGGGTCCGGCTCCCAACTGCTCTGCATCCGGACGTACTTGGCGGCAGCGGTGTGCATGCTGCTCTCGGCGCCCGAGCGGACGAGGCCGGTGAGGAAGGCGCCCTTGGCGCCCAGTTCGGTGTCGCCGGAGCGGGCGGTCGGCACTCCCGTCGCGTCGGCGATCAGCGCGCACCACGCGTCACTGTTCGCGCCGCCGCCGCACAGCCTCAGCTCGCTCACGTCCGTGCGGGCCGCGGCCAGCGAGTCGCGCAGGACCAGTGAGAGGCCGTCGAAGACGGCGCGGGCCATGTCGGCGCGCGAGTGCTCAAGGGACAGTCCCCAGAAGGAGCCGCGGGCGTGCGGGTCGAGGAACGGGGCGCGTTCGCCCGCCGGCGAGAGGTAGGGCAGGAACAGCAATCCGCGGGCGCCCGGCTCCGATTCGAAGGCCAGGCGTGCGAGGTCCGGCGGCCCGGCCACCCCCAGCGTCCGCGCGGCCCAGCCGAGCACCTCGGCGCCGTTGAGGGTCGGGAAGGCGCGAAGGACGCGCTCGCGGCCGCGGTAGGCGATGTTGATGCCGGACGGTTCGCCGCTGGTGTCCACGTCCGTGCGGACGATCTCCGTGCAGAGGGTGGTGCCGAGGATGCTGCACGCCTGCCCGGGGTTGACCACGCCGACGCCGCGTGCGGTGGCGGCGATGTCGTACGGGGACATCACGACGGGAAGGCCGGCCGGGAGCCCCAGTTGGCCCGCGGCGTCGCGGGTGATCTCGGCGATCCGCTCCGACTCGCCGAGGACGGTCGGCAGGAGCCGGTGGTAGTCGCTCAGGCCGAACAGGTCGAGGATCCGCGGGTCGTAGTCCCCGGTGGTGTGGTCGAGGAACGGGGCGGAGGCGTCGGATTCGTCGCAGGCGCGGACTCCGGTGAGGCGCAGGAAGAGCCAGCCCGCGGCGGTGAGCGAGGTGCGGGAGCGCGCGAGGCGGTCGGGGTCGTGGGCGGCGAGCCAGCTGAAGAGGGCGCTCTGCATGCCTGCGCAGGTCAGCGAGCCGTTGAGGCGGAAGGCCGCTTCGAGGACGCCCTCGCGCTGCCAGGCCGTGAGCAGGTCGCCGGCCCGGCCGTCGGACCAGAGGATCGCGGGCCCGGTGGGGCGGCCGTCCTCGTCGACGAGCCAGGCTCCGTCGCCCTGGGCGGTGAAGGACACCAGCCAGACGGGGTCGGCGAGACCGGACAGCACGCTGCGGACGGTGTGGACGACGGCGTTCCAGACGGCGTCCATGTCCTGCTCCGCCCAGCCGGGGTGGGGCCGGAGCACTTCGGTGGCGAGCCGGGAGACCGCGATCTCCTTGCCCTGGTCGTCGAAGACGACCGACTTGATCATTGTGGTGCCGACGTCGATGGTCAGTACGGACATCAGGTGGGTCCTTTCACGCCGGGGCCGAGGCGGTGGGCGCTGTACCCGAGGCGGTGGGCGCTGCGCCCGAGCCGGCGGACGCGGTGTCCGGGGCGGCGGACGCGGTGTCCGGCGACGCGCCACCCGCCTCCGCCGCATCCGCTTCCGCCGCACCCGCGTCGTCCGGCAGCTTCAGGAAGAGTGCGAGCACGGTGCTCACCGCATGCATCCCCGCGAAAATCCAGACCACCCCTGTGACACCGAGCGGCCCGACGAAGACGGCGACGACGGCGACGACGGCGGGGCCGACGAAGGTACTGGCGCCCGCGCCCAGGTTGAGCGCGGCGAGCGCCTGCCCCTTGTGCCGCGGCTCCAGCGAGGGCACCAGTGCCGAAAGCGGTACATATCCGGCCAGCGTAGCGCCGTAGAGAGCGGCGGCGGCCAGTGCCAGCGGGAAGTTGTCGCCGGCCGCGTTCGGGACGTAGAAGAGCAGCAGCGTGCTGACGGTGCATCCCGCGCCGCCGAACCAGGCGATGGTCCTGCGCCAGCCGACCCGGTCGCCCACCACCCCGAAGAGCAGGTTGGCGAAGATGTTGGTGGCGAACATGGCGCTGAGCAGATGAAGCCACTCGGTGAGGCTGAAGCCGACCGACTTCGTGAAGTGGATCGGCATGATCACGAAGAAGCCGAACTGCGATGCCGTGTTGATGACCCGCGCGAGCGATCCCGCGCCGACCCGGGGATTGCGCCACAGCACCGTGACGCTGCCGACGAGCGTGGCGAGCGGCCCTTCGCCCTCGCCGCGCGGCCGCTTCCCGCCCCGGTCGTCGCGGACCAGAAGCAGGGCGATGAGTCCGCCCCCGGCCACGAGCACCAGTGCGGACCACAGCGTGGCGTAGGCGCCGATCTGCGGGATGAGTCCGCTGGCGACCAGTGAACCCAGCGTGGGCAGACCGCCGGTGAAGGCGAACCAGAACCAGCCCATGGCCGTGCCGAGCCGGGCACGCGGTGCCACCGAGGCGATCCAGACCAGGAACCCGTAGGCGAACAGCGGGTAGCCCAGGCCGCGCAGGCCGTACCCGAGCATCATCAGCGGATAGCTGGTCATGGGGATGGCCAGGACGAGGAAGAGGATGGAAGACGCCCCAGATGCCCAGACCGGTCCACATGACGCGGCGCGGGCCCCACAGGTCGGACAGCACTCCGGAGAGCCAGGCGGCGATGGCCGCGGCGCCTCCGTAGACGGTGAACAGGAGCGCGACGCGGGGCTGCGAGATGCCCTCGTCTATCAGGTACGGCGAGAGGTAGCCGGACTCGACGCCGTCTCCGATCATGAAGAGGAGCAGCCCGAGGTAGCCCCAGGCGAGGGTCGGCGGGATGCCCAGGCGTGTGATCAGCGAACGCGGAGGAGCGGACTGAGGTGGCGGAGGAGTCGGCATCGACTCTCCCCTTTCTGCGGCGGCGGCAGGAGGGACGGACGAGGTGATGGAACCGCTGGCCGGAAAGGCGGGTCAATGGCGGCCGGAATCTTCCCATCGGGGCGGCGACCTGCCGTGTTGTGTCGTACGGGAGCCGCTCGCGGACGCCGCTCTCCTCGGCGGAGGCACGTTAAATTCGTGCGAACATAACGCGGCGAGTTCACACACGTGCCGCCCGGACGGCAGGGAACGGACACCGGAAGGAGCACCGCGATGGACCGGGTCGAGGCCCAGGAGGAGCGGCGGCGGCAGATGCGTGAGGCCGTCATCGGCCGCGGCTTCGTGCGCACCGCGGACCTCGCCGAGGAGTTCGGCGTCAGCCTGATGACCGCGCACCGTGATCTGGACGCCCTTCAGGCACAGGGCTGGCTGCGCAAGGTGCGAGGCGGTGCGACCGGGCTGCCGTCGGCGCAGTTCCACGGCAGTGTCGCGGAGCGGATGGCCACCATGGCCCAGACGAAGCAGCTCCTCGCGCGGGCCGCCGCGACCCTGCTCGTTCCGGGCCAGACGGTGCTGCTCGACGACAGCACGACCTGCCTGCTCCTCGCGCACCAGGTCACCGAGCACACCCCGCTGACCGTGCTCACCAACTCACTCCCGGCCATCACCACGCTCGCGAAGGAACCCGGCGTCTCGCTGATCACGCTGGGCGGCGCGTACTTCCCGGCGTACGACGCTTTCATGGGCCTGCACACCGCGGACGCGGTCCGTGCCTTTCGCGCCGATGTCCTCTTCATGTCCACGACGGCCGTCACCAACGGCCGCTGCTACCACACCTCGCCGGAGACGGTGCAGGTCAAGCGGGCGATGATGGAGTGCGCGGCGCGGCGGGTGCTTGTCGCGGACCACACCAAGTTCTGCAAGGACGGTCTGTACGCGCTCGCGCCGCTGACCGACTTCGATCTGCTGATCGTGGACGACGGCCTGGCGGCGGATCAGGTACGGGCGGTGCGCGCGGCCGGCACCGAGGTGATGGTGGTGCCGGCCCGCGATCAGTGAGGGGTCAACTCCCTTTCGGGCCCGGGCGATCCGAGGTCAGGTAGGAGATGACCATGTCCCCCAGCATCGTCCGGTAGTGCTCACGACCGGACGCCTCGGTGAGGTCGCGGCCGAAGAGCGCACGGAACGTGTGCCGGTTCGAGACCCGGAAGAAGCAGAACGAGCTGATCATCGCGTGCAGGTCGACGGCATCCACCTCGGCCGTGAACACGCCCTGTTCACGCCCGGCTTCGAGGATCGAGGCGATGACGTCGATCGCCGGAGAGCTGAGCGACGCCAGACTCGGCGAGGCCCCGATGTGCTTCGCCTCGTGGATGTTCTCGATGCTGACGAGGCGGATGAAGTCCGGGTGCGCCTCGTGGTGGTCGAAGGTGAGCTCGGCCAGGCGCCGGATGGCGGACACCGGGTCCAGATGCCCGACGTCGAGCTGCTGCTCCTCGTGCCGGATGACCTTGTACGCCCGCTCCAGGACCGCGGTGAACAGCTGATCCTTGCTGCCGAAGTAGTAGTAGATCATCCGCTTCGTGGTCCGCATACGGGCGGCGATCTCGTCCACCCTGGCCCCCGCGTAGCCCATGCGCGCGAACTCCTCGGTGGCCACGTCGAGGATCTCCCCCTGCGTACGGGCCGCGTCCCGGGTTCGCTTGACGGGCGGGGACGGCGGGGGGACAGCGGCGGCCATGCGGCTCCTCAGGGCGGACTCATCGGCGCCGGTCAGTCTAATGCTGGTGATGATGTCGGCTAATGCTGGTGAAGGTGCTGGGCCGCGAGCCGCACGGCGGCGTTCTGCGCCCCGTATCCCCGGTAGCCGCCCGTGCGCTGCACCAGTTCGAAGAAGACGCGCCCGACCGTGGCGGTGTAGCAGTGCAGGAACTCCCCGTTCTCGTCGCGGTCGTAGAGGATGCCGAGGTCCGCGAGCGTGGCCAGGTGCTGTGGGTCCAGTTCGTAGCGGGCGTCGAGGTCGTCGTAGTAGTTGGCGGGGATCGGCAGGAGGCCCGTGCCTGTTTCGCGGACGCGACGGGCCGCGCCGACGATGTCGTCCGTCGCGAGCGCGATGTGCTGAAGGCGGCTGCCCTCGGCGTCCGGCGCCGGCGCGATGTTGAGGACGATGCGCACACCGCCGTCGGGGGACGCGACGGCCCGGCTGCGCACGAGGCCGTAGGGGTCGGCGAGATCGAGGCTGTCGTCGGGCTCAAGGCCCAACACGCCCCGGTGGAAGAGCGATGCCTCGTCGAACTGGTGCCAGGGCTGGGTGAGGGCGATGTGGTCGATGTGGCGGACGGTCGCCGCCGTGTCTCCTGGCTCGGGTGACGGGGCGCGCGACGGCACCTCGGTGAAGTCACCGGTCCAGCTGGGGTGGTCGGGCTGCTCCGTGCGGCAGAAGAAGAACTCCGTGCCGTCGGGTGCGGCCACCGCGTCCAGGGGCGCGTCCTGCGGCCCTCGGCGCCTGGGCACCACGGGGGCGAGTACCGCCTCCGCGCGCCGCGCCGCTCGCTCCGGGTCGGGGGTCTCCACGCCGATGGCGGTCAGCGCGGGACCTTGCCGACGGCCGCCGGCGCTGACACTGACGCCGGTGTTGAGCAGGATCCGGGCGTCCCCCTGCTCCCACAGTTCGACCGGCTTCCATGTGTGCCGTGCGGTGTGGGCGAAGCCGAGGGACTCAAGGACTCCGCGCAGGGGTTCGGTGTCGGCCGCGGTCAACTCGGCGAAGGCGAAACCGGAGGGCTCGGCCGCGGCGGGGAGCGTGGACAGACCGGCCGATTCCTCCAGGAGGAGCAGCGAGCGGAGCGCGTCGACGGCGGTGGAGGCCGCCCCTGCCTGCCGGAAGACGTCGTTGAACACTTCGAGCGACAGGGGCCCTTGGTATCCGGCGCGCACGGTGGCGGCCACCAGAGGGGCGAGGTCGAAGCCGCCCTGGCCGGGGAAGCAGCGGTAGTGCCTGCTCCACTGGAGGACGTCCATCGCCATCAGGGGTGCGTCCGCCAGCTGGAGGAAGAAGATCTTCTCGCCGGGGATGTCCGCGATGCCCTTGGGATCGGAACCGCGGGAGAGGATGTGGAAGCTGTCGAGGCAGGTGCCGAGGGCCGGATGGTCCGCCTGCTCGACGATCCGCCAGGCGTGGTCGTACGTGCTGACGTGCCGGCCCCAGGCCAAGGCCTCGTAGGCGATGCGGATGCCGTGGGCCGCCGCCCGGTCGGCGAGCAGCCGCAGTTGCTCGGCGGCGAGCGCGTCGTCGTCGACCGACTCGGGGGCGACGCTGGAGCAGACGAGGAGCAGGTCCGCGCCCAGGCGTTCCATCACGGGGAACTTGCGTTCCGCGCGCCGCAGATTGCGGGCGAGTACGTCGGCGGGGACTGCCTCGAAGTCGCGGAACGGCTGGTAGAGGTCGATGCCGAGCCCCAGATCCGCACAGCGGATGCGTACCTCCTCGGGGCTGAGCGGGCCGCCGAGCAGATCGTTCTCGAAGATTTCCACGCCGTCGAATCCGGCGGTGGCGACGGCGGTGAGTTTCTCGGACAGCGGGCCGCTGAGCGAGACGGTGGCGATCGATTTGCGCATGCTGTTCTCCTGATCAGGCCGGTGTGCTCAGGCCGGGAAGGCGGCCAGATCGCCGAGGTCGGCGAGCATCGGGCCGGTGTGCGGTTCGAGCCCGGTGAAGAGCCGGAAGGCGTCCGCCGCCTGGAAGACGGCCATGCCTCCACCGTCGAGGGTGCGGCAGCCGATGGCGCGCGCCTCGCGCAACAGCTCCGTCTCCAGCGGCCGGTAGACGACTTCGGCCACCCACAGGCCGGGCCTGAGCAGCGCGACCGACAGGGGCGGACCCGGATGCGCGACCATGCCCATCGGCGTGGCGTGGACGAGCCCGTCCGCGGCGGCGAGGCGCTCGGCCAAGGCCCCGGTGGGCGCGGCCACCGCACGGCCGGGCCCGAAGCGCGAGGTCAGCGCCGAGGCGAGGGCGGCGGCACGGGCCGGGTCGGTGTCGACCAGGGTGACCCGGTCGACGCCGAGGTTCAGCAGGGCGTGCGCCACCGCGGCGCCCGCACCGCCCGCGCCGAGCTGTACGACGTCACCGGTCGGCGCGTCGGCCAGGCCGCGGGCGAAGGACTGGGCGAAGCCGGTGGCGTCGGTGTTGTGCCCGATGGCGCGTCCGTCCTTGAAGACGACGGTGTTCACGGCGCCGAGCTCGGCGGCCTCGGGGGCGAGCTCGTCGAGGTGCTCGATGACCAGTTGTTTGCAGGGGTGGGTGATGTTCAGGCCGTCGAAGCCGAGGCGCCGGGCGGCGTGCACCAGCTCGCCGACGGCCTCGGGCGCGACGCCCAGTACGTCGAGGTCGAGGGTGCGGTAGATGAGGCGCACACCGTGCCGGTCCGCCTCGCGTTCGTGCAGGGCGGGGCTCAGGGAGGGGCCGATACCGGAGCCGATCAGGCCGGTGAGGTACGAGGTCATCGAGGATTCCTGTGGGTCGTCTCGGGGCGGTCGATCACAACGCCGCGGTGGGGGATGGACGGTTCAGAGGGCATCAGAGGCATCAGAGGGCAGCGGCCTCGGGCGCCGTCGTCGGCGCCTTCGCGTCCCCGGTGCGCAGCCCCAGCTCGGCCGTGGGCACACGGTGCGTCTCGCGCCCCGTGGCCACGGCGATCGCGCAGATGGCGCAGAAGACGGCGGTGAAGATCGCGACGCCGACCCAGCCGTCGCCCTCGGGGCCGTCGATCTGTGCCGCGAAGGTCACCGCGAAGCCGGCGATGGCGAACCCGATCTGGGTGCCGATGGCCATGCCGGAAAGGCGGACACTGGCGGGGAACATCTCACCGTAGAACGAGGGCCAGATGCCGTTGGCCGCGCTGTAGACGACGCCGAAGAGCAGCACTCCGGTCACGAAGACCAGCGGGTAGCTGCCGGTGGAGATCGCCCACAGATAGACGAAGATCATGACGCCGCTGCCCAGTGCTCCGACGAGGAAGACGGGCTTGCGGCCGATCCGGTCCGAGAGCATGGCCCAGAGCGGGATGGCGAGCAGCGCGACCGCGTTGGCGCTGCCGGCGACCCAGAGCATGCCCGTCTTGTCGAGGCCGACCGTGTCGCTCGTGGCGTACGAGAGGGCCCAGACGGAGAAGATGGTGCTGACCGTCGCGATCAGCGCCGCGGCGACCACACGCAGCACGTCGGCCCAGTGGTTCCTGAGCAGCTCCGCAAGCGGCATCTTGGCCACCTTCCGGTCGGCGGAGGCCTGTTGGAAGACGGGGGTCTCGTCGAGGGTGCGGCGGATGACGTATCCGGCGACCGCGACGACGGCGCTCAGCAGGAACGGAATGCGCCAGCCCCAGCTGTAGAGCTGCTCGTCCGGAAGAGCGGCGACCGGCAGGAACACCAGGGTGGCGAGGAGCTGACCGGCCTGGGTGCCGTTGAGGGTGAAGCTCGTGTAGTAGCCGCGCCGGTGTTCCGGCGCGTGCTCCAGTGTCATCGCGTTGGCGCTGGCCTGCTCACCGGCCGCGGACAGGCCCTGGAACACCCGCATCAGCACGAGCAGCACCGGGGCGACGGTGCCGACCTGCGCGTACGTGGGCAGACAGCCGATGAGGAAGGTGGAAAGGCCCATGAGGATCAGGGTCCAGACCATGATCGTCCGGCGGCCGAGCCGGTCACCGAAGTGGCCGAGGACGAGAGCCCCGAGGGGGCGGGCGGCGTACGCGACGCCGAAGGTCGCCAGGGAGATCAGGGTGGCGGCGGCCGGGTCGTCCGGGTCGAAGAAGACCTTGGGGAAGACCAGGGCCGCGGCACTGCCGTAGATGAAGAAGTCGTAGTACTCGAGGGCGCTGCCGATCCAGGCGGCGAAGGCGGCCTTGCGTGGCTTGCCCTGCGGCGACGCGGCCGAAGGCCGGCCGGCCTGCGGGTGAGCGGACACGTGAACTCCTCGGGGACAGCAGCCGGCCACGGGTGGGGCGGGCTGCGAGGGGACGTAGTTAACGCACTAGGTAGTTAATTAACTTGGCAGTGATGCTGACCCGCCCCTCGGGCCGTGTCAATACATCTGGCCGTAACACCTGCGGGGGTGGCGGGGGTGGCCCCGCCATGGACTGAGCCCGGCAGCCTCGACCACAGCAGCCGCCGGGGGCGAGTAGGAGCCGGGGTCGGAAGCCATGAATTCATTCAACTTGCAAATCCATCAGAGGGCACAAATTTATTCAGCCCGCGAATCATTCAGAGGGCATACGACCCCTCAAGACGCAACAGTATTGACAAGAAAATCTAAGCTTGACGGCGCCGGGGAGTTTACTTATGGTCCAGTCGTTCAGTTCCCGCCGATCGATATCCGAAGGTGTTCATGACCACGCCTCCAGCGTTGCCGAAGTTCAGGCAGCGGTTGATTCTTTCCGTTCTTATGGTGTGTTCGCTGCTGATTTGGCTGGACAATACCGTCCTGAGCACCACGCTGGAGACCCTTGCAGACCCGGTCCGTGGACTGGGGGCCGACCCCGGTCAGCTGCAATGGGCGACCGGTTCGTACACCCTGGCCTTCGCCACATTGATGTTCACCGCAGGCGCATTGGGCGATCGGTTCGGTCACCGGACTGTGTTCTCCAGTGGGTTGGTGATTTTCGCCGGGTCTTCGCTGTGGGCGGCGTACGCAAGCGATGCGGGCCAGCTGATTGCGGCTCGAGTGGCGATGGGGGTGGGCAGCGCACTGATCACGCCCGCCATGATGGCCATCCTCATGTGGACCTTCACTGGTCCCGCGCGGGCTGCCGCGATCGGCATTTTCTCGACGTCGGCCGGTGTCGGAATGGCTGCAGGCCCTGTCCTTGCGGGGTTTCTGCTCGATCATTTCTGGTGGGGCTCGGTCTTTCTGATCAATGTCCCGGTCGCGGTATTGGCGTTGGTGGGGCTCGCCGTGCTGGTTCCGAATTTCCGCTCCCCCACTCGGCGGCCACTGGACCCCGCTGGAATGTTGCTGTCGATCAGTGGGCTCGTGGCGTTGGCCTACGGGCTGATCCGGGCGGGGCAGGTGGCGGTGTGGAGCCGTACCGACGTCTGGGCACCGATCCTTGCCGGTCTGGTTCTGCTGGCCGTTTTCGCACTCGTCGAATTGCGTGTCAAAATGCCCAGCTTCGATCCGCGACTCTTCGCGCAACGCGCATTCGGCGGCGGCAATGTGGCGCTCGGATTGCTGCTCTTCGGCGTGGCCGCCATCACGTTCTACAACGCGTTCTATCTGCAAGGCGCGCTCGGCTTTTCGCCGATGAAGGCGGGTTTGGCCAATATCCCGACCGCATTCGGCGCGCTCGCGGGGGCGCCCCTCGCCTCGCGTCTGGTTCGCCGCCTGCCGCTACGCCTTGTCACCGTGCCGGCGCTGACCATGGCTGCGCTGACCATGGGCGGGTACGGATTCCTCGGACTCCAGACTCCACTCGTCTGGATCGAGATCCTGTTGTTGATACAGGGTCTCTCGATCGGCATGGTGATCGGCCCCGTTACGGCCGCATTGATCAGCGACCTGCCGTTGGAACAAGCCGGTGCAGGATCGGCCGTCACCAACACCGTGCGACAGACCGGCAGCGTCATCGGCATCGCGGTAGGCGGCACGATCATGTCGATCACGTACCGACGTGCGATCGAACCTTCGCTGGAGGGTGCCCCCGGTCCGGTGCGGGATCAGGCGCGAGTCTCCGCCGAACAGGCCCGCCACGTCGCCACCACTATCCACAAGCCCACTCTTGCTCAGGCCGCTGACCATGCGTTTGTCCATGCCATGCACGTCGGCGCGGGCTGGATCGCGGCCATCGCACTCCTCGGAGCGGCAGTGCTGCTGATTTCCTTGCCTGCCGCCGGAAAGAAAAAGGACCTGATACCGGAGCCGGACCACGAAGAGGCCCGCAGTTCCGTCTGAGAGTGCGATGCGCACAGCCGCACCGCTGCACCGCCGCACAGCCGCACAGCGTCAGCGGCGCACCCGCGGCATCCCGAGCCCGATCCAGGAGATGATCTCGCGCTGGATCTCGTTGTTGCCGCCGCCGAAGGTGAAGATGACGGCGCTGCGGTAGCCGCGCTCCAGCTCTCCGTGGAGGACCGCGCCGACGGAGCCCTCCTTCAGCGAGCCGGCCGAGCCGACCACTTCCATGAGCCAGGCGTACGCGTCCCTGCGCGCCTCGGAGCCGTACACCTTCACGGCCGAGGCGTCCTGGGGGGTGAGGGTGCCCTCCTGGACGGCGTTCACCATCTGCCAGTTGAGGAGCTTCATCGCGTCGAGCTTGGTGTGCGTCCTGGCCAGGCGCTGGCGGACCCAGCCGAGGTCGATGACGCGGCGGCCGTCGGCGAGCTTGGTGTCGGCGGCCCAGCGCTGCACGTTGTGGAAGGCGCGGATGGCCATGGTGCCGTGCGCGGCGAGCGTGACGCGTTCGTGGTTGAGCTGGTTGGTGATGAGCCGCCAGCCCTTGTTCTCCTCGCCCACGCGGCGCGAGACGGGGACGCGGATGTTCTCGTAGTAGCTCGCCGTGGTGTCGTGCGAGGCGAGGGTGTTGATGATGGTGCAGGAGTAGCCGGGGTCGCTCGTCGGGACGAGGAGCATGGTGATGCCCTTGTGCGGCGGGGCGTCCGGGTCGGTGCGGACGGCGAGCCAGACCCAGTCGGCGGTATCGCCGTTGGTGGTCCAGATCTTCTGGCCGTTGACGAGGTACTCATCGCCTTCGCGGACCGCCTTGGTCTTGAGGGCCGCGAGGTCGGTGCCCGCGTCCGGCTCGCTGTAGCCGATCGCGAAGTCGAGTTCGCCGGAGAGGATCTTCGGCAGGAAGTACGCCTTCTGCTCCTCCGTGCCGAACCGCATCAGGGTCGGCCCGACGGTGTTCAGGGCCATCAGGGGCAGCGGGACGCCGGCCTGTGCGGCCTCGTCGAAGAAGATGAACTGCTCCATCGGGGAGAGCCCGCGGCCGCCGTACTCCTTGGGCCAGCCGACGCCGAGCCAGCCGTCGGCGCCGAGGCGGCGGATGGTCTCCCGGTAGAACTGTTTCTGCGCGGCGGGGTCGGCGTACCGGGCGTACGCGTTGTCGGGCACCAGCTCGGCGAAGTACGTGCGCAGCTCGGTGCGCAACTGCCGCTGCTCAGGCGTGTATTCGAGGTGCACGGCCCCTCCTGCTTTCGCTGGCTCCCCGGGCGTGGGCTTGACGGCGCACACAGTAGAACGCGTTTCAGAAATAGGGAATGGCGGTGACGTGGCCGCCCTGTCCACCATCGGCTTCGACAACAGGATCAGCTCGGTGACGTTCGGCTAGGACCGCGGCCCGCGGCGTACAGAACCCGCGGAGTACAGCACCTGCGCCGCGCCCCATTCGACGAAGGCCTCCGCCTGCTCCATGCCGATCGACTCGAGCAGGCGACGCGACCGGACATTGGCCTCCTGCGTGACCGCGACCACCTTCGAAGCGCTGGAGGTGGTCGCTTCGCGCGCCCAGGCGACCGCGGCGGCGACCGCCTCACGCCCGTATCCGAACCCCCAGTGTTCGGGCAGCAGTTGATACGACACCTCGGTCCGCCCGGCCCGCCGCCCATCGGGTTCCAGTTGTACGCCGCCGATCACCGGTCCGCCCGCACGCAGCGTCACGCTGAAGGCTCCGCGCGCACCGACGCAGTGCCGCTCGCGCACGCGAAGTGTCTCCTTGTCGACAGGCCCGCCGAGGTGACGGCGGACATCCTCGTCCGTCCACAGCCGCGCCATGGCGGGCACGTCGCCGGGCTCGATCGGACGCAGGACGAGGCGGTCCGTGGTGAGGGTGGCGGGCCAGGGGAACGTGCTCGGTGGTCGCGACATGAGCCCGATCCTGCCGGACGCGCCCACCGGACGCGCGAACAGGTCCGCCCCGGCAGCGAATTCGCTGCCGGGGCGGACCTGTGTCAGCCGGAGTTCACTCAGCCAAGAAGGCCGAGCGCCTTGTTCAGCGTCGCCGACGGGCGCATGACGGCCGCGGCCTTGGCCTCGTCGGGCTGGTAGTAGCCGCCGATGTCGGCGGGCGAGCCCTGGACGCCGTTCAGCTCGTCGACGATCGTCTGCTCCTGCTCGACCAGCGTCTTGGCCAGCGGGGCGAACGCCTCGGCGAGCGTGGCGTCGGCGGTCTGCTTGGCCAGCTCCTGGGCCCAGTACATGGCCAGGTAGAAGTGGCTGCCGCGGTTGTCGATGCCGCCGACACGGCGGGTCGGCGACTTGTCCTTCTCCAGGAAGGTCGCCGTCGCGCGGTCGAGGGTGTCGGCAAGGACCTGCGCGCTCGCGTTGTCCGTGGTCTGCGCGAGGTGCTCGAAGCTGGACGCGAGGGCGAGGAACTCGCCCAGGCTGTCCCAGCGCAGGTAGTTCTCACGGACCAGCTGCTGGACGTGCTTGGGGGCGGAGCCGCCCGCACCCGTCTCGAAGAGGCCGCCGCCGTTCATGAGCGGAACGATGGAGAGCATCTTGGCGCTGGTGCCGAGCTCGAGGATCGGGAACAGGTCCGTCAGGTAGTCACGCAGCACGTTGCCGGTGACGGAGATGGTGTCCTCGCCGCGGCGGATGCGCTCCAGGGAGAACGCGGTCGCCTCGACCGGCGACATGATCTCGATCTGCAGGCCGTCGGTGTCGTGCTCGGGCAGGTACGCCTTGACCTTCTCGATGAGCTGCGCGTCGTGCGCGCGGGTCTCGTCGAGCCAGAACACGGCCGGCGAACCGGTCGCGCGGGCGCGGTTGACGGCCAGCTTGACCCAGTCGCGGATCGGGGCGTCCTTGGCCTGGCACATGCGGAAGATGTCGCCGGTGGAGACGGTCTGCTCCAGGACGACGTTGCCGGTCTCGTCGAGCACGCGGACCGTGCCGGGCGCGGCGAGCTCGAAGGTCTTGTCGTGGCTGCCGTACTCCTCGGCCTTCTGCGCCATGAGGCCGACGTTGGGCACCGAGCCCATCGTCGCCGGGTCGAAGGCGCCGTTGGCGCGGCAGTCGTCGATGACGACCTGGTACACGCCGGAGTAGCTGGAGTCCGGCAGGACCGCGAGAGTGTCGTGCTCCCCGCCGTCCGCGCCCCACATGTGGCCGGAGGTGCGGATCATCGCGGGCATCGAGGCGTCGACGATGACGTCGGAGGGCACGTGCAGGTTCGTGATGCCCTTGTCGGAGTCGACCATCGCGAGCTCAGGGCCCTCGGCGAGCTCGGCCTCGAAGGACGCCTTGATCTGCTCGCCCTCGGGCAGCGCGCCGAGGCCGTTGAGGATGCCGCCGAGGCCGTCGTTCGGGCTCAGGCCCGCGCCGGCAAGGGCCGCGCCGTACGCGGCGAACGTCTTCGGGAAGAAGGCGCGCACGACGTGGCCGAAGATGATCGGGTCGGAGACCTTCATCATCGTGGCCTTCAGGTGCACCGAGAACAGCACGCCGTCGGCCTTGGCCTTGGCGATCTGCGCGGTGAGGAACTCACGCAGCTTGGCGACGCGCATGACGGACGCGTCGACGACCTCGCCCGCGAGGACCGGCACGGACTCGCGCAGCACGGTGGTGCTGCCGTCCTCGCCGGTGAACTCGATGCGCAGCGTGGCGGCCTCGGCGATCGTCGCGGACTTCTCGGTGGAGCGGAAGTCGTCGACGCCCATGGTGGCGACGTTCGTCTTCGAGTCGGCCGTCCAGGCGCCCATGCGGTGCGGGTGCGCCTTGGCGTAGTTCTTCACCGAGGCGGGGGCGCGGCGGTCGGAGTTGCCCTCGCGCAGGACCGGGTTGACGGCGCTGCCCTTGACCTTGTCGTAACGGGCGCGGATGTCCTTCTCCGCGTCGGTCTTCGGGTCGTCCGGGTAGTTCGGCAGCGCGTAGCCCTGCGACTGGAGCTCGGCGACGGCCGCCTTCAGCTGCGGGATCGAGGCCGAGATGTTCGGCAGCTTGATGATGTTCGCGCCGGGCGTCTTGGCCAGCTCACCGAGCTCGGCAAGGGCGTCGTCGATGCGCTGGCTCTCCTCGAGGAACTCGGGGAAGAGAGCGATGATGCGCCCCGCCAGGGAGATGTCACGGCTCTCCACGGCGACCCCGGCCGTCGAGGCATAGGCCCTGACCACCGGCAAGAACGAATACGTCGCGAGGGCCGGGGCCTCGTCAGTCTGGGTGTAGATGATGGTCGAGTCAGTCACCGGGTGCTCCGCTCCACGTCTGCAACATTGCTCGACATCAAGATATCTCCTGATCGCCTTCCGCCACGAAGCGGGCCCGCTTCTGGGACGTCACAGCCCGTAGTCCCCGTTACGTTCCGTCGTTCTCGGGGTCACCGCTGGTGGTCGCTGTCCGGTTCCCACAGGTCCCGGCCGTCGTTCCTGGCGACGTGGCCGTCCCTGCGCCGGGCCCGCCCCGGCGAGGATGTGCGGGTGATCGCTCCCCTGGACCCCGCGGACCCCGCCTTCGCGCGCGACCCGTATCCGTACTACGCGCGCCTCCGCGACCGGGGGCCCGCCGTGCGGGTCCCGCTCGCCAACGGGACGTACGCCTGGCTCGTCACCGGATACGAGCGGACGCGGGCCGTGCTCGCCGACCCCCGCTTCTCGAACGTGCCCCCACGGGGTGCCGGGCGGCCGAAGGGGGATTCGCCCGCGCAGCGTGCCCGCGCCTGCCTCGCCCGGCACATGCTCAACTCCGACGCCCCCGATCACACCCGGATGCGACGGCTGACCACCGCAGCGTTCGCCCCGCGCCGCGTCGACGCGCTGCGGCCGCGGATCGAGGAGCTGACGACCGGGCTCCTGCGGGAGATGGAGCTACGGCTGCGGGGCGAGGGGAGCGTGGACCTCGTGGACACCTTCGCCTTCCCGCTGCCCGTCCTCGTGATCGGGGAGGTGCTCGGGGTGCCGGAGGCCGACCGGGCCGATCTGCGGGACTGGACCTACCGGGTCGGCTCGCCCGCCGACGCGCTGGAGCCGGGCGCGGTGGACGAGGCGTGGACCGGTCTGTACGCCTACTTCACCGAGCTGATCGCCCGCAAGCGCCGCGCGCCCGGCTCCGACCTGTTCAGCGCGCTCACGCAGGACGCGACGGAGGGCGGCCTCGACGACGGGGAACTGCTCGCCATGGCGTTCCTCCTCCTGTTCGCGGGCTACGAGACCACGATGAACCTCCTTGCGTCGGCGTCGCTGCTGCTGCTCACCCACCCCGGGGAGCTGGCGGCAGCGCGCCGCGATCCCGCGCGCTGGCCCGCCGTCGTGGAGGAGACGCTGCGGCACGCCAGCCCGCTGGAGGGCACGACATGGCGGCACACGACCGAGGAGGTGGACCTCGGCGAGGGCGTGGTCATACCCGCGGGCGCCTCCGTCCTCGCGGTACTCGCCGCCGCCAACCGCGACCCCCGGCACTTCCCCGACCCGGACGCCTTCCGCCCCGCCCGCTACCTGACGGACGCGGCGGCAGGAGGCACCCGCACGGCGCCCCACGCCGCCTTCGGCCACGGACCGCACTTCTGCGTCGGCTCACGGCTCGCCCGCCTGGAGGCGACGATCGCGCTCCCCCGGCTCCTCGCAGCCTTCCCCGACCTATGCCTGACGGCCGACCCGGCCCAACTCCCCTACCGCCCAGGCCTCTTGGTCCGGGGCCCACGCCATCTCCCCGTCACCACCGCTCCTTTGCCTGCGCGGGAGGCGGTCAGCGCGTAAGCAGCAAGGCGTCGCCCACCGGGCGCTCCGTGCCGTCCGACGGGGAGTTGATCACCTTGCCGTTCACCGTCATCGTCACGGAACCGCCGCCGTCCAGGGCCATGGCGTGGACCGCGCCGAGCGACTTCATCAGTTCCGCGCCTTCGCCCAGGCCGAACCCGTCGCTGTGGCCGGGCTGCCTGCCGTCCACGCCGGCCAGGAGCATGCGGCCCTGCCGGTCGACGCCCAGGAGCATGCGCGGGTTGCGCTTGATGCCCCAGGTGTACGCGAAGGAACGGTCGCCGGCGCGCTCGATGCCGTCGGCGGCGTAGTTCACCGCGACCTTGCCGTCGCGCACCAGCTCGGGGCCGCCGTTGACGATGTCATCCTGCGGGCCGAGCTTCAGCTCCCTGCCCCGTTCGTCCAGGATCCGCTGCCCCGCCTTCACGGCGCTGCCCGGCTTCGCGTGCGTACGCAGCCACGTGGCGCCCGCGCCGATGCCCGCGAGGACGCTGCCGCCGTCCGGCACCACGCCGCCGCGCGCACGCACCTCCCGTACGCGCCCGTTCGCGTCGAGCACCGCCTCCAGTCCCTCGCCCGCAGGGGTGTTCGCGCCGAGCTCGTCGGTGAACTTCACGATCTCGTCGGGGTCGGTGCAGGTCACGTCGTGCTGCGGGCGCTCCGTGGGGGAATCGCCACCGACACCACCGCAGTTGCGGACCAGGCCCGGCACACGGTTGATGCCGTCCACGACCGCGGACGCCGACCCCGCGCGGACCCGGAGCTCCGTCCTGAGCTTCTTGAACTCCGGACGCAGGCCGTCGCCGCGCAGCACCGCCGCGATCCGCCCGTTGGTGGCCGCGCTCTGCAACTCCCCGTCGTACGCGGCGATCCCGGCCGCCGCGCCCGGCACGCCGTCCTTGCCCTCCATGACGAAGAAGCCCGCGTTGACACCGAGCAGGGCCTCGTCGTCCGCGGCCATGTCGCTCACCGTCTCGCGGCCGGCGACACCCGTGCCGTACGTGCCCTTCATCGCGCCGCCGTAGCGCTTCGGGTCGACGATCGCCACCTTGACCCGGGCGATTCCGGTGCCGGGCACGCCGTCGGCGCCGGTCCACTCGCTCACCGCGTCGAACCCGGCGGCGGCGAGCTCCTTCCGCTGGGCGTCGGCATCGGTCCGCGCGTCGTACTCCCCCACCCGGACCCGCACCCCGATCACCCCGGTCCGGTCGGAACCCCGCGGCCACGCGACCGCCTCGGCACGCGCGCCGAACCCGGCAGCGCGCACCCGCTCGGCCAGCGCCTCCGCGTCCCGCTCCGCGGCGAGGTGAGCACCGTTCGCGCGCACGGTGACCGTCCAGTGGTCCGCGCCGGGGCGGCCCGAGACGCTCCCCTGGTACAGATCGACCCCGGAGGCGAGGCGTTCGTGCTGCCAGTCGGCGATCGGAGGCGGGACAGCGGCAGTTGGGGCCGCGGCCGCCGCGGCGTCCCCGTACCGGTCGACGATGGCGCCGGGGGCGAGGAGCCCCGCGGCGGTGACGGCTACCACCGTCGCCTTCGCTGCGGCGCTGAACGGACGGCGTGCAAGGGCCACGGGAACTCCTGGGTCGCGTAGGGACACCCGCAGCGAACGCGAGCGCGCGGACGGCGATCGATCCCAGGAGTGAATACCAGAAGGCCGGCCGGAGAACAGGCCCCGGGCCCCGCGTTCGGGGGCGGAATCAGTCGTCATTCAGTCGTCATTCAGTCGTCTCGCCCGTGGAGCGCGCCCGGTGCCTGCGGACCGCGTCGCGGTTGGCGCACCGCTGGGAGCAGTAGCGCTGGCGCCCGGTGCGTGAGGTGTCGGCGAAGACCGTGGCGCACTCGGTCACGGCGCAGCGCCGGAGCCGGTGCATGCCACGCCCGGCCAGGTGCAGCGCCGTGCCGACGGAGATCAGCTGGAACAGCAGGGCGCCGAGCGGCTGCCGTTCGTCGCGGTAGTGCAGGTGCCAGCCCGAGCCCGCGTGGTCGGTCAGCCGGGGGTGGGCGGCGGATGCCGCCAGCATCTGATTGAGCAGCTCGGCGCGCTCCTCCTCTGCGGTCGCGTCGACGACCTTCTCCCACTCGTCCAGCGCGTCCTGGGTGCGGTCGAGATCCTCCGGCGTGACGGGCCGCTCCAGAACGAGCCCCGCCGCGCGGCAGCGGTCCGCGAGCTCATCAGCGGTCTCAGGGCGCCGGTTGGCGAGGTCGGCGGCCAGGTTCACGACTTCCTCGCCGTAAGGGTTGAGATGCACAAGACCATTACATCAGGCTGACCGGCATGTCACAACGCACCGGAGACCTCGTCGGCATACGCCCGGCGACGCAGGACGACATCGCGGAGCTCGTACGCCTGCGGACGCTGCTGTTCGAAGACCTCGGCGGCGACTACTTCAACCTGCCATTGGTGGACGGCAGTTGGCAGGACACCCTGGCCGTCGTCCTGAAGGACCAGCTGGCCACGGGGAACACGCGGATCCTCGTCGTGGACGGCGAGGGGGGTGGCAGGGGTGACGGCTGCCTGGCCGCGTGCGCCATCGGCTCGGTCGAGCAGCGGCTGCCGGGTCCGCACCTGCTGGGCGGCCGGGTCGGCATGGTGATCGGCGTGGTCACCGACCCGGCGCACCGGCGGCGTGGGCACAGCCGCTCACTCCTGCGGGGCCTGCTCGACTGGTTCCGGGAGCGCGAGGTGGCCCGCGTGGACCTGTACGCATCGCACGAGGGCGAGCCGCTCTACCGCGAGCTCGGCTTCGTCAACCACCCCGACCCCGCCCTGTATTGGCGCCCATGACAGCCCTCACCGAGGTGGCGCACAGCACGTGGCGCTACCGGTGGGTCGTCCTCGGTATCGCCACCTTCACCCAGGCCGCGGCCGGCTTCTTCGTGCAGGGCATCGGGGCGATGGGTATCCACCTGCAACGCGAACTGCACCTGAGCACGGTCCAGTTGGGGCTGCTGGTCTCGGCGGCCCAGTTGGTCCCGCTGGTCGGGCTGCTGGTCGCCGGGGAGCTGCTCGACCGCTGCGACGAGCGCTGGGTCGTCGGGGCGGGCGCGGGCTTGGTCGCCGTGGGCCTGCTCGTGGGAAGCGCGGCGCCGGGCTATGTGTCCCTGCTCCTGGTGCTGCTGCTCGTCGGCGCGGGCTACAGCACCGTCCAGCCCGGCGGCAGCAAATCGGTGGCGTCGTGGTTCGGCGCGTCCCAGCGGGGTCTGGCCATGGGCATCCGGCAGGCGGGGCTGCCGCTGGGCGCCGCGCTGGCCTCGGCCGCGCTGCCCTTCATCGCCGACGCCTTCGGCTGGCGGGCGACGCTCGTGACGGGCGGGTTCGTCGCGCTCCTGGGGTCCTGCGTGTTCATGGGCTTCTACCGCAGGCCGCCCGTCCCCGCCGCTCCCCGGGGCGGCGGGGAGCGCCCCTCGGTCAGGTCGCAGCTCGGCGCCCGGCTGCACATGCTCCGCGAACCGTCCATGGTGCGGATCATGCTCACCGGATCGAGCCTGATCTCGGTGCAGTGCGGCGTGGGCATCCTGACGGTGCTGTATCTGCACGAGACGGCGTCCGTCGGAGCCGGCACCGCGGCTCTCGTCCTGGTGGCCGTCCAAGGGGCGGGCGTCGTCGGCCGGATCGTCCTGGCGGCCTGGAGCGACCGCGCCAGGTCCGGACGGTACGGCTCACTCGTCCTCAGCATGGCCGCCGTACTCGCCGCGATGACTGTGCTGATGACCCCGCTGGGCCGGTCACCCGCTGTCGCCTGCTGCACGCTCGTCTGGCTCGGCTTCTTCGGCTTCGGCTGGTACGGCCCCTGGGTCGCCTACGTGACCGAATCGGCTCCACCGGACCGGACGGGATTCGCCCTCGGCCTCGCCATGTCCGTCAACCAGATCGCCATCGTGGTGATGCCACCGGTGCTCGGCCTGCTCAAGGATCTCACCGACAGCTTCGCGCCGGTCTGGGGACTCCTCTCGGCGATGACCTCCGTCGCCCTGACCGTCTCGGCCCGCACACGGCCCGGCAACCGGCCCCGTTCGTGTGGCCGACCCGGCGTCTGCGGTCCACCGTGAACAGGTACGAGGTGTTGCCGCCACCACGGCGGGTAGCCGCGCCTCCGCAGCGGAAGCCGCCGTGAGACCACGCGGAACGAAGTGACAAGGACTGGAGGGATCACCGTGAGCGAGGAGCTGCCCGAGACCCGGGGCCAGGACGAGACCCCCGTGCCGAGGGATCTGCCCGATCAGCAGGCGTCGGACGAGGAGGACCACTGGGAGCTGGACGACGCGTCGACCGCCACCGGTAACGCCCCGGACGCCGACGACGACGTACCGGACACGGACGAGGCGGGCACCGGCCGGCGCGGCGCACCGCATTCGGGTGGCGTGCGCCCGGACCAGCCGGTGCCGGACGAGCCCGCCGACTGAACGGAGTCATCGGAGTCCGCGGGACGGCCCCGTCAGGGCGCGCTCAGCGGGGCGGCCTCGGCTCGGCGGAGACAGCCAGGGTGAACGAGTGGCCCGCGGGGTCGCTGTAGGTCCGGGTGTCCCGGGGGCCTGTGTTGTCCTTGGTGTCCACGGGCCTGGCTCCCAGGCCGACAGCCTCGCGCTCCGCCTCGTCCATGTCGCCGCGGTCCACCAGGATCCTGAGGTGCGCCTGCTGCGCGTCCTCGGGCCGCGGCCAGCTCGGCGGCGCGTAGCCGTAGTCCCGGTGGACTGCCAGGCAGATGCCCTGTGCGTCGAATACCTCGACATAGTCGGGGTCATTGCCCATGCTGGCCGTGCCTCCGAGCAACCCCGCGTAGAACTCCGCGAGCTCCTCGGGCTTCGCGCAGTCCAGGACGAGGACGGCGGTCTTCTTCACACCCATGGGGTCCCTCTTCTGTAGGCATGGATCGGCATGGTTCGGCACAGAGGCGGTGGCCGTCTCACCCGGCCACCCCGCGACCGTCCGAGTGCCCCGCTCGGCCCGCCTCAATCGGCGTCACCCCGCGGGCGCACGGGTCCCCCGGCGCGGGCGACACTGGGGGCATGCGCCTCGTCGACCAGTGTCCGCCCCCTCCCGTCTACGGCCGTCTCCGCATCGAGCGGCGCGACCTCTCGCCCGCCCGCTGGCTGGAGCAACGCCCGCCCCACGACGACGGATTCGGCACGGTCGCCGGTGTCTGCGCGCCCGGCTTCGAGGCGTACGCGCGCATCCTCCATCCGGCCTGGCTCGGCGCGGAGCCGGTGCGGTGGGACCAAGTGGCCGCCGTGTACGGCAGGTCGGTGTCGGCGGGGACGCGCTGGCACGAGCTGATCGGCCTCGGGGACCGCCTCCTCTACCGCAACGACGACACCCCGGCCGTCCCCGGCGTCTGGGACGAACACCCCGACGAGGGCCCGACCCCCGCCGGCGTCGCCCGCGCCCTGATCCCCGTCCTTTCCCGGCACACCGGCACCCCCGACCGCTGCTGGTACGGGCTCTGGGAGGGGTACGGCCAGTACAACTGGGACGGCTGTCCCGTGTTCCGCACACCCGGCCGCGACGAGATCCTGCTCTCCGGACCGCTGGACGACGCCGACTCACCCGCGTCACCGGACGGCGACCCCGATGAGTGCGCACCCGAACTCCCCGACCTGTGGTGGCCCGAGGACCGAGCCTGGTGCGTGGCCGGTGACGTCGATCTGGTGAGCACGTACGTCGGCGGTTCGGCGGCCTGCGTCGCGGATCTCCTCGCGGCTCCGGGCCTGGAGGCGTACGAGATCACCGAGACGTCGGCAGTCGACTGATTCACCGTCACCCACTGTCCGTGCGGAGTCGAACTCCACTATCACGGCGTCGTGTTCGAGGGACGAGATCACGACGAAAGCCCTTCCGGGGCGGCCTGTTCCGACTCCCTGTCCTCCGCGCCCGGCGGGGTGACTAGCATGGCGCGATATGTGGTCCGGAAGATCGCCGTCCCCTTTGGCGTTCCCACCGGACCCGAGACCGATGCGCACATCGGTCGGCTCGTTGCTTACCTGCACTCAAGGACCGAGGGACCGCTGAATGCCCGTGCCTGCTCCTCCCAGCCCGCACCGAATAGAGAAGGCGCGTCGGCGCGCGTCGGCCCTGCCCGTGGTCGTGCTGGTGGTGACCGCCGCGGCCGGTGCCGTCGCGGGCGTCATGGCACCGGACGACGCCCGGGTCTGGACGGTGGCTTCGGTCCTTGCCGGCTGGCTGTGTCTGGCGATCGTGCTCGTGACGAGTTCCCTGCTCGTCAAGCGGGTCCGCGAGGCCGCCGCCGCGGACCACGCCGAGGCCGCGTCCCTCAACGCTCAGCTGGCGCGCCAGGGTGCCGAGACCGCGCACCTGGTGAACGTCACATTGCCGACCGTGGTGAAACGGTTGCGCGACGGGACGAGCGCGAGTGAGACCTTGGCGCAGACGGCGCCGCCGTCGGATCCGCAACTGCGCCAGGTCATCCACGTGTTCGCCTCCGTGGTGGAGGAGACCGTCAGGCACGCAGCCGACGTCGAGTCACGACGCGACCACGCCCAGGGGCAACTCGCCCAGGCCGCCGACGAGTTGGACCAGCTGACGGCGGTGACGCTGCCCTCGGCGATCGAGCGGCTGCGCGACGGCGCTTCCGCGGACACGGTCCTCGCCGGTCTCGAGTGGCCGCGCAACCCCCTGCTGCGGGTGCCCGCCGAGTCGTTCGTACGGGAACTCGCCTACAGCGAGCGGCGGGCGGCGGCCGCGCAGGCGGCATCCGCCAAGGCGCTGAGCCGGGTGCAGGCCAAGTCCGTGAGCATGCTCGCGGACCTGCGGGACATGCAGGAGCGGCACGGTGTCGAGGTCTTCGGCGATCTGCTGCGCCTGGACCACAGCACGTCGCAGCTGGGTCTCATGACCGACCGTCTCGCCCTGCTGATGGGCGGCCGCTCCAGCCGTGCCTGGAACAAGCCGATCGTCATGGAGAGCATCCTGCGGGGCGCGGTGGGCCGGATCTCCGCGTACCAGCGCGTGAGGTTGCACTGCTCGACGACCGTGGCGATCGCCGGGTTCGCCGCGGAGGGCGTCATGCACGTCCTGGCCGAACTCATGGACAACGCCGCGAACTTCTCCCCGCCCATCGACGAGGTGCACGTCTATGTGGAGGAGCGCAGCGCCGGGATCGTCGTGACGATCGAGGACAGCGGCCTGAAGATGGCCGACGCGGCGATGCGCCGTGCGGAGCAGTCGGTCTCCGGGCACGTCACGGACCTGGCCTCGCTGCAGGGCACCCGCCTCGGTCTCGCGGTGGTGGGGCGTCTTGCCGCCAAGTACGGCATGAGCGTCAACTTCCGTCCGTCCTCACGCGGCGGCACGGGCGTCGTGGTGCTCCTGCCGCCGCAGCTCATGGCCCAGCAGCGCGACCCCGCTCCCCAGCAGCTCGCCCCCCGCAGTGTCGAACCGGCGCCCGCGCCGGCCCCGGCGGCCCCCGCACCGGCGGCAGCGGAGATCCCCGCCGCCCCGGAGCGGCCCGCCGCCCCCGTGCAGCCCCCGGCCGGAGCTCAGGCACAGCCCCAGCCGGAGCATTCCCGTCCCGCGGCGGCCACGACCAACGGCCTGCCCGTGCGCGCACCCGGCCGCACCATGGCCGAGGCGGAGCGTGAGCGCGAGCAGCGCAGGGCGGCGTCCGACGCCGCTGCCGGGGCAGGGTCGCTCTCCGGTGACGCGGGGCTGCCGCCGCGTGACGCCGGTTCCCGTTTCGGTGCCTTCCACCGCGCGCGGCGGGCTGCGGGCGACGTGCCCGGCTCCCCCGCGGCACCCGAGTCCCCCGCCGATTCCGGGCCGCCGCCCGCCGAGTAGACCGAAGCCACCCGCACGGCGCCCGGGCTCTGGCGCCCCCCCTTCCCCGCTCGAAATCGTGAGATTGGAGGGACGGGCAGGTGACCGGAAGAACCGCGCATCTCGCCCCGCCTACCATGCAGACCACTGACAACAGCCTGACCTGGCTCCTGCAGAGCCTCCTGAAGCGCACCCCCGGTACGCGGCACGCCCTGGTGCTCTCCAGGGACGGCCTGAAGCTGTGCTGGAGCGAGCATCTGACGCTCGACCAGGCTGACCAGCTGGCGGCGATCTGCTCCGGCATCCAGGCCCTCGCCCAGGGTGCCTCCATGGAGTTCGGCGACGGGACCGGCGGCGTCCGGCACTCCATGACCGAGTTCCACGGCGGGCTGCTCTTCATCGTCGAAGCCGGCCTGGGCGCGCATCTGGCGGTGGTTGCGGAGGAGAACGCCGATCCCGGAGTGGTGGGGCATCAGATGACCGAACTCGTCGAGCAGATCGGTGAACATCTGCGCGCCGAGCCGCGCGGTCAGGCCGAAGGCAGCAGCTCCTCGTGACGCCGCGCAGGCCCGTGGACATCGGTGATCCGGACCGGCTCTACACGGTCACCGGCGGTCGCAGCCGCGCCGACGACGATTCGTTCGACCTGGTCACGCTGGTGGTGAGCGAGTGCGAGCCCACTGCGGGGATGCAGTCGGAGCACGTACGCATCCTCGAACTGTGCCGGCATCCGAGCGCCGTGGTGGAGATCGCCGCGGAGATGAAGCTGCCGATCACGGTGGTGCGGATCCTCCTTGGTGACCTGCTCGCGATGGGCCGGATCACCGCCCGCCATCCCCGCGCGGCCGGCTCGGCCGCCGCGATCCCCGATTCCGCCCTTCTCAAGGAGGTGCTCCATGGGCTCCGCAACATCTGAGCTGCCCTCCCGTACGCCCCTTTCCGACACTGCCGAGACCGGCTTGAAGATCGTCGTCGTGGGCGGCTTCGGGGTCGGCAAGACCACGCTGGTCCGGTCGGTCAGCGAGATCCGTCCGCTGAACACCGAAGAGGTGATGACGCAGGCCGGTGTCGGCGTCGACGAGACGGCCGACGTCGCCGCCAAGACCACCACGACGGTGGCGTTCGACTTCGGCCGCATCAGCCTCAACGAGCGTGTGGTGCTCTACCTGTTCGGCGCTCCCGGGCAGGAACGCTTCTGGTTCCTGTGGGACCGGCTCTTCGCCGGCACGCTCGGCGCGGTAGTCCTGGTCGACACGCGGCGGATGGACGACTCGTGGTACGCCATCGACCGTCTCGAGCACCACAAGACCCCGTTCGTGGTGGCCGTCAACCGGTTCGACGACGACACCTCCACGCACTCGCTGGAGGAGATCCGCCAGGCCCTCGCGCTGCCCGACCATGTGCCGCTGATCGACTGCGACGCACGGGTGAGATCGTCGGGCAAGGACGTCCTGATCACCCTCGTGGACCACCTCTACGCACTGGCCATGGCCCAGGAGATGACACCGTGACCGAGCCGACCGGATCCCCTTACGAGCAGAGCCCGCCGCCCGGGTGCCCGGCCCACGCGGGTACGGGCGCGGTGCGCCTGGGCGGTCTGGAGTACCAGCAGACGCCTTCCCAGCTCTACCGCACCCTGCGCAGGGAGCACGGGGCGGTGGCGCCGGTGCTCCTCGACAGTGACGTGCCCGCGTGGCTGGTGCTCGGCTACTCCGAGGTCAGCTATGTGACCAGCCACGACGAGCTGTTCGCCCGCGACTCGCGCCGCTGGAACCAGTGGGAGCACATCCCCGCGGACTGGCCGCTGCTCCCGTTCGTCGGCTACCAGCCGTCGGTCCTGTTCACCGAGGGCGAGGAACACCGCAGGCGGGCCGGGGTGATCACGGAGGCCCTCGAAGGAGTCGACCAGTTCGAACTCGCCCGGGACAGCGCCCGGATCGCCGACCGTCTCATCGCCTCGTTCGCCGGCAGCGGCCAGGCGGAGCTGATGGACGCGTACGCGCACGCGCTGCCCATGATCGCCGCGGTGCAGATGTGCGGCATGCCGGACGCGAGCACGGACACGCAGCAGCTCGTGGACGACCTGCGGATCTCGCTCGACGCGCACGAGGGCGACGACCCCGTGGCGGCGTACACCCGCGTCGGGGAGCGCATCCAGCTCCTGGTCAAGGAGAAGCGGGAGAAGCCCGGAGCGGACGTCACGTCACGGATGCTGACGCACTCGGCTGGCCTCACCGACGAGGAGATCGTCCAGGACCTGATCTCCATCATCGCCGCGGCGCAGCAGCCGACGGCCAACTGGATCTGCAACACGCTGCGGTTGATGCTGACCGACGAGCGGTTCGCCCTGAACGTGTCCGGCGGTCGGCTGAGCGTGGGCGAGGCGCTCAACGAGGTGTTGTGGCTGGACACCCCGACCCAGAACTTCATCGGCCGCTGGGCGGTGCGCGACACCCAGCTCGGCGGGCGGCAGATCCGGGCGGGCGACTGTCTGGTGCTCGGCCTCGCCGCGGCCAACACCGACCCGCAGATCTGGCCCGAGTCGCATGTCGGCCCGGAGAACTCGGCGCATCTGTCCTTCAGCCACGGCGAGCACCGCTGCCCCTACCCGGCTCCGCTGCTCGCCGACGTCATCGCGAGGACCGCGGTCGAGACGCTCCTGGAGCGGCTGCCCGACCTCGTCCTCGCGGTGGAGCCGCACGAGCTGACGTGGCGTCCGTCCATCTGGATGCGCGGTCTGACGTCGCTGCCGGTGCAGTTCACGCCTGTGGCGCACTGAAGCACTGAAGCGGTGCCGGGGCGCCGCCCGCGGGCGGCGCCCCGGAGGGGTCAGGCGGTGACGGGCGTGAACCGCACCGGCAGGGACTGCGGTCCGCGAGTGAACACCCCTTGCTCGACGGGGTCGAAGCCCTCGGCGAGCCGTATGTCGGGCATCGCGTCGAGGAGTTGGCCGACGCCGATCTCCACTTCGGCCTTGGCCAGCAGGGCGCCCACGCAGAAGTGCCTGCCGAGGGCGAAGGAGAGGTGGTCGGCGGCGGCGGAGAACGCGGTCGTCGTGGTCAGGTCCTCGCGGAAGATGTCGAAGCGGTCGGGGTCGCCGTAGCGCCGCTCGTCGCGGTTGGCCGAGCCGATGAGGCAGGTGACGGTGGCCCCGGCGGGGATGGTGCCGCCGGTGACCTCCACGTCGGTCGCCGACTGCCGCATGATCATGTGGACGGGCGGCGTGTGGCGCAGGGTCTCGGCGAAGGCGCGGGCGATCAGCGTGCGGTCCTGCCGGACGGCTTCGAGCTGCTCTGGGTGCATCAGGAGGTTGGCGAAGATGCTGGCGATGGCCTTGTCGGTGGTCTCGCCGCCCGCCGCGAGCAGCAGGCTGCAGAAGGCCTTGATGTCCTCGTCGCTCATGCGTACGCCGTCGACCTCGGCGGCGCACAGCGTGGAGAGCAGGTCGTCGCCGAGGTTGTCGCGGCGCTCCCGGATGATCGGGATCATGTACTCGGCGAACTCCACCCGGGTGCGCTCGCCGGCCGCCGCGACCTCGGCGTCGCCCGCGAGGTTGCCGAGGAAGGCGATGACGGTGGTGTACCAGCCGTGGAAGCGCGCGTGGTCGGCCTTGTCGAGGCCGAGCATGTCGGCGATGACGTTGACGGGGAAGCGGGTGGCGTAGTCCGCGACCAGGTCCACGCTGCCGGTGTGCCGGAAGGTGTCGATGAGTTCGCGGGAGTTGCGCTCGATGACGGGCAGGAACTTCTCCTGGAGGTCGCTGCCGCGGAACGCCGGTGCCACGAGCGCGCGCCGCACGGAGTGCTCCCGACCACTGAGCTGGAGGATCGTCTTGCCGTGTACGGGCTCGATCTGCCAGTCGTAGTTGTCGGTGGTGAACTGCGAGGCCTTGTCCTTGAACACGCGCTCGACGTCCTCGTACCGCGAGATGATCCAGCTCTGCGTCGCCTCGTGCCAGAACAGCGGCGCGCTCTCCCGCATCACTCGGTAGGCCGGGTACGGGTCCTTGGCGAACTCGGGCGAGAGGATGTCGGGGACCTGCTGCGCGGTGGACATGTAGCTCCTAGGTCAGAGACAGGCAACGCGCACCAGGCTATTGATCACTTACTGAGGCAACCAGCCCCTCCCGGCCGACCGTTGAGCACTGCACTAATGTTGGCCGAAAATCACCCTCGCCCCGCCGGTCGGAAACGGCGGGGCGAGGGGACCTTGACCGGCCACTCGGCCGCCGGGACCGTCAGCAGCTGAGCTTGTCGCCCGGGGTGACGCCGAGGATGCCGGTGAACCGGGTGTAGTTGTTGATCCGGCTCTGCACCTGCTCGGGGTTCTTCCCGTCGCATTCCAGGCTTCCGTTGATGCTGCGGATCGTCTCGCCGAACCCCGCGCTGTTGACCATCGCGTTGTGCGGCGTCATGGTCCCCGGGCCGTTCTGCGTGTTCCAGTACCAGAGGCCGGTCTTCCACGCCACGGCCGGATCGTTCTGCACGAGGTCGGGGTTGTTCAGGAGGTCGATCTTCAGGGCGTCGCCCGCCGCCTTGTAGTTGAAGTTCCAGCTGAGCTGGATCGGGCCGCGGCCGTAGTACTTGTCGTTGCCAGCCGGGCAGCCGTAGGGCTGGGAACTGTCGCAGTAGTGGGGGTAGTTCGCGGTGTTCTGCTCGACGACGTGGACCAGACCGCCCGTCTCGTGGCTGACGTTCGCGAGGAAGGCCGCCGCCTCCTGCTTGCGTACGGTGTCGCTGCCGGTCCCGGTGAACTCGGGGTAGGCGCTGAGCGCCTGCGTGAGTCCGCTGTAGGTGTAGAAGGAGTTCCGGTTCGGGAACATCTGGTTGAACTGGGCCTCGCTGACGGGGAATTCCGCCGCCGCGGCCCGCTCCCCCGGCTCCGCCTTCTCGGCGGAGGCGTTGGGCGCGAGGGTCAGGACGGCGAGCGCGGCGGCCGACGCGGTCGCGGTCAGCGCGGCAAGGACACGAGGACGCATGAGGGATCACTCCTTGGCGGACCGGCGCATGCGTGTGCACGGCCGCCCGTCACGTGGTGGGGGGGAGAGGATGCGGGTCGGCTCTGAGCGCGTACGAGGGGTGAGGGGCGCGCGAAGAGACGCGGCAGGACCCACCGGTGATCGCACCGGCGCACCGGGAGCTGCAGCTCTCCGGAATGGCTCCTACCGTTGGACTAGACCATATCGAGTGACACGTCCACGTCAATACCTCTTCAGGTGCACGCAGTTGAGGGCCGTGATCGCCGGGCGCATTCCGGTACGTCTGTGTACGGCCGTGGCGGCCGTACACTGGAGCGGTGTCGGGCTGGTCCCTGCTCCGCCCGGCCACCCGTGATCAGCCCTCCACGACCCGGATCCGGTCCTCTGCGACCAGTCGTGCGGCGCACGGGTAGCGTTCCTCGGCCGTCCTGGCCCTTCGGCCGCACGCAGATATCCCCCTGTGGGGCCCGCTCGCCTTACGCGTATCACCGCGGATTCCGGCTCACCGTCGCCCTGCCCCTCAGGCCGGGCGTGCGCGGTGTGCCGCGGACCGCCTTCGAGGGGACTGTTGTGAAGCTCAGCGCACTGCTCGACGGGCACGACCACCACGTTCTGCACGGTGACCCGGGAGTCCCGGTCACTGCGGGAATCACCTTCGACGCCGGGCACGTGACGCCCGGATCGCTGTACGTCGCCGTTCCGGGCCACGAGGAGGGCGGACCCGGGGGCATCGGCCGGGCACTGGAACGAGGGGCGGTGGCGGTCATCGCCGAGGACGGCCCCTTGCCGGACACGGAGTCCGCCGGGCGGGAGGTGTGCGTGCTGCGGGTGGCCGACGCACGGGCGGCCGCCTCGCTCGTCGCCTCCCGGTACTACGGCGATCCCGGCCGCGCGATGGACATCGTGGCGATCACGGGGACGAACGGCAAGACCTCCGTCTCGTACATGGTCGAGTCGGCGCTCAGGCTGGCCGAGGGCGCGAAGGTGGGGGTGATCGGCACCTCGGGAAGCCGGATCGGCACCGAGCGGATACCGATGCCGCGGTCGGTCCTCAGCACCCCGGAGTCGCCGGATATGCACTATCTCCTCGGCCACATGCGCGACCGGGACGCGAGCAGCGTGGTGCTCGAAGCCACCTCCATGGGTCTGTTGCAGCGGCGCCTCGACCATGTGCCCGTGAGTATCGGTGTCTTCACCAACCTCACCCAGGACCACCTGGACGACCACGGGACGATGGAGCACTACAAGAACGCCAAGCTGCGCCTCTTCACAGGGCTGTGCGACCGCGCGGTGGTCAACGCCGACGACCCCGTCAGCGCCGAGATCATGGCCCTGATGCCGGGCTCTGTGACCACGTACGGCCTGGAGGCACCGGCCGATTACCGGGCGAGCGATCTGGTCGTGGACGCGGCGGGCACCCGCTTCACGCTCCACCACGACGGCCGCAAGTACCCTGCCGCGATCCCGATACCGGGCCGCTTCTCGGTGTCCAACGCGCTGGCCACCCTCGCCGCGTGCCATCTCCTCGGGCATGAACTGCCCGCCCTCGTCGCCGCCTTGGACCGGATGCCGCCCACTCCGGGCAGGCTCGAACGCTTCACCACCGCGCAGGGGGCCTGCGTGATCGTCGACTACGCGCACTCTCCCGACTCGCTGGAGAAGGTCCTCGCCACGATCCGCGGCTTCGCGACCGGGTCGGTGATCACCGTCTTCGGCTGCGGCGGCGACCGTGACATCACCAAGCGGGCCCTGATGGGCGAGATCGCGGGCCGTCACTCCGATCTGTGCGTCGTCACCTCGGACAATCCCCGCGACGAAGATCCCGAGGCCATCCTGGACCAGATCGTTCCCGGCCTGACGTCCACCGGGACGCCCTTCCACCGCGTGGCCGACCGCCGCGCCGCGATCTCGCGCGCGCTGACCGCCGCGCGGCGCGGCGACATCGTGCTCGTCGCGGGCAAGGGCAGCGAGCCGCACCAGATCGTCGGCGAACAGCTCATCCCCTTCGACGACATGACAGTGGTCCGCGAACTCGACGCGCTGTAGGGACGATTCACGCAGGCGGATGTGCGATTCATCCACCGCGTGGGCGTGGGCAGTGCGAATCGGGCACTGGTGCGCCGGGGCGCGTGGCGTTTACGGTCCCTGCACTTTCCGCCACAGCACCTCGCACGTCGGGGTGCTGTCACCCAGGGAGCCGCCTGTGCCCAAGGAGCCATCTCCGTCCGTCACCGAGGTCGAGACGCACGGAGTCGAACGCATCCCGGACGCGGACCGCACGGCGGGGCCGCTCGATCTGTTCCGGCTCGCGTTCGGCGGCGCCAACACCTTCGCCACCTGCGTGCTCGGGGCGTTCCCGATCCTGTTCGGGCTCTCCTTCTGGCAGGGGCTCGCGGCGATGCTCATCGGGCTGCTCATCGGCGCGCTGCTGCTCGCCCCGATGGCGGTGTTCGGGCCACGCAACGGCACGAACAACGCCGTCTCGTCATCGGCGCATCTGGGCGTGCACGGCAGGATCGTCGGCTCCTTCCTCTCCCTGCTCACCGCCGTGGCGTTCTTCTCCCTGTCGGTGTGGAGCTCGGGCGACGCCCTCATCGGCGGAGCGCACCGGCTGCTCGGCGTGCCGGAGAGCGACGTGGCCTACGGCTGCGCGTACGCCGTGTTCGCCGCTCTCGTCCTCGCCGTGTGTGTCTACGGTTTCCGCTTCATGCTGCTCGTCAACAAGGTCGCGGTGGTGGCGGCGACCCTGCTGTTCGTCCTCGGCCTTGCCGCCTTCGCGGGGGACTTCGACCCCTCGTACGCCGGGGTCTTCACGGCGGACGCCGACCAGGCCACCCAGGACCTGTTCTGGCCGTCCTTCATCGGCGCCGCGCTGATCGTGCTGTCCAACCCGGTCTCCTTCGGCGCCTTCCTGGGTGACTGGGCGCGCTACATCCCGGCCGAGACCCCGCGCCGCAAGGTGATGGGAGCGGCCTTTCTCTCGCAGCTCGCCACAGTGCTGCCGTTCGGCTTCGGCCTGGCGACGGCGGCGATCATCGCCGAGCAGGCGCCCAAGTACATGGACCCGGCCGCCCCCAACTTCGTCGGCGGCCTGCTGGCGATCGCGCCGGGCTGGTACTTCCTGCCGGTCTGCCTCATCGCGCTGATCGGCGGCATGTCGACCGGCACCACCGCGCTGTACGGCACCGGCCTGGACTTCTCCTCGGTGTTCCCGCGGCTCGGCCGCGTGCAGGCCACCGTTCTGATCGGCGTCCTGTCCATCACGTTCATCTTCGTGGGCCGGTTCGGCTTCAACCTCGTCCAGGCGATCTCCACCTTCGCCACGATGATCATCACCTGCACCGTGCCGTGGATGATCGTCATGATGCTCGGCTACGTCACCCGGCGCGGCTGGTACGACCCCGAGGCACTGCAGGTCTTCACGCGCCGTCAGCACGGCGGCCGCTACTGGTTCGCCCGTGGCTGGAACTGGCGCGGCATGGCGGCCTGGTGGACCGGTGCGGTGACGGGCGTCCTTTTCACCAACATTCCAGGACAGTTCGTCGGGCCGCTCGGCGACCTCGCGAACGGCGCCGACATCAGCCTCCCGCTGGGAGCCGCCGTCGCCGCGATCGTCTACCTCGCCCTGCTCGCGGCGTTCCCGGAGCCGCGCGGGGTGTACGGGCCCGAGGGGCCGCGCTGGGTGCGCGCGGCGGACACGCCGATCGCTCCGATCACGGGGCCGCCGGGCGGCGCCCCCGAGGAACCCTCCGCGAAGGTGCGGGCGTAGCTCAGCGCGCCTTCTTTGAGCTCAGCGCGCCTTCTCGAACTCCCGCTTGAGGTTCCGCAGCGTCCTGTCGATGTTGCCGACCTGAAAGACCGCGAAGGTGCGTCCTCCCGTGGCGAGGCGGTCGAAGGCGTTGGCCACGAAAGTGGGCCAGGACCGCCTGTCGTCCGTCCAGGTCTCGGTCACCTTGGTGCCTCCGTCACACTCCTGGAACCGGTACTCCCAGGTGGCGATGGGGGCACGCAGCCGGGGGCGCTTCAGTCCGATCGCGTGCACGCGGAAGGCGAAGCGCCGCCCCGGCTCGGCCTTGGTCACCGTGCAGCGCGTGGTCCAGCGGAACGGGCCGCGCTTGTTGTGACCCTCGAAGACCAGGCCGACGACGGCGGGCCCTTCGCCTCCGGGCACGGTCGCCCCGAGGTTCTCGGGGCTCCAGCGCCCCATCAGAGCGGGCTGGCTGACCTGCTCGTACACCGTCCGCGGTGACGCCTCGACCAGGATGCTGCGTGACACTGTGAACGTGCGGGTCATGACAACTCCGATCCTCGACCCGCGACCTTACTCACCAGTAGCCGGGATGTCAGCCCCCACCTCGCGCCGCAGAGTGCCTCAGACCCGACCGGTGACCGTGACGGCGACACCGGGCGCGGCCGGCTCGCCGGTCACTCGCTCGACGGCCTTCGCCGCGGCGGAGCGCACCTCCCGTGTCACGTCCAGGGCCCGCCGCCCCCGGTGCAGGACGACGTACACCTCCACGCTCAAGGCCCCGGTGTCCTTCTCCCGCCGTACCTGTACTCCCGCGGAGCCCGCCGGAGTACTGGGGAGACCGCGCCTCAGCACCGCCGACGACCGCAGCAGGTCCGCGAGGCCCGGCCGCAGGAAGGCGACCCCCGGGGTGCCGAGAACCGCCTCTATGACGGCGTCCGCCACTGCGCGCGCAACGTCTCGCTCGCTCATCGCTGCCGCCCTTCCGTGCTGTCGTCGTCGCCGTCGTCGTCATCGATGAGGTCGCTGATCGTCACGTCGACGACCGCGATCCGCATGCCGAGCTCGTCGTCCACCGCCTCCAGCACCCGCCCGCGCACCCGGTCGGCGACCTCCGGCAGGTGCCACGTGAGCGGGACCTGCACCTCGATGCGGATCCTGACCGGCCCGCGCGCGAGGCGACCGGCCGGCGCCGGGGACGCGGGCTCGTCCAGCGGGCCGATGCGGCAGCTTCCCGCGCGCACGCCCGGCAGCGACTCGGCCGCGGCCCGGACCGTTCTGGCCGCGGCGGCCTCCACGATCCACGCGTCCTCGTCCTCGTCGCCCAGCGGCAGCGTCCGGCCCGGCCGCAGCTCCAGACGCACCACGTCCATGACACGGCCCGCGAGCGCGGAGGTGTCCTGCTCCCGCGGCGCCGTGTCGCGCGCCTCCGTGACGATCCCCTCAAGGCGCAGCAGGGCGTTCAGGGCCTGCGTGCAGTGCGGGCAGCCGTCGGCGTGGGGGTCGGGCACGCCCGTCTCCCGCTGTTCCCATACGTGCGACAACTCGCGCCCACAGGGCAGCAGTTCGTCATCGTTCATCGCCATGCGGCCATCGCCTCCGTCAGATAGCGCCGCGCCCTGAAGACACGGCCGCGGACCGCCTCCGGACTGATACCGACCGTCTCGGCGATGGCCTCGTAGGGCGCGCCGTCCAGCTCACGCAGCACCCAGCACACCCGCTGCTCCGGCGAGAGTCCCTCCATCGCCCGCGCCAGGTCCGCCACGGCGGCGTGCCCCTCGGCCACCCGCGCGGGCGAGACCTCGTACTCCGGCGCGGCCGGCTCGGGCAGGCCGTCGAGCGCCACGACCGGTCGCCGCGAACGCAGCAGGTTCAGGCAGCGGTTGGTGACGATGCGGTAGATCCACGTACCGAACTGCGCGTCCCCGCGGAACTCCGGCAGTTTGCGCCAGGCGCTGACGAAGGAGTCCTGCACGGCGTCCTCCGCCTCCGGGCGGCTCCCGAGCAGGCGCGTGGCCAGGCGCAGCGCCATGGGCGCGTGGCGGTGCACGAGGGCTTCGAAGGCCTGCTCGTCGCCCTCCGCCGCCCGCACCGCGAGCAGTCCGTCGTCACGTCTCGACGACGCGTCCGCTTCCTCACGTCTTGAGGACGCGTCCGCTTCCTCGGCTGTTCCGCCCCGGTCGCCCGGCACACGCGGCTCCTCTCACTTCGGTCGTGCTCGTACGACACACGAAGCGCCCTCCGCGTTACGCGGCCCAGGAACGCTACATGCCGGGACAGGAAATTCCCGCGAGGCGCGTAACGGAGCCGGGGTACTCGGGTCGGAACAGGAGAAGAGGCGGGGAAACCCCTGACGACGAGGAGACGCCACCATGACGACGCAGGACCTCACTTCGAGCACAGCAGCACCCGGCAGCACCGAGAAGGGCCTCACCGGCGAGGCTCGCAGGAGCACGCCGGGAGCCACCACCGTCAGCGGAGCCACCGGCGCGGCCGAGCCCGCGGCGACGCGGGGCAAGACGTCCATCGCCGATGTCGTGGTCGTGAAGATCGCCGGCATGGCGGCCCGCGAGATCCCCGGCGTGTTCGACATGGGCGGCGGCCTCTCCCGCACCATCGGCGCCGTGCGCGACCGCGTTCCCGGCGGGCGCCCCAACGTCGGCCGCGGGGTGAAGGTCGAGGTCGGCGAGCGGCAGACGGCGATCGACCTCGACATCGTCGTCGAGTACGGCGTGCCCATCACGGACGTCGCCCACGACGTGCGCGAGAACGTCATCTCGGCGGTGGAGCGCATCACGGGACTCGAGGTGGTCGAGGTGAACGTCGCCGTCAACGACGTCCACCTGCCCGAGGACGACAGCGCGGACTCCGGCGCCGAGACCCGCGTCGAGTAGCGCGCCGCCCCGCCCCACGCGGGCCAAGACGTGACGTTCCCTTCTGTGGTGTGAGGTGAGTGGTGAGCACAGCTCTGGTCGGCCTGATGGCGGGCATGGCCCTGGGGTTCGCCGGGTGGTTCGGCGGCTTCGGCGCGTTCCTCCTGGTCGCCGCGCTCGGCGCGGTCGGCTTCGTCCTCGGGCGCCTCGTCGACGACGGCACGGACATCCGCGCCTTCCTCGGCGGGCGTGACCGGGAGCGGCGATGACCGCGCCCGCGGCGGAGAGCGGGGTGACGACGCCCGCGGCGGAACGCGGGGTGACGACCGTCGCGGACCGTGCGGTGCGCCGCATCGCGGAACGCGCCGCGACAGAGGCACTGGCTCCCGGCGCGGTCGAGGTCGAGGGAGGCTCGGCGGCCGTGCGCGGCCGCCGGGCCCGGGTCGGCGTCACCGTGACCCTGCCCTACCCCGCCGTGCTCGACGAGGCGGGCGAGAGCGTACGGTCACACGTCGCCGAGCGCACGGCCCGGCTCACCGGCCTCACCGTGCCCTCGGCGCGGATCCGCGTCCGGGGTCTGTCCCGGGGGCTGCCCCGCGACCAGTTGTCCGCCGGGCGGCTCGCACCGCAGGTGGCCGCCACCGAGGCGGCGGGGATTCGCGCACACCGCCCCTGGTCCCAACGCCGCCTGCCCGTCGGGGTGTTGACCCTGCTCGCCGCCGGGGCCTGCGGAGTGCTGCTGTACGACGTGGTGTCCGTGCACGCCGCCGGGCGCGCTCCCGCGCGGTGGCGGGTCGACGCGATGGAGTGGCTCGCCACGCACGGCCCCGACAGCGGCACGGCCACGGGTGTCCTCGCGGCGCTCGGAGTGTTCGCGCTCGGTGTGTGGCTGCTGGTCCTCGCCGTCACGCCGGGCCGTCGCAGCGTTCTCCCGATGAGGCCGCCGCTTCCGGGGGTGCGTGCGGTCCTGGATCGCAGGGCGGTCGCGGTCCTCCTGCGGGATGCCGTGGCCGGCGTACCGGGCATCGGGCAGGTCCGGGTCAAGGTCGGCCGCCGTACGGCGCGGGTGCGCGCCGGGCTTGAGTTCGGTGAACGGGAGGGTGCGCGGCGGGCGGTGGCCGAGGCCGCCGAGGCGGCGGCAGCGGAGCTCGGGCTCGCCGGGCCACTGCGGCTGCGTGTGCGCCTGCGTACGGAATCCACCGCAGCGGAGAGGAGCACTCCTGATGAGCCGGCTGCGTAGCGGTACGAACCGCTCAACTCTGCTCTGTGCGGCGGCAGTTCTCCTTTTCGCGGGAGCCGTACTGGCTTCCGCGGCGGCTCCCGTCCGCGACCGGCTGCCGTCGGCCCTGCCGCGTGTCGGCGCCGACCGGGTGTGGCTCGACCAGGAGGTGCTCGGCCGGTGGCGTGATCACGACTGGTGGCCGCCCGTCGTGATCGCCGCGCTGGCCGTCGGCACCGTCCTGTTCCTCTGCTGGACCGCCGCCCAGATCCGCACCGGCCGGCTGCGCGAACTCCCGCTCGGGCAAGCTGGTGTCACCCTCTCGGCCGGGGCCCTGGCCTCCGCGATGGCCGAACGCGCCCGAGCCGTCGACGGCGTGGCCCGCGCGCACGTACGCCTGCTCGGACGCCCCCGGCGGCTGCGGGCCCGCATCACGCTGGTCCTGGAGACCGACGGCTCCCCGGAAGCGGTGCTGCGCGAGCTGGCCCGGGGCACCATCGCCGAGGCACGGGCGGCAGCGGCGCCCCGGACGCTGGAGGCGGACGTACGCCTCACGACCAGGCGGCACCGGGCGCGCCGTGTCCACTGAGTGGTTACGGCTGCAGGGCTTCCAGCGTGGCGCGGAGGTCGGTGGCGCGAGGGCGGTTGTGCGGAAGCCTCGCGAGCACGGCGGCCATGCCGCAGGTGTCGGTGACGGCGGAGAAGACGAGGCCGGCGCCGACACCCGCGGCCAGCCAGCGCGCGGGCCTGAAGCGGGTTCCGGCGGCGAGGCCGAGGACGACGAGGGACCCGGCCGCGAGCCGCACCTGGCGCTCCATCGGCCAGGCCGTCGGCGCGCCGTCCGAGGGGTGCAGCGGGTAGCCCTGTTCGGCCCAGGCGGTGGTGCCGCCGGCGAGGGTGGCGGCGGGGATGTCGGCGGCGGCCAGCTCGTCGCAGGCGGAGGCGGAGCGCTTTCCTGAGGCGCAGACCATCAGGAGCTCACCGCGGGCTGCCGCGGCCTTGAGCTCGGGCAGCGCCATGTGCAGGTGGTCGACGGGAATGTTGTGGGCACCGGGAAGGTGGCCGGAGGCGTACTCGCCGGGGCTGCGGACGTCGATGACGGTGAAGCGGTCCAGGCGGGCGGCCGCCTCGGCGGGGGCCAGATCGGTGGGGGGAGTCATGGGGAGCTGTCCTTTCGTTGCCCCAAGGCTCTCACCTCGGACCGGTACCTGTTCGGCCGGTGCGGTGCGGGGCTTGAGCGGTTGGTACGCCTGCTGAGTTGTGCCTGAGTCGAGCTGCTGAACAGCGTCTCAGGCGCCGCGGGCCTGCTCGAAGCGGGCGCGGCCCTCGGTCAGTTCGACGACCGGTGCGGGGTAGTCGACGCCCGACCGGTCGTCGTCCGGGAGTTTCCACGGCTCGTGGATGTACCGGTCCGGGACCTCGGCGAGTTCGGGGAGCCAGCGGCGTACGTAACCGCCGGCCGGGTCGAAGCGCTTGCCCTGGACGACGGGGTTGAGGACCCGGTTGGGCCGGGTGTCGGTACCGGTGCCCGCCGCCCACTGCCAGTTCATCTGGTTGTTGGCGATGTCCCCGTCGACCAGGAGGCTCAGGAAGTGCCGGGCGCCCACGCGCCAGTCGACGTAGAGGGTCTTGGTGAGGAAGCTCGCCACGACCATGCGGCCCCGGTTGTGCATCCAGCCCTCGTGACGCAGTTGTCGCATCGCCGCGTCCACGAAGGGATAGCCGGTGCGCCCCTCGGTCCAGGCGGTGATCTCCTTTGTGTCGGTGCGCCACCGGTCGCCGTGCGAGCGGTAGTCCTGGGCCGCCGCGTCCGGGCGGGCCGCGAGGACCTGGTGGTGGAAGTCCCGCCAGGCCAGCTGCCGGACGAACGCCTGCGCTCCCGGCGAGCCCTCGCGGGTTGCCTTGTGGATGACTTCGGCCGCCGAGAGGGTGCCGAAGTGGAGGTGGGGCGAGAGGCGCGAAGTCGCGTCTCCCGCGATGTCGTCATGGCCGTCCTCGTACCCCGCGATGCCACCGGTCAGCCAGGCCAGCAGCCGCTTTCGCCCTGCGCTCTCGCCGCCGGGGCCGAGTCCCGGTGAGACGCCGGTGATCTCCGCGCGCGGCAGCACCGGCTCCGACTTCACGTCGGCGACGGGGACCTTGCGCGGAGCGGCCAGGAAGTCGCGTACGCCTTCCGACGTCCAGCGCCGGAAATACGGGGTGAACACCGCGTAGTGGTCCTTGCCCGTCGGGAGCAACTCCCCCGGAGCGACGGCCGTGAGGACCGCGTCGTGCACGACAAGGCGGCAACCGGTGTCGCCGAGCGCGGCCCGCAGCCGCTCCTCGCGCCGCGTCGCGTACCTGCTCACCCCGGCAGCGACGTGCACCCGCGCCGCCCCGGTCTCCGTCACCACCCGGCGGACCTGGTCGACGACATCGCCACTGCGGACCACGAGGCGACCGCCACGCTCGCGCAACCCCGAGTCGAGATCCTCCAGGCAGTCGGCGAGGAAGGCGCGGCGGTTCGGGACGGCGAAGCCAGTGGCCCGCAGCCCGTCGTCGTACACGAACAGCGGGACGATCCGGTCCGCCTCGCGCAGGGCCGCCCGCAGCGCGGGATTGTCGTGCAGGCGCAGGTCGGAGGTGAACAGGACGATGGATACGGTCACTTGCCGCGGCTCCTCATGTCGTGGGGGGGGGAAGCTCATCAGGGCCACCCGGTCGGGTGTCTGCTCGTCGGAGCCGCGACCGGTGCGTCGCCGTATTGTCCGTGGGTCACGACTTCCGGGTGGTTCCCGCGGCGCGCTGTTCGGCCGTACGTGTGATGTTGCGTGCCATGCCGCCGAAGACGAGCGCGTGGAACGGCGAGACGCTCCACCAGTAGGCGTGCCCCAGCAGGCCGTGCGGATGGAAGAGCGCCCGCTGCCGGTAGCGGGTGCGGCCCTTGCCGTCCTCCTCCGCGTACATCTCGAGCCAGGCGAGGCCCGGCAGTCGCATCTCGGCCCGCAGCCGAAGGAGCCGTCCCGGTTCGATCTCCTCGACCCGCCAGAAGTCCAGCGAGTCCCCCACCCGCAGCCGCTGGGCGTCTCGGCGTCCCCGTCGCAGGCCGACCCCGCCGACGAGCCGGTCGAGCCAGCCGCGCACCGCCCAGGCGAGCGGGAAGGAGTACCAGCCGTTGTCGCCTCCCACGCCTTCCACGACACGCCACAGAGCCTGCGGCGATGCCTCCACGGTGCGTTCGCGGCGGTCGGTGTAGAGGCTGCCGCCCGCCCAGTCGGGGTCGGTGGGCAGCGGGTCGCTGGGGGCGCCGGGCAACGAGGCGGACGACCAACGGGTGCTGACCTGGGCCTCCTTCACGCGTTCGAGGGCCAGTGCGAGCGCCGTGTCGAAGCCGATCGGGACGCCGTGTTCGTCGGGAACGTACCGGGCGATGTCGTGTTCGTGGCAGACGACTTCATGGCGCAGGGATTCCGCGAGCGGCCGGGCGATCGAGGCCGGTACGGGGGTGACCAGGCCGACCCAGTGGCTGGAGAGGCGTGGGGTCAGCATGGGCACCGGCACGATGAGGCGGTGGGGCAGCTTCGCCACGGCCGCGTACCGGCGCATCATGTCGGCGTAGGTGACGACGTCGGGGCCGCCGATGTCGAAGGCGCGGCTGACCTCGTCGGGCAAGGTGGCGCTGCCCACGAGGTAGCGCAGGACGTCGCGCACGGCGATCGGCTGGATCCTGGTGCGCACCCAGCTCGGCGTGACCATGACGGGCAGGCGCTCGGTGAGGTAGCGCAGCATCTCGAAGGACGCGGAGCCGGAGCCGATGATCACTGCGGCGCGGAGCACGGTGGTCGGCACGCCGGACTCCAGGAGGATGCGACCCACTTCGGCCCGTGAGCGCAGATGCGGCGACAGTTCCGCTTCCGGGATGCCCTCGGGAGTGAGCCCGCCGAGGTACACGATGCGCCGCACGCCCGCCGCGCGGGCCTGCTCGGCGAAGATCCGGGCCGCCTTCCGGTCCGTCTCCTCGAAGCCGCGGCCGGTGCCGAGCGCGTGGATGAGGTAGTACGCGACGTCGATGCCCTCCATGGCGGCGCCGACCGACCCGGCGTCGGAGGCATCGCCGCGCACCACCTCGGCCCGCCCGGCCCAGGGGTGGTCGCGCAGCTTCTCGGGCGAGCGGGCGAGGCACCGCACCCGGTGCCCCGCGTCGAGCAGCTCGGGGACGAGCCGCCCCCCGATGTATCCGCTCGCTCCGGTCACCAGGCAGCGCAGTCCCCGCGCGCCTTTGCCGCTGTCCATGCGTACCTCCGGCCTTGGGTAACGTCCTCGGCTCCAGCTTCTCCCGGAGGTGTTCTCTCGCGCGCGGTCAGCTCGAGGGTGGCTCAGCGGTGCTCCGGCGCAGGACGAGCCGCGTGGGCACCAGCGTGGTGCCGCGCTCGGGGGCGCTCTGCTGCATCTGGCGCAGGACTCCCTCGACGCAGCGGCGCCCCACTTCGGCGAAGTCCTGGTGGACGGTCGTCAGGGGAGGCTGGAAGGAGCCGGATTCGGGGATGTCGTCGAAGCCGATGACGCTGACGTCGTCCGGCACCTTGCGGCCGCGCTCGTGCAGGGCGCGCAGCAGACCGAGGGCCATCTGGTCGTTGGCGGCGAACACCGCCGTGCAGTCTTCCTGTTCGGCGATGCCGAGTCCCGCCCGGTATCCCGACTCCGCCGACCAGTCGCCGCGCACGAGGGGCGGCGGGACGCACCCGGCCTCTTCGAGCGTGGCCCGCCAGGCGTCTGCGCGGCGTTGCGCGGCATAGGAGCCCTCGGGCCCCGCGAGGTGCCAGACGGTCCGGTGGCCGAGGTCGAGCAGGTGCCGGACGGCGTCGCGGGTGCCGCCCGCCTGGTCGGTGTCGACCACGGTGTAGCGGTCCCCGGCGTCCGAGTCGGCCACGACGACCTGGACATGGGGAGGCAGGGAGAGGGCCGCCGCGTCGAGCAGGTGCACTTCCATGATGACGATGACGGCGTCGACGGCGAGTTCCCCGAGCCGCGAGAAGGCGCCCCGCACCTCGTCCTGGGTGGGGACGGCGACGGGGAGCAGGGTGACGGCGTACCCCTCCTGTGCCGCGGAGGTGGCGATCGCGTCGATGGTGCGTACGTTGCCCGTGGTGGAGAGGGTGAAGGTGATCAGGCCGATCGTGCGGAACTCGCCGCGCTTGAGGGCGCGGGCCGCGCTGTTGGGCCGGTAGCCGAGTTCCTTCATGGCGGCGAGGACCTGCTGCCGTGTCTCTTCGGTGACGCCCGAGTACCCGTTGGAGACACGGGAGACGGTCTGCGAGGAGACGCCGGCGAGACGGGCCACGTCGGCCATGGACGCGCTCTGCCCGCGGCGCGCGGCCCGTTCCCGTTCCCGTTCGCCCGGGGCGCCGCTCGCCGAAGTGTTCTCTGTTGCTTCCACTGTCTCCCTCACCGCGCGTGTCCCGGTCTTCCCGGACGACCCTTGACCGCCGCCATCGGGGCAGTGTAGACATTCCGCCACTGAATGTTTACGTAAACATAACATCCCGCGGCGCTCGGCACAGGCCCTTGTCACACGGTGATGTTTACGCAAACATCGCGGCACGTGACGCCGGCTCCGAGATGGACGAGCGAGGAACGACATGACGACGCTTCACCTGCAGGGGGCCGCGAAGCGGCGTCCCGCCAGGCCTCCGGCACCGAGGAACCGCCGTTCCTGGACGGGATGGGGGTTCATCGGCCCCTTCGTGGCGGTCTTCGCCCTGGTCTTCCTGGCGCCCCTCGCGTACTCCGTCTATCTCAGCCTCTTCCGTGACCAACTCATCGGCGGAACCACGTTCGTGGGCCTGGACAACTACCAACAGGCCCTGACCGACAGCCAGTTCTGGGCATCTGTCGGCCGGGTCTCGCTGTTCCTGGCGGTCCAGGTCCCGATCATGCTGGGCATCGCGCTGCTCGTGGCCCTCGCCCTGGACAGCGGCCGCCTCTACGGCAAGGACTTCTTCCGCATCTCGGTCTTCCTGCCCTACGCCGTGCCCGCCGTCGTGGCCTCGCTGATGTGGGGCTTCATGTACGGCACCCGCTTCGGGCTCGTCGGTGACATCAACGACGCCCTGGGCGTCTCACTGCCCGACCCGCTCTCGCCCGACCTGGTCCTCGCGTCGATCGGCAACATCGTCACCTGGGAGTTCGTGGGCTACAACATGCTGATCTTCTACTCCGCGCTCCGCGTCATCCCGCACTCCCTGTACGAGGCCGCGGAGATCGACGGTGCCGGTCAGCTCCGCGTCATCACGGCCATCAAACTCCCCGCGATCCGCGGCGCGTTGGTCATCGCGACGATCTTCTCGATCATCGGCAGCTTCCAGCTGTTCAACGAGCCGAGCATCCTGCAGAACCTCGCGCCCAACGCCATCACCACCGACTACACCCCGAACCTCTACACGTACTCGCTGTCCTTCTCCGGTCAGCAGCAGAACTACTCCGCGACGGTCGCCATCGTCGTGGGCCTGATCACCATGGTCATCGCCTACGTCGTCCAGCTGCGCGGCATGCGCAAGGGAGCGTGACCCGATGAACGGACCGAGCAGCCCCGTCACCACCGCTCCCCCGACCGTTCCCGCCCCTGCCCGCTCCCCGGGCGCCGCACCCCGGCTGCGGACACCCCGCGTCCGCGCATCCCGTCGGCACACCGCGGGCCGTCCGCGGCGCAGCGTCCTGCTCACCGTGCTCACCGGCCTCGTCCTGCTCTACAGCCTGGTACCGCTGCTGTGGCTGGTCATCAGCGCCACCAAGACCCAGGAGGGTCTCGCCGGTTCGTTCGGCCTGTGGTTCAGCGGGGACTTCGCCCTGTGGGACAACATCAGCACGACCTTCACGTACGACGACGGCGTCTTCACCCGCTGGTTCCTGAACACCCTGCTGTACGTCGTGGTCGGGGCCGGGGGCGCCACCTTCCTTGCGGTCCTCGGCGGCTACGCCCTCGCGAAGTTCGCCTTCCCCGGCAAACGCGCCGTGTTCGCCGTCGTCATCGGTGCCGTCGCCGTGCCCGGTACGGCTCTCGCGGTGCCCACCTTCCTGATGTTCAGCAAGATGGGCCTGACCGACACCCCCTGGGCGGTCCTGATCCCCTCGCTCATCTCGCCCTTCGGCCTCTATCTGATGTGGGTGTTCGCCACCGAGGCCATCCCCACCGAGCTGATGGAGGCCGCCCGCATCGACGGGGCGAGCGAGGTGCGCACCTTCTTCCAGGTCGCTCTGCCGCTGCTCGCGCCCGGCACCGTGACCGTCCTGCTGTTCACGATGGTCGCGACCTGGAACAACTACTTCCTGCCGCTGATCATGCTCAAGGACCCGGACTGGTACCCGCTGACCCTGGGGCTCGACAGCTGGAACGCCCAGGCCGCGACCGCGGGCGGCGATCCCGTCTTCCACCTGGTGATCACCGGTTCGCTGATCACCGTCGTTCCGCTGATCGCCGCGTTCCTGCTGCTCCAGAAGTACTGGCAGTCCGGACTCGCCGCCGGAAGCGTCAAGGAGTAGCCCCCGCACGGCAGTTCATCTCGTTCCGCCCCCTGTAGGCCACGAAGAAGTGGAAGCATCGCCATGCCCCAGAACACCCGCCGCCTGCTGCGCGGCATAGGTCTCGTCTGCGCCCTCGCCCTGGGGGCGACCGCCTGCGGCGGCTCCGACGACGACGGATCCGGTCAGAAGCAGGTCTCGTCCGCGGACATCGACGCGGCCTTGAAGAAGGGTGGCAAGGTCAAGGTGTGGGCGTGGGAGCCCACCCTCAAGAAGGTCGTCACCGACTTCGAGAGGGAACACCCCGCCGTCGACGTCGAGTTGGTGAATGCCGGCACGAACAAGGACCAGTACACGGCCCTGCAGAACGCCATCTCGGCGAAGAAGGGCGTCCCCGACGTCGCGCAGGTCGAGTACTACGCGCTCGGCCAGTACGCCCTGACCAAGTCCATCACCGACCTGGCCCCCTTCGGCGCGGACAAGCTCGCCAAGTCCTACTCGCCGGGCCCGTGGAACGCGGTGAAGTCCGGGGACGGCGTCTACGCCCTGCCGATGGACTCCGGCCCCATGGCCCTCTTCTACAACAAGAAGGTCTTCGACAAGCACAAGATCAAGGTGCCGACGACCTGGGACGAGTACCTCCAGGCTGCCCGCAAGCTGCACAAGTCCGACCCGAAGGCGTACATCACCAGCGACACGGGAGACGCGGGCCTGACCACCAGCCTGCTGTGGCAGGCCGGTTCGCGCCCCTACAAGGTCGACGGCACCAAGGTGGGCATCGACTTCTCCGACAAGGGCGCCCGTGCCTACACCGAGACCTGGCAGAAGCTCATCGACGAGAAGCTGGTCGCGTCGATCAATCCCTGGACCGACGAGTGGTACAAGGCCTTCGGTGACGGCACCATCGCGACCCTGCCCACCGGTGCCTGGATGCCCGCCAACTTCGCGTCCGGCGTGAAGGAGGCGTCCGGTGACTGGCGCGCGGCGCCTCTGCCGCAGTGGACCGCGGGCGCCAAGGTGAGCGCCGAGAACGGCGGCAGCTCGCTCGCCCTGCCCGAGCTCGGCAAGAACAAGGAACTCGCCTACGCCTTCGTCGAGTACGCCAACTCCGGCAAGGGCGTGCAGACCCGCATCAAGGAAGGCGCCTTCCCGGCGACCACCAAGGACCTGGAGTCCAAGGCGTTCCAGAACACCGAATTCCCGTACTTCGGCGGCCAGAAGGCCAACAAGGTCTTCGCCGAGTCCGCGGCGAACGTCGCCGACGACTGGAAGTACCTGCCCTACCAGGTGTACGCCAACTCGATCTTCAACGACACCGCGGGCAAGGCCTACGTCTCCGGCACTCCCCTGTCCAAGGGCCTGAAGTCCTGGCAGGACGCCTCCGTCAAGTACGGCTCCGAGCAGGGCTTCAGCGTCCAGAAGTGACGCGCCCAGACCCTCGTACGCACCCCCGAGCACCACACCGGAAGGACCACCATGCCCCCCACCCTCCCGTCCCGGCTGCTGCGCGGACCGGACGGTGACGCCGCTCCCCGGCTCGCGTACGGCGCCGACTACAACCCCGAGCAGTGGCCGCGCGCGGTCTGGCAGGAGGACGTCCGGCTGATGCGCGAGGCCGGCGTCAACATCGTCTCCCTGGGGATCTTCTCCTGGGCCCGCATCCAACCGGCAAAGGACGCCTGGGACTTCGCGTGGCTCGACGAGATCATGGACCTCCTTCACGCGGGCGGCATCGGGGTCGACCTGGCCACGGCCACCGCGTCCCCGCCGCCCTGGCTCACCGCGGCGCACCCGGAGATCCTTCCGGTGACCGCCGCCGGTGAGACGGTGTGGCCGGGGGCGCGGCAGCACTGGCGGCCGACCTCGCCCGTCTTCCGGGAGCACGCGCTGCGCCTGGTGCGGGAGATGGCCCGGCGCTACGCCGATCACCCGGCCCTCGTGGCCTGGCACGTCTCGAACGAGCTCGGCTGCCACAACATCTACGACTACTCCGACGACGCGGCCCGCGCCTTCCGCGTCTGGCTGCGCGCCCGCTACACCACCCTAGACGGGCTCAACCACGCCTGGGGCACGGCATTCTGGTCCCAGCGCTACAGCGACTGGGAGCAGCTCCTGCCGCCGCGGCTCGCGGCATCGCACCCGAACCCCACCCAGCAGCTGGACTTCAAGCGGTTCTCCTCGGACGCGCTCAAGGAGTATCTGCGCGCGGAGCGTGACGTCCTGCGCGAGCTCACCCCGGAGGTGCCGGTCACCACGAACTTCATGGTGATGGGCGGCACCAAGGGCATGGACTACGCCGACTGGGCGGGCGAGATCGACTTCGTCTCGAACGACCACTACGTCGTGCCGGGTCCGCAGGCCAGGGACGAACTGTCCTTCTCCGCCAACCTCACCAGCTCCGTCGCCGGCCACCGCCCGTGGTTCCTCATGGAGCACTCCACCAGTGCCGTCAACTGGCAGCCCGTGAACCTGGCCAAGGGCGAGGGCGACCTCGCGCGCGACTCCCTGCTGCACGTCGCGCACGGCGCCGACGCCGTGTGCTTCTTCCAGTGGCGACAGTCGGCGGCGGGCGCCGAGAAGTACCACTCGGCGATGGTGCCGCACGCCGGAGCGGACAGTGAGGTGTTCCGCGCGGCGACCGGTCTGGGACAGACCCTGAAGGCGCTCGCCCCCGTCGCCGGGACCGGGCGCGAACCGGCACGCGTGGCCGTCCTCTTCGACTGGGACTCGTGGTGGGCGAGCGAGCAGGACTCCCACCCCACCTCCCTTCTCGACTACCACCAGGAGGCCCTCGACTGGTACTCCGCGCTCCTCGCCCTCGGCATCCGCGCCGACGTCGTGACCACGCGGACCGACCTCACCTCGTACGACGTCCTGATCGCGCCCGTCCTGCACGTGGTCCCCGAGGCTCTCGCCAAGGACCTCACGCGGTATGTCGAGGGAGGCGGTCACCTGGTCACGACCTACTTCTCCGGCATCGTCGACGAGAACGACCACATCTGGCTCGGCGGTTATCCAGGAGCGCTGCGCGAGCTGCTCGGCATCCGCGTCGAGGAGTTCGGGCCGCTGCTGGCCGACGACGCGGTCGAGCTTGACAACGCCACCACAGGCACGGTGTGGACCGACCGGATCACCGTCACGGGACCGGAGGTGGAGGTCCTCGCCCGGTACCGCACCGGTGCGTACGCCGAGCGGCCCGCCGTCACCCGCCGTGCGGCAGGGCGGGGTTCGGCGGCGTACGTCTCCACCCGGCTCGGCAGGGACGGCCTCGCCGCGCTGCTGCCGCGGCTCCTCGCCACGGCAGGCGTCGAGAGCGAACTGCCCGTCCCCGCACGGGGAAGCGTCGAGCTGGCCGTACGCCGCGATACCGAAAGCCGCTACCTGTTCCTGGTCAACCGCACGGACGACTCCGTGCCGCTGCCCGGACTGACCGGAGACGTCCTGATCGGCGCGGCCCCGGATGCCGCCGACGGCGAACTCGCCCTGCGGCCAAGGGAAGTCGCCGTCCTGCGAAAGACCAGCCCCTGACACCCATCCTCAGCGCACCTACGTAGGGAGCACACGTTGGCACCTCGTACCCGCACGAGACGACTCATCGGCGCCGTCGGCATCACCGCCCTGGCCACCGGGGCGGCCCTGCTCACCGCCCCGCCGCAGACGGCAGCCGCGGCGTCCGCCGCGGTCACCGTCCGGCCCGATCCCTCCTACCAGCACGAGAAGTTCGAGGGCTGGGGCACGAGCCTGGTCTGGTTCGCGAACGCCACCGGCGACTACCCCAAGGAGATACGCGAGAAGCTGGCGGAGCTCCTCTTCGGTGACGAGGGCCTCGGCCTGAACATCGCCCGCTACAACATCGGCGGCGGCAACGCCCCTGACGTCAAGGACTATCTGCGCCCCGGAGGCGCGGTCGAGGGCTGGTGGAAGGCCCCGGCGGGCACCACGCGCGAAGACACCGACTGGTGGAGCGCCGCGGACCAGGCCGACTGGAACCCGAAGGCGGACGCCACCCAGCGCTGGTGGGTCGACCGGATCAAGAACAACGTCGACCACTGGGAGACCTTCAGCAATTCGCCGCCCTGGTTCATGACCGAGAGCGGTTACGTCTCAGGCAACTTCGACGCGGGCACCGACCAGCTCAAGACCGGGTTCGTCGACGACTTCGCCTCGTATCTGGTGGGCGCCACCGAGCGCCTCGAAAAGGCCCACGGCATCAAGGTCGACACCCTCGACCCGTTCAACGAGCCCAACACCGACTACTGGGGCACCCGTCTGGGAGCGGACGGCGAGCCGGTGGGTGGTCGCCAGGAAGGGGCCCACATCGGTCCGGAGCTCCAGCAGAAGGTGATCCGCGCGCTCGGCCCGGCGCTCGGGAAGTCCCGGACCGGCGCGGAGATCTCCGCGATGGACGAGACCAACCCCACCATCTTCACGCGGAACTGGAACTCCTACCCGCGGGAGGTCAGGGACGCCGTCGGCCAGATGAACGTCCACACGTACGGCACCGAAGGACGCACCAGCGTGCGCGACCTGGCCAAGGCGGAGGACAAGCCGCTGTGGATGAGCCAGGTCGAGGGCGACTGGGGCGACGGGCAGGACTTCGACGACATGCGGCCGGGCCTCGGCATGGCCCAGCGGATGGTCGACGACCTGCGTGAACTGGAGCCGAAGGCCTGGGTGTTCTGGCAGCCGGTCGAGGACTACGACAACATGAAGCCCGGCGGCGAGTCCGCCAAGGGCGGCAACTGGGGAAGCATCCAGCTGCCGTTCAGCTGCACCTCCAAGGACACGCTTGAGACCTGCCCGATCCGTACGAACACCAAGTTCGACACGGCCCGCAACTTCACTCACTTCATCAGGCCCGGCGACCGGCTCGTCAAGGTCGACGACACCTCCAGCGCCGCCGCCGTGTCCAGCAAGGGCGACGGAGCGACGGTCGTCCACGTCAACAGCGAGACCGCCGGGCGCACGGTCACGGTCGACCTGTCCAAGTTCGGCCGCGTGAGCGGCGGAGCGACGGTCACACCCGTCGTGACCAGCGCCGAGGGCAAGCTCGAACGGCACGCCGCCATCGACGTCCGCGACAAGAAGGCCACCTTCGACGTGCCCGCCCAGTCGGTGACGTCCTTCCTCGTCAAGGGGGTCTCCGGCGTCGCGAAGGACGCCGCCCTGCTGCGCAAGAACCACACGTACGAACTGACGGGCGTCCAGAGCGGCAAGGACCTCACGGTCTCCGACGACGGCACCGGCCTCGTCATCAAGACCGCTGCGGACACGGCGGGCCAGCGGTGGCAGCTGCGGCAGATCAGCGGTGACACCGGCAATCAGCGGCGGCATGTGTTCACCAACCCGCTGGAAGGAAAGCGGCTGGCCGTCCGTGACGGCGTCCCGGTGGCCGAAGCCGACAACGGCCCTCGCGGCAAGGCGGCCCAGTGGATCATGTCCACGACCGGCGACGGCACCTGGACCCTCGTCAACGCGGCCACAGGACGGCTCCTGGAGGTCGGCGGCCAGGCCACGCACGACGGAGCGGCCGTCACGACGTGGACACCGAACTCCGGGTCCCACCAGCGCTGGAGGGTGACCGAGCGGTAACCAGGACCTCGGAAGCGCTCCTCACCAGGGAACATCACTCACTGCGATCGCTTGACATGCACTGCGTTACCGCCCGTGCCACGATGAGAAGACCAATCCGCCCTCACGAGGAGTGAACTCATGGGCAAGCAAAAGCGGTCCGCCGATCCGTCCCGTCAGGCCCCCGGCCGGCAGGAACCCCCGCAGCGGGGTCAGCGCCCGCAGGACCCCGCACAGCCGGGCCAGCGTCGCCAGCAGGAGCGTGACCAGGGCGACGCACGCGCGCAGCACCGTCAGGGCATGGACGACGACCTGGTCTGACGCGCGGACCGTATGCCCCGAGGGGCGCACCCAGTGCCTGGGTGCGCCCCTCGGCAGTACGTGCGACGCGGATACCGACCACTGAGACTCCTCGCCCTGGGTACCCGTTCGCGTCAGCGCCGTGATGACCACGTACCACCGGTCCCTCAGGAGAAGACATGACCACGCAACGCGGGACAGTCGACGAGTCGTACTGGATGGCGACCACGCCCGGCACCGGGTATCCGGCCCCCGACGCGGATCTGACGGCCGACGTCGCGGTCGTCGGCGGCGGCATCGCCGGTCTCTGCACCGCCTGGGACCTCGTCCGCGCCGGTCTCGACGTCGTCGTCCTGGAGGCGGACCGGATCGCCGCGGGCGTGAGCGGCTACACCACGGCCAAGCTGACCGCCGCGCACGGCCTCATCTATGCCGGTATCGAGGCGAAGCACGGCGCGGACGACGCGCGGCTGTACGCGCTCTCGCAGCAGGAAGCGGTCGAGCGGACCGCGGCCCTCTGCGCCGAGCTCGACATCGACGCGGAGCTGGAACGCGCCCCCGCCCTCACCTACGTACAAGACGCCGCACGCGTCGACGAGCTGCGGCAGGAGGCAGCCGCGGCTCGGCGGGCCGGTCTCGACGCGTCCTTCGTGACCGAGACGGAACTGCCCTTCGACGTCGCGGGCGCCGTGCGCGTCGAGGGCCAACTGCAGTTCCATCCGCGCAAGTTCCTCCTCGCCCTGGCCGAGCACATCACCCGCGCGGGGGGACGCGTCTTCGAGCGCGCCCGGGTCACCGCCCTCCATGACGGCGCCCGGTGCCGGCTCACCACGGAATCCGGCGTCACGGTCGAGGCACGCGACGCGGTCATCGCCACGCACTACCCGGTCTTCGACCGCACCCTGCTCTTCACCCGGATCAAGCCCCGCCGGGAGCTGGTGATCGCGGCGCCCGTGCCGTCGGACGCGGCGCCCACGGGCATGTACATCACCCCGGAGGGCGGGACCCGTTCGCTGCGCAGCGCACCCTACGACGACGGGCGACGGCTGCTCATCGTCACCGGGGAGTCGTTCGAACCGGGCTCGGGCGGGGTGCGCGGACGGTTCGACCGGCTCGACGCCTGGGCGCGCGAGCACCTGCCGCACTTCGCCGAGAAGGGCGACTCCTACCGGTGGGCGGCACAGGACAACGACTCCGCCGACCATCTGCCCTACGTCGGCCACGCCCACCCCGGCACCCAGCACGTCTTCGTCGCCACCGGCTTCGGCGGCTGGGGCATGAGCAACGGCGTGATGGCGGGGCGCCTGCTCACCGCCCACATCGCGGGCGGACCGCGGCCTGCCTGGACCGATCTGTACGACCCGCGCCGGCTGCCGCCCGTCCGTGACGCGGGCCAGATCGCCTCCTACCAGGCGGCAGCGGCGAAGCACTTCATCGGCGACCGGCTGCACACCAGCCACGTCGACTCGCTGACCGACATCCCGCCCGGCAGCGGAGCCGTCGTACGCCTGCGGGGCAAGCGGTGCGCGGTCTACCGCGACGAGAGCGGGAACGCCACGGCTGTCTCCGCGCGCTGCACCCACCTGGGATGCCTGGTGCAGTTCAACGACGCGGAGCGGGTCTGGGAATGCCCCTGCCACGGGTCCCGCTTCGCGACGGACGGATCGGTCCTGCACGGCCCCGCCACGCATCCCCTGGAATCGCTCGAGACCCCGGATTCCCCGGCCTAGGAGAGGTGGTCGCCTTGGTCTCCGTGGACGGGTTCACCGACCGCCTCGACTACCCGATGTACGTGGTGACGGCGGCGGCCGACGGTGCGCCTGCGGGCTGCCTGGTCGGATTCGCCTCGCAGTGTGCGCTGGATCCGCCTCGCTTCGTGGTGTGGCTGTCCCAGGCGAACCACACGTACCCGGTGGCCCGACGTGCCGCGTTCCTCGGCGTGCACCTCCTCAGGCGCGATCAGCACCGGCTCGCGCGGCTGTTCGGCGGCGAGTGCGGCAAGCGCGTCGACAAGTTCGCCGACGCCCGGTGGGAGCCTCACACGGGCGGGGCACCCGTGCTCACGGACTCGTGCGCCTGGTGGGTCGGCAAGATCGAGCGGCACGCCGACTGGGGAGATCACGTGGGCTTTCACCTCACCCCGGTGGAGGCGGGCGCGGACCCGCCGCCGCACGAGAAGCTGCTCCGCCTGAGCGACGTCACCGACCTCACCCCCGGCCACCCGGCATGATCGCGGAAGAGCGGTCCGGCAGGACTATCCTGGAGCGTGTCAAGGACCAACGGCAGTCTGTGCCCTCAGCTGCTGGAGGTAGCCATGAAAGGCGAACACCCCGGCCGCCGCGGGCACCCGCGCACGGAGCCCGGCCTATTGAGCCCTGGGCCGCACACGGACCGCGCCCATCGCCTGCGTCACCTGCTCACTTACCTCTACACGCCGCTCTTCCTCGCCCTTGCCGTGCTCTTCGGGGTGTGGGCGACACGCTCCCTGAGCGGCGAACCTCCCAGCCCCTGGGCGCTGGCGGGCCTCGCGGTCCTCTTCGCGATTCTGGCCCTCCTGGCCCTGGCCGTACTCACGGCCCTGCACCACCGTCACCAGGACCACCATCACCGGGACCACTGAAACAGGAAGGGGAGACATGGCCGGCCAGAAGGCTGTGATGCGGGAACTGCTCAGGACGTCGGGACAGACGTACGCGGCGGAGGCGGGCATCCGCTTGGCAGACACCCCCCAGCCGCTCTATCGCACGCTCGTCCTGTCCTGCCTGCTCAGCGCACGGATCCGGGCATCCGTCGCGGTGGCGAGCACCCGCGCGCTGTACGAGGCCGGGATGCGCGGCCCGCGGCAGATGGCCGACGCCTCCTGGCAGCAGCGGGTCGACGCCCTGGGGCGCGGCGGCTACCGGCGCTACGACGAACGGACCGCGACCCAGCTGGGCGACGGCGCCCGACTCGTGCTCGACGAGTGGGGCGGGGACCTGCGCACGCTGCGTGAGAAGGCGGACGGCGACGCGGCGGTACTGAAACGGCTGCTGCGTCAGGTGCCGGGCCTCGGCCCCACCGGCGCGGACATCTTCCTGCGCGAGGTGCAGGACGTGTGGACCGAGTACGGCCCCCGCTTCGACGCCAAGGTCCTTCAGGGAGCCGAGCGCCTCGGTCTGCCCCGGGACACGTCGGCGCTGTTGCGGCTCGCGGGCGACGAGAAGCCAGGTGTGGCCGCCGCGGCGCTGGTCAGGGCCGCCCTCGACCGGAAACTGGCGCAGGCCAGTCTCGACGGGGCGGCCGGGTCCTGAATCTCACCGCTGCCTCACCCTTGTCTCGCCCCTGTCTCACCCCTGGCAGAGGCAGAAGGGGTGTCCCGCCGGGTCGGCGTAGACACGCCAGGGCCGTTTCCCGCCGTTGTCGTCGACGTCGAGCGGTGTCGCCCCCACGGCGAGCACCTCGTCGTGCGCCTTCGCCATGTCGGTGACGGTGAAGTCGAGGTGCAGCTGCTGCGAATCCGAAGCGGCCTGCGGCCACTTGGGCGGGCGGTGGTCCGGTACCCGCTGGAAGGAGACCCTGGCACCACCCGTGGCGTACAGGTCGTACCAGTCCTCGTCGTACTGCCGGATCTCGCCGCCGAGCACGGCCTGGTAGAACCGGGCCAGCGGCTCGGGCTCGGGGCAGTCAAGCGCAACCAAGGTGTAGGCCGCGATCGCCATGGACGGTTCGCCTCCCGCGTCTCGAGGTGCAGAGGGGGATCGGGTTCCCCGCCGTTTCACCGTAAACCCGCCGCTCGCCCCCTGCCTCTTCCGACGGCTGCGGCCCCCGTCAGGTCGATGACGGGGGCTTTCCGTCTCAGCGGCTCAGGTCCTCCTCCTCCCGCTGCCGCTCGACCGCGCGCCGTACCGCCTCGTCGACGGCGGGAAGCGCCGCCTCCAGGTCGCTGAAGACCACGTACTCGACCGTCGCCACCGCGTGCAGCCCACGCACGAGGAACGCGTACTCCTTGCCCTCCTCGAGCAACAGCACGATCGGTTTCCCGAAGGCGCTGGCCCAGCCCATCTCTATATGGGTGCCGGGAGAGGCGGGGAGTCCGGGGAAGGCCACGAACACGTCGGCCTTCCGGATCTCCTCCTGGTCGAGTGGCGTGCACTGGGCGGGGGCCATCAGTTCGGCGCCCCACGCCTCACGGCGGTGTGCGTTGTGGACGCTGAACCCATGCCCCTCGAAGTGCTCGATCAGGGAGGCGAAGGGTGCCCGCGTTCCCGACGGCATCTCCCCGGTGGCGGGATCGAGCAGCTGGAGGAAGGGCCCCGCGAGGAACAGGGTGTTGACGCCGAGTTCACCGGCGAGCTCGCGGGCGGGAGTCGTGGTCATGCGGAGACCTCCTGGTCGGCAGCGGTACGGGGCCATCGGCACAGCATCATCCGGCGGTACAGGGGCGGGAGTTCGTCGAGCAGCTCACGGTCGGTACCGGCCTCGAAGGTCAGCTGGCGGTGCAGCTCGAAGAGGCCGATCACGTCCTGCCAGTAGCGGGGCAGGTCCAGGGCGCGCAGCGCGGCGGGGCCGAGCCGGAGCCGGTCGGTGCGCAGTTGCGCCTCGATCCGCAACACGTCGCGCACGTGCGGCCAGTTGTCCCCGGCGGGCATCGTGGGGAATCGCTCCGGGCCGGTGTCGTCCGCGCCCTCCCGCAGGACCCGTTCCACGAGCGGGGCGTCACTGTCGTACACATGCAGGGAGCCCACCTGGTGGACGTAGCTCCCCACCTCGACACCCAGCTGTCTGGCGAGCATCTCCAGGAGGAAGGTGAAGGAGAAGACGTCGCTCACCATGCCCCGGTAGGCGTCGTTGGCGCGCATGAAGCCGACCGCGTGCAACTGCCCCTCGCGGAGCATGAACTGCAGGGCCAGGGTGCACGCGACGTCGATGTTGGCCGGTTCGCGCAGCTCGCCCGGGTGGAAGATCTGCACCACCGCGCGTTTGCTGTCGGGGTCGTCCGCCAGTACGTCGATGACGCTGCGCCACTGGTCGAGGCCCGTCCCCCGGTAGTCGAATATCCGTGGCCCGTAAGCGGTGCCGGTCAGGGTGGCGCCGTCGGACGAGTACTTGCGCATGCTCGGCGCGTAGTGGGCGACGAGCTCCAGGTCGGCCGAGCCCGACAGGTACCACAGGGCCTCGGCGAAGTTGAAGACCAGGTTGGACCTGCGCCCCGGCAGCGCGACGTGCCGCTGGACGGGTTGCCGGACCAGGAATCCGGCGCCAAGGCGCTCACGGCTGGGAAAGCCGCGCGGGGCGTTGCGGAACGACGCGCCGAGATAGGTGCTTCGCAGCTCCGTCAGGTAGGCGTCCTCGACGGTTTCGTAGGTGCTGTGCACGTGGCCCCCCGTCAGTCCTTGTAGAAGCACTGGATGTACGCGTCACCGGAGGTGCCGTAGGTGTATTCGGTGGTGTCGTACGCGGTGTACGGGTGGCGCTCCACGCGGATGGTGCGGAAGTGCTTGACGTACTGCCAGCGCAGTTCGGGCTTGGTGCTGAAGAAGGGGATGAAAACCCCGCCGGGGCGCAGGGCGCGGACGACCTCCGGCATGGCCTTGGCCCACAGTTCCTCGTCCTTCCACACCTCCATGTCGAGCGCGGGGTCGAAGAACATTCCGTCGATGCTCTCCGTCTCAAGATCGAAGACCCGCTGGAAGAAGTCGCCCCGCTCGATGGAGAGCGTGCCGGGGAGTTTCGGGTGCTGTTCGCGGAAGAGGTCTTCGACCTCTCCGAAGAGTTCGAGGACCCGGTGGCTGCGGGTGGCGGGGTTCTCGGCGATGCGCAGGGCGGAGAGTCCGAGGCCGAGGCCCACCTCGTAGAAGTCCTTGCCGTGGCGGCAGAGCATGTCGGCGCTTGCCCACATCAGGTCGCGTTCCCAGGCCTGCATGGCCTGTTCGCCGCCGATGCTCAGAGTCAACTCGCCGTTGTGGTCGATGAGTTCGATCTCCGGTGCGGTGGCCTTCTCACTGGTCTTCTCGGGGGTCTTCTTCATGACAACCGTCCTTCGTCGTGTTGGTGCCGTGGTGGTTGGGGCGCCTTTTCAGTCATGGCCCGGGACGACTCCGAAGTGCCGCCGGGCGGTCGAGACCGCGAGGTCCTGCACGGCGAACACCGTGAAGTAGTAGGCCTGCGGGGCGGTGTCGGGTGCGAAACGCACCCTGAACACGACGTCCCTCGCACGCTCGTCGGAGCCCCTGACCTTGGTCCGTTCCGGTTCCACGGTGGTGTCGTCGCGCAGGTAACTCGGCAGGAACAGGCCGAGCCGTACGGGACCGGGGCGCGCCGCGGTGAGGGAGGCGCGCACTTCGAGCACGCCGCCCTGTTCGACCTCGTCGGCGGCGTAGGCGAGCAGTTGGGGTGCCTCGGGGACGCGGAAGGTGACGTCGCCGCAGCGCATGCAGACCACGCAGAGGGTGTCGAGGATGTGCGGCAACAGCCCACGCCGGGCGAACTCCTGGGCGGGGCGGCCGCAGTGGCAGACGACCTCGCGGACATCGGGGTCCAGTGAGCTGCGGTCACCGAAGTGGGCGGGGTAGTTCATGATCTCGTTCTCGGGGTTCTCCGAGACCTGCCCGGCGATCACGTGGTCGAGGGACTGGAGGTCCGCCGAGAGGGAGGAGCGGATCTCCTCGGGTGACTGGTCGGCGAGGTGGGTGGGCCGGGACACCAGGAGATCCACCTTGCGGGCGAGCTTGCCGAGGCGGGGGCGCAGGGTGTGGTTGTGCGGCAGCAGCTCCGAGCCGATCAGCGCGGAGAGCCTGCGGCCGACGGTGAGGACCAGCGGGTCGGGCGCGTGGTCGGAGGGGGGCGGGGGCGCCGGGGTGTCCTCCGGCCGGCCGGGCAGGCCGAATCGCATGAACGCGGGGTACGGATGTGAGCCCGCCAGGCTGGCGTTGAGGGTGTCCACGGAGTCCGCGCCGGTGGCGGCGGCGAGCATCCAGGCGACGTTCTCGGGCCGGTCGGAGTCGTGCACGGAGACGGCGGAGACGACCGTGCGGGCGGGGCTGTCGAGGGCGTTGAGCAGGAGTTGGTACTTGGGGTCGTAGAGGGCGAGGTCGGCGAGCGGGCCGCTGTTGCAGGCACTGAGGACCAGCTCCGTCGCCTCGACCTTGTTGAGCGGGACGAGTTTGTCCTCGGGTTTGTAGCAGGGCAGTCCGTAGGCGCACCGTGGGGCCAGGACGCCGGGCTCCGCGGCCGCGGATTCGTTGAGGCCGCAGATGGTGAACTCGCCGAGGTTGATGCTGTCGTCCTTGCCGTGGCCCTGGAAGACGACGCGGCGCCACTGGGTGCCGAGGATCTCGGCCTGGATGTCGTCGCGTTCGAAGTCGCGGTCGTCGAAGACCTTGACCCCGGGAAGGTGCGGCGGTCGGTCGGTGTCCGTGAACAGGCCGATCGCGTCGAGGTCTTCGGACACGTGGGCGTACTGCTTGGCGACGTTCCAGGCCACCGACGCGCCGTCGCGGCCGCTCAGCAGGGAAAGACCGCGCCGGGCGTCGCGGTACGTGGCGAGCAGCAGCGGGCGCACAGGGTCGAGGTTGAGCCGGGCGTAGGTGCCCACCAGCAGGAGTGTCCCCGGGGCCCGGTCGCCGAAGGTCGCGAGGTCGTCTTCGGTGAGCCACTCGCGGGCGAGCGGTCGGGCCAGATCCACGACGCTGTCGGCCAGCTCCGACCGACCGAGTACGACGCCGAAGTCCAGGGGGGCGGGCCGGCGCACACCGGAGTAGAGGCGCGACGCCAGTGCCACGCTGTGGACCAGATCGTCCCGGCCGTCGACCGGGACGGGGATGGGCATCCGGTCGGGCGCGGCGAGGAACTCCCTTACGGCCAGGGGGAGATCGGCGTACTTCACCGGACTGAACAGTTCGGTGTCCGGTGCGGTGTACGACGGCTCGTGGCGCTGTCGGGAGACGGCAGACTTCATGAAGCGTTACCTCGTGTTCTTACGCTGACCCTGCGAGGAGTGATGTACGTAATGGGCGGACGGCTGTTCGGTAACGGGGTAGCCGGGGGCGGTCGTGCCGCCCCTCGCCCGGTCACCGCTCCCCCGCTTCGGTGGGTACGGGGACCTCTGCCGCGCGCCGCCCCATCAGGCCCCGGCAGGCGAAGGCCACGCAGGCGGCGACGAGTGACATTCCGAAGGCGATGGCGAAGACGCCCCGCGGGCCCGCCGGGTCCATGAGGAGCCCGCCCGCCTGCTGGCCGAGCGCGTCCCCCACCACCGTGGCCAGGGACGCCCAGGTGAAGGCCTCCGTCAGTGAACGGCCGTCCGCCAGCAGGCTGACCAGCGTCATCTCGCTCGCCGAGACGAGCGCGATGGGCACGCTGCCGACCGCGAGTGCGAGCGCGAGCGTCAGTTGGGACGTCGCGAGCAGCGGAAGACCCGTGCCGACGGCGAACGCCAGCACCAGGCGCGGGAAGCGCACATGCACCGCGACCTCGGACTGGGAGCGGCCGAGCCACACAGCGCCCAGGGCGCTGCCGATGCCCCAGCAGGCGTACACGAGGCCGGTGCTGCCCTGCGAGCCGTGGTCGTCGACGAAGGCGGGGATGGCCAGCGTCATCAGCCCGATGGGCACGGAGCTGAGCGCCATCACGGCGGTCAGTGGGAGCATCGGCGACGAACGCAGCGGCCCGAGCAGGCCGCCGCGGCCGGTCTCGTCCCCCGGGGCGTCATCGCCCGCCGCCTCCGTCCCCCCGTCGGTGCCTTCGGGCACCCGCGTGAACGCGAGACCGATCGCTCCGACGCCGCCGATCACCGCGACGGTGGTCAGCGCCGCCCCGGCGGATCCTGTCAGCATCAGCACCGCGAGCATCAACGGCGCCCCGATCACCAGGACTTCGGTGAGCAGCGCCTCCCACAGATAGGCGGTCTCCCGCTCGTCGTCCCGCAGCGGAAGGCGCGCCCACAGCGACCGCATGCAGGCGTTCGCCGGGGGCAGCGTGATCCCGGCGAGCACGGCCAGGGCCGGCTGCGCCCAGTCGCCCGGCTCCGTGGTCCACACCAGCGCGGCGAGCGCCGCGGGGTAGACCGTGCCGGTCGCCACCAGGACGGTCCTGCGGCCCCGCCGGTCGACCCGGCGGGCGATGAGCGGGCTGCCCAGCGCCATGCCGATGGTGTAAAGGGCGGAGACCAGACCGGCTTGGGCGTAGCTGCCGCCCTGTTCGCGCACGACGAGCACCATCGCGAGGGACATGAGATAGACCGGCAGCCTGGAGACCACGCTCCACCAGGCGGGTCCCGCGACCTGACGGCGCGTGAGCAGGGCGGCGAGACGGCGCGCAAGACCGTTCGGCTTCACTTCCATGGTTCCTGTTCCGTGGTGGCCCGTTGCGGGCGTACGAGTGGCGGCGCGCGAGTGCCGGGGAGCGGGGCAGGCCGGTGATGAAGGGCGGTTCAGCGTTGGAGCGTTCTGGCCGCCGGTGTCTGGGTGATCACTTCGATCGTGAAGGCGTCGAGTATGCCGCGCATGCGCTTTTCCACCTCGGCGATCGACCCTCCGGTCACGTGGACGTATCCGGACGCGTTGTGCGAGGCGCGCCGCGCCTCCACGAGGTCCCCTTCGCTGAACCGGAGGACGCTCTTGACGACCCCGGGCAGCCGCAGCAGTTCCTCCTCGGGGGTGATCCGGTGCACGGTCCCCGAGCCCGGCAGCGGCAGCAGCAGGTCGCCCGCGCAGCAGCGCCCGAAATACTCGAGGGCGGGGCGGCGGCCGAGGTAGACGTCCAGCGTTGCGCCGAACACGTCGAAGCCGTACGCGTACCCGTGGTTGGCGGTTATCTCGCAGCCCGCGAGCCGGACCCCGATCTCCCCCGCGTAGACCTCGCCGCCGACGACGAAGAACTCCATGTGCGCGTACCCGTGGTCGATCCCCATGCCGGTGACGATCCGCTGGAGCATGCCCCGCAGGTCGACCGGCGGCCGCTCATCGGTGGCGACACTGATGTTGGCGTTCATCGCGCCGTCGACGATGTCCAGCGGACGGCACGGCATCGCACTCGGCCACGCGTCAAGGACCTCGCCCGCGTGGATGAGCGCGCACACCTCCCACTCCGTGCCGCCCAGATGCTCCTCGACCAGCCAGGAGCGGCCGTTGACGGCCAGGTCGGGCAGCTGCTCGGGGCCGGTGAGCCGGAAGGTGTCGACGCAGGCGAAGGAGTCCACGGGTTTCAGTACGACGGGCCAGCCGCACCGCGCGGCGAACTCCTCCACCTCGTCCACCGTGGAGACGCGCGCATACCGTGCGGTGAGCAGGCCGAGCTCGCGGAACTTGTCCTTCATCGCCGCCTTGTCGCGCACCCAGCTCACTTGACGTTCCGTCAGGTGCGGCAGGCCTGCCAGCGAGGCGAACCGCTGGGCGATGTGCTGGCGCGGCTCGGAGGGGTTGCAGAACCGCGTGGGTGCCACGGGCAGTTCAGCGGCCCAGGCGCGGTAGCGGGCCGCTTCCTCCTCCAGGGGCAGCCGCTCGTTCACCCAGAACGCGGGGATGTGCGCGGTCTGCCGTACGTACTCATCGGTGAGGTCCTTGCGCGCGGAGGCGAACCGCAGCAGAGCCAGTCGGCCGGGCAGGGCGTCCACCGCGTACCGAGTGAAGGTGGAGGCGCGGTCGTCGGCCATGAGGAGCACCGGCGGCGGCGCGTTCACGCGGTCTCCAATGCCTGGCGGACCGACTTGACCGCGAGGACCTGTTCGGCTTCGGAGAGTTCCGGCGAGAGCGGCACGCACAGGGTGCGGTCGAGGAGGTCCCGGGTCCTGGCGAACCCGTCGCGGCTGAGAGCGAGCGGCTGGTCGGGGGCGAGGTTCCAGGGGAAGCCGTCGGCGTAGAGCGAACGCCGTCCGGCGACCACGGGGTGGTCGGGCAACAGGTACTTGTTGAGCGTCCAGTTGGCGATGCCACGCTCGGTGAGGGCGGACACGGCGGCATTACGTAACTCCCGGCTCTCGCAACGGAACCGGAGACTGATCTTCACGTCGCCCGCCGCGCGGGGCAGGACGTCGAGGCCGGTGCGGTCGGGCAGTTCGTCCATGGCGATGGCGTGGTGGCGCTCCAGGCCGGAGAGCACCTCGTCCAGGTGGCGGAACTGCTGGTACTGGATCGCCGCGACCTCCTCGCTGGTGACCAGGTTCTCGCCGTAGTAGGCGTCCTCGTTCCAGGTGGGGTAGCGGCCGGGCACCCGGGCAGAGCCGTGGTCGTGGTAGCAGCGCATCGTCTCCCAGGCGGCCGGTTCGTTGGTGACGAGCAGGCCGCCCTCCCCCGAGGTGAGCACCTTGTTGTGGTGGAAGCTGAAGGTGCCCGCGTAGCCACGGGTGCCGGTGTGCCGCCCGTCGGGGAAGGTGGCGCCGAGCGCCTGGGCGCTGTCCTCGATGACGTACGGGACGCCGTCGGGCAGGGGCGCGACGGTGCCCTCCATGTGGGCGACGATGGCCCGTTGGGTGCCGTCGGGGATCAGCGAGGTGTCCATGGAGAGCGACTCGTCGACGTCCACCAGGACCGGGATGAGGCCGCTGGAGAGGACGGCGCCCGCCACGGCGACGAACGTGACCGCCGGTATGTGGACGACGTCACCGACGCGCGGGCGGGTGGAGACCAGGGCGAGCCGCAGCGCCTCGGTGCAGTTGTGCACCGCGAGCACATGACCCGCGCCGAGCCGTTCCCCGACCCGGCGTTCGAGGCGGGACGCGATGCTCTCGGTCTCCGTCTGGTAGCGGAAGAGAACGCCCTGCTCGATCGCCGCACGCAGTTCGTGCATGTCGGGCCAGTCGAGGTAGTTGGCGCCGTAGGGGAGGAAGCGCAGCCCGAGCCGTTTGTCGAGGGTCATGTCGCGTCAGCCTCCGTGATGGGGTGCACCGAGGCGTCGACGACCATCTCCTGGCCTCGGTAGTTGCGGAGCAGCAGGCCTTCGGGAACGCGGGAGAAGTACGGCTGGGCGATGGGGATCTTGCCGATTTTCGTCGTCAGTACGTACTGCGGTACGCCGAAGCCGGTGATGTGTCCCTGCAGGCCCTCCATGATTTCCCAGCCCTTCTCGATGGAGGTCATGAAGTGGGACACGCCGGTGACGTTGTCGCAGTGGTAGAGGTAGTACGGCCGGACCCTGATGCGGAGCAGCTCGGTCATCAACGTGCGCATCGTCGTGACGTCGTCGTTGACGCCGCGAAGCAGCACGGTCTGGTTCCCCACCGGGATGCCGTGGCGCAGCAGTCGGTCGACCGCGGCGGCGGACTCGGGGGTGATCTCCTTGGGATGGTTGAAGTGCGTGTTCAGCCAGACCGGGTGGTAGCGCGCGAGCATTTCGCAGAGTTCGTCCGTGACGCGCTGGGGCAGCAGTACCGGGAAGCGGCTGCCGATGCGGATGATCTCCACGCTGGGGATCGCCCGGAGGCCGGAGATGATCTCCTCCAGCTTGCCGTCGCGGTACGAGAGCGGGTCGCCGCCGGTGAGCAACACGTCCCGGATCTCGGGGTGTTCGGCGATGTAGCGCAGGTCCTCCTCGAAGGACTCGCCCTCGTTGTCGCGGAAGTAGCTGCCGTCGACGTCGGTGGTGTGGAACTTGCGTGTGCAGTGCCTGCAGTAGACCGGGCAGGCCTCGGTGATCAGCATGATCACCCGGTCCGGGTACTTGTGCACCACCCGGTTGGTCTTGCGGTAGAACATGTCGCCGACGGGGTCGACCTCGGCGCCGCTGAACTCGGCGAGTTCACCGAGCGCGGGGACGGCCTGCTGCCGGATCGGGCAGGTGGGGTCGTCCGGGTCCATCAGGGACGCGTAGTAGGGGGTGACGCTCCAGCGGTATTTGCCCGCCGATTTGTCGATGGCCTGTTCCTCGTCGGCGGTGAGGTTGATCCACTGCCGTGCCTTGTCGACGTTGGTGACACGCTTGCGCATGTGCCAGCGCCAGTCGTTCCACTCCGTTTCGGTGATCTCGGGGAGCTCCGGCCGGTCCGGAACGGGGTGGCGGTCCGCTTCTGTTGCTCCAGGAGTGTGGGGCATGGTGTCTCCAGGTTCGGCGGGTGAGTGACCTGTCACAGGGGTGCGAGGGAGAGCTGGCGCAGGGTGCGGGCGACGCGCTGTGCGCCCCGCAGGTCGTCCGTGATGCCGTCGAGCGCGGACCACGGGTCCGGCTTTTCGGGGTCCCAGAGGGAGGGGTTTCCTGGATCGGCGGCCAGGGGGACGGGGGCCGCACGGGCGACCCTGTCGGCCAGGTCGCGCTGCGTGTCGCTGAGAGGCGGCAGAAAGACGAGCGGCGCGCGGCGGGCCTGGGCCAGCGCCACGGCGCCCAAGACCGGGGTGGCCAGGAGCAGTTCGGCGTCCGCGTGCAGGGCGTCGACGTCGGTGTCGGCGGCGCGTCGGACCCGTACGCCATCGAGCCCTTCGAGCGTGTCACGCACACTCTCGACGCGCATGTCGCAGACCACCTCGCACCGCTGGGTGCGGCGCACCGCCTCCGCGGCGAGCTGCCGCAGCGCCCCGGAGGTGAACGCGTCCGCGTCCCCGGCCGGCACGCCCCACAGCGAGAGCAGCAGCAGGGTGCCGCTCCGCCGGCGCCCGCGCGTCATGCGTGCGGGCGCGAGTACCCCGGTGGTGCGCGTGCCGTCCGGTGTCGCGGGCCACGGGCCCGGGAGCCATGCCGGGCGGTGCACACGGTGCAGTGCTCCCTCGGCCCCTTCCGCCAGGGGGGTGACGGTGCCGCGGTGCCCCGAGGACAACCGCACGACCGGTACGCCCAGGGCGAGGAGGCGGCGGGTGGCGGCATCGTCGTCGCAAACCAGGGCCACGTCCGGCGGCGGCCCGTCGCCACCCGGGCCGCCCTCGGTCCCGGTCCGCTCAAGTTCGCCCAGGTGCGCGGCGATCCGCCGCCCGGCGAGCAGCGAGTCGAGTTCCTCGTCCCGCGACACGAGGAGCACCCGGCGCGGGGCGGGACCTGACGGCAGCGGGGCGGGCCCGCCGGGGCTCAGTACTGCCACGGCGCCGCCGCCCCGAGCCGGGCGACGTCGTCGCTGTAGCCGGCGGCCGTGGTGGAGCAGCCGCCGCACATGTCGGGTCCCCGCTCGCGGAAGAAGTCCGCATGGGTCCGGAAGACCGGCGTGTCCAGTTGGATGGCGCCGCCTTCGCGCAGCGGGGCACCGCCCAGGTCCTCCCCTTCGCGGTGCGGGAGACAGCTGCAGGCGTACATGCGCCCGTACTTGCCGTCGATGTAGATCACGTCGTCCACGACATGGCACAGGGGTTCCGACGCGCGCGGGGTCAGTGACTCCGCGAAATAGCGCTCCTGTTCCTCACGGGTGTCTCCGTAGAAGCGCTTGCCGAGCGGCACGAGGAGGGTGTCGGGGTCCGCGTCGTAGATCGGATCGCAGACCGCGCGCACATGACCGGGGTCGGGGTAGGTGATGGAGCGCTCCAACTTCAGGGCGGAGAGCTCCCATTGCTTGACGCCGGCCTCGGTGAGCACCTTCTGCAGGTCAGGCATCTCCGTGTAGTTGTGCGGCCCGACCACGGTGTTGACCCGGGGAAGGACACCGAGGGCAGCGGCGTCGCGCAGTCCTCGCAGGCCGTTGTCGAACATGCCGGGGGAACGCCGGTAGACGTCGTGCGTCGTGGCGGAGCCGCCGTCGAGACTGACGATCACCTGGGCGAGACCCGCCTCGGCGAGGAGCGGGGCCTTCTTCGGCAGCATCATGCCGTTGGTGATCATGGACATCTTCATCCCCGCGTCCGTGCCCATCCGCACGAGCTCGACGATGTCCTGATGCATGAGCGGTTCGCCGCCGGTGAACCGTACGTAGGCCACTCCGGCTTCACGGGCCTTGGGCAGCAGGTCGGCGAAGTCCTCCAGCGAGAAGCGGAACGTGTCACGGGAGAGCGCGAACTCGCACATGAAGCAGTCCGCGTTGCAGGCTTCCAGGATCCTGATGAAGAGATAGCGCTGACGCTCAGTCATGTACGTCGATGCCTTCCTGGACGGTACGCGGAACCGAGAACGCGGCGGGGCCGGGGCGCGGCTCCCTGTCGAGTACGTCGAGCAGGGCCTCGGCCACCTGTGCGGCGCCACGGGTACCGACCTGGGCGGCGAGGCCTCCCCAGTCGGCGCCGGACGAGGCGCGCCGCAGAGTCTCAAGTACGCCGTCACGTACGGCGGTCACGAAACGCGGGGCATCGCCCGCATCGGCAGCGGAGGTGATACCCCCGTAGATGATCCGGAGGGCCGCATCCTCGCCCTGCGATCGGCGGGCCAGGGCCTCGTCCTCGGCGAAGACCTCCGGCGGCCAGACGACTCTGACGTCGGCATGGACGGCCCGGCTGTGGAAGCGGCCGTTGAAGATCTGGCTGAGGTTCTGCGGCGGCAGGCAGACGGTGGGCACCGAGAGACTGCCGGCCTCCAGCAAGGTGGTCAGGCCCGGCGAGGTCAGCAGAACGTCGCAGGTGGCGAGCCGGTGGAGGAACTCGGCGTGGGAGAGCGACCCCGCCGTGACGCTGAGGTCCGCGTCGCCGCTCGCCGCACGGAGCCGCTCGGCCAGATCGGCGGGCAGATTGCCCGCCACATGCGCCTCATGAGCCCCGTACGTGTCGAGGGCTTCGAGCACCGCGGGCACGACGATCTCCGGATAGCGCGTCCAGTCGGCCAGGTCGGGGGCGCGCAGGCCACCCAGGTTCACCAGGGCGCGCCGGAACGGTTCCGGACGGCTCCGCCGGGGAAACGGAGCCTCGGGGGGAGCACCGATGACGGCTTCGACCCAGCGCAGTTCCGTTACGGATCCGAGTACGCCGATGCACTCCCGCGGCAACTCGACGCACTGTTGCGCGCAGTAGAGGGAGACCTCCAGCGGAAGTTCGGCGAGGTCGCCCTCGGTCCACAGGAACGGCAGGCTGTCCACGAACACGGTCGGCACGCCCGCTGCTTCCAGGGCCATGGCCGCGGGACCGTCGAGCACGACGACGGCCGCGTCGATCCCCTCCGCCTCCACCACCTTCGCCACGGCATCGGTCCGCTCCCCCTCGGGAGCCCCGTCCGGCAGGTCGTACCAGCGGTCGACCGCGTGCTGAGCCAGGAGCGGCCGTCCGAGGCCGGAGGCGAGGCCGACGAACCTCAGCGGACGGGCGGACCGTTCGCGCAGCGCGGCCAGGACGGCGCTCAGCTTGCCGGAGCTTCCCCAGCCGAACTCGGCGCCCGCGACGGCGACGGTGACCGGAGCGGAGCCGGCGGTCGCGGCGGGTGCGCCCGGGGCGGGGACGGGTTTCTCCCGGACATCTCGCGGATCCGGAGGGCGTACACCATGCATCGTTCTGTCCAACTCCCTTGCCGGGGCCGGGGTGTGGCCCCTGTCGGGTGAGTGCGGGGAGGGAATGTCACGTCGGGATGAGGGTGCATTCGAGCCGCGCCACAGCGGTCGACCGCGGCAGGCTCCTGCCGGAGAGGGGACCCCTCCGCTTCCCACACGATCACCCCTGGCCCCGTGCGGCGCAAAGGCCACCCGGTCACCTTCTCGCCATCACAAAGTAGTTGCGAACCGATCGCAATAAGACGCCCGGACGCCTGGTCCCTGCTCACCCGAACGGCACGTCCCAAGCCCCGCCGCCCCTAGGGCCCACCGACTGTGCACGTGACCGGAGAGGGGCCGGAAACCCTCCCCAACAAGCCGTTCCGACGGCCGAAGACCGTCAGGAGGACACCCTTCAACAACGGCCGAAAGAGGCCACTGGCACATGCCGCGTCATGGGCGCCCCCGCGCCCCGGTCCGCACGGCCGACGAGCGCCTTTCCCCGGAGGTTCGCGCATCCTGACACCACTGCCTTGATACTGACCTCGGGACCGCGAATCCCAGCAACGCCCAGCCTTGCCGATGTCACCAGGAGGTACCCGTGAAGATGCTGATCAACGTCGCGGAGACGGTCGTAGCGGACGCGCTGCGGGGTATGGCGGCAGCGCATCCTGATCTGACGATCGACGTGGAGAATCGCGTGATCGTGCGCAGGGACGCTCCCGTCGACGGGAAGGTCGCCCTCGTCTCCGGCGGGGGATCCGGGCACGAGCCGCTGCACGGAGGGTTCGTGGGGCCGGGGATGCTGTCGGCCGCCTGTCCCGGTGAGGTGTTCACCTCGCCCGTGCCGGATCAGATGGTGCGGGCCGCGGCGGCCGTGGACAGCGGGGCGGGGGTGCTGTTCGTCGTGAAGAACTACACGGGTGACGTCCTCAACTTCGACATGGCCGCCGAGCTCGCCGAGGACGAGGGTATTCAGGTCGCCAAGGTGCTCGTCAACGACGACGTGGCCGTCACCGACAGCCTGTACACGGCGGGGCGGCGCGGGACCGGCGCGACGCTCTACGTGGAGAAGATCGCGGGGGCCGCGGCCGACGAGCGCCAGCCGTTGGAGCGGGTCGAGGCGATCGCGCGGCAGGTGAACGAGAACACGCGGAGTTTCGGGGTCGCGCTCAGCGCTTGTTCCACTCCCGCCAAGGGCAGCCCCACCTTCGATCTGCCGTCCGGCGAGCTGGAGTTGGGCGTCGGCATCCATGGCGAGCCGGGGCGTGAGCGGCGCCCGATGATGACGTCCAGCGAGATCGCGGACTACGCCGTGGACGTCGTGCTCCAGGATCTGCAGCCCCGCAATCCCGTGCTCGTGCTCGTCAACGGCATGGGGGCCACTCCCCTCCTGGAGCTGTACGGCTTCAATGCCGAGGCCCAGCGTGTCCTCACCGAGCGCGGCGTCGTCGTGGCCCACACGCTGGTCGGAAACTACGTGACCTCGCTGGACATGGCCGGGGCCTCCGTCACCCTGTGCCAGGTCGACGAGGAGCTGCTGCGGCTCTGGAACGCCCCGGTGCGTACCGCGGGGCTTCGCTGGGGTATGTGATCCGTATCAGGTCCCCCGCCGTCACCACGTACCACTCGTGTCACTTGTTTCACACTGCCCAACTGTTCTATCGCGCAAGGAGTTTCCGTGCTCGACGCCGCATTCCTCCGTCACTGGCTGGCCTCGGCCGCCGCACTCGTCGACCGGGAGGCTGAGCGCCTCACAGAGCTGGACTCGCCGATCGGTGACGCCGACCACGGCAGCAATCTGCAGCGCGGGTTCGCCGCCGTGGTGGCCACTTTGGAGAAGGAGGCGCCGGCCACGCCGGGGGCCGTACTCACCCTGGCGGGACGGCAGTTGATCTCGACCGTGGGAGGTGCGTCCGGGCCGCTCTACGGGACGTTGCTCCGGCGTACCGGCAAGGCTCTCGGTGACGCCGCCGAGGTGAGCGAGCAGGAGTTCGCCGGCGCGCTGCGCGCGGGCGTCGACGCCGTCAGCGCGCTCGGTGGCGCGGCGCCCGGCGACAAGACCATGCTGGACGCGCTCGTCCCCGCGGTCGACGCGCTCACGGAGTCGTTCCGCGCGGCGCGCGACGCCGCCAACGAAGGCGCCCTGGCCACGACGCCTCTCCAGGCGCGCAAGGGGCGGGCCAGCTATCTGGGCGAACGCAGCATCGGGCACCAGGACCCCGGGGCGACCTCGTCGGCGCTCCTGTTCGACGCACTCGTAGAGACCGCGGAGGCCGGCCGTGAGTGACGACAAGCTGGTCGGCATCGTCCTCGTCTCGCACAGCGGGCCCGTCGCCGAATCCGTCGCCGCGCTCGCCACGGGGCTCGCGGGCGGCGGGACGACAGCGCCCGTGGCCGGCGCGGGCGGCACCGAGGACGGCGGCCTCGGCACGAGCTCGGAGCTCATCGCCGCGGCGGCCGCGAAGGTGGACGGCGGTGCGGGCGTCGCGATCCTCACCGATCTGGGCAGCGCGGTGCTGACCGTGAAGGCGCTGATCGCCGAGGGCGACGAGCTGCCGGAGGGCGCCCGCCTGGTGGACGCCCCCTTCGTCGAGGGCGCGGTCGCGGCGGTGGTGGCCGCGTCGGCGGGCGCCGACCTCGCGGCGGTGGAGGCCGCGGCAGCGGAGGCGTACTCCTACCGGAAGGAGTGAAGCCGGGCCGGTGCTGGACGGGCAGTTCCGGCCGGTGAGTTCTCCACGGTCCGCTCCGCACGTTCAGTTCTGGCTGAGGAACTGCCGGGCCAGCGCGTCACCTCGGGTGACCGCGGCCCGGTGATCCTCGATGGGGGACGCCTTGGGGCCGTTGAAGACGATGTAGGTGACGCCCGCGTCGGTGCCGCCCGACCTGGGGTCGGGGCGGATGCCGAGCGACTTCGCCGCCGCGTAGGACGCCTCGCCGATGAGGTCGGTGGGCCCCGTGTCGCCGACGACGGCGTACAGGACCTTGCCCCCATAGATCACGGCGGCCACCGAGCCGCCCGTGATGCCGTGCTTCGTGTGGCTCCAGAGCTGGCTCGCGCCCGGCACGACGACGTACGGGAGGCTTTCCGCGCTCAGCTGGCGGCCGTTGGATTCCTGGAACGCGGTGGCGTCCTGGAACAGGGGGTCCGTGCGCCGGTTGCAGGCCATGCCCGGCCGGCCGTCGCAGTCGATGTCCATGTCGGCCTTCCAGAACACCGCGCCCCGCTTGCCGCAGACGGGGATGTTCGCGGGGGCTCCGTCGTCCGTTCGGTACTTGCCGCGCGAGACCTGTTGACAGGTTCCGGCCTTGGCCAGGAGGGCGGCAGCGGACACGGTTCCCTCCTGGCGGGCCGGAGCGGCCGAACTTCCTTCTGCCTCAACCGACTTGATGCTCGGCTCGCTCTCCTGCGGATAGGCCGATGCGGGCTGGGACGCGGGGCCGAGCAGGGCGGCTGTGGCGACGGCGGCGAGCGCCGCGGTTCTGGTACGCACGAGAAAAGACCTTCCCCAAGAGGAAACTGACGGACAGACACCCCAATCTGTCCCGAGTCGCACGGCCCGGCCACTGCTCAAGGGCCGGACGGTGCACGCGCACCCCTTGATGTGCACCCGACACCTGTGTCAAATAGGTCCGGACCAATGCCGCCCGAGTGGAAGGCACGACCGTGCGACGGACCCCCCACCTGTCCACCCGCTTCACCCGCCTCTCCGCCCTTCTCACCGTCACCGCCTGCACCCTCACCGCCTGCGCATGGAGCGGCGGCGAGGACACGAAGGACGTGGCGCCCCCTGCCGCTCCCCGAGGCGTCACGGTCCAGGCGGGCAGCGCCACCACCGCCCACGTCATGTGGAACCAGGCGACGGACGACACCGAAGTCACCGGCTACGACGTGTACCGGGGCGCCAACAGGGTCGAGCGCGTGCCGGGCGGCAAGCACATGGTGGACGTCGTCGGCCTGAAGCCTTCCACCGCCTACACCTTCACCGTCCGCGCCCGCGACGCCGAGGGGAACGTCGGTCCGGCCAGCAAGAAACTGACGGTCACCACGCCCGCCGCGGCCACCGCGGACCGCGAGCCGCCCTCCCGGCCCGGCGCACCGCGGGGCACGGTCGAGGGGAGCCGGGCGGTGACGCTGTCCTGGGGCGCGTCGAAGGACGACCAGGGGGTGGCCTCGTACGAGATCTATCAGGGGACATCGAAGATCCACAGTGTGGGCGGGAGCGAGCACCGGACCCTCGTCACGGGGTTGCGGCCGGGCACGGCCTACCGCTTCACCGTCAAGGCGCTCGACGCGGCCGACAACGCGTCTCCCGCGAGCCGCGCCGTCTCTCTCACCACCGCGGCGGGCCGGGACGACGGGCGGGGCACGGCGCCGACGGACTTCCGCGCCACGACGCACAAGGCCGACGGGGCGTACTACATCGACCTGGCGTGGACGCCACCGCACACCGGCGGCGCGGTGGCGGAGTATCAGATCCACCTGGACGGGAAGAACGCCACCTCGCTGGTGTTCGGCGGTACAGCGCCCCGGAAGAAGGCCACGCACAGCTTCTACGTGGGCAAGGAGGCGGGTGACACCCACCGCGTGAAGCTCCGGGCGAAGCTCCCCGACGGGACCTGGGGCGGCTACTCCCCCGAACGGACGGTCACCACCGGCCGACGCCCTTGACGCCGGGGCAGCTGTCGGCCGTACGAAGTACTCCGTCACCTGCCCGGTGGCTGTCCGCATGCGGCCGGGGCGAATGGCACGTTGGCTCGTCGTCAGGTAGCACGGGCGCTTCCCTACCCCCGGCGGCGCATGGGATGTACCGCCTCCCGTGCCACCGGAGGGCAGACTCATGCGCACTACTCAGATACTCGTCCGCTCCGGCCTGACCATCGCCGCCGCAGCTGCGCTTCCGCTGGCACTGACCGCTCCGTCGGCGTTCGCCGCCGCAGGGATCACGGTGACCGCCACGGGATCGACGGTCACGGTGACCACGGCGGCGTGTCCCGACGGAGGCGAAGCCTCGCTGATGAGCAACGGTCAGGCGAGCTTCGCCCAAGGCAGGCAAATGGCCTTGACGGGCGGCAGCGCCTCCTGGCAGAACGTCAGCACCGGCATGCACACGGTGGCTGTGATCTGCGAGGACGGTACGACGGCCGGTTCACAGACGGTCACCGTCGGAGCATCGCCGACCACCCGCTCCACGACGGCGCCCCCGCGCGGCGTCCGGGGCGGTCTCGGGGGCGGCAGCGAGGACTACGGCACCCTCACGCTCGCCGCGGGCGGGGCCCTCGTGGTCCTGGCCGCGGGCGGTGGTGGCGCCTGGTACCTGCGTCGCCGCGGGGCGCAGCACCGGCTCTGATCCAGGGCCACGAGAAGCGGCTGCCGCCGGTCCCGACTCGTGTCGGTCCGGCGGCAGCCGTCGTTCACACGGGCGTCAGGCCTCGGGCATCAGGCCTCCGGCGTCAGGCATCAGGCATCCGGCGTCCCGAGCTCCGCAAGCGTCCGCTCCAGCCACTGCGTCCAGAACGTCTCCAGGTCGATCCCGGCCCGCAGCACCACATGCCGCAGCCGGTCCTCCACCGCGTCCTTCCCCGGCGGGAAGTCACGCTTCTCGATCTCTTCGTACTCGGCCAACTGCCGCCGGTGCAGGGCGAGATGGCGGTGCAGGTCCTCCTCGATGCCCTGCGTGCCGACGACCGCCGCCGCCCGCAGGCGCAGCAGCAGCGTGTCCCGCAACGGCTTGGGGTCCTGGCTCGCGGCCGTCCAGCGTGCGAGCTCGGCGCGGCCCGCGGGCAGGACCTCGTACTCCTTCTTCTGGCCGCGGGTCGCCTGCTGCTGCTCAAGGGCGCGGATGGCCCCGTCCCGCTCCAGTTTTCCCAGCTCGCGGTAGATCTGCTGGTGCGTGGCCGACCAGAAGTAACCGATCGACTTGTCGAACCTGCGGGTCAGCTCAAGCCCCGACGAAGGCTTCTCTAGCAGGGCGGTGAGGATCGCGTGCGGGAGTGACATGGCGGCCATCCTAGGTACGGCGTCCGGAGCGGGCGCCCGGCGTCACGGGGCCATGGGCGTCACAGGGCCGCGGCCAGCTCCGTGCCCTGCTTGATGGCGCGCTTGGCGTCCAGCTCGGCCGCCACGTCCGCGCCCCCGATGAGGTGCGCGCTGTGCCCGGCGGCGAGGAGCTCCTCGTACAGGTCGCGGCGCGGGTCCTGTCCTGAGCAGAGGACGACCGTGTCGACGGGGATGACGGTGGACTGTCCGTCGACCGTGATGTGCAGGCCCGCGTCGTCGATGAGGTCGTAGCTCGCGCCCGCGACCATCGTGACGCCGCGGTGGCGCAGCTCGGTGCGGTGGATCCAGCCCGTGGTCTTGCCGAGGCCCTGGCCGACCTTGGACGTCTTGCGCTGCAGGAGGTGGACCTGGCGCGGCGGGGTCGGGCGGTCGGGCGCGGTCAGGCCGCCGCGGTCCTTGTAGTCCATGTCGACGCCCCACTGGCGGAAGTACGTCGCCGGGTCGAGGCTCGCCTTGTCGCCGCTGTCGGTGAGGTACTCGGCGACGTCGAAGCCGATGCCGCCCGCGCCGATGATCGCGACCCGCTCGCCCACGGGCGCGCTGTCGCGCAGCACGTCGAGGTAGCCGACCACGCTGGGGTGGTCGATGCCGGGGATCTCCGGGGTGCGGGGGGTGACTCCGGTGGCGACGACCACTTCGTCGTACGCCGCGTCCGCGAGGTCCCGGGCGGTGGCGCGGGTGTTCAACTTGACGTCCACGCCGTGCAGTTCGAGCTGCGTGCGGAAGTAGCGCAGGGTCTCGTCGAACTCTTCCTTGCCGGGCACCTTGCGGGCGACGTTGAGCTGGCCGCCGATCTCGGAGGCCGCGTCGATGAGCGTGACGTCGTGGCCGCGCTCGGCCGCCGACACCGCGAAGGCGAGGCCCGCCGGGCCCGCGCCGACGACCGCGACGCGCTTCTTGTGCCGGGTCGGCGCGAGGACGAGTTCGGTCTCGTGGCAGGCGCGCGGATTCACCAGGCAGGAGGTGATCTGCAGGTTGAAGGTGTGGTCGAGGCAGGCCTGGTTGCAGCCGATGCAGGTGTTGATGGCGTCGGACCGCTCGGCCTTCGCCTTGGCGACGAAGTCCGGGTCGGCGAGGAGCGGACGGGCCAGGGACACCATGTCGGCGGCGCCGTCGGCGAGCAACTGCTCGGCGATCTCCGGGGTGTTGATGCGGTTGGTGGTGACGAGCGGTACGGAGACCTCGCCCATGACCTTCTTCGTGACGAAGGTGTAGGCGCCGCGCGGCACGGATGTCGCGATGGTGGGGATGCGCGCCTCGTGCCAGCCGATGCCGGTGTTGATGATCGTGGCGCCCGCGGCCTCGATCTCCTTGGCGAGGTGGACGACCTCCTCGAGGGTCGAGCCGCCGGGGACGAGGTCCAGCATGGAGAGGCGGTAGATGATGATGAAGTCCGTGCCGACGCGCTCGCGTATGCGCCGGACGATCTCGACGGGGAAGCGGATGCGGTTCTCGTAGGCGCCGCCCCAGCGGTCATCGCGCTGGTTGGTGGGGGCCGCGATGAACTCGTTGATCAAGTAGCCCTCGGATCCCATGACTTCGACGCCGTCGTAGCCCGCGAGCTTGGCGAGCTCGGCGGCGCGCACGAAGTCCTCGATGGTCTGCTCGACCTCGTCGTCCTCAAGGGCGCGCGGCACGAAGGGGCTGATCGGCGCCTTGATCGCGCTCGGCGCGACGAGACCCTCGTGGTAGGCGTACCGCCCGAAGTGCAGGATCTGCATGGCGATCTTGCCGCCCTCGGCATGCACGGCGGCCGTGATGCCCGCGTGCTCCTCGGCCTCCGCCTCGGTGGTCAGCTTGGCGCCGCCGTCCCAGGGCCGGCCGAGCTCGTTCGGGGCGATGCCGCCCGTGACGATGAGGCCGACACCGCCGCGCGCACGGGTCGCGTAGAACTCCGCCATCCGCCGGAAGCCGTCCGGCGCCTCTTCCAGGCCCACGTGCATGGAGCCCATCAGGACCCGGTTGGGCAGGGTGGTGAAGCCCAGGTCCAGGGGGTTCAGCAGGTTCGGGTAGCGGCTCATGCGGGGCCTCCGTACGGGATGTGTCGTCGGGACCGTTCTAGACGACGCACCACCCTTTGTGCAACTAGTTGCATAAAACCGAGGCACGGACCACACGCGCGCCCGTGACTCCGCCGTCCCACCCTGGATCGGCGCCACCTTCTGATCCCGCGACCGCTTCCGTGCTCCCGTGAGCGCCGCGTCCGAATCCCGCCAGCCGCGCGCCCGCGCAGCCCGCAGACTTGTGGTGTCACCGGGGAAAAGCCACCGGGGCATAGGGAGCAACTGATGACCAAGGTCATGGCCAAGGCCGTCTATACGACCGTCGAGAGCCCGCTGGGTGAGCTGCTGCTGGTCGGCCAGGAGTCGGCCACCGCGAACGGCGGCACCGCGCTGGCCTCGCTGTCCCTGCCGGGGCAGAAGGGCGGCGCCACCGTCCAGGACGGGTGGGTGCGCGACGACGAGGCCTTCGCCGTGATCGCCGGGCAGCTGCGCTCGTACTTCGACGGGACGCGTCAGCACTTCGACATCGAGTACGTGAGCGGCGTCGGCACCGACTTCCAGGAGCGGGTCTGGCACGCCCTTGAGCGCCTGCCGTACGGCACGACCACCACGTACGGGAAGCTCGCCGAACAGCTCGGCGTCTCGCGCGCCGCGGTCCGCGCCCTGGGCACGGCGATCGGGCGCAACCCCCTGCTCGTCGTCCGCCCCTGCCACCGGGTCATCGGCGCCGACGGCTCGCTGACCGGGTACGCGGGCGGCCTGGACGCCAAGCGGCGGCTCCTGGACCTGGAGGCGAAGGGCTAGCGTCCGCCCCGGTGGCCCAGGCGCTCCGAGAGGTCGCCCGCGCCCTTGGCCGCCAGCTCGGCGAGCTCCTGCTCGCGCTGCTCGCTCCAGCGGATCATCGGCACGGAGATGGAGAGCGCCGCGACGACGTGGCCCGCGCTGTCGCGGACCGGGGCGGCCACGCAGCTCACGTCCGGGTTCGACTCGCGGTGCTCCGCCGCGACGCCTCGCTCCCGGATGTCGGCGAGCGCGGAGAGCAGCGCCTCCGGCTCCGTGATGCTGTTCTGGGTCATCGCCACCAACTCGCGTCCCGCCAGGCGGGTTTCGAGCTCGGTCGGGGGCAGCGACGCGAGCAGCATCTTGCCGACCGACGTGCAGTGGGCGGGCAGCTTGCGGCCCGCGGCGGAGACCATGCGCACGGCGTGCGTGGAGTCCACCTTGGCGATGTAGATGACGTCCGTGTCCTCCAGGACGGCCACATGGACGGTCTCGTCGCAGGTCTCCGCGACCTCCCGGGCCACCTGCTGGCCCTCGGCGGCCAGATCCAGCTGCTCGGCGTACCGGCTGCCGAGCTGGTAGGCGCGTACGCCGAGGCGGTAGCGGCCCGTCTGGTCCGGGATCTGGACAAGGTACGAGCGGGCGGCGAGGGTGGTGAGCAGTTCGTGCACGGTGGTCCGCGGTAGCTGGAGTCTGCGGGTGACCTCGGGGGCGGACAGTGTCCCGTCGCCCTCCAGGAACAGCTCCAGTATGTCCAGTGCCCTGGTCACCGCGGGAACGAGTCGTCCCATGGTCGGCCTCCCACCCCGTGCGTCCGAAGTCACGACCGCGGTCGCATCCGTGGATGCGTCGGCGAATGCGTCCGAAACTTCGGTCAACGATCGATATGACGAACACAGGCTAGCCACAGCGACGTTCGGCGCGCAACGGTCTGAGGGGCACACCTGCGGACCCGAGCCCGGCCCAAGACCGTTTCGCTCGACCCATTGACACCCTGCCGCCTGCGTGAATACGGTCACGCCAACATTTCGAACGTGTGACGAAATACCGAACAACCAAGGGGCAACTGCCTTGCGTATTACGGGAATCAGCACGCACGTGGTGGGGACGCCGTGGCGCAATCTCACCTACGTCCAGGTCCACACCGACGAAGGTCTCACCGGAGTCGGCGAGACCCGCATGCTCGGCCGCACCGACGCCCTCCTCGGCTACCTCCGCGAGGCTGCGGCCAACCACATCGTGGGGTCCGATCCGTTCGCGGTCGAGGATCTCGTGCGGAGGATGAAGTACGGCGACTACGGCCGCGCCGGCGAGATCGTCATGTCGGGCATCGCCTGTGTGGAGATGGCCTGCTGGGACATCAAGGGCAAGGCGCTGGGCGTGCCGGTCTGGCAGCTGCTCGGCGGCAAGGTGACCGACAAGGTCAAGGCGTACGCGAACGGCTGGTACACCACCGAGCGCACTCCGGAGGCGTACCACAAGGCCGCGCGGGCCGTGGTCGAGCGTGGTTACCGCGCCCTGAAGATCGACCCGTTCGGGACCGGTCACTTCGAGCTCGACCAGGCGGGCACGTCCTACGCGGTCTCGCTGATCGAGGCGGTGCGGGACGCGATCGGCCCTGACGCCGAGCTGATGCTGGAGATGCACGGCCGCTTCAGCCCGTCCACGGCCGTCCGCCTCGCGAAGGAGATGGCGCCGTTCCGGCCCGCCTGGCTGGAGGAGCCGGTGCCGCCGGAGAACCTCAAGGCCCTGGAGAAGGTCGCCGCCAAGGTGGACATGCCGATCGCCACGGGTGAGCGCATCCACGACCGGATCGAGTTCCGCGAGCTCTTCGAGTCGCAGGCCGCCGACATCATCCAGCCGGACCTCGGCCACATCGGCGGCATCCTGGAGACCCGCAAGCTCGCCGCGACCGCGGAGACGCACTACACGCTGATCGCCCCGCACAATGTGGGCGGCTCGGTGCTCACCGCGGCCTCGCTGCAACTCGCCGCCTGCACGCCCAACTTCAAGATCCTGGAGCACTTCAACGACTTCGCGGACGCGGAGATCAAGAAGGTGGTCAAGGGCGCGCCCCAGGTGGTCGACGGCTACTTCGAGGTGTCGCACGAGCCGGGCCTCGGCGTCGAGCTCGACACGGACGCGGCGGCCGAGTTCCCGCAGCAGCAGGCGCGGTTCGACCTGTGGGCCGAGGGCTGGGAGAAGCGCGCCCCCAAGGCGGCCGGGAAGTGAGCAGCGACTCACGCGCGATCGTCGTCGACCGGCCGGGCTCGCACCGGCTGACGGTCGGCGCGCGGCCCGAGCCGGGACCCGGTGAGGTCCTGGTCAAGGTGGCGGCCGCCGGGATCTGCATGAGCGACCGCGAGGTCTACGACGGTCATCGGGACGCCGCCTATGTGCGCTATCCGGTGATCCCCGGGCACGAGTGGTCCGGCACCGTCGAGGCCACCGGCGAGGGCGTCGACGCGGCGCTCGTCGGGCGGAAGACAGTCGCCGAGGGGTTCCGCGCCTGTGGCACCTGCGAGCGCTGCCGCGAGGGCGAGACGAGCCTGTGCGGCGGCGGATACGCGGAGACCGGGTTCACCGAGCCCGGCGCCTTCGCCGACCATGTGGCCGTGCCCGCCCGGCTGTTGCACCTGCTGCACCCGGACGCGGACCTGGCGGCCGCCGCCCTGCTCGAACCCGCCGCGGTCATCGCGGGAGCGGTGCGGACGGGGCGGCCGAGGCCGGGCGAGCGGATCGCGGTGGTCGGCGCGGGCACCCTCGGGATGCTCGCGGTGCAGCTCCTTGCCGCCTCGTCGCCCGGCGAGCTCGTCGTGATCGACCCGCGGGCCGAGCGCGGCAGGCAGGCGCTGGACTTCGGGGCGAGCGAGAGCCTGACGCCCGCCGAAGCGGAGGCGTACCACGGCCGTTTCGACCTGGTGGTGGAGACCGCGGGGGCGCCGAGCACGGCTGCCTCGTCCTGTCTCCTCGCGCGCAGGGGCGGCCGGGTGGTGCTGACCGGCATGTTCACTCCGGGCGCCGTCGGCATCGATCCGGTGCACCTCTCGCTGAGCCAGCTGGAGGTGCGCAGTGTCTTCGGCGCGCCGTCCTCCGCCTGGTCGGACGCGGTCCGCGCCTTCGGGCTCGGCCTGCTCGACCCGGCACCGCTCATCACGCACGAGTTCCCGCTGGAGCGGTTCGGCGAGGCGGTGGCGCTGGTCGGCGGCGGCGACCCGAAGACCGGAAAGGTGCTGCTGCGCCCCTGAGACGTACGGCGGTACGTGGTGACAGCGCCCCGCATCCCCCGTACCGCCGTACACCCATTGAACCGACCAACGTACGAAATATCGAACACAGCAGAATTCACAGCGGAATTCACTGCGTATGGGAGCCCCGTGACCAGCCCGTCAGCACCCCGCCGCCCTGGCGTCGACGCCCTCGCCCGCATCGGGCACCCCGTACCCGCCATCGACCCGGCCGACGCGTCACCGCACACGTTCCCCGACGGTGGCACCTGGCGCACCGAGATCCCCTCCGTGGAGGGGCCCGAGGCGCTGGCCGTCGTCCTCAAGGAGAGCTCGCGGCTCGACGTGCCGATCCACCGGATCAGCCAGGGCAGCGGCATCTGGATGCTCTCCGACGACGAGATCACCGAGATGGTGGAGGCCTGCGCCGAACGGGACATCGAGCTCTGCCTGTTCACCGGGCCGCGCGGCACCTGGGACATCGGCGCCGCGACCCGCACCGACTCCGGCGGCGCGGGACTTCGCTCGCGCGGCCATGACGCGCTCGCCGGATGTGTCGAAGATGCCGTGCGAGCCACGGAGTTGGGGGTGCGCTGCCTGCTCGTCGCCGACGAGGGCGTGCTGTGGACGCTGCACAGGCTGCGCGTCGCCGGCGTGCTGCCCGCCGACACGACGTTCAAGGTGTCGGCCCTGATCGGCCCGGTCAACCCGGCCTCGTACGCGGTCTACGAGCGGCTCGGCGCCGACTCCCTCAACATCCCATCCGACCTCACCCTGGACCACCTCACGGAGATCCGCAGGGCCAGCCGTGCCCCGATGGACCTCTACGTCGAGGCGCCCGACGACCTCGGCGGCTACGTCCGGATGTACGAGGCGGCCGAGCTGATCAGGCGCGGCGCCCCGCTCTACCTCAAGTTCGGCCTGAGCAAGTCCCCCGGCATCTATCCCTACGGTGCCCACCTGCGCGACCACACCCTGGCCACCGCCCGTGAGCGGGTCCGCCGCGGCCGTCTCGCCCTCGACCTGCTCGCCCGGCACGGCGCGGACGGCGGGATGTCGCCGCTCGGCGCGCGCCTGCCCGGCGAGCTCCAGCGCTTCCCCGTCCCGGAAGGGGACTGACCCATGAGCACCCGCACGAGCACCCGCATATCGAGAAAAGTACGTCTCGGCGCCGCCGTGGCCACCGTCGTCCTGCTCGGCTCGCTGACCGCCTGCGGCCAGGAGGCCCTGGGCGGCAGCCGCTACGAGCCGGACGAGGGCAAGGGCAGCACCATCGGCCTCGCGATGCCGACGAAGGCCTCCGAGCGGTGGATCGCCGACGGCAACAACATGGCGAAGCAGTTCCAGAAGGCCGGGTACAAGACCGATCTGCAGTACGGCGACGACAAGGTCGAGAACCAGATCGCCCAGCTGGAGAACATGATCACCAAGGGGCGCAGCCTCCTGGTCGTCGCCGCCATCGACGGCTCCGCGCTCACCGAGGTCCTGCAGCGCGCGCACGACGCGGGCATCCCCGTGATCTCGTACGACCGTCTCATCCTCGGCACGGAGCACGTCGACTACTACGCCTCGTTCGACAACGAGCGCGTCGGCCGCCTGGAAGCCCAGTACATCGTCGACAAGCTGAAGCTGGGCAAGCCGGAGAAGGGCGGCAACGCGCACAACATCGAGCTGTTCGCGGGTTCGCCGGACGACAACAACACCAAGTACTTCTGGAACGGCGCCATGAAGGTGCTCCAGCCGTACTTCGAGAGCGGCCAGCTCACCGTCCGCAGCAAGCAGACGAAGATGAACCAGGCCACCACGCTGCGCTGGGACGGCGGCACCGCGCAGAAGCGCATGGACGACCTGATCAGCAAGAACTACGGCTCCGCGAAGGTCGACGCGGTCCTCTCGCCGTACGACGGGATCTCGATCGGCATCATCTCCGCGCTGAAGAGCGCGGGGTACGGATCCAAGAGCCAGCCGCTGCCGGTGATCACCGGGCAGGACGCGGAGCTCGCGTCGGTGAAGTCCATCATCCGCGGCGAGCAGACGCAGACGGTGTTCAAGGACACCCGCAAGCTGGCCGCGCAGACGGTGTCCATGGGCGACGCGGTCCTGAACGACAAGAAGCCCAAGGTCAACAACACCAAGGACTACAACAACGGCAAGAAGACCGTGCCGTCCTTCCTCCTCGACCCGGTCAGCATCGACAAGTCGAACACCCAACTCCTGGTCGACGAGGGTTACTTCAAGGCTGGGCAGCTCAAGTGAGCGGGCCCGTACTGGAGATGCGCGGGATCACCAAGACGTTCCCCGGCGTCAAAGCGCTCTCCGATGTGAATCTGACCGTGGGCGCCGGGGAGATCCACGCGATCTGCGGCGAGAACGGCGCGGGCAAGTCGACGCTGATGAAGGTCCTCAGCGGCGTCCACGAGCACGGCAGTTACGACGGCGAGATCCACTTCGAGGGCGAGCGGATGGCCTTCAAGGACATCCGCGCCAGCGAGAAACACGGCATCGTCATCATCCATCAGGAGCTGGCGCTCGTCCCGTATCTGTCCATCGCCGAGAACATCTTCCTCGGCAACGAACAGAGCACCCGCGGCTTCATCGACTGGAACGACACGCTGCGCAGGGCGAGCGCGCTGCTCAAGCGGGTCGGTCTGAGCGAGAAGCCGCAGACTCCGGTCGCCGACATCGGCGTGGGCAAGCAGCAGCTCGTGGAGATCGCAAAGGCCCTGTCGAAGGAGGTGAAGCTGCTCATCCTGGACGAGCCGACGGCCGCTCTCAACGACGAGGACAGCGCCAAGCTGCTCGACCTCATCCTGGAGCTGCGCGACCAGGGCATCGCCTGCATCATCATCTCGCACAAGCTGAACGAGATCCGGGCCATCACCGACTCGGTGACGATCCTGCGCGACGGCCGGACCATCGAGACCCTGACGGTCCGCGAGACTCCCGCGTCCGAACCGCAGGTGGCCGAGGACCGCATCATCCGCGGCATGGTCGGCCGCGACCTGGACCACCGCTTCCCCGACCGCACGCCCTACGAGGGCGAGGACGCGGGTTCGCTGGCGCTGTCGGTGGCGGGCTGGACAGTGCGGCATCCGGTCGACCACCAGCGCAAGGTCGTCGACGACGTGTCGCTGACCGTGCGGCGCGGCGAGATCGTCGGCATCGCGGGCCTGATGGGCGCCGGACGCACGGAGCTCGCGATGTCGGTCTTCGGGCGTTCGTACGGTCAATACGTCGCGGGCACGGTGGCCGTCGGCGGACGCGAGGTCGTGACCAAGACCGTGCCCGCCGCGGTCGACGCCGGGATCGCGTACGTCACCGAGGACCGCAAGCAGTACGGCCTGAACCTCATCGACAACATCAACCGCAACATCTCCCTGGCCTCGCTGCCCGGCATGCGGCGCAAGGACGGCTTCGTCGACGAGCACCACGAACGCTCCGTCGCCGAGCGCTACCGCAAGTCGATGAACATCAAGGCCCCCACCGTCTTCGAGCAGGTGGGGCGGCTCTCCGGCGGCAATCAGCAGAAGGTCGTCCTGAGCAAGTGGATCCACGCCGACCCCGACGTCCTGATCCTCGACGAGCCGACGCGCGGCATCGACATCGGCGCCAAGTTCGAGATCTACACCGTCATCGACAAGCTGGCGGCCTCGGGCAAGGCGGTGCTCTTCATCTCCTCCGAACTGCCCGAGCTGCTCGGGATGTGCGACCGGATCTACACGATGGCCGAGGGCCGGCTGACCGGTGAGGTCGACCGCGCGGACGCCACCCAGGAACTCCTGATGCGCCACATGACCAAGAACAGAAGCTGAGGCATCCGCCATGACCACCACGACCACGCCACCACGTGACGCGTCGTCCACGCCGTCCGCCAAGGAGTCGGCGCGTGACCTGCTGCTGCAGAGCGTGCGCTCCAACATGCGCCAGTACGGCATGCTCGTCGCCCTGGCCTTCATCGTCATCCTGTTCCAGATCTGGACCGACGGCACGCTGCTCCTGCCGAACAACGTGTCCAACCTGATTCAGCAGAACGGCTACATCCTCATCCTGGCCATCGGCATGATGATCGTCATCATCGCCGGGCACATCGACCTGTCCGTCGGCTCGCTTGTCGCCTTCGTCGGCGCCATGTCGGCGGTGATGATGGTCAAACACGACATGCCCTGGGTGCTCGCCCTGGTCCTCTCGCTCCTCATCGGCGCGGTCGCGGGCGCGTGGCAGGGCTTCTTCATCGCGTACGTCGGCATCCCGTCGTTCATCGTGACGCTGGCCGGCATGCTGCTCTTCCGCGGTCTCACGCAGATCGTCCTTGAGGGCCAGTCGCTCTCGCCGTTCCCCGAGGGCTTCCAGAACATCGCCAAGGGGTTCATCCCCGAGATGGGCCCGTACACGCAGTACCACAACCCGACGCTGGTGCTCGGATTCGTGACGGTCGCGTTCCTGCTCTTCCGCGAATGGCGCAGCCGCAAGCAGCAGCTGGCCTACGACCTCGACGTGACGCCGACGAGCCTGTGGGTGACCAAGCTGGTGGCGATCTCCGCCGCGGTCATCGCCTTCACGCTGACCCTGGCGAGCTTCCACGGTGTGCCCGTCGTGCTGCTCATCATGTGCGGCCTCCTCATCGCCCTCGGTTACGTGATGCGCAACGCTGTCGTCGGGCGCCACGTGTACGCGCTCGGCGGCAACAAGGCGGCGGCGAAGCTGTCCGGCGTCAAGGACAAGCGCGTCACCTTCCTGATCTTCGTCAACATGGGTGTGCTTGCCGCGCTCGCGGGCTGTGTGTACGCGGCACGCCTGAACGCGGGCACTCCGCAGGCGGGCCTGAACTTCGAACTCGAGGCGATCGCGGCCGCGTTCATCGGCGGCGCCTCGATGAGCGGCGGCGTCGGCACGGTGATGGGCGCCGTGATCGGCGGCCTGGTGCTCGGCGTCCTCAACAACGGCATGTCCCTGGTCAACATCGGCACCGACTACCAGCAGGTCATCAAGGGGCTCGTACTGCTGGCCGCCGTCGGGTTCGACGTCTGGAACAAACGCAAGGTCGGTCGCTAGTCCTCACCGTCAACTCATCTGTCTGGAGCCGTACATGGAAACGAGCAGACGTACCGTCCTGGCCACCGCTGCCGCCGCCGGCCTCACCGCCACCGTCGCCGGCACCTCGTACGCGTCACCGGGTTCCGGCAGGACACCCACCAAGGAGCTCTTCGGCAAGCTGGCCGACGGCACGAAGGTGTACCGCTGGTCCCTTGCCAACGGCGGCACCCGCATGAAGGTGCTGTCGTACGGCGGCATCGTGCAGTCCCTCGAACTCCCGGACCGGCACGGCCGGTACACCAACGTGTCCCTCGGCTACGACACCATCGAGGCGTACACGGCAGGCACCACCTTCTTCGGCGCGCTCATCGGCCGCTACGGAAACCGCATCGCCAAGGGCCGCTTCACCCTTGACGGCAAGACCCACCAGCTCTCCGTCAACGACGGCGAGAACAGCCTGCACGGCGGAGCCAAGGGCTTCGACACGCGGGTGTGGGACGTGGAGCCGTTCGCCGGGTCCACGGGCGTCGGCCTCGTCCTGCGGTATGTGAGCGTCGACGGCGAGATGGGTTACCCCGGCACGCTGCGGGTGAAGGTGACGTACACCCTCACCTCCCGCGGTGACTGGCGCATCGACTACGCGGCGACCACGGACAAGGCCACCGTGGTGAACCTGACGAACCACACGTACTACAACCTCGCGGGCGAGGGCAGCGGCGGCATCTACGACCACGAACTCTCCCTGGCCGCCGCCCGGTTCACGCCGACGGACTCCGGCCTCATCCCGACGGGCGAGCTGGCGAAGGTGGCGGGCACGCCCTTCGACTTCCGGCGTGCGAAGAAGGTCGGCGAGGACATCCGGGTCTCGCACGAGCAGCTGGTGACCGCCAAGGGCTTCGACCACAACTGGGTCCTGGACAAGGGCATCACCACGCGCCCCGAGCTCTTCGCGACGCTGCGGGACCCGGAGTCGGGCCGCTCCATGAAGATCGCCACGACCGAGCCGGGCGTGCAGTTCTACTCCGGGAACTTCCTGGACGGAACCCTCACCGGGCCCTCGGGGCGCACCTACCGGCAGGGCGACGGCCTCTGCCTGGAGACCCAGCACTTCCCCGACTCCCCCAACCAGCCGAAGTTCCCCTCGACGGTGCTGCGGCCCGGGCAGACCTACCGGTCGAGCACCGTCCACACCTTCTCGGCGCGTTGAGCCGTGCGCACCAGAATCCTGATCCCGCTCCTTGTCCTGATGGCCGGTCTGCTCGCGACTCCCGCGCACGCGGAGCCGACCCATGCCAAGCAGAAGTACGCGGGCTATCTCTTCAGCTACTTCACCGGCGAGGGCACCGCGGACGGCGAGCAGATCCGCATGGCACTCAGCCGCGGCAACGACCCCACCCAGTACCGGGAGTTGAACGGCGGGGAGCCCGTGCTGACCTCGCAGCTCGGCACCAAGGGGCTGCGCGACCCGTTCATCATCCGCTCCCCGAAGGGCGACAAGTTCTACCAGATCGCCACCGACCTGCGGATGTACGGCGGCAGCGGTGGCAGTTGGGACCAGGTACAGCGCACCGGCAGCAAGTCGATCATGGTGTGGGAGTCCACCGACCTGGTCCACTGGACCGACCAGCGCCTGGTGAAGGTCGCACCGGACACGGCGGGCAACACCTGGGCCCCGGAGGCCTATTACGACGAGAAGCTGAAGGCGTACGTCGTCTTCTGGGCCTCCAAGGTCTACGGCGCCGACGACCCGGACCACACAGGATCGACGTACAACAAAATGCTGTACGCGACGACGAAGGACTTCCGCACCTTCAGCAAGCCCAAGGTGTGGAACGACCCGGGTTACTCGGTGATCGACTCCACGGTGGTCAAGGACGGCCGCGACTACTACCGCTTCACCAAGGACGAGCGGGACCCGGCCTCGGGAACCCCCTGCTCGAAGTTCATCACCGCGGAGAGGTCGAGGGTCCTGACGGACACCTCGTACGACTTCGTGGCCGACTGCATCGGCAAGGGCGTGGTCGACCGGGGTGAGGGGCCCGCGGTGTTCAGGTCCAACAGCGGTGACAAGTGGTACATGCTCATCGACGAGTTCGGCGGGCGCGGCTATGTCCTCTTCGAGACGACGGACCTCGCCTCGGGCAAGTGGACCGAGACGAGGAACGCCGAGCTGCCGGCCGGCGCACGGCACGGCACGGTGCTACCCGTGACGCAGGCCGAGTACGACCGGCTGCTCGACGCCGACGCCTACTTGTAGCTGATGTCCCCGGCGGTGAACTTGCAGTACTTGCCGTCGGGGCCAGTGCCCGTCTTGGGCGGCTCGGCACCGGTGTTGTTGCCGGTGAACCGGTCGCACGTGGCGATCTTCTTGCCGCTGTCGCCGTGGATGCGGATGTTGCGCAGCGCGGCCGTGTCACCGTAGTTGGTGTTGATGCCGACGATCGACTTGCCGGGAGCGGTGATGTCGACGTCGTTCACGATGATGTTGCGCTGGTACTGCTTGGAGCAGTTGCCGCAGGCGCGCACCAGCTTGCCGAAGTCGGAGACCTGGAACTTCGTCACGACCAGCTTGCCCGCGCCGTTGAACTGGAAGACCTTGTCGTCGGCCTTCCTGGCGCCGCCGCCGTAGACGGTGTAGGTCGAGCCCGCCGAGGTCCCCTTGAAGGTGGCCGCGTCCTCGCCGACGTCCTCCCACCACACGTTCTGCAACGTGCAGCTGCCCTGGCAGTGGACGCCGTCCGCGGCCGGGGAGCCGAGGATGACGTTCTTGAGGACCGCGCCGTCCTTCAGCTTGAAGACCGGGTCCTGGCCCTCGTCCTGGCCGTCGCCGCCCAGCTCGCCGGTGCCGTAGTGGCGCTTGAGACCACCGTCGTAGGTGCCGGACACCTCGATGGTCTTGGACGTCGGCTTCTCGCCCTTCGCCTGGGGCCAGGCACTCGCCGCCCCCGCGGTCGACATCATGGAGGTGGTGACGAGGGCGGCGCCGGTCATGCCGAGCGCGGCTATGCCGCCGACGACGGCACGGCGCTTGGTGAGACCTCGGCGATGACGGACGCGCTGGTTCGCTCGTGGGGTCATGTTCCCGGATCATTCCTTCGGTGGTGGACAGCTTGCATGTCCTTGTCGCCGCCGCCCGGCGAAGGGTTGCCGCTCGGATCCCACCAATCCGCCACCGTCCGCACCGTGAACGCGCGTGCCGTCCCCTCCGCGGTGACCCGGACCCCGGTTCCGTGCCGTGCGGCGCGGAAGACGGCAGCGGGCCGGCCCTCCAAATCCGGCACGGTGATCTCCGTGCCGTCCTCGGTGTCCGGGGTGACCAGGAGGGTGAGGTCCTGGAGCCAGTCGCCGTCGGGGCGCTGGTCGTCGGCGCCGAGCGGAAGCAGCGCGCCGGGGCGGACGTACAGGGGGAGGCTGTCGAAGCCGTGGGTCTCACGCCGCCAGGCCGGGCCCCGGACGGTGTCGCCGGTCAGGAGATGGGTCCACGTTCCCTCCGGCACGTAGAACTCGACGTCCCCCTCGGCGGTGAAGACGGGGGCGACCAGGAGGTCGGGGCCGAGCATGTACTGGCGGTCCAGGGTGCGGCAGGCGGGGTCGTCCGGGAACTCCAGGAGCATCGGACGCATGACGGGGACGCCCGTGCGATGGGCCTCGACGGCGGCTCCGTACAGGTACGGCATGAGGCGGTGCTTGAGCCGTGTGAACTTCCGGGCCACCTCGACCGCTTCGTCGCCGAAGGCCCACGGCACGCGGTAGGAGACGTTGCCGTGGAGGCGGCTGTGCGTGGAGAGCAGGCCGAAGGCGAGCCAGCGTTTGAAGACGGCCGGGTCGGGGGTGCCCTCGAAGCCGCCGATGTCGTGGCTCCAGAAGCCGAAGCCGGAGAGCGAGAGGGAGAGACCGCCGCGCAGCGACTCGGCCATCGCGCCGAGCGAGGCGAAGCAGTCGCCGCCCCAGTGCACCGGGAACTGCTGGCCGCCCGCCGTCGCGGAGCGTGCGAAGAGGACCGCCTCCCCCGGGCCGCGTTCCTTCTCCAGGAGTTCGAAGACGGTGCTGTTGTAGAGCTGCGCGTAGTAGTTGTGCATGCGCGCGGGATCCGATCCGTCGTGCCAGACGACGTCGGTGGGGACGCGTTCGCCGAAGTCGGTCTTGAAGCAGTCGACGCCCTGGTCGAGCAGGGTGCGCAGCTGGTCCGCGTACCACTGGCGGGCGGCCGGGTTCGTGAAGTCCACGAGGGCCATGCCGGGCTGCCAGAGGTCCCACTGCCAGATGTCGCCGTTCGGCCGCCGGACGAGGTAGCCATCGGCGGCGGCCTCGGCGAAGAGGTCGGACTTCTGCGCGATGTACGGGTTGATCCACACGCTGACCTTCAGGCCGCGTTCGCGGAGCCTTCGCAGCATGCCCTCCGGGTCGGGGAAGACTTCCGGGTCCCAGCGGAAGTCGGTCCACTGGTACTCGCGCATCCAGAAGCAGTCGAAGTGGAAGACGCCGAGCGGGATGTCGCGCTCGGCCATGCCCTCGACGAAGGCCGTGACGGTCTCCTCGTCGTAGGGCGTGCAGAAGGACGTCGTCAGCCACAGGCCGAACGACCAGGCGGGCGGCAGCGCGGGGCGGCCGGTCAGCGCGGTGTAGCGGCGCAGGACGTCCTTGGGCGTGGGGCCGGCAATGACGTAGTACTCGATGGACTGGTCCTCGACGCTGAACTGGACCTGGCCGACGGACTCGGAGCCGATCTCGTAGGAGACCTTGCCGGGGTGGTTGACGAAGACGCCGTAGCCGCGCGAGGAGAGGTGGAAGGGGATGTTCTTGTAGGCCTGCTCGCTGCTTGTGCCGCCGTCGGCCTGCCAGATGTCGACGTTCTGGCCGTTCTTGACGTACGGGGTGAAGCGTTCGCCGAGGCCGTAGATGTACTCCCCTACTCCCAGGGCGAGTTGGCCGATCATGTGGTGGCTGCCGTCGGGCGCGGTGGCGAAACCGGTGCCTCTGCTCTCGACGGCGGTCAGCCGCCGCCCTTCGGCGTCGAGGAATTCGAGACCCCAGGGTTGGTCGCTGTCCAGGCGTACGGTGAGCGGGCCGCTGGCGAGTTCGGTGACGCTGCCCTCACGCCGGACCTGCCCCGCTCCTTCGGTGGCGTTCAGGCCGAACTCCGGTCCGTGCGCGGCCTTTCCCGCGTGGTGCGTCGCCCGTACGCCGATCACGCCCTCGGCGGGCGAGAAGCATTCGACGGTGACGAGCGGCGTGTTGAGGGTGTCGCCGCGTTCGCGGACCCGGTGGACGGCCGCGTAGGCGGTGAACCATCCCTCGCCTTCCCGCACGTCGCGCACGTCGGTCGCGTACGAGGCGCGCACCCCATCGCGCATCAGCCAGAAGCCGTCGGTGAACTTCATGCGGTCTCCCTCGGCCGGGCGGTGGCAGTGGCGGTGGCGGTGGCGGTGGCGGTGAAGGTGATCCGGGCGAGGCGCAGGGGGCCCCGCAGCCGCACGCGCAGATCGCGTACTCCGGCGGCGGTGAAGCCGCAGGTGTGCGAGGCGTAGTCGTACACGCCTCCGGTGGCCGGGACGGTGACGGTGGTTGCGGTGCTGCCCGAGATGAGGTCGACGGCTCCCCCGCCCGCCACCTCGACCGAGACGTCACGGACGCCCTCACCGAAGTCACAGGCACGGAAGAGCAGTTCACCCGTACCCCCGTCCCGGGGGCGCACGGCGTCGCCGTGCGTCCTGGCGCGGTCGGCGATCTCGGTGCCGTCCTGTTCGTCGTAGCCGGCCGCCGCCAGGCCGGCCTCCCGCACCGGCCTGGCGGCGAGCGGGGCGCCCTCGACGTGGACGGTCCCGGCGAGCCGGATGTCGGCGCTGGAGGCCCCGGCGAGGATCTCGTACGCGCCGGGCAACACGGCCCAGCGGTCCTGCCGCACGTCCCAGAACCCCAGCTCGGGCAGGGGCAGTTGGAACTCCAGGCGGCAGGAAGCCCCGGCAGCGAGGTGGACGCGGCGGTGCGCGGCGAGCTGCCGGTGCGGCAGGGCGAGGGCGGTGGCGGCTTCTTCGGGTGCCCGGGTGTAGAGCTGGGCCACCTCGTCCGCCGCGACGGGTCCGGTGTTGGTGACGGTGAACGCGACGCGGACCAGCTCTCCTTCGCGCGCGGCCGTCAAGTCCTCGTACGCGAAGGAGGAGTAGCCGATGCCGTGCCCGAAGGGGTAGAGCGGGGTGCCGTCGAAGTAGAGGTAGGTCTGCCGGGAGCCGATGATGTCGTAGTCGAGCAGGTCGGGAAGGTCGGTGTCGGCGGCGTACCAGGTCTGCGGGAGGCGCCCGGCCGGGGAGATGTCCCCCGCGACGACCCGGGCGAGCGCTGTGCCCGCGGCCTGTCCGCCGTGTGCGGTCCACAGCAGCGCGGGCAGCTCGGCGTGGGCGTCGGCGACCGCGTACGGATAGGCGGAGACCAGGGCGAGCGCGGTGCGGGGGTTGGCGGCGCGGGCAGCGCGCCACAGCCTGTCCTGGTGGGGCGGCAGAGCGAGCGTCGTGCGGTCCTCGGTCTCGCGGCCGTTGATGTGGGGGTCGTTCCCGGCGACGACGATCACGGCGTCGGCCTCGGCGGCGGCACGGGCAACGGCGTCCTCGCCGCGTTCCAGGAACTCGACGGTGAAGACCTCCGGCTCGTCGGCAACCTTCACGCCGTCGGCGGCGACAGAGACGTACCCACCCGTCCCTGTGTGCTCGATGAGGTACCCGTCCCCGTGACCGACCAGCGCGAACGTCTCCTGTACGACCCATCCGCCGGGTTGGTCCGCCGACGCGCGCACGAAGCCGTCGTCGGCGACCGAGAGGTAACGCCCGTCGGGGGCACGCAGCGTCCATGTGCCGCCTCCCCAGTCGACGAGGGCGAACTCGGTCGGCTCGGGGCCGCAGGTCAGGGGCGGCAGATCCGTACGGCCTGCGAGCAGCGCCGGGTCCAGGGCTGTCTCGGCGCTCCCGGACCGGCCGCCGTCCTCCTCGGAGTGCGGCACGCGGAGCCATCCGGCCGCGCACTTCAGGCGCACCCGGTCGGCGCCTTCGGTGAAGGTGACGCGGTCGGCGCCGAACCGCTCGCGCAGTCCGTCGAGGGGGGTGCTGCGGTGGATCGGGGTGCCGCTGTACCAGTCGGTCTTGCACTCGTCGGCGAGGAGTCCGACGACCGCGATCCGGGTGCCTTCGGGCAGCGGGAGCAGACCGTGGTTCTTGAGCAGGACGATGGCCTGCTCGGCGGCCTCCTGGGCGAGCGCGCGGTGTTCGGGGGTGTCGAAGGCGTGCGAGGCCGGGTCCGCGTACGGCCCCTGCCCGGGGTCGAACTCGCCGAGCCGGAAGCGGACGGACAGGTGACGGCGTGCCGCCGTGTCGATGTCCTGCCCCGTCAACAGGCCCTGTTCCACGGCTCGTTGGATGCGCCCGGTGATGACCGAAGCGTCAGTGCCGTGGTCGGTGAAGCTGTCGACGCCCGCGGCGAGTGCCGCCGCGGTGGCCTCCTCGTGGGTGTCGAAGTACTTCTCGGAGTCCACGAGGTTGCTGGGCGCGCCCGCGTCGGAGCAGACGAGCAGCTCCTGTTCCGTCCAGGTGCGCAGGTGCTCGCGCAGGTAGGGCGAGAGGTGGTTGGGGCGGCCGTTGACCAGGTTGTACGCGGGCATCACCCCGGCCACGGCGCCCGCCTCGACGGCGGCGCGGAAGGCCCGCAGGTCGTACTCGTGCAGGACACGCGGGCGCACGGAGGCGGACGACGTGTCCCTGCGCGTCTCGTTGTTGTGGGCCAGCCAGTGCTTGAGCACGGGGGCGGTGCGCCAGTGGTCCGGGTGGTCGCCGCGCAGGCCCCGGGTGTAGGCGACGGCGATCGCGGAGGTGAGCCGGGGGTCCTCCGAGTAGCCCTCCTCGTTCCTGCCCCACAGCGGGTGGCGCAGGAGGTTCACCGTGGGCGCCCAGAGGTTGAGGCCGACGCGGTCGTCCCGCGCGCGCATGGCCCGCGCCTCGGTGGCGACGGCCTCGCCGACGCGGCGGACGAGTACGTCGTTCCAGGTGGCACCGAGTCCGACCGCCTGTGGGAAGACGGTGGCGGGCCCCATCCAGGCGACGCCGTGCAGGGCCTCCTGTCCGGTGCGGAACGGAGCGATGCCGAGCCGTTCGACGGCGGGCGCGAACTGGTGCAGGAGCGCGATGCGTTCGCCGCCGGTCAGCCGGGACAGCAGGTCGTCCACGCGCTGGTCCAGGGGCAGTTCGGGGTCACGGAAAGGCGGCGGGCTTGCGGTCACGTGCGGATCCCCTTGGCGAGCGGTGGGCACGGTGGAAGTGACTCGTGGTCGTTCTTCTTGTCGTTCTGCTTGTCGCGCTTCTTGCCATTCTTCGAAGCGCTTCGATGCTCTGTGCAGCTCAAGCCGATGTCAAGGCGGCAGTCGTGCAGCACCTCTTGTTACGACCCAAGCCTTCACTTAACCTCGCAGCAATATCGAAGCGCTTCGAAAGCCGACCGGCGGTGACCGCCGTGTGTCCGGGCACGCGCCACGAAGGGTTGACGCAATGACGCCGAACTCCCCCTCCAGCAGCTCTCATTCGAGCCGGAGATCCTTCCTCGCCTCCTCAGGTCTCGCCGCGATCGCCGTGGCCGGCGGGGCCCCACTGCTCGCGGCCTGCGGGGGCAGCGGGTCGAAGAACGAGGGCACCACGACGGGGAAGAAGCTCAAGGACCTGCTCCCCGCGTACACCGCGTCGGAGCTCGCGAGCCCGGACATCCCCGCCAAGAACGGCTCGGCGGCGGGGTTCACCAAGGCCCTGCCCGCGTCACAGCTGAAGGTGTCGGTGCCTCAGAAGCTCGGCAGGGGAGGCGAGTTCACCGTCATGGCGCCGATCTGGGGGAACGTCCCCAAGCAGGGCAATCCCTACTGGACGGCGATGGACAAGGCGGCCGGTGTCCGGGTCAAGTGGCAGAACCAGCAGGGCGACACGTACGGCCAGAAGCTGGGGGCGGTCCTCGCGTCCAGCGGTGTCCCGGACGCCGTGGTCGTGCCCGGCTGGGAGCTGACCGGCAAGATACCGAGCGCCATCGCCAACAAGTTCGCCGACCTGGGCCCCTACTTGAGCGGCGACAAGATCAAGGAGTACCCGAACCTCGCCGCGATCCCGACCGGCGCCTGGCAGCGCTCCATCTTCGGCGGCAAGCTGCGCGGCCTGCCGATGCCCTCCGCCACCACCCCGAACATCGCGCCGTTCTACCGCACCGACCTCTTCGAGAAGGAAGGACTCGAAGCGCCCACCAGCGCCCAGGAGTTCTTCGACCTGTGCAAGCAGCTCAACGCCCCCAAGAGCAAGGTGTGGGCGTGCGGCGACATGAGCTGGGCGGCCTGGAGCATCTTCGGCGTACTGCCGGAGAAGCCGTACTACTGGAAGCTCGTGGACGGCAAGCTCGTCAACCGCTACGAGACCGACGAGTACCTCGAAGCCCTGGAGTGGTCGCGGGGGCTCTACTCGGCGGGCTTCGTCCACCCCGACGCGAAGGCCGAGACCGGCAGCATCGGCGACCTGTGCGCGGCGGGCAAGGTCTGGATGTACTGCCAGGACCTGTCCGACTGGTACGGCAAGGCGGCCGTGCAGCGTGTGGACAACAAGAAGTTCCGCATGGAGGCGTTCGACTACTTCGCCCCCGACGGCGGCGCACCCACCCTCTACGCACGTCCGCCCGCCGACATCTGGACGTTCATCAGCGAGAAGGCCGACGAGAAGACCGTCCGCGACATCCTCGCTCTCGCCAACTACACGGCGGCTCCTTACGGTTCGAAGGAGCAACGCCTTCGCATGTACGGCGTCGAGGGTGTCCACCACACCTTCAAGGACGGCGTCCTCACCAAGAACGGCAAGGGCAACAACGAGGTCTTCTCGACGTACGAGTACCTCGCGTCGCCCGCGCCCTTCGTCGCCTACCCCGACCTGCCGGACGTCACCGAGGGCATGGTCGAGTGGCAGCAGCGCCAGGGAGCGCACACCAAGAAGCCGCTCTTCCACGGCATGATGATCATCGAGCCGACCCGGTACACCGAACTGAACGCCGAGTTCGAGGACCTGGAGAAGGACATCGTGCGCGGTCGCAAGAAGGTCGGCGACATGCGGCAGGCGGCAGCGGACTGGAAGTCGGGCGGCGGCGACAAGCTGCGCGACTGGTACAAGAAGCTGCTCGACGAGACCGGGGCGACCGGCGACGCGGCGTCCTGACGTGGCCCAGAGTACGACTCACACGCGCGACACCCCCGAGCGGGCGCCCACCGAGCCCGTCGAAGCCGCGCCCCCCGCGAAGAAGGCACCGGCCCGCGTCCCGCTGCGCCACCGGCTGCGCCGCGACCGCGTACTGCTCCTCATGGTGCTGCCCGCGCTGCTGCTCCTGCTCGTCTTCAACTACGTGCCCCTGATCGGCAATGTCGTCGCCTTCCAGGACTACGACCCCTACATCGCCGACAACGCGTTCCAGGCGATGGCGCAGAGCCCCTGGATCGGCTTCGAGCACTTCCGGCACATGGTGGAGGACCGGCTGTTCTGGCAGGCGGTCAGGAACACCCTCGCGATCTTCGCGATCCAGCTCACGTTGTTCTTCCCGCTGCCCATCGCGCTCGCGCTGTTCATCAACAGCTTCGTGCGGCCGCGGGTGCGGGCGGTCGCCCAGGCGATCCTCTATCTGCCGCACTTCTTCTCCTGGGTCCTCGTCATCACGGTCTTCCAGCAGATGTTCGGCGGGGCGGGACTCGTCGCGCAGGTGCTGCGGGACCACGGGCACGAGGGCTTCGACCTGATGACCGACCCGGGCCTGTTCAAGTTCCTCGTCACCTTCGAGATGGTGTGGAAGGACGCGGGCTGGGGCGTCATCGTCTTCCTCGCCGCACTCGCCGCCGTCAGCCCGGATCTCTACGAGGCATCGGCGATGGACGGCGCGAACCGCTGGCGGCGCATGTGGCACATCCAGCTGCCGGCGCTGCGCCCGGTGGTGGCGCTGCTCCTGGTGCTCCAGGTCGGCAACGCGCTCACGGTCGGCTTCGAGCAGATCCTGCTCCAGCGCACCGCCGTGGGCCCCACGGCCTCCGAGGTCCTTGACACCTATGTGTGGAACACCGGCCTGGACAACGGGAACTTCGGCTACGGCGCCGCCATCGGCATCGTCAAGGGCGTCTTCGGCCTCCTGATGGTGCTCGGCGCCAACAAGGCCGCCCACCTCATGGGCGAGCAGGGGGTGTACAAGCGATGAGCGTGCTGAACTTCGGCATCAGGCCGGGCAGCCGCACCGGTCTGCGTCCGGTGTGGGAGGAACCCCCGACCCGGGCCGGCCTCGCCACCAAGGGCGTGACGCTGACCTTGGTCTGCCTCGCGGTCCTCTTCCCGGTGTGGGTGGTGGTCGTCACCAGCCTCTCCTCGGTGAAGACGATCACCGAGACCGGCGGCCTGGTGGTGATCCCCCGGGGCGTCACCTTCGTCCACTACCAGGAGCTGCTCGGCGGCGGCCAGGTGTCGCGCGCCACGCTGGTCAGCGTGGGCGTCACGGTCGTCGGCACGCTCTTCAGCATGGTGGTGTCCGTCCTGTGCGCGTACGGGCTCTCGCGCCCGGGATCGGTCCTGCACCGCCCGATCCTCCTGGTCATCGTCGCCACGATGTTCTTCGGCGCCGGGCTCATCCCCACCTATCTGGTGGTGCAGGGCCTCGGCCTCACCGACACCTATCTGTCGCTGATCCTGCCGAGCGCCCTGAACGTCTTCAACATCCTCGTCCTGCGGGCGTTCTTCATGGGCACGGCACAGGAGCTGATCGAGAGCGCCCGCATCGACGGAGCCGGGGACCTGCGCATCCTGTGGCGGATCGTCATGCCGCTGTCCCGCGCGGTGATCGCGGTCATCACGCTCTTCTACGCGGTGGGCTACTGGAGCGCGTGGTTCAACGCGTCGATCTACCTCAGCGACCCGGACATGATGCCGCTGCAGAACGTCATGCAGCAGTTGGTGATCAAACAGCAGAGGCCGACGGGCCTGTCCCAGGCGATCAACACGGGGCACCTGTCGCCGCTCGCCATCCAGATGGCCGTGATGGTCCTGGCGCTCCTGCCGGTCGCTGTTCTCTCACCGTTCGTACAGCGGCATTTCAAGCAGGGCATGCTCACCGGCGCAGTGAAGGGCTGACCCACCGATGCCTTCCCTCGACGACGCTACCCGCGGCCGGATCCTGTTCGGCGGCGACTACAACCCCGAGCAGTGGCCCGAGGAGGTGTGGCTCGACGACGTACGCCTGATGCGCGAGGCCTCCGTCAACTCCGTCACCGTCGGTGTCTTCTCCTGGGCGAGGCTCGAACCCCGGCCGGGTGAGCGGGAGTTCGGCTGGCTGGACCGGCTGATGGAGCTGCTGCACGAGCACGGCATCGGTGTCGTCCTCGCGACGCCGACCTCCGCTCCCCCGCCGTGGCTCGGCCACCTGCACCCCGAGACGCTGCCGCGGGACGAGAACGGGCAGGTGGAGTGGTGGGGCTCGCGCCAGCACTTCGCGCACTCCAGCGCCGTCTACCGCAGGTACGCCGCCGCCATCACCGAGGATCTGGCGGCCCGGTACGCGCACCACCCGGCGCTCACGATGTGGCACATCAACAACGAGTACTGCACCTACGACTGGGGCGACGAGGCGGCGGTGGCGTTCCGCCGCTGGCTCCGCGCGAAGTACGCCTCGCTCGACGCGCTCAACTCGGCTTGGGGAAGCGCCTTCTGGGGCCAGAGCTACGGCAGCTGGGCGGAGATCCTGCCGCCCCGGCGCGCCCACTACATGAAAAATCCCGCCCAGGTGCTCGACTTCAAGCGCTTCACGTCCGACGCGCTGCTCGAGTGCTTCATCGCCGAGCGGGACATCGTCACCGCTCACACCCCGCACCTGCCGGTCACCACCAACTTCATGCCGTTGTGGGCGGGGCAGGACGCGTGGATGTGGGCCGCGCGGGAGGACGTCGTCTCGGTCGACATCTATCCGGATCCCCGGGACCCGTTCGGAGCCCAACAAGGCGCACTGGTACAGGACATGACGCGCTCTCAGGCTCGCGGCGGTCCGTGGATGCTGATGGAGCAGGCGGCAGGGCCGGTCAACTGGCGCGGGGTGAACCACCCCAAGCCGCGCGGTCTGAACCGCCTCTGGTCCTGGCAGGCGGTGGCGCGCGGCGCGGACGCCGTCTGCTACTTCCAGTGGCGCCAGTCCCGGCAGGGCGCGGAGAAGTTCCACTCCGGGATGGTGAGCCACGCGGGCGAGCACGGCCGCACCTTCCAGGAGGTCAAGGAGCTGGGCGCCGAACTGGCCCTGGTGGGCCCCGAGGTGGCGGGCACGCGCGTCACGGCCGAGGTGGCCGTCCTGCACGACTGGGACTCCTGGTGGGCGAGCGGGCAGGAGGGCCGCCCCTCCGCCCTGGTCGACCACGCGGAAGTGCTCAGCACCTGGCATCGCGCGCTGTGGGAGGCGAACATCCCCGTCGACTTCGCCCACCCCGAGCACGACCTGACCCCGTACCGCCTGGTCGTCGCCCCGCACCTCTATCTCCTCACCGACACCGCGATCGACAACCTCCTGACGTACGTACGCGAGGGGGGCTCCCTCGTCTGCGGCTTCCTCACCGGCGTGGCCGACGCGGACGACCGGGTGCGGCCCGGCGGCATGGACGCCCGGCTGCGCGCGCTGTTCGGCATCCGCACCGTGCACGAGTGGTGGCCGCTGGAGGCCGGGGAGAGCGTGGACTGCGGCGAGTTCACCGGCACGCTCTGGTCGGAGGAACTGCAGGCCGACGACAGCGCCGAGACGGTCGCCGCCTACCGGGGCGGCGAGCTCGACGGGCTGCCGGCGCTCCTGCGCCGCGACCGCGCCTGGTACTTGTCCACGCTCCCCGAGCCCGCGGCCCTGCGCGACCTGCTCGCGCGCGTCGCCGCCGAAGCAGGCGTACGGCCCCCGCTCGCAGGCCTCCCCCGCGCAGTGGAGGCCGTACGCCGCGGCGATCTCCTGTTCCTCCTGCACCACGGCCGTGGGCAGGTGACCGTGCCCGTGCCCGGCAGGCACCTCGATCTGCTGACCGGCCACGCGACCGAGGGTGCGATCACCCTCGGCCGCCACGGTGTGGCCGTCCTGCGCCGCGCCACCGACGACGACCGCGGGTCCGCCCCGGCCCCGCGGCACTCCCCCCACCCTGGAGACAACACATGACACGACACACCCACCGCACCCTGACCCGCCTGCTGCTGGCCCCCACCCTGCTGGCGGGCGCGGCGCTCGGGCTCGCCTCCGCCCCGGCCCAGGCCGCCGTCTGGAGCACCTGCGACCAGTGGGGCAACACCACCCTGAACGGCTACACCCTCTACAACAACATCTGGGGCTCGGGCGCGGGCAGCCAGTGCATATCGGCGGGCTCCGGCACCAAGTGGAGCGTGCGCGCCGACCACCCGAACACCAGCGGCATCAAGTCCTACCCCAACTCCAAGAAGGTCATCGGCAAGCCGGTCGACTCGCTGTCCTCGCTGAAGAGCTCGTACGACGTCAAGGTCCCCTCGGCAGGCGACTACAACTCCTCGTACGACATCTGGGACACCGACTACCACTACGAGATCATGCTCTGGGTCAACTACAACGGGAACGTCGGCCCCCTCGGCACCGCCCAGGGCACCGTCAGCCTCGGCGGTCACACCTGGGCGGTCTACAAGGGCACCAACGGCGCCAACGAGGTCTTCTCCTTCCTGCGCACCTCCGACTCGTCGGCCGGGACCGTCGACATCCTCCCGATCCTCAAGTGGATCAAGAACACCAAGGGCTGGATGGGCAACGAGACCATCGGCGACGTGCAGTTCGGCTACGAGATCAGCGGCTCGGCCGGCGGTCTGGACTTCACCACCAACTCCCTGACGGTGTCCGGCGGTTAGTCCGGCAGCTTGTCGCCGACCAGGGCCAGGTTCTGGATCGCGGCGAGACCGAAGAGCGCGGTCTCGTTGGTGTTGATCCGCAGGTTCTCGTAGCCGGGCTCCAGGACGGCGGGACCTGTGAGGTCGGTGCGGTCCCAGCTCATCGCCTTCGTATAGCCGTCGCTGTCGTGGAACTTCCGCCAGGCGCGCGCCGCGAGCTTCTCGTCCTTCGACCGGGCGGCGGCGTAAGCGTCCTGGCGGGAGTGCCCCTGGAAGAGCAGCAGGCTGCCGAAGTCCTTGCCGTAGCGCTCCTTCTGCTCGGCCTTGGTGGCGTTGAAGTAACGGCAGTAGTCCAGCCACGCCTGCTCGAACTCCGGCTGGTCGACGAGGTCGATGAGCTCGGCGCACATCTCGACCAGGCCGAACATCGCGGAGAGGTGGGAGACGTTAACGGCGGGCTCGGCTGCCACCGCGAACTTCCCCGTGTCCAGGTCGTAGAGGCCGCTGCCCTGGACGAAGCCGTTGGGCTGGGCGGCGATGGTCTCCATGGTGGAGCGCAGGCGGGCCTCGGCCTTGGCCGCCTTGGGGCCGCCGCGTTCCCACTCGGTGAGCCAGGCCGCGGCGAGGCCGCTCCAGTCGGTGCCGAAGCCGATGGACAGGGCGTTGCGGTCCGGTTCGTACGGCTCGGTGCGGATCTTGCGCAGGGGGTCGAGGACGAGGAACGTCTCGTCGGAGTCGACCAGGGCGTGCATCAGGTCGCCGACACGCTCGTCGGCGGTGAGGAAGTAGTAGGGGCGGCGGTAGACGGCCGTGGAGATCCGCTGCTGCTTCGCGCTGTCCGCGAAGTGCTGCACACCGTGCCGGGTGCCGAGGCCCGCCCACTTGCCGAGGTGGTAGGAGTCGACCTCGCCGGTGTGGCGGGTCATGGCTTCGGCGAAGCGGAAGATGTCGGCGCGGCCCGAGCGGAGGTAGGCGTACCAGAGCCACAGGTCGGGCGAGAGCTCGGAGTTGTCCCAGGCGTAGCCGCCGACGTCGTACCGCCACTGGTGCCGGTCCTCGTCGTAGGTGTGCATGATGTCGCCGTAGTCCCAGAAGCCGTACCAGCGGCGCTGTTCGGCCTGGTCCTTGTAGTAGGTGAAGAGGAAGTCGAGGTGGTCCTCGATCGTCGCCTTCGCGGGTGTGGAGCGGTCGACGGGCGAGAAGAGACCACCGAAGACGCCCGCCTTCGTCACTTGCTCGGGGGCGGCGGCCAGCTGGGGCGGGGTGCGGACGGCGGCGGCCTGGTCGACGAGGGTGGCCGCCGAGGGGGTGGCCGCGTTCGCCCAGAACATCAGCTCGCTGGTGCGGGCGATGCCGTACGGGGTGCCGAAGCCCGGTTCGTGGTCCTCGTAGGTGATGTTGAGGCCCTCGATCTGCTCCGGGTAGGTGTCCTGCCCCATGCCGTCGTGGTACGTGCGCAGGTCCATCGGCTGTGCCTCCGGCGACCAGAGCCAGAGCGTGACCTCGGCCGTGTCACCGGCGGCGCCCCGGATGTCCAGCTGGGCGGGGTGCTTCTCCCAGAAGTCCCGCAGGCCGAAGGAGAACCCGCCGCCGACCCCGCCGACGTACCCGAACCCGGTCGCCCTGCCGCCGCCTCCTGCCGTGATCCAGGTGTGCCCCGGCTTGGTGCGCTTGCGCAGGGTGAAGCCGTCGGCGGAGAACTGGGCGAGGGTGTAGTCGCCCCAGGTGGGGACGTACTGGAGGCGGGTGGTGACCCGCTGGTCCCAGGTCGCGGGGTCCGGCAGCTTCTCGCCCTTGACCTGGGCGGTGCGGATCGCGGCGCCCGGGTCGCGGCGAAGCCCTGTGATGCCCTTGACCGCCTCGGTCAGGAATCCCTTGCCCTCGCCCGCGATACGGATGTGCCGGTCGTACGCCGCGTCGCGCATCGGCACGCTGAAGCGGACCCCCAGGCCGCGGATGAAGTCCTTCTCCGCGTCGCCGTCGTAGGTGATGGTGTGCACCATGCGGAAGGAGTCGGAGCCCGCGTAGAAGTAGAGGCGCACGCTGAAGGGCAGCCAACTGCGGCTTCCCTTGCGGTGTTTGCCGTCGATGCGGACCACGGCGCGCACCGGACCGTCCTGTTCGGCCTTGGCCCCGCTGATCTCGCCGTCGAACCGTTCCCACTTGGCGTTGCCGTGGTCGCCGTCGTCGAGGTCGCCCTGGCGGAGCAGCACGAGCCGTCCGTCGGTGGCGATCTTCACGCCGTCGCGGGTGACGGACTCGACGAGCCGCTCGCCGTCCTTGGAGATGACGGTCTTGATGACTCCGGTGTCGACGGTGATGGCCCGACGGGTCTCGGTGACCTTGACCGCCTTGCCGGGGGCAGCGGGTGACCCGGCCTTGAGGGTGAACTTGTCGGTGCCTCGCGCGGCCGGGCCCACCGCGTGCGCCGTCCACTTCACCGATCCGTCGGGCCAGCGGGCGGTGGTCCATGTCTGTACGGGGACGTCCTTGCCGTCGGCGGTGGCGAGGGCGAACTCCTGCCCGGCGGGGTGGGCACCCTTGGGCCACGGGACACCGAAGGTGGAACCGGCCGCGGCACCGAGCCCGCCCTTCTCCAGCCAGCCGACGGTGACGGGGCCGGAGTCCGGTTCGGCGGCCCGGGGAGCCGCCTGGGCGCCCTGCCGGCCGAGCGCCCAGCTGAACTGGGCGGCAGCGCCTGCGACGGCAGCGGCCTTGAGCACGGATCTGCGGGGGATCGGAGACATGACTGTCCTCACTGTCCTTTCGATGGCTTGACGGACTTCGATGGCATGGCGGACTTCGATGGCATGAGGGACGAGGGCTCGTTGGCGTCCGCCGACGGCCCGGGGCGGGCCGGGGGCGGCCTCCCGCGCGAGCGCAGCCGGAAGCGGGGCGTCCAAGCCCACCGCCGCGTCCCAGGCAAGACGCACACCCGGGCCGGCGCGGTCCTGTCGTCAAACTCCCGTCGTCCGCCCGGAGGGCGGGCCCCGCGGCGTCAGGTGCGTGCCCTGGTGGCCCCCCGGCCGGAGGCTGTGGCAGGGAGTTTGACGACAGGGCCTAGGGCACGGAGCGGCGTTCGACGGCGAGGGTCGCCGCCGCGACCATGCCCAGGGCGGGCGCCGCCAGTGGTGTGGCGAACCACGCGGATGCCGCGACTACTGCGAAGCCGCACACGATCACCAGGGAACCTGCCGGGTCCCGCAGTGTGCGGGGCGCCGCCCCCGTCAGGAGTGCGCGCCACGACGCGCCGGGCCGCCAGTTCACTGCGGCCCGCAGCCCGGCGACGACCAGGGCGAACAGCGCGAGCACACCGACCGCGCCGACCAGCGGGCCGCCGGGCAGCCCGGCCCGTACGAACGCCAGGTCGGCGAGGACCAGGGCAAGAGCCACCCACCCTGCCAGGCCGACGAGCCAGCCGTGCCGTGTCGCCGACCGCAGGTCCGCGGCGAACTCCCGCCAGCCGCCCGGCTCATGGGACAAGTGCCGGTTCAGGTGACGGGCGCCCGCAGCGAAGGCGGCGGGCAGCGTGACCAGGGGCAGGGCGGCGAGCGCGATCCACACGCCGGTCAGCAGACATTCGGCGAAGGTCCCGAAGTGCTTCACTCGCATCCGCGCTCAGCCCTTCAGACCCGACGTGGCCATACCGTCGATCAGATACCGCTGGAAGGCCAGGAAGAACGCGAGGACGGGCAGCAGCGCGATGAGGGACATGGCGATCATTCCGCCGTAGTTGGCGACGCCCTCCTGGTCGACGAACATCTTCAGGCCCAGCGAGACGGTGTACTTCGAGGGATCGTTGAGATAGATCAGCGGCCCCATGAAGTCGTTCCAGGAGTTGATGAAGGTGAAGATCGCGCTGGTGATCAGGGCGGGCCTGCACAGCGGCAGCACGATCGACCAGTAGATCCGCAGGTGCCCGCAGCCGTCGAGCCGTGCCGCCTCGTCCAGTTCCCTGGGCAGGTTCCGCATGAACTGCACCATCAGGAAGACGAAGAAGGCGTCGACCGCCAGGTACTTGCCGAGCAGCAACGGCGTATAGGTGTTGATCAGGCCCATCTTCTGGAACAGCACGTACTGCGGGATCAGGAGCACGTGATACGGGAGCAGCAGGGTGCCGATCATCAGCGCGAAGAACACGTTCCGCCCGGCGAACCTGATCCGCGCGAAGGCGTAACCCGCGAGTGAGCAGGAGAAGAGCACACCCACCACCGAACCGAGCGCCAGGAAGAGGGAGTTGGAGAAGAAGGTGGAGATGGAGATGTCGGCGATGCCGTCGGCGAGACCGGAGTAGTTCGCGACGATGGGGTCGGTCGGGAACAGGTCGAGGCTTCCGACGATCTCGTCGTTCGGCTTGAACGAGCCGCCGATCGCCCAGATCACGGGATAGAGGACCACGGCGAGGACCACCAGGGACCCGATGTGCCAGGCCAGCGAACCGGCGCCGCGACGGCGGCGGCCGGACAGTGCGCTCGGTGCGGTCATCGGGAGCCCTCCTCGTAGTGCACCCAGCGCTTCTGGGACCAGAACAGGACCGCCGTCACGAGGGCCACCGCGAGCAGCAGCATCCAGGCCATGGCGGAGGCGAGGCCCATCCGGCTGTTCTCGAAGCCCTGGACGTAGAGATAGCAGGTGTAGACGAGCGAACCGTCCGCCGGGCCACAGGCGTTGCCGCCCGCGCCGCCGCCGACGATGTACGCCGACGCGAAGATCTGGAAGGAGTGGATGGTCTCCAGGAGGACGTTGAAGAAGAGCACCGGAGAGATCATCGGCAGCGTGATGTTCCAGAACCGCCGCAAGGCGCCCGCGCCGTCCACCTCCGCCGCCTCGTACAGTTCGCGCGGCACCTGCTTCAGACCGGCCAGGAAGATGACCATCGGCGCGCCGAACTGCCAGACGGTGAGCGCGATCAGGCTGTAGATGATCCACTGCGGGTCACCGGTCCAGCCGCCGACGTCCATGCCGAAGATCGCCCGCTGCGTACGGTCGACGATGGCGTCGTCCGAGAAGATCGCCTTCCAGACGACGGCGATCGAGACGCTGGCGCCGATCAGGGACGGCGCGTAGAACGCGGCCCGGTAGAAGGCCTGCCCGCGCCGCTTCTGGTTGAGCAGCAGCGCCACGCCGAGGGCCGCCGCCAGCTTGAGCGGGGTGCCGACGACGACGTACCAGAGCGTCACCTCCACCGACTTGCGCCAGCGCGGGTCGCCGAACATCTCGGTGAAGTTGTCGAGGCCGATCCACTTGGGGGCGTCGAACAGGTTGTAGTCGGTGAACGCGAAGTAGAGCGAGGCGACCATGGGTCCTGCCGTGAGGAGCAGGAATCCCGCGAGCCACGGCGACATGAAGAGGAGCCCGGCGATGTTCTCGCCCCGCCGTCGCCGCCGCGCGGCCGCGGGGAGGCGGGCACCGCGCGGCGGCTTCGGCTTCTCGGGGGCGGGCGGGGCGGCGGAGGCCTGGAGGGGCGCCATCGTGCCGCCCATCAGGAACCGAGCGCGGTCTTGCACTCGGTGAAGAACTGCTTCACCGCTTCGTCCACCGACCGCTCCCCCAGGGCCAGTTCCTCGGCGATGCGCAGGAACGCCGCCTCGCAGACGTCGGCGCCCGCCGGGTGCGGTGTGATGGTCTCCAGGACATCGGCGTCGACCAGTTGCTCCTCGTACGCGGCGATCTCCTTGTTGACCGCGGCGATCACCTTGTCCTTCTCCTCGGCGGGCCTGTACGCCTCGTACTGCGCGGTCGTGGTGGGCACCCCGCGGTCGTAGCCCATGATCTTGGCGACCTCGGGGTCGTGCACCATGAAGTCGATGAACTGCGCGACTTCCTTGGGGTGCTGGGTGCGCTTGGAGCCGCTGAGCATCAGCGAGCCGAGGTACTGCCCCGTCTTCTTGCCGTCGGTGGTCGGGATGGGCGCGAGGCCGTACTCGCTCTTGCCCTCGGCGGTGTAGCGGACGGTGAAGTTGTCCCAGGTGAACTCGGACGCGGCGATCTCGGCGGCCACGGCCGACTTGGGCTTGATCTGGGCGACTTTCTTCGGGTCGGCGTAGATCCCCGACTTCACTCCGGCGTACCCCTTGGTCCACCACTCCTTGAGGTCGGCCTCGTCGAAGCCGAGGCCGTCCTCGGTGAAGAAGGCCTTGCCCTGCTGGCGCAGGTAGGGGTCGTAGAGGTACATGACGCCGTAGAGGCCGCTGTCCCCGGACCTGCCCTGCTTGCGGATCTTCTCCATCGCGGCGTGGAAGTCGTCCCAGGTCCAGCCCATCTTCGGGGTGACCCCGGCCTTCTCGAAGACGGGCTTGTCGATGACCAGGGCCATGGAGTTGCTGCCCACGGGTACGCCGAGCAGCTTGCCGTCGACCTCGCCGAACTTCTCCAGGCCCGCGCGGAAGCCGTCCATGCGCAGGTTGCCCGCCTCGGCCTGTGCGTTCAGGTCGAGCAGTACGTTGCGTTGGTCGTACTTGCGCAGGAAGCCGATCGCGTTCTGGAAGACGTCGGGCGGATTCCCGCCGGACGCCTGGGTGTTGAACTTCTTCCAGAAGTCGAGGTAGGGCTGGAAGTCCGTCTTCACCTTGATCTTCGGGTGCTTCTTCTCGAAGAGCTCGATGGTCCGGTTGATCCGCTTGGCGCGGTCGTCGGAGCCCCACCACGCGTACCGGATGGTGACGGTTCCGTCCCCCGACCCGCTTCCGCCGCCGCAGCCCGCCGCGGTGAGCCCGAGGGCCGCCAGCGAGCCGCCGGCCAGCTTCAACAGGCCGCGCCTGTCAACTTCCCCATGCGTCGGCACAGTTCGTCCTCCGTCAGTACGTGCGGTACCTGTCAGTACGCGATTGAATCGTTTTAGGAAAGCGCTTGCCGGGACAAGGTAGGGAGTTGGGGTGAGTACGTCAACGGTTCGCACAGGAACGGTCGAAGCGCTTCGAGCAACTCAACGGCCTTTCCTGCACGAAACATTGACGCGGGGCGACGGGCGCCTTAGCTTCATCGCGTCGTACTTCGTACGTCATATATGAGACGCGATACGCGATGACTGCACGACGGCTGCACGCGACGACCGCACGACGGCTGCACGACGACTGAGAGCATCGATGAACTTTGCGCCCCACCCCATCCCCTCGCGCACGCAGTACGTGCTCGAGGCGGTCAAGCACCGCATCCTCACCGGGCAGTTGGCGCCCGGCCAGCCCCTCGTCGAGACCGATCTTGCCGCCCAGTTCGCGGTCTCCAAGACGCCCGTACGGGAAGCGTTGAAGACACTCGCCGGGACCGGTCTCGTCGTCATGAGCCAGTACAAGGGCGCCACCGTGCGCACGGTGGACGCGGCCATGGCGCAGGAGGTCTACGACGTACGGCTGCTGCTCGAACCGGAGGCCCTGCGGCGCACCGTCCGCAGCGGCGCCCTCCTGGAGGAGGCGCGCGAAGCCCTGGAACGGGCGGACACCGCGGCGGACGCGGCCGAACGCTCCCTGGCCAACCGGGAGTTCCACCGCGCGCTCTACGTCCCGTGCGGCAACCCACTGCTGTCCCGGATGCTCGACGAGGTACGGGACCAGGCGGCCTTGGTCTCCGCCGTCGCCTGGGCGACCCTGCCCTCCTGGGAGCGGGAGGCCGCCGAGCACCGGGAGATCCTGCGGCTCGCCCTCGCGGGGGAAGCCGACGCGGCGGCGCGCGGACTCCACGACCACATCGCCTCGTTCGTGCGGCGGGCGTTCCCGGAGGGGGAGCTTTCATGACCGGAACCAGCCACCACGACCCCCGTTTCGATGAGCTGCGTTCGGCCCTCGCCGATGTCGTCGCGATCCCCGTGACGCCGTTCGCCGAGGACGGCACCGTGGACCGGGACGCCTACCGCGCCCTGGTCCGGCGTCTGACCGACGGCGGCGTGCGCACCCTCACCCCGAACGGCAACACCGGCGAGTTCTACGCGCTCGACCCCGAGGAGCGGCGCCTGGTCACCGAGTTGACCATGGAGGAGGCGGCCCGCAGCGGCGCCTTCGTCCTCGTCGGTGTCGGCCATGACCTGCCGACCGCGATCTCCGCCGCCCGGCACGCGCGGGACACCGGCGCACACATGGTGATGGTCCATCAGCCGGTGCATCCGTACGTGTCCCAGGACGGCTGGGTCGACTACCACCGTGCCGTCGCCGACGCCGTGCCCGAGCTGGGCGTCGTCCCGTACATCCGCAATCCCCGGCTTGACGGTCGACGCCTGGCGGATCTGGGTGCGTTGTGCCCCAACGTGATCGGCGCGAAGTACGCCACGCCGGATGCCGCCGCCTTCGCCGCGTTCGCTCGGGACGCGGGGCTCGGCCGCTTCGTGTGGGTGGCGGGGCTCGCCGAGCTGTACGCGCCCGCCTACTGGGCCGTCGGCGCCACCGGCTTCACATCGGGCCTGGTCAACGTGGCGCCCGAGGTGTCGCTCGGCATGCTTCAGGCCCTGCGGGCAGGCGACTATCCGGCGGCCATGGACGTCTGGGAGCGGATCCGGCGCTTCGAGGAGCTGCGGGCCGCCGACCAGTCCGCGGACAACGTCACCGTCGTCAAGGAGGCCCTGGCCGCGCTCGGTCTCTGCCGCCGCGAGGTACGCCCGCCGAGCCGGGTCCTGCCCGTCGAGCGGCGCGACGAGATAGCGGCGCTTGTGAAGGCGTGGTCGGTATGAGGCCGGAGGAGCTGCGCAGCCACCAGTGGTACGGCACGGACGGGCTTCGGTCCTTCAGCCACCGGGCGCGCACCCGGCAGCTCGGGTATCTGCCCGAGGAGCATCTGGGCAAGCCCGTCATCGCGGTCCTCAACACCTGGTCCGACATCAACCCCTGTCACGTCCATCTGCGCGACCGTGCCCAGGCTGTCAAGCGCGGGGTGTGGCAGGCGGGCGGCTTCCCCCTCGAATTCCCCGTCTCCACGCTCTCGGAGACGTTCCAGAAGCCGACCCCGATGCTCTACCGCAACCTCCTCGCCATGGAGACCGAGGAGCTGCTGCGGTCCTATCCGGTCGACGGCGCCGTGCTGATGGGCGGTTGCGACAAGACGACGCCCGCCCTGCTCATGGGCGCCGCGAGCGCCGACCTTCCTGCCGTCTTCGTGCCCGCCGGGCCCATGCTTCCCGGGCACTGGCGCAACGAGGTGCTCGGTTCCGGCACCGACATGTGGAAGTACTGGGACGACAAGCGTGCCGGCCTCATCGGCGACTGCGAACTGGCCGAGCTGGAGAGCGGGTTGGCCCGCTCCCCCGGCCACTGCATGACCATGGGCACCGCCTCCACGCTGACGGCCGCGGCCGAGGCGCTCGGCGTGACGATGCCCGGCGCCTCCTCCATCCCCGCGGTGGACTCCGGGCACGACCGGATGGCGGCCGCGTCCGGGATGCGGATCGTCGAACTCGTCCGCCAGGACCTTAAGTTGTCCGCGCTCCTGACGCCGGAGGCGTACGAGGACGCTGTCTCCACTGTCCTCGCGCTCGGCGGCTCCACCAACGCCGTGATCCACCTGATCGCCATGGCGGGCCGCAGCGGCGTACGGCTCACGCTCGACGACTTCGACCGGATCGCGCGGACCGTGCCGGTGCTCGCCAACCTGCGCCCCGGCGGGCAGTACCTCATGGAGGACTTCCACTTCGCGGGCGGACTCCCGGCGTTCCTGGCCCAGTTGACCGATGTGCTCCATCTGGACCGGCCCACCGTCGCCCACGACACGCTGCGCGAGCAGCTCGCGGGCGCCACCGTGCACAATCCCGAAGTCATCCGGCCTCGCGACAAGCCGCTGGCCGACGAGGGCGGCGTGGCGGTCCTGCGCGGCAACCTCTGCCCGGACGGCGCCGTCATCAAGCACATCGCCGCCGAGCCGCACCTGCTGCGGCACACCGGCCCCGCGGTCGTCTTCGACGACTACCGGCAGATGCAGCGGACCATCAACGACCCGGAGCTCGGCATCACCGCCGACCACGTCCTCGTGCTGCGCGGCTCGGGCCCCAAGGGAGGGCCCGGCATGCCCGAGTACGGCATGCTCCCGATCCCCGACCACCTGCTCAAGCAGGGGGTGCGCGACATGGTGCGCATCTCCGACGCACGGATGAGCGGCACGTCGTACGGCGCGTGCGTGCTGCACATCGCGCCCGAGTCGCACGTGGGCGGGCCGCTCGCCCTCGTCCGTACGGGAGACCCGATCACCCTGGACGTCGAGGCGCGCTCACTCCATCTCGGTGTCTCCGAGGAGGAGTTGGCGCTTCGGCGGGCCGCGTGGACGCCGCCGCCCGTGCGTTACGGACGCGGCTACGGCGCGCTTTACAACGAGCAGATCACCCAGGCCGACACCGGCTGCGACTTCGCGTTCCTGGCCCGCGAGGGCGAGGTCCCCGACCCGTACGCGGGCTGAGCCCCTTCCCTCTCCCAGCTCTTCCAGCTCTGCCATTTGCACGAGATTTCGAACAACGTCTGCGAAGCGCTTCATCTCGCCGACTGTGTGCCGCCCCTCAGAACGGAGAAGCAGACATGGCCTCAGCTGTGGCGAAAGCGCCACCGCAGCCACCGCCCCGGCGCCGCACCCCGGGTGGGCGGCGGCGCCGAACGGGAGCGACTCCGCGCCGCCTCCCCTATCTGCTGATCGCGCCGGCCGGGCTCCTGATGATCGGCTTCATCGCCTACCCGGTCATCAGCGTCTTCTACTACAGCCTGCGTCACTACAACCCCACCAAGCCCTGGCGCGACGGCTTCGCGGGCTTCGACAACTTCGTCACCGCGTTCACCGAGGACCCGCAGTTCTGGCAGACGCTCGGCTTCAGCCTGCAGTGGGTGGCCGTCGAGGTCGTCCTGCAGCTGCTCCTCGGCCTCGGGCTCGCGCTGATCGTCAACCAGACCTTCATCGGCCGCGCGATGGCCCGCGCCCTGGTCTTCTCTCCGTGGGCCGTCTCCGGCGTGCTCACCTCGACGATCTGGCTGCTGATCTTCAACTCCCAGACGGGCATCACCCGTTACCTCGCGGACATGGGCATCGGCTCGTACGGAACGTCGTGGCTCTCGGACACCAGCACCGTCTTCCCGGCCGTCGTCGTCGCCGAACTCTGGCGCGGCGTCCCCTTCTTCGCCATCCTCATCCTCGCCGATCTGCAGTCCGTCTCGAAGGATCTGTACGAGGCGGCGGAGGTGGACGGCGCGAGCCGCTTCCGGCAGTTCTTCCACATCACGCTGCCGCACCTGAAGGACGCGATCATCCTCTCCACGCTCCTTCGCGCGGTCTGGGAGTTCAACAACGTCGACCTCCTCTACACCCTCACCGGCGGCGGACCCGCGGGCGAGACGACGACCCTGCCGCTGCGCATCGCGTCCATCGCCGTCGACTCGCACGACTTCGGCTACGCCTCAGCGCTGACCTCCATCGCGTTCGTGATCCTCCTCTTCTGCTCGATGGTCTATCTGCGGCTGAGCAAGTTCGGAGGCCAGGACAAGTGACCACCACTCAGCACCTGGACAGGGAAGCCGCCATGGCGGACACCACCGCACCCGCCGACATCCGCGCCGGTGGCCCGCGCACACCGAAGCGGCGCCCCTGGGACGAGGCCCCCCGCTGGCAGATCTACCTGCCGCTCGGCCTCTACCTCCTCTTCACCATCATCCCGTTCTACTGGATGCTGCTCTTCGCGATCCGCCCGGCGGGCTCGACCTCGCTGCTCCCCTGGCCGATCACCTTCGAGCACTTCGACAAGGTGTGGACCGAGCGCAGCTTCGCGCTCTTCTTCCAGAACAGCCTCATCGTCGGCGCCCTTTCGATGCTGATGACGACGCTCGTCGCCCTCGCCGGCGGCTACGCGCTCGCCCGCTTCGACTTCAAGATCAAGCGCGGCTTCATGCTGGCGCTGCTGTGCTCGCAGTTCATCCCCGGCGCGCTGATGCTGGTGCCGCTCTTCCAGATCTTCGCCAACCTGCAGATGATCAACTCGCTCGGCAGCGTCATCATCGCCGAGACCGTCTTCCAGCTGCCGCTCTCGATGATCCTGATCAGCGGGTTCATCAAGAACGTGCCGTACTCCCTGGAGGAGGCCGCCTGGGTCGACGGCTGCGGACGCTTCCGCGCCTTTTGCGCCGTCGTGCTTCCTCTGCTGCGGCCCGGTCTGATCGCGGTCGGCTCCTTCGCGTTCGTGCACAGCTGGAACCACTTCCTGTTCGCCCTGATGTTCCTCTCCAACCAGGACAAGCAGACGATCCCGGTCGGCCTCGCCACCCTGATGGGCGCCGACAGCGTCGACCTCGGCGCGCTCGCGGCGGGGGGCGTCATCGCGGCCCTGCCCGTCGTGATCGTCTTCGCCTTCATCCAGAAGTGGCTGGTCACGGGGTTCAGCGCCGGGGCGGTGAAGGGATGAGCCCCGGCCCTGGCCCGCACGCGCCCCGCACCCCGCTGCCGCTGGTCCTCGCCGGTGCGCGGGGGCACGGCAGGTGGCATCTGGAGAACATTCGGCGCCTCCAACACGCCGGTCTCGTACGGCTCGTGGGGATCTGTGAGCTCGAACCGCTGACCGGCGCCGAGCTCGAAGGCCTCGGCGAGCCCGCGCAGTCCGCGGACTTCGCCGGGCTGCTCGACGCGACCGGAGCCGCCGTCGCCGTCATCTGTACGCCCATCCCCAGCCACGCCGACCTGGCCGTGGCCGCCGCCGCGCGAGGCGTGCATCTGCTCCTGGAGAAGCCGCCCGCCCCTTCGTACGCCGAGTTCCGGCGGATCACCGACGCGGTGGCCGCCGGGGGCGTGGCCTGCCAGGTCGGGTTCCAGTCGCTCGGCTCGCACGCCGTACCCGCCATCCGCGCCCTGGTCGCCGATGGGGCCATCGGGGAGCCGATGGGCGTCGGCGCGGCGGGGGCCTGGGCGCGGGACGAGGCGTACTACCGGCGCGCGCCCTGGGCGGGGCGGCGCCGCCTGGACGGCGTGGACGTCGTGGACGGGGTGCTGACCAACCCCCTCGCCCACGCCGTCGCCACCGCCCTGGCGGTGGACGGCTCCACGCGGGCCGATGACATCGCGCGGGTGGACACGGAGCTGTTCCGCGCCAACGCCATCGAGTCCGACGACACCTCGTTCGTGGGGATCACCACCGCGCGCGGCGGCCGCCTCGGTGTCGCGGCGACCCTCTGCGCCGAGCGCCCCGACGAGCCGTACGTCATCGTCCACGGCACCCGGGGCCGCATCACGTTCTGGTACAAGCAGGACCGGGTGCTCGTGCAGCGCGCCGGGCACGGGCCCGAGGAGGTCCTTCACGGGCGGACGGACCTCCTCGAGAACCTCGTCGGGCATCTCGCGGGCCATGCCGAACTGCTGGTTCCGCCGGCGTCGACGGGCGCCTTCATGAAGGTCGTCGAGGCGGTCCGCACGGCGCCCGATCCGCTCCCCCTGCCGGTCGAGGCGTGGCATTCCGTGCCCGGCGAGCACGAAGGCGTGCGGCGCCGGGTCGTGCACGGCATCGACGGGCTCGTCGCGGCGAGCGCCGACACGCTGTGCGGCTACGCGGAACTCGGCGCGTTCTGGGCGCTGCCGTACGGGGCCCCGGCCGCTCGGCACCCCGAGACTCCGGCCCCCGCACCCGAGCACCGCGTCGGCAGTGCGGTGCCAGACCCGCGGTCCGGTGGGGGCTGATCGCGCAGTTCCCCGCGCCCCTTACCGGGCGCCCTCCCGAGCCAGCCGTCTCTCCATCCCACCGCCGACACCCCACCGAGGTGAGAACGCCATGAACAGAACCGCGACCGACACCGCGCTCATGCTGCGCTGCTCGGGCCGCCCCGTCGGCCGCTACGTCATCCACCCCTCGGCAGGCCCGCGGCTCGCGCCCCGCCCCTACCTCCATCCCGTCCGCACCTTCGGCGGCCTCCCCGTCACCGAGTACGGCCCGGCCGACCACCCGCACCACCTCGGCGTGGGCGTCGCCGTGCCCGACGCGGCTGGGCGCAACTTCTGGGGCGGGCGCACCTACGTACGCGACCAGGGGCCGACCGAGCTCGACAACCACGGTGAACAGCGCCACCTGGAGTTCAAGCTGCGCGACCCCGACGGGTTCGTCGAGGAGATCGGCTGGCTCGACGGGGAGTGCGAGCTGCTGCGCGAGCGGCGCACCGTCGCCGTCACCCCCCTCACCACGTCCGCGTGGGCCCTCGACTTCACGTTCTCCCTCACCAACCCGGCCGCCGCGGAGATCTCGATCGGCAGCCCCGCCACCAACGGCCGCCCCGGCGCCGCCTACGGAGGCTTCTTCTGGCGTGCGCCCAAGGAGGCGCGGGCCCCCGAGGTGTTCACCGCGGACGCCGACGGCGAGGCGGCCGTCCATGGGACCACCGCCGACTGGCTGGCCCTCGCGGGCCATGGCTGGACGCTCGTCTTCGCCGGGGCGACGCCGGAGACGCGGCGCGACCCGTGGTTCGTGCGGACCGCGGAATATCCGGGCGTCGGTTCCTCGCTCGCGCACGCGCGGCGCCTGCCGATCGGCCCCGGCGAGACCGTCGTACGCCGTGTCGTCACCGTCGTCTCCGACGGCCGCCCGAGCCGGGCCGAGGCCGCGGGGCTCGTACGCAAGGCGGTGACCGCGTGAACACGACGGGGGCGGTCAGGACGGGCGACCTCGGTGACGGGACCTATCGGAACCCCGTCCTCGCCGCCGACTGGTCGGACCCCGACATCGTCCGGGTCGGCGACGACTTCTATCTCACCGCGTCCAGCTTCGGGCGCGCCCCTGGCCTGCCGCTGCTGCACTCCCGCGACCTGGTGAACTGGACCCTGATCGGGCACGCCCTGGAGCGCCTGGAACCCGAGGAGTCGTTCGCCGCGCCGCGGCACGACTGCGGGGTGTGGGCGCCGTCGATCCGGCACCACGAGGGGCGGTTCTGGATCTTCTGGGGCGACCCCGACCACGGCGTCTTCCAGATCAACTCCCCCGACATCCGCGGACCTTGGAGCGCCCCGCACCTCCTCAAGGCGGGCAAGGGGCTCATCGACGCCTGCCCGCTGTGGGACGAGGAGCGCGGCGAGGCGTATCTCGTGCACGCGTGGGCCAAGTCGCGCTCCGGCGTCAAGAACCGGCTCACCGGTCACCGCATGAGCCTGGACGGACGTGAACTCCTCGACGAGGGGCGGGTGTTGGTCGACGCCGACCAGCTGCCCGGCTGGTTCACGCTGGAGGGGCCCAAGCTGTACCGCCACGACGGCTGGTTCTGGATCCTCGCCCCGGCCGGCGGGGTGGAGACAGGCTGGCAGGGCGCCTTCCGTTCACGGACCTTCCACGGCCCCTACGAGGAGCGGATCGTCCTGGAGCAGGGCGGCACCGACATCAACGGCCCGCACCAGGGCGGCTGGGTGCGCACCCCGTCCGGCGAAGACTGGTTCCTGCACTTCCAGCAGCGCGGCGCGTACGGCCGGGTGGTCCACCTCCAGCCGCTGCGCTGGCGCACGGACGGCTGGCCGGTGATCGGGGACGACGGCGCCCCCGTCGCCGTACACAAGAAGCCCGACCTGCCCCCGCAGCCCGCGTCCGCGCCCGCCACCGACGACGACTTCCCCGGCGGACGTCACGGCCGCCAGTGGCAGTGGTCCGCCAACCCCCTTGACGGCTGGGCGACTTTGCACGCGGCGGACGGTCTGCGGCTGACCTGCGTCCGGTCCACGGACGCCCACGACCTGCGTCGCCTGCCGCACGTCCTGACCCAGCGCCTTCCGCTCGCGCCGTGCACCGTCGAGGTCGGCCTGCGACTCGACAGCACGGCGGCCGACGCCAGGGCCGGGCTCACCGTGCTCGGTGACGCCTTCAGCTGGATCGGCCTCGAACGCGACGGTGACGGGACGGTCCGCCTCGTCCACCGGTTCGCCGAGTCCGTCGCCGAGCGCGAGCGCGACGCCGAGCACCCGCGCCGAGCGCCCGACGGCACGGCGCGGCTGCGGATCGACATCACGGACGGCGCCCGCTGCCGCTTCTCCGCCGACACCGGCGACGGCTTCCGCCCCTCGGGCCAGGTCTTCGCCGCGACGCCGTGGCGGTGGGTGGGCGCGCTCATCGGCCTGTTCGCCGCCGCCCCCTCGGGCCGGAACGGGGCCGGGACGGCCCTGTTCACGCACTTCCGCATCACCCTCAAAGAAGAGAGCTGAGGCATGACCATCAACACCCCAAGAGGCAGAAGCCGTCGCACGGTAGCCGCCATCGCCATCGCCGCCTCGCTCGCGCTGACCGCCACCGCCTGTGGTGACGACGGCAGCGGGGCCGGCGGGGACAAGGGCAAGGAGGGGTCCGGGAAGGGCGAGATCACCTTCTGGGACAACAACGGCGGTGTCCGTACCGACGTCTGGAAGGAGATCATCAAGGACTTCGAGGCGAAGAACCCGGACATCAACGTCAAGTACGTGCCGATTCCCGCCGAGAGCGTCCAGTCCAAGTACGACACCGCCATCCAGGGCGGCGGTCTTCCGGACGTCGGCGGTGTCGGCGCAGCGATGCTCGCCGGGATCTCCGCGCAGGACGCTCTCGAGCCGTTGGACAACCGGCTGAGCGAGAGCTCCCTTGAGGGCAAGCTGAACCCGGGCATGATCGACAGCGTCCGGGCCGCGGGCGGCGGCAACCGGCTGTTCACGGTGCCGACGTCCGCGAGCAACGGCGTGCTGTACTACCGCACTGACCTGTTCAAGGCCGCTGGACTTGAGGCGCCCACCACCTGGGGCAAGTTCTACAAGGCGGCGGAGAAGCTCACCGACAAGGACGCGAACAAGTTCGGGTACACCATTCGCGGCGGCGAGGGTTCCATCGCGCAGGCGCTCGACGCGGCCTACGGCCAGTCCGGCATCGGATCGTTCTGGGACGGCGAGAAGACCACCGTCAACGACCCGGAGAACGTGGAGGCGTTGGAGAAGTACGTCGCGCTCTACAAGAACAACACCCCCGCGGCCGACGTCAACAACGACTTCAAGAAGATGAACGCCCAGTGGGACACGGGCCAGATCGGCATGCTCAGCCACAACCTCGGCTCCTACACGGACCATGTGAAGGCGCTCGGTGAGGGCAAGTTCCGCGGCCTGCCCAACCCGACGACCGACGCGGGCATCCGCGTCCAGGTCTCCAACCCGGTCGACGGGCTCGGCCTGTTCAAGTCCAGCAAGAAGAAGGCCGCGGCCTGGGAGTTCATCGAGTTCGCGGCCTCGCACGAGTCCAACAGCAAGTGGAACAAGTCGGCGGGCGCCATCCCCGCCAACACCGCGGCCTCCAAGGACGCCTGGGTGAACGAGGCCGAGCCCACGAAGCTGGCCGCCGCCGCGCTCAACGACGGCTCCCTGAAGGTCGTCCAGCTGCCGTACTACCTGCCCGACTGGAACACCATCAGCAAGGCCGACAACGAGCCGAACTACCAGAAGGTCCTGCTCGGCAAGATGTCCGCGAAGGACTTCCTCGACACCCTCGCCGAGCAGCTCAACAAGGCTCAGGCCGAGTGGAACGAACAGAACAAGTGACAGCGCGCCCCGCGCACGGCGTCGGCCGACGCCGTGCGGTCGCGGCCCTCGCGAGCCTTCCGCTCGCGGCGGCCGCGGCCCCGGGGGCCTTCAGCCACTCGAGGAAGGCCGCTCCCGCGAACACGCTCTACATCGCCGGGGACTCCACCGCCGCGCAGAAGTACACGGACGCGGCGCCGGAGACCGGCTGGGGCATGGCCCTTCCCTTCTTCCTCAGCGGCCGTGTGAGGGTCGCCAACCACGCGATGAACGGCCGGAGTTCGAAGAGCTTCGTCGACGAGGGCCGTCTCGCCGTCATCCTGGAGACGATCAGGCCCGGCGACCGCCTCGTCATCCAGTTCGCGCACAACGACGAGAAGAGCGCCGACCCGACGCGCTACACCGAGCCCTGGTCGACGTACCAGGACTATCTGAAGCAGTACGTCGACGGGGCGCGGTCCCGTGGCGCGCGGCCCGTGCTCGCGACCGCCGTGGAGCGCAGGAAGTTCGGAGCGGACGGCACCGCACTGCCCACCCACGGCGAGTATCCGGCGGCGATGCGCGCGCTCGCCGAGGCCGAGGACATCCCGCTGCTCGACGTCCAGGACCTGTCGCTCGCCCTGTGGCAGAAGCTCGGCGTCGAGGAGACCAAGGCGTACTTCAACTGGACCGCCACCGAGCAGGACAACACGCACTTCAATCCGCCGGGCGCGATCGCCGTGGCACGTCTGGTGGCCGCCGAGCTGCTGCACTGCCGGGTGCTCGCGCCGCGGGAGGTGCACCGGCTCGACGACGCGATACCCGAATCCTGGATCACCTGGCCGGAAGGACCGTGACGATGAAGACGACGAGACCGATGAGGGCGCCGCGCATGGCTGTCCGCAGATCCCTCACCCTGCTCGCGGGGTGCACAGCGCTGGCCGTGGCGGTCACGGCCGCCCCGGCTTCGGCCACCGGCGCCCAGCACGACGTGCTGCCGCCCCGCGACGGCTGGGCATCCGCCGACGGCGGGACCAGCGGCGGCGCCGGGGCCGACGCCGCACACACCTACACGGTCACCACCTGGGAGGAGCTGCGGGCCGCGCTCGCGGACGACGCCGGCGCTCCCCGCGTCATCAAGGTCAAGGGCACGCTGAACGCCACGGCCGCCGGCTGCGCCGCGTTCGAGGCCGAGGGCTACGACTTCGACCGCTACCTCGCCGACTACGACCCCGCCGTATGGGGACGTGACACGCCGGTCAGCGGCGCGCAGGAGGACCTGCGGGCGGCGTCGGCGACACGGCAGGGCGCGGCCATCAAGGCGTACGTCCCGGCCGACACGACCATCGTGGGCGTCGGCAGGAACCCCGGGATCGTCGGCGGCAGCCTCCAGATCCAGGGCGTGGACGACGTCGTCGTCCGCAACCTGACCCTGGAGAGCCCGCTGGACTGCTTCCCGCAGTGGGATCCCACGGACGGGGACAGGGGCGCCTGGAACTCCGAGTACGACAGCATGGTCGTCCACGGCTCGACGCATGTGTGGATCGACCACAACACGTTCACCGACGGCGAGCACCCCGACAGTTCGCTGCCGTCCTACTACGGCGAGCTGTACCAGCAACACGACGGCGAGCTGGACGTCGTGCGCGGCGCGGACCTGGTCACCGCATCCTGGAATGTGTTCGCCGACCACGACAAGACCCTGATGATCGGCAACAGCGACAGCGCGGGCGGCACGGACCGAGGCAAGCTGCGGGTCACCCTGCACCACAACGTCTTCCGGGACATCGTCGAGCGGGCGCCGCGCGTCCGCTTCGGGCAGGTCGACGCCTACAACAACCACTACGTGGTCCCGGCGGACGGCTATCAGTACTCCTTCGGCATCGGCCAGGAGTCCCAACTGGTCGCCCAGAAGAACGCGTTCACGCTCCCGGCCGGGGTCAGCGCGGCGAAGATCCTCAAGAAGTGGAAGGAAGCGCCGGTCACCGCCGACGCCAACTACGTCAACGGCAAGCGTGTCGATCTCATCGCCGTCCACAACGCGGAGATGCCGGAGGAGACCCTCCAGTCGGGCGCGGGCTGGACACCGACCCTCAGGACGCGGGTGGACGACCCGCGCGCACTGCCGGGCCTGCTCGCGCGTCACGCGGGCGCGGGCAAGCGTCGCTGAGCCCCGAAGGAGCAGCCATGCCCTCGCACCACTCCCCTGGCCCCCTCCAATTCTCCGTCAGCAGGCGTACGTTGCTCGTGACGGGTGCGGGCGCCGGGGCCGCCCTGGCCATCGGCCGTACGTCGGCCGCTCGCGCCGCCGGGCACCGCCCCACCCGTCGGACCCTGTACGTCGACCCGGCGGGCGGCGGCGACCACACCACCGTGCAGGCCGCCGTGAATGCCGCCTCCGGCCCAGGCTGGACACTGGTCCTCGCTCCGGGCACGTACCGAGAGACGGTCACCGTGCCCGGGACGAGTGCCGGGCTCACCCTCGTCGGCGCGAGCGGTGACCCGCGCGACACGGTCATCGTGTACGACAACGCGGCGGGCACCCCGAAGCCCGACGGGTCCGGCACCTACGGAACCAGCGGTTCGGCCACCACGACCGTGCGCGCCGCCGGTTTCACCGCCCATGCGATCACCTTCGCCAACGACTGGCTGCGCGCCGACCACCCGGACTACACCGGGACCCAGGCCGTCGCGCTCAAGGTCATGGGTGACCGCTCGGCTTTCTTCCGCTGCCGGTTCCTGGGCCACCAGGACACCCTGTACGCCGACACCGCGGACCTGAGTGTCTTCGCCCGCCAGTACTTCCGCGACTGCTACGTGGAGGGGGACGTCGACTTCGTCTTCGGCCGGGCCACCGCCGTCTTCGAGCACTGCCGCTTCCACACGCTCACCCGCAGCGACCTGGCGGCGGCGCCGTACGGCTTCGTCTTCGCGCCGTCCACCGCCGTCGCCAACCCGCGCGGCTATCTCGTCACCCGCAGCCGGGTCACGAGCGGCGCCCCGGACGCGTACTACAAGCTGGCCCGCCCCTGGGTCCCCAGCTCCGACACGACGGCCCGCCCCATGCTGACGGTGCGCGACACCCACTTGGGGCACGGCATCGACGCGGTGGCCCCGTACGCGAACATGCGCGACGCCCACCCCTGGCAGGCCCAGCGGTTCGCCGAGCACCGGAACACGGGACCTGGCGCGGTCGTCACGGTCCCGGAGAACCGTCCCCAACTCACCCGTGCCCAGGCCGAGTCCGCTACACGCGCCGCTTACCTGACGGACTGGACACCGTCGAGGGAGGACCGCCGCTGAGCCACAGCCACATCGCAGCTCCGGCGAACTGGAACGCGGCGATGCCCAGCATCAGCCCGTCCGCGCCGAGCCGTCCCGCGAACACCCCGGTCAGGGCAGCGCCACCCGCCGACGCGCCGATCTTCAGGCTGCCGCCGGTGGTGTTGACCTGGCCGAGCCGGTCCGGGGGCGACTCGCGCTGGCGGAGCATGAGCGTCGCGGCGAAGAGCGGCCCCTCGGCCAGGCCCGCCGCCACGCAGGCGGCCCACGCCCAGGGCAGCGACGGCACGAGCGCCAGCGCGGCAACGGCCGTGCCGAACCCCAACAGCCCTGCGATCACGGCCCGTTCGGAGCGGGTGGGCGTCAGCCACCGCGACGAGGCGAGCGCGCCCACGAGGGAGCCGAGCGCGAAACAGGCAAGGAGTTGTCCGCCCGCCGCGGGGCCCGCACCGATGTCCTGGCCGAGCAGGACCGCCGCCACCGCGAACCCGCCGTATCCGAACCAGGCGAACATCGTCGACACGGTCAGGGCCCGCAGCACCCGGTTGGCCCCGAGGACCGAGAGCCCGCCCGCCACGACCTGCTTGACGCCCGTCCGCGTGCGCTCCGGCCGGACCTCCGGGGGCGGTATCCGCATCAGGGGAAGGACGAGAAGACCGAGCGCGGCGGTGGCCACGGTCACGATCCCGGTGTGCGCTCCGCCCAGGAGGGCGGCGACCAGCGCGGCGAGGCCCGGCCCCGCGATGGCCGCGATGTTGTAGCTCGACGCCTCAAGGCCGTACGCCCGCGAGAGGCGTTCGGCAGGTACGAACCTCGGCAGCAGACTGGTGAGCGCCACCACGACCGGCTCGACGCAGCCGACCACGGCGGCCACCATCAGCACGAGCACCAGCGGCGATCGCCCCGCCGACAGCATGAGCAGGGTGATCGCGACGGCATACCCGCACGCCAGGGCGACCACGAGTCGGCGCGGCCGGCCGGTCCGGTCGAGGGCGTGCCCGATGACCGGACCGCTCAGCACGTACGGCAGCGTCATCGCGGTCTGTACGAATCCGGCGCTCGCCGCGTTCCCCGTGCGCGCCTGGACGGTGAGTACCAGGGCGGTCGCGGCCCCCTCGGCGGACACTCTGAGCATCGTGGCGGCCGTCAGGTGCGGGCGGAGCAACCGGGGCCTCCTGAGCGCTCGTTCATGGCATGCCGACTCAATCATTCGCCGCCGGTGTCAGAGAGATGTTCCAGAAATCGGCGTACCGGCCGCCGCGGCCCAGGAGTTCGTCGTGACCGCCTTCCTCCACGATCCGGCCGCCGTCCAGGAAGACGACGTGATCGGCGCGTCGGACGGTCCGCATGCGGTGCGCGACCATGACGACCGTCCGGCCCGCCATGAGGCGCTCGATGCCCTCCTGCACCGCGGCCTCGTTCACCGGGTCCAGAGCGGAGGTCACCTCGTCGAGGAGCACGATGGGCGCGTTCTTCAGGAGTGCCCGTGCGATCGACACCCGTTGGCGTTCCCCGCCCGACAGCAGCGCGCCGCCCTCGCCGACATGTGCCGCCCACCCGCCGGGCAGCCGCTCGATCACCTCGTCCAGGCGTGCCGCGGTGGCGGCGGCCCGTACCTCGGAGTCGTCGGCGTCGGGACGGCCGACGCGGATGTTCTCCTCGATCGTGCCGTCGAAGAGGTACACGTTCTGGAAGACGATGGCGATCCGCGACATCAGCACCTCCGTGTCGATGGCGCGCACGTCCACGCCTCCCACGCGTACCGCGCCCGCGTCCACGTCGTAGAACCGCGCGAGCAGTTGCAGCAAGGTGCTCTTGCCCGCTCCCGAGGGTCCGACGACGGCGAGCCGTCGGCCCTGGGGCACGGACAGCGACGCCTCGTCGAAGACTGTGCGTTCCCCGTGGCGGAAGGTGACGGACTCGAACTCCAGGCCGTGGCCCACCGGTTGGACGGGCTCAGCGGGTTCCGGCAGCGGTTCGGCGCGCAGGACCGCGTCGAGTTTCACCAGCACGGACCGTGCGCCGCGGAGCCTGCCCCCGATGTCCGACAGCGAGAGGAGAGGGTCCGCGCAGCGTGCGGCCAGGACCAGGATCGTGAGAATCTCCGCCACCCCGGTGTCGCCGTCGAGGGCGAGGTAGGCGCCAAGGACGAGCAGCCCGGTGAACATCGCCTGCACCGTGAGCGTCAGGCCGACCGCGCCGGGCAGCGCCGACAGCGTGGAGCGGCGCGATGCCCGCTCGACCTCCTGGAGCGAGTCGTCGAGCAGCCGGAAGCGCTCGGCCGTGCGGCCACCGGCCCGCAGCACCGGCTGGACCTGGAGGTACTCGATGACCCGCCCGGTGGCCTCTTCGTCACGTGCGGCGCGTTCCGCGTCTCCCGCGGCCGTCGAGCGTGCCGTCCAGATCTGGATGGCTGCCACGACCGGTACGGCGGCCAGCGCGGCGAGGCCCAGCTGCCAGTTGAAGGCCGTCATCACGGCGACGATCGTCAAGGGCGTCACGCTCGCGGAGATGAACGGGGCAAGGAGATGCGCGATCACGCTCATGGCCTGCAGGACACCGCGGCCCGCCAGGACGGACACCTCCCCGAGGCGGCCCGCTTCGTACCAGCCGATGGGCAGCCGGGCCAGATGATCGCCGAGCCGGTGGTACATGCCGCGCAGGAGCGTGGTCCCGACGTGGAAGCCGGACAGGTCGCTGAGGTAGCGCAGGATCGCGTAGAGCGCGATCGCGGCCCCGAACGCGGTCAGCCAGGGCCAGGCGTCGTCGGGCGCGGGGCCGAACAGGGCCCGCAGCACGGGTACGAGGAGTGCGTAGGACAGTCCTTCCGCGATCGCGGTCACGGTCATCAGGGCCACGGTGCGTCGCACGGGCGGTGCGTACTCGCGCCCGAGGACGCGCAGGAGCAGGCTGATCATCGGGGCTCGTCTCCTTGCGCCACGCCACTGCGGGCTTCGGCCTCGTCGGCCGGTACTGATCGGTGGGATTGCCAGAACGCGGCGAACTGCCGGCCCTGTGCCAGTAGTTGGGCGGGCGTGCCGCGCTCGACGACCGACCCGTCGGCCAGCATCACGACGGTGTCGGCGTCCGTGATCGTCTCCAGGCGGTGCGCGATGACCAGAAGGGTCCGCTCTCCTCCCACTGTCGCCAGTGCCTCACGCACCGCCTGCTCGGTCTGGGGGTCGGCGAAGGCGGTCGCCTCGTCGAGCACCAGTACGGGCGTGTCGGCGAGGAGAGCGCGTGCGAGGGAGATCCGCTGCGCCTCGCCGCCCGAGAGCCCGGCGTCCTGACCGATCACGGACTCGTATCCGCGGGGCAGTTCGAGTATCCGGTCGTGGATGTTCGCAAGACGGGCGGCGCGGACCACGTCCTCGTGGTCGGCGTGCGGCACGGCGAGCGCGATGTTGTCGGCGACGGAGGCGCGCAGCAGGCGTACGTCCTGGAAGACGAAGGAGACCAGGCGGTAGAGGTCGTGGCTGCCGAGTTCGCGCAGATCCACACCGCCGATGGCGACCGAGCCGTGGGCGGGGTCGAAGAACCGCGGCAACAGCTGGACCAGCGTGGACTTTCCGCTGCCCGACGGCCCGACGACGGCGGTGACCGTCCCCGGCTCGAGCACCAGGTCGATCCCCCGCAGCACCTCGTGATCGGCCTCGTATCCGAACCGGACGTCGCGCAGTTCCACCCGGTGCCCTCGCGGGGCGGCGGGATGCGCGGGCTCTGGGAGCGGCTGTACCTCCAGCACGTCCCGGATACGGCCGACGGCGCGCCGGGCGGCCTGCATCTCGTCGAAGCCGTGGCCGAGCGCCGCCACCGGGGCGGTCAGGCCGAGGCCGAGCAGCAGGAAGGGCAGCAGGTCGGCCGGGGCCAGGGAGCCGTCGGTGATCAGGGCCGCAGCGCCGATCAGGACGACGAGCAGGACGAACGGCGGTGAGAGCACCAGTTGCATCCCGGCGGCGATCCGGGAGATGCCGTGCACCCAGCGGTTGAAGGTGCTGACGAAATCGTCGGTGGCGGTGAGGAACGTGCGGTGGGCACGCCCGGACCCACCGAACGTCTTGACCACCGAGATGCCCTGCACGAACTCGACGACGGAACTGGAGATCCGCCCCATGGCCGCGTCGAACTCCTCCTGCTCGCGCAGCCGGGTCGGCGTCATCATCAGAGGGACCAGCGCCACCGCGAGCAATACCGGTATCAGGGTGATCAGGGTGAGCCGCCAGTCGATGGTGAAGAGGTAGATCAGCGACACCAGCGGCACCACGAACGCGGAGACGAGCTCTCCGGGCGTGTGGGCGATGAACGGATGGACGGCTCCGACGTCCTCCCCCACCACCTTGGCCAGTTCGCCGGTCCTGCGCCGGGAGAACCAGCCGATCGGTACGCGTCCGAGGTGGGCGGCGAGTTGGCGGCGGAACGTCAACTGCACCTGGCCGTCCACTACATGCCCGATCCCGGAGGACGCGGCCGTGAACAGCAACCGGACGAACAACCCGGCCGCGCCCGAGATGACGGCCATCCAGACATGACCGCGGTCGGTCGTGCCGGGCGTCAGCAGGGTGCGCCCCAGTTCGACGACCGCCAACAGTGGCGCCAGACCCGCGACGGCGCCGATCACCTGAAGGATCACCACGGCGGCGAAACTTCGGGCGTGCGGGCGCAGCAGCCCTGCCATTCCGCTCATCGTCGCCCACCTTCGCCCGCGCTGCCTCTCAACTTTCGGAACATGTTCCGAAAGTAGCACCGAGACAGGCAGGCTGTGAACACCCGTATCGAGGCGTTGGAGCGCGGGGCGGCATGATGGGGCGATGGCACGATCCCCCGCACCCCACGGCCGCACCGGCCGGCCGCCCGTGACGTCCCGTGCGCAGATCCTGACGGCGGCCCGCGGGCTGATCGACCGGGACGGCTGGGAGAAGCTGACGATCCGGCGGCTCGCCGCCGAGCTCGGCATCGGCGCGACTACCCTGTACCACCACATCCAGAGCAAGGACGATCTACTGCTCCTGCTGCTCAATCACCACGTCGCCCAGGTCGAGCGCCCCCAACTGCCCAGCGAACCAAGGGAGCGCATCCTCGTGGCCACCACGGCGCTGCACAACGCGCTCGCGGCCTGGCCATGGGCCGCGGAGGTCCTGTCGGCCGACGGTTTCGTCGGCCTCCTGGACGAATCGGCGATGTGGATGGTCGAAGCCATCGTGGCCGGAGCCGCCGACCACGGATGCACACCCGAGCAGAGCGTCGACGTCTTCCGCGGACTCTGGTACTACACCGTCGGCGAAGTGCTCGTCCGCGCCCACTCCGCCCGCCGGACCGCCGTCGGCAAGACCTTCGCCTACCGCGACGACCTGGACCCGTCCCAGGTGCCCCACCTGGCCGCCATCGGCGTCCGATGGGCCGCGCTTGCCGCACGGGACATCTACCCCCAGGGGCTCCGCGCGTTCGTCGACGGGCTGCTCGCACAGGCCTCGTCGGCGGCACCCTCATGCCCCTCATGCCCCTCATGCCCCTCATGACCGAGGGCGCCGGGAATGCCCAGCTGTTCCCGTAGCACCGCGTGCCCCTCGTCCGTCACGGTGATCACGCGGGTCGTGCCTCTGCGGACGAGCCAGCCGGCGTCGAGTGCGTGCTGGAAGAACGCGGCGCCCACCGCCCCGGCCAGGTGCTGGCGCCGTTCCGTCCAGTCCAGGCAGGTGCGGACGTGGGCGCGGCGGGAGCCACGGGGGCGGTGGTCGTCGATGCCGAGATCACGCAGCCACGCCTTGCCCGACTCGCTCAGTGAAGGCCCGTAGTCCCAGGTCAGCAGCGACCGTTCGGTCATGGCGTCGGTGATCGCGACCGCGACGTTGCCCGCCAGGTGGTCGTAGCAGCTCCGGGCGTAGGACAGTGCGCGGCGGCGGTGTGCGTCGGCCAGCGAGCGGACCGGCACCGGACGCAGCGGGGCGTGCGAGGCCAGACTCTCGATCATCTCCGCCGTGGACGAGCCCGCCAGGCGCAGATACCGGTGCCGTCCCTGCCGCTCCTGCGACAGGAGCCCGCCCGCGACCAGTTGATGCAGGTGGCCGGTCGCCGTCGAAGGCGCTACCCCCGCATGCCGGGCCAGCTCGGTCGCGGTCCAGGCGCGCCCGTCGAGCAGGGCCAGGCACATCGACGCGCGGGTGCGGTCGGCGAGCAGACCCGCCAGGGAGGCGAGGTCGGGGCCGGTGACGCCGTCCGCCGAGGGGCTCGTGGGGTGGGGCTGGCTCGTGGGGCGGGGCTGGCTCATGCGGAACATTGTGGCGTGACGACACTTCGGCGGTCGCCAAAGTCTCGGCGCTCTAGCGTTCTGCGGCATGAACAGCACCACGACTCATGACGTCGCCACGGCAGATGCACCGGTGGCCGATGCCCCGGTGGCGGGTATCGCCCCCACCGCCCCCATCGACGACCACCTCTCCATATCCCCGAGCATTCTCTACTTCGGCACCCCCGTCGCCCTGCTGACCACCGAGAACCCGGACGGCACGGCGAATCTCGCCCCCATCTCCTCGGCCTGGGCGCTCGGCCACACCCTCGTACTCGGCCTTGGCGCGGAAGGGCGCACCGTCGCCAATCTCGCGGAGCGCCCCGAGCTGGTCGTCAACCTGCCCCCGGCCGACCTCTGGGCGGCGGTCGAGCGCCTCGCCCCGCTCACCGGCGCGGACCCGGTACCGGCCGGCAAGCGCGGGGTCTACCGCCACGAGCCCGACAAGTTCGCCGCCACCGGGCTGCACCCCCGGGCCTCCGAGGCCGTGGGGCCGCCGCGTGTGGACGAGTGCCCGCTGCAGTTGGAGGCCGTGGTGCGCGGCATCACGTCGGCCGGGCCCGACTCCGGCTTCCGGATCGTGGAGTGCGAGGTCGTCCGCGTGCACGCCGCTGCCTCCGTCGTGGTCCCCGGGACCCAGCACATCGACCCCGCCGCCTGGAATCCCCTGATCTACAACTTCCGGCACTACTTCGGCCTGGCGCGGCCGGAGCTCGGCCACGGCTTCCGCTCGCAGACACCGTGACCGAGCTCCGCGCCCCGCGCCTACTGGTAACTGATGTCCGACGCGCTGTACTTGCAGTACGTCCCGTCAGGGCCGCTGCCCGTCTCCTCGGGCTCGTCACCCGAGTTGTTGCCCGTGTAGCGGATACAGGGCTTGATCTTCTTGTCGCCGTCGCCGTGGATGCGGATCTTGCTCAGGGTCGCCGTGTCGCCGTAGTTGGTATTGATGCCGACCAGGGACGTGCCGGGCGCGGTCACGTCCACGTCGTTGATGGTGATGGTGCGCTTGTACTGCTTGGAGCAGTTGCCACAGGAGCGGACCAGCTTGCCGAAGTCCGAGACCTGGAATCCGCTGATGTTCAGCTTGCCCGCGCCGTTGAACTGGAGGACCTTGTCGTCGGCCTTCCTCGCGCCGCCACCGGTGACGGTGTACGTCGAACTGGTCGAGGTGCCCTTGAAGGTGGCCGCGTCCTCGCCTACGTCCTCCCACCACACGTTCTGGATGGTGCAGCTGCCCGAGCAGTGCACGCCGTCGGCGGCCGGCTTGCCGAGCACGACGTTCTTCAGGACCGCGCCGTCCTTCAGCTTGAAGACCGGGTCCTGGCCCTCTTCCTGGCCGTCGCCGCCGAGGTCTCCGCTGCCGTAGAAGCGCTGGAGTCCGCCGTCGTAGGTGCCGGACACCTCGATGGTCTTGGTGACGGGCTTGTCGCCGGTGGGGGTCGGCCAGCCGGCGGCGGCGGTCGCCGCTCCCGCCGGGGAGAGCAGCGCGTTGGCGCCGAGGGTGGCGCCGGTCAGCAGGAGCGCGCCGCCCGCCGCGCCCACGACGCGGCGGCGGGTGAGGCGGCGCTTGCGGCTCTTGCGCTGTTCGGCTCGTTGCGTGGTCATGGGGACCGCTCTTTCGCTGGGGGGATGACCTTGCGTCTGCTGGTCTCCGCCCAGGCGCGGAAGGTTGCCGGGGTCCGCGAAATTTCCGCGGAACTTATGACGTCCGGGGCCTATGACGTCCGGGGCCTATGACGTGCGGGCGAAGTCGCCCCGCACCGCGGCCTTCTGGCCCGACGCGGTCGCCTCGGCCGCGTACGTGTCCTCGCCCGCGTCCCTGCCGCCTTCGGCGTGGTTGTACTGGCCCGCGAAGACGTGCTCACCCGCCGGAACGGTCCGGCCCGCCTTCAGCGTCCAGCGGTAGATGAGCTCACCGCCCTCCTCCCTTACGGAGACGGTGAAGTCGTCGGTGGGCAGTGAGCGCCAGTTGCCCGTGTCGCTGACCCCGCCGGTCTGCGCGACCCGCAGTTCGACGGTGAGCGCGGTGAGCGGTTTTCCGGTCTTGAAGGTGAGGGTGCTCTGCGCCCAGAAGTCGTTGCTCTGCGGGTCGATGGAGCCGTCGCTCCAGAGGTAGCCGTCCTCGACACTCTTGGCGTCCGGAGCCACGCGCCGTGCGGAGGGCGGTGGGTCGGACTTCTTCGGCGGCCGGTTCGCGTCCTGGTCCTTGCCCCTGTCCTGCGTGCCCTTCGTGGCCTTGCCCGATGGATGCTCGGGCGCGGCCGGTGAGCTGGGCCCGGCGTTTTCGTCGTCGGGTGCGGAGGCGGAGGGGCTCGGCTCTGACGGGGAGTCGGGGGCGGCGGGTGTGCCCACGGTGCGGGACGGCGGTTCCTCGCCCTCGACGACGGAGGCGACGGCGTACCCGCCGAGCGCGAAGACTCCGGCCACCGCTGCCGTCGCGCCCACGATTCGCAGCCAGGGGGCGGACCGTGGCAGCCTGCCGCGGGCCGGGGCACCGAGGTCGGCGGCATCGCGCTCCATGCCGCGCTCGACCCGGGCGAGCATCCGTTCCCTGTCGGGGCGGTGCTCGGCCGCGGCATCGCGCAGCTGCTTGCGTACGTCGTCCATCACTGCCTCCCTCCCACGAGTTGCGACGCGGCGCGGTCGCCCAGGAGCCGTTGCAGCTCCGCCATTCCCTTGGACGTCTGGCTCTTCACCGTACCGACCGATATCCCGAGGGTGAGCGCGGTGTCCTTCTCCGACAGGTCGAAGGCGTGCCGCAGGACCACACAGGCCCGCTTACGGAACGGCAGCGTACGCAACGCCTCCTGGACGTCGACGACCGCTGGTATGTCAGGGTCGTCGACGCCCTCCGGGCGCTGTCCCCAGAACAGGGCCACGCGGCGGCGCTCGCGGACGGCGCTGCGGATGCGGCTGCGCGCCATGTTGGCGACGACACCACGGGCGTACGCGGCCGGATGGTCGGCGGCCCTGACCCGGTCCCAGCGGTTCCAGAGCGCGACCAGGGCGTCCGCCGCCAGATCGTCCGCGGCGTCCTTCTCGCCGGTCAACATGTGGGCGAGGCGGGCGAGTTCGACGTAGTGCCGCTCGAAGAAGTCATGGAACTCCGCGGCGGCTGCGTCATCGACGGCTGTCCCCACGGGTGACCTCGTTTCTGTGCTTGCGCGGCTCTGCACGCGCGCTGGTGGCCCCCGTGCCGCCGGAGTGCGGTGCGCGAGCATAGCAACGTCCGTGCGAGAGATCGAACAACGTCCGGAATCCCAGGCAGGTCTGAGCCAGGCGGTATGGGGTCATCCGGCCCGGTTCAGGTACTGCGGGACGGGGGCCGCGTCGGTGCCGGTGTCCCGCACGTAGCCGTAGCGGACCACCCCTCGTGCGGGGTCCGGGGGTTGGGTGATGTCGGCGGTCACCTCGTCCCAACGCGTGGGCTGGACAATGAGGTTGTAGTCGGCGCCCCGCTCGTTCTGGCGCAGAGTCACCTCACCGTCGAGGTGGAAGTACTCGTTCTGCCACATTTGTTGGGCGCCCTCGGGCAGCACGGTGAAGCCGGTCTCCTGGGAGCCCATCCAGGTGTGCGGCCGGTCGGTCGCCGTCGGCATCTGGTCGTCCATGCGCCGCCCGCCGCCGGACGCGACGTGGAAGAGCTTCCCCTTCAGGCCACTCCAGGTGGGCATGGCCAGCGCGCCGGCTCGTTCAGCGGGCACGATCTGCCAGCGGACCAGCACGTAGCCGCGCCCGCGCAGGGTGACGGTGTCGCCTCGGTGCTCCATCACCGCCTTCGGTCCCGCGGAGCTGGTCAGGCCGGTCTCGGGGCGGTGCGACAGGGGGCCGGGGCGGGCCGAGGGGTCAGGCGCGGGTTCGGCCTCGTCGACGACGCTGCCGTAACGGGCGGCGGACGGCTCGGGTTCGGCCTTTGGTTTGCGGCTCGGCTTCGGTGACGCGATGGGTGCCCTGGTCGCGGGGGCGGATGACCTGCGCGCGCTCGCTTCGGGGGATGGGGCCTCGGCGCGGGGCGGACGCGGCGGGTCCTGCTGGTCGTAGATCACATAGGCGCCGCCCGCTGCGATGCTCAGCCCGGCGGTCGCGGCGACCGCGGGCTTCGCGAGCAGGTGGAGGAGGTGCGCGGTCAGGCCGACCGGATCGGCGGCAGCGGCGTGCCCGGCGGCCGCTCCCGCGCCACCCGGAGCACCCGCTGCGCCACCGGCCCCCGCTAGGCCCGCCCCGGCGGCGCCCGTACCCGTCATCCCGCTCCCGAACGCCGCCGAAGCCGCAGCCGTAGCCGCCTGCGCCGTGCCCCCGCCGAGCAGCCCGGCAAGGGCGTGCACCGCGAAACCCGCCGGGATCGGCACCAGCGCGAGGCCCGCGAGAAGCCGCTCGGCGGGGACGGTGTCGGGAGCCGCGCCTCCGCACCACGGGCAGCCGCGCAGATGCCGGAGGATGCGTTTGCGCCAGACCGAGCCAGGACGACCGTCCCACTCGGCGGTGACCTCGGCCAGCGCTGCGCACCGCGGCTCGGCATCGAGGGCGCGTACGAGGGGACGGGCCGTCTCCAGGCGCTCCTTGAGCCGCTGCACCCGCACCGCCGTGTGCTGCCGGGTCAGACCGAGCGCCTCGGCGAGGTCGGGCCTGCTGAGCGAGCCCGCGACCTCCAGCCACCACAGCGAGAGCAGCTCCCGGTCCTCGGGATCGAGCCACCGGGTGGCCTCGGCGACCTCGCGGCGCTGCCCTTCCAGACCGAGCCGCAGCACGGTCAGGCCCGCGAAGTCGCCGTCGGAGGCGGCAGGTTCGCGCTCCAGCGCCGACGCGGGAACAGTCTGCCGTGACCGTGCGGCGCGCGCCCGGTCCCGTATCCGGTGCATGGCGATGGCCACGAGCCAGGACCGGAAACCGTCCGGGTCACGGAGTTCGGCGATCGAGCGGGCCACGCGCAGCATGGTGTCCTGCACGATGTCGTCGACGTCCGGATGGCCGTCGAGCGCCCGGCCGACGATGTTGTAGACCAGCGGCAGATGCGCGGTGAGCAGCTCGTCGAGTGCGTGCCGGTCACCGGCGCGCGCGGCCTCGACCAGACCGCGTGTCCGGGGCTCTTCCACCGCTGCTCCACTCCTTCAGATCCGCACGTCCGGCCCCCGTCGGCGGGCCGGGAACTGTACCTGACCAGGCCATGAGGGGAGACGCACGGACGGCGTCGCGGATAACAGAAACTTCCGCGGACGACGGAAACTTCGCGGCACCCCGGCAACCTTTCGCATCCCCGCGGCGACACAACCGAGGCACTGTCTCTCTCCCCGCAGGAGGACCCCATGCGCGAGATTCCGCACAGCGACCGCCGCCGAAGAAGGCGCCGGGCCCGCGGCCGGGTCATCGTCACCGCCGTCGTCGCGGGCGCGCTCGCCGCGGGAGGCCTCATCGCCCTGTCGTCGGCCTCGTCCGCGGCCACCACCCGGCAGGCCGAGGCGCTCGACCGGGGCGTGGTCAGCGTGCACACCGGCGCCGGGAACCTGGTCAGCTGGCGCTGGCTCGGCACCGATGACGACGACGTGGCCTTCAACGTCTACCGAGGAGGTACGAAGGTCAACTCATCGCCCGTCACCGGCTCGACGAACTACTTCCACGCGGGCGCCCCGAACAGCGCCGACTACACCGTGCGCGCGGTGGTCGACGGCACCGAGCAGGGCGACTCCGTGCACGCGGTGCAGTTCCGCGCCGGGTACAAGGACGTGCCGATCACGCCGCCCGCCGGGGGCACGACTCCGGACGGCGTGGCGTACACGTACGAAGCCAACGACGCGTCCGTGGGCGACCTCGACGGGGACGGCGCCCTGGACTTCGTACTGAAGTGGCAGCCCACCAACGCCAAGGACAACTCCCAGTCCGGCTACACCGGCAACACGGTCATCGACGGCATCAAGCTCGACGGCACCCGGCTCTGGCGTATCGACCTGGGCAGGAACATCCGCTCGGGCGCGCACTACACGCAGTTCCAGGTGTACGACTACGACGGCGACGGCAGGGCCGAGGTCGCCACGAAGACGGCGGACGGCACGAAGGACGGCGCGGGCAAGGTGATCGGCAGCGCGTCCGCCGACCACCGCAACTCCGGCGGCTATGTCCTTGCCGGACCCGAGTATCTGACCATGTTCGACGGCCGCTCCGGCGCCGCGCTCGACTCGGTCGGCTACGTCCCCGCGCGCGGCAACGTCGCGGGCTGGGGGGACAGTTACGGCAACCGCGTGGACCGCTTCCTCGCCGGTACCGCCTACCTCGACGGCAGCAGGCCGTCGCTGATCATGGCGCGCGGCTACTACACGCGGTCCGTCATCGCCGCCTGGGACTGGCGGAACGGGGCCTTCACCCGGCGCTGGACCTTCGACACCAACTCCTCGACGAACACCGGCAAGGGGTACGACGGTCAGGGCAACCACAGCCTTTCGGTCGCGGACGTCGACGACGACGGCAAGGACGAGATCGTCTACGGCGCGATGACCGTCGACGACAACGGCAGCGGCCTGTGGACGACCAAGCTCGGGCACGGCGACGCCGGGCACGTCGGCGACCTCGATCCGTCACGCGCGGGCCTGGAGTACTTCAAGGTGTCCGAGGACAGCTCAAAGCCGGGGTCCTGGATGGCCGACGCCCGCACCGGGCAGCGTCTGTGGACCACGGCTTCGGGTTCCGACAACGGCCGTGGCGCGTCCGCCGACATCTACGCCGGTTCGGCGGGCGCCGAGTCCTGGTCCGCGGCCGACAACACCCTGCGCTCGCCTGCCGGGGCGTCGGTCGGCCGCGAACCGTCGAGCATCAACTTCGTGAACTGGTGGGACGGCGACACCACCCGCGAACTTCTCGACGGCACCCGGATCGACAAGTACGGCACGGGCGGCGAGACCCGGCTCCTGACGGGGGCCTCCGTCGCGTCAAACAACGGCACGAAGGCGACCCCAGCGCTCTCGGGCGACATCCTCGGCGACTGGCGCGAGGAGGTCGTGTGGCGCACCGCGGACAACAAGGCACTGCGGATCTACTCCACCCCGCACGAGACGAAGAGGAAGATCACCACGCTGCTCCACGACCTTCAGTACCGCACGGCGCTGGCCTGGCAAAATACGGCGTACAACCAGCCCCCGCACCCGAGCTTCTTCATCGGCTCCGGCATGGCGAAGGCACCACGTCCGGTGGTGTCCACTCCCTGAGGGCCTGATCGGCGCCGCTACTTCGCGTACAGCAGCGTCCCGAAGCCCAGTTGGTCGAAGCCGCCGCTGTTCGGGCCGTAGTCACCGCCGCCGCCCTCCGGACGCACCTTCTCCGCGAGGGCGGTGATGTACGGCACGGACAGCCGGCGGCGGCGCGCGTAGTGGAAGTGGAGCAGGTCCCAGACCGGGCGGGCCTGGCCGCGGCCCGCTTCGGAGATGACGGTCTGCTCGCGGTAGGCGCAGTTGGTGCCCGTCCCCCAGGTGTACTTGGTGAACGGCACGTCCTGGCCCAGGTTGTACTTGGCGACGTACTGGGCGGCCTTCATGAACCGGTTGCCGTCATAGCCGTACAGGTCGTCGCCCTGGTTCCAGGCCATCTCGCAGATGGCTCCCATCAGGCCCATGCCCATCACGGTGTGGCCCTGGTCGCGGCCCGACTCCTGCCACTGGGCGAGGCCTTCGCCGTCGTACACGAAGGGGACGGCCTTCTTGATGGAGCCGTTGCCCGCGCCGTTCTTGAAGTAGTCCACCGCGCGGTCGTACTTGGCCTTGTCGTCGCAGAGGATTCCGATGGCCATGACCGATGCCATGGTGCACAGGTCCCAGTTGGCCCAGTAGTTGGTGATGCAGGCGCCGTTGTGGTTCTTCAGGAAGTCGTCGTTGAGGGGGTAGAAGACCTTCAGGAGCATCGACTTGAAACGGTCGAGGTCGAACCCGGCGTAGTCACGCATGAGTTCGGCCGCGTTGGCGAACTGGTAGCCGTAGATCCCGGCGGCCAGGAACCGGTCGGCGTTGCCGGTCACCTGGGTGAGCGTGGCCGACCAGGCGTTGAGTATGTCGCGCGCGGTGTCGCCGTGCGCGGTCGATCCGCTGATCCGCCAGCGCAGGGCGTTCTGGTACGCGGCGTGGATGTCGCGGTAGAGGGTGGGGTAGTTCTGGCCTTCACCGCCGCGGATGATCACGGCTCGGGGGCTTGGCTTCCAGGTGGCGGCGGCGAGCGCGTTGGCCGTCAGCTTCTGCCAGCCCGCCGTCCAGGGCGCGGCGCCCGCGGCGACCTTCACCTTGGCGCGGTTGAGGTCGCCCGCGCTGTGCAGCATGCCGGGGTGGGCGAAGGCCGCGGGGGCGGCGTCCGCCTTCTCGTCGGTGAGGGTGATCGTGGCGGCGCCGGCGGCGGCTCCCGCGATGGCGAGGCCGCCGGAGAGCTGGAGCATGCCGCGGCGGCTGAGCCGATGCCTGTTGTCCTGACCCATGGGGGCTCCTTGAGAGCTAGGAGGGGTGCGAGGGGTGCGTTCACGCAGGAGACGGTGCGGGTGGGTGCCGATAACAGAAATCGGCCGTCCTGCGGCTCGGCGTCTCCCCTCGACCCGCCGTCAGCCCTTCGCGGGCCCGGGGCCCGAGCTGGCCCGCACCGTCAACTCCGGTGTGAGCAGGGCCACTTCGTCCCCGCCCTGGCCTCGCAGCTTGGCGACGACGCGCTCCACGGCCTGCCGCCCCATCTCCTGTGCGGGGATGGCGACGGAGGTGAGCCGCACCGAGGCCTGGGTGGCCACCTGGTCGGGGCAGATGGCGATGACGGAGACGTCTTCCGGTATGGCGCGGCCCTGCTGGCGCAGGAGGCTCAGGAGCGGCTCCACGGCCGACTCGTTCTGCACGACGAACCCCGTGGTGCCGGGGCGTTCGTCGAAGATCCGGGCCAGGGTCGCGGCGAGCGCGTCGTACGTCCCCTCGCAGGGTCGGTGCAGCACCCGCACGCCGAGCTGCCCGGCCCGTGTGCGCAGCCCGTCCAGGGTGCGCTCCGCGAACCCGGTGTGCCGCTCGTACACGGCGGGCGCCTCGCCGATCACGGCGATCTCCCTGTGGCCGAGCCCGGAGAGGTGCTCGACGCACTGGGCGCCGGTCGCCACGAAGTCGAGGTCGACGCAGGTCAGGCCCGTGGGGTCGGCGGGGAGGCCGATGAGGACGGCGGGCCGGCCGGTCTCGCGGATCAGCGGAAGCCGCTCGTCGTGCAGCTCCACGTCCATCAGGATCATCGCGTCGGCGAGCGCGCTGCCCTCGATGCGGCGGACCGCCTCGGGGCCCTCCTCGCCGGTCAGGAGCAGCACGTCGTACCCGTGAGTGCGTGCGGTGGTGGCGACGGCGATGGCTATCTCCATCATCACCGGCACGTACATGTCGGTGCGCAGCGGCACCATCAGCGCGATGATGTTGGAACGGCTGCTCGCCAGGGCGCGGGCACCGGCGTTCGGGTGGTAGCCGAGCTCCCGGATGGACCGTTCGACGCGGTCCTTGGTGGAGGCGGAGATGGACCTCTTGCCGCTGAGTACGTAGCTCACCGTGCTGGCCGAGACTCCGGCGTGGTGGGCTACCTCGGCGAGGGTGACCATTCAGCTCTCCTGGACGGGTCGTGGGGCGGCGATGGCGAAGCGCTTCGACTCTGGGTCACCTTGACCCTAGAGGGACACCCATGTGCTGTCCATAGGTGCGTCGAAGCGCTTCGACTGGCCTCCTACCGGCCGGAGTTGTCCCCGTAAACGATGCCACGGCCGTTCGTCGACACGTACACCCGCCCGTAGATCCGTGGATCACCGGTGATGGCCGCTCCGGTCCAGCCCCACTGGTGGGCGTCGTCGTTGATGCGCACCCAGCTCTCGCCGGCGTCGGTGGAGCGGAAGATGCCGCGCACCCCGTCGATCCTGGCGCTGGTGTAGAGCGTCTGGTGGTCGGAGCCCGGCGCGGCCTTGCCGAAGCCGATCGTGTCGGCCTCCTCGACGCCCTGGACGCGGGTGAAGCTCGCGCCGGAGTCCGTCGAGTGCCACAGGCCGTACGTCCCACCGGCCTTGCCGCCCGCGAGCCAGATGTCGCCCTTGGAGCCCGGTAGTGCCTTGAAGCGCACCGCGCCCTCGGCCGGAAGTCCGGTGGAAGCCTTCGCGGTGAAGGTCGCCCCGCCGTCCGTACTGACGTAGAACGTCCCGGACTTGAAGCCGTAGAACGTCTTCGGGTCGGCCCGGTCGGACTCGACGACGGCGCCCTGCGGGATGCCGGAGGACGCCGTCCACGACGCGCCACGGTCACCGCTGGTGTGCACGCCCGTGCCGTCGGGGCTCCACACGAAGCGGCTGCCGTCGGCGGACGCGGCGACCGTGCCGCCGCCAGAGACTCCCGAAGGCTCCTTTCCTGCCGACCAGTTGGCGCCGTTGTCACCGGAGAAGGCGATACGTGGCCCGCTGTCGAGCTGGCCGACGCGCACCACCGTGTCCGGATCGGACTCGGCGTGGTCGATGCTGGTCGTGGTGGTGAAGTTGGGCTCGGTGTACATCAGGGGCGGCACCTGGGTGACATCCGTGTGCCGGAAGCCGCCGATGTCGCCGAGCGCGCTGAGCAGCGGCGCTCCGGATGCCGGTGCGGCGAGGTCGTTGACGGCGGTCTCCTCAAGGCCCTTCACCATCGGGGTGACGGTGAACTTGCCGCCGCTGTCCCACTGTTGGAGGTTTCTGGTGCCGTAGACGGTGGCCCCGGTGCCATACATCATCCGGTCGGAGTCGAAGGGGTCGATCTCCAGGGCCTCGGTCATCCAGCCCAGCTTCGGGCTCTGTTCGGGCGGCGTCGGGTTCGCGCCCCACGACAGCCAGGGCACGGACGAGATGTCCATGGTGTAGCGGTTGGTGCGCTCGGGATAGGCGGCGTAGCTCCAGGCTCCGGTCCAGCTTCCGCCGCTGTCGGTGGAGCGGAAGATCTGGGTGTCCGGGTACCAGGAGCTGTAGCCGGTGACCATGACGGTGCCCGGACGTTGCCGGTCGATGCTCAGTCCGCTGTAGCCGTAGTACGTGTCGGCGTCGGTGGCGGGGCTGATGTTCTTCCACTCGCCGGTGCGGGTCGCGTACCGCCACACCTGGCCCTTGGTGCCGTCGTAGGGGCCGCCCTTGTCGCTGTAGGCGAGGTAGAGATAGCCGTTCTCCGCGTCGAGCACGCCCTTGTGGGCGAGGTGGCCGGTGGGCTGGCCCGCGAGGCGGGACCAGGTGGCGCCCGCGTCCGTCGAGCGGTAGACGGCGTTGGCCTTGTCGGCGACGCCGACGTAGACGGTCTTGGTGCGCTTGCCCGAGGTGCCGGTCGACTCGTCGAACGTGACCCAGGCGATGCCCTGGTTGTCGGAGGCGTAGCCGGTCGAATCACCGGGGTCCTGCTGGTAGTTGCCGGGGTTGGGGAACGCTGTCACCTTCGACCAGGTGGCTCCGGAGTCGGTGGAGCGCCACAGGCCGTGGCCGCTGGGCGCCCCGAGGTAGAGCACGCGGTTGTCGTGCGGGTCGACGGCGAGGCGTTCGCCCATGCCGCGGCCCGGCATGTTGCCGCCGAGCTTGAAGGGAAGGTCCGCCTTCTTCCAGGTCTCGCCCCGGTCGGCCGAGCGCATGACGGCGCCCTTTCCCGGGTCCCAGTCGTTGGTGTACGTGCCCACGGCGGCGTACACCTTGTCCGGTTCGACGGTGTCGGACGCGATGCTGACGACCCCGGTGTGGCCCCAGTCGCCCCAGCCCACCGAGTCGAGCAGCGGGGTCCAGGACTGGGACGACTCCTGCCAGCGGTAGGCGCCGCCGATGTCGGTGCGTGCGTACGCGAGGTTCTTCTCGGCCCGGTTGAAGACGATGCCGGGGACGAAGCCGCCGCCGTCGATGCGGACGTTCTTCCAGGTGTACGCGGCCCTTGCCTTCTCCTTGGCGTCGTCGGCCCCGGAGGAAGGGGCGGCCACGAGCAGCAGCCCCGGGATCAGGCCGAGGGCGCCGAGCAGTTTCCCGCCGCGCGTCATACGGCCGGTCACCGCGACCCCGTCCCCGGTTCGAGGAGCTCCGCGTAGGCGCCCATGGCGAGCGCGATGTCCACCTGCGCCCAGAAGCGGTGGTAGGTGAACTGCGGCGCCGCTCCCCCGGCGAGATAGGCCTCGACCTTCGGCCAGTCGGGGTCGTCGCGGTAGAAGGAGCGGATGGAGGTGAAGTCGGATCCGGAGTTGATGGTGTCGCCGTTCGGCATGGTGCCGGTCCAGCCGTTCGGGACGTACACCGCGTCGTCGAACCGGTTGTAGTCGGCGCGGGTCTCGGGCACGGCGACGCCGAGGGGGTCCTGGTGGTGCCGCCACATGCCGTCAAGGAGCGCCTTGGCCGTGGTGGCGGCTTGGGTGTGGCCGGTGGCGGCGGCGTAGTACGTGAGGGTCTTGGCATAGGCGCCGGCCACGCCCACGTCGTTGGTGCGGTCGACGACGGACACGTGAAGTCCCGTGTTGGCGCCGGGGTTTGACGGGTTCCAGGTGTCGGGCTGACCGGACCATTTGAGGGTCGAGGGGAAGCTGTATGTGCCGTCGGCGGCGATCTTCGTCTCGGACAGGGCCCACTTCACCCACTTGTCCATGACCGTCTTCGCGGCGGGGTCGTCGGTCTCGTGGAGGTACTCGGCGACCCGCTCCATCGACCAGGCCTGGAAGCCGAACCACTGGTTGGACGGCGGGTCGTGGTAGACGGGCTTCTCGTCGTAGGCCATGCCGTAGAAGGTGGGCGTGCCGGCCGGAGGCTTGGCGTACCGGCCCTGCCAGCTGTTGGTGGCGCCGCCCGCGATGGCGCCCTCGGCGGACTGCAGCCAGCGGTAGAACTCGATCTGCCGGGTCAGGCTCTTCGTCCAGTCCGCCTTGCCCGATGCCGACTTGGGGGCGAGCGGGGCGTAGGCGCTGAGGGCGAAGGCGGCCAGGGGGTTCTGGTAGCCGCCGTGGCTGTGGCTCGACCCGATGCGCCAGGCCCAGCCGGCGGAGGTGTCGGTGGCTCCGCCCCATGCGTAGTACCAGGACAGCAGGTAGTGCGAGCTGTTCTTGCCGCTGCCCGGTGCGCAGCCGGACGGGTCGGTGCAGTCGCCGATGGCCTTGAAGTACTTGTCGAACAGGGCGTAGCGCAGGTAGTCGCCCATCTTGGCCGCCTTGGCGACCGTCGCCGCGACCTGCGACTCCTTGCCCTGGGCCGAGGCCCAGACGTGCGCCCAGTAGGCGGCCTGCACCGCGCGGGCATCGGCGTCGGGGGCGTTGGTGTACTTCCACTGCTTGGCGTAGGAGGCGTCGCCGGTGAACAGATCGAGGTAGCCGTTCTTGCCGCCGTGGGTGAACTCGTCGCGGGTGGGGTGCGGGACGGTTTCCCAGACCGACTCCTGGGGGCCGCGCTGGAAGGTGTTGATGTAGACCGGGCCCCTGGCGTCGCCGCCGTAGCCGTAGACGTTGTCGACGTCCTGGAGCCAGTGCATGCCGTAGATGTCGTCGCTGCCGTAGGCGCTCTTCAGCTCGGCGGCGATCGGGTCGGCGCCTGCCTGGACCGAGGGATCGAGCCGGGCGGGGTACTGGGACGGCTGGTCGTGTTCGGGGGCGTACGTGGCCGGTTTCGCCGCATTGTAGAAACTGTTCGTCGGCTGGTCGGCACGGGCCGGGATCATGAATTTCTCCATGGTTTCCCAAGCCGCGTTGAAACGTGTCCAGTCGCCGCTGACCTTGCCGTACATGGCCTGTAGCCAGAGGAGATAGCTGTATGCCTCGGATGTCGTCTCGTGCCCGTGGTCGGGGGCTTCGACAATGAGGGTTTCGACGGAGTGGTACGGAATACCGTCCGGCGAGAAATAGCCGTTCGCGGAATTGGTGATCTTCGCGTAGAGGTCGAGGAAGCGCTGTTCGTACTCGGTGGCCGCGGGGGCGGCATGAGCGGCTTGACCTGCGGGGTTGAGCGCCACAATGGCGGGGGCAAGCGCGGCTCCGGCGCCCAGGGCCAGCAGGTTGCGGCGGCTGATTTCCGGTCTGGAGTGGCCGGGGCGGAAGGCATCGGGGAATGCGGGCATACGGGGATCTCTCCTGACGGCTCGGCGGGGGGCGTGCTCCGCTTGGGGAGCATGGGAACCAGTGGGAGCGCTCCCAAAGTTCAGCCGGAACGGCGCCATGTCAAGAGTTCGCACACGAAAGGGAGTTGTCGAATTAATTCGACAGTGATGATGCGGGAAATCTGAGGAACCTGCCAACCTTTCTGTTCTCGGCGGCGACTTCCTGCTAGCTTCCACGGTTACCAGTGGGAGCGATTCCGGCTATGCCCAAGGAGTCGCTCATGCGCCATCCCCCGCGTCTGCTCCGCACGCTGGCCGTGCTGGCCGGCGCCGTCCTCACCGCCACCGGACTCGTGATGCCCTCCGCCCTGTCGACGGCGGGCGCCGCTCCGTCCGCTGCGGCACCTCCCCCTGCCCTCAAGGCCGACGGCAACCGGCTCGTCGACGCCGAAGGCACCGCGCACCGGCTGCTCGGCGTCAACCGCTCCGGCGGCGAGTACGCCTGTGTCCAGGGCTGGGGCTTCTTCGACGGCCCCGTCGACGACGCCTCCGTCAAGGCCATCGCGGACTGGAAGGCCAACACCGTACGCATCCCGCTCAACGAGGAGTGCTGGCTGGGCACCGACAACATCGACCCGCGCTGGGCGGGCGGGAACTACCGCGCGGCCATCGGCGATCTCGTCCAGCGCGTCCAGGACCACGGCATGACACCGATCGTCGAACTCCACTGGTCGCACGGCCAGTACACCGGCAACTCGTCGGCCTGCCCGGACGTGCACGCCAGCTGCCAGAAGCCGATGCCGAACGCCCGGTACACCCCGGCGTTCTGGACGTCGGTCGCGAACACCTTCAAGGACGATCCGGCCGTCGCCTTCGACCTCTTCAACGAGCCCTATCCGGACCGCGCCACCCCCACGACCGACCAGGCCTGGGCCTGCTGGCGCGACGGCGGCACCTGCCCCGGCATCGGCTACGAGGTCGCCGGCATGCAGGACCTGCTCGACGCGGTCCGCGGCACAGGCGCGAAGAATCTCGTGCTCGCGTCCGGCATCGCGTACGCGAACGATCTGAGCGGCTGGCTGAAGCACGCGCCCACGGACCCGGCGGGCAATCTCGCCGCGGCCTGGCACGTCTACAACTTCAACTCCTGTGCCAACGCCGGCTGTTGGGACGCCACGCTGGCGCCGGTGGCCGCGAAGGTGCCGCTCGTGGCGGGCGAGATCGGCGAGAACACCTGCTCGCACGGCTTCATCGACACCGTCATGAAGTGGCTCGACGAGCACCAGGCGTCCTACCTCGGCTGGACCTGGAACACCTGGAACTGCTCATCGGGCCCCGCGCTGATCAGCTCCTACGACGGCACGCCCACCCCGTTCGGCATCGGGCTCCGCGACCATCTGCGCGCGCTCGACACCTGACCCCCGCCCCCCACACCCACACCCACACCCACACCCACACCCACGCCAGAGAGGAACCACTCCCACCATGAGCCGCACCCCCTCCAGGCACCGCAGATCCCGCACCCTCTTCCTGGCCGGGCTCGCCACCGTCCTCGCCACCACCGGCGGCACCGCGCTCGCCGTCGGCGACAGCGGAAGCAGCACGACCCGCGCCGCCGCCCGCGTCGACAATCCGTACGCGGGCGCCAAGCCCTATGTGAACCCCGAGTGGTCCGCGAAGGCCAAGGCCGAACCGGGCGGCGGCGCCATCGCCAACCAGCCCACCGGCGTCTGGCTCGACCGGATCGCCGCGATCGAGGGCGCGGGCTCCGCGATGGGCCTGCGCGACCACCTCGACGCCGCGCTCCAACAGGGCGCCGGTGTCATCCAGTTGGTCATCTACAACCTGCCGGGCCGGGACTGTGCCGCCCTCGCCTCCAACGGGGAGCTCGGCCCCACCGAGATCGACCGCTACAAGAGCGAGTACATCGACCCGATCGCGAAGATCCTCGCCGAATCCAAGTACGCCAGCCTGCGCATCGTCACGACCGTCGAGATCGACTCGCTGCCGAACCTCGTCACCAACACCGGCGGCCGCCCCACCGCGACGCCCGAGTGCGACGTGATGAAGGCCAACGGCAACTACGTGAAGGGCGTCGGCTACGCCCTGAACAAGCTCGGCGCCGTGCCGAACGTCTACAACTACGTGGACGCGGGCCACCACGGGTGGATCGGCTGGGACGACAACTTCGCCGCCTCCGCCCAGGTCATGCACCAGGCGGCGACCGCCGAGGGCAGCACCGTCGACAAGGTGCACGGCTTCATCACCAACACGGCCAACTACAGCGCCCTGAAGGAGAACAACTTCAAGATCGGCGACACCGTCAACGGCCGGTCGGTCCGCGAGTCCAAGTGGGTCGACTGGAACCGCTCCGTCGACGAGCTCTCCTTCGCCCAGTCGTTCCGCAACCAGCTGGTCTCCACCGGCTTCCGGTCCGACATAGGCATGCTCATCGACACCTCGCGCAACGGCTGGGGCGGCGCCGCCCGGCCCGCGGGCCCCGGTCCCACGACGGACGTCAACACCTACGTCGAAGGCGGCCGTTACGACCGGCGCATCCACATCGGCAACTGGTGCAACCAGTCGGGCGCGGGCCTCGGCGAACGGCCGAAGACCGCCCCGGAGGCCGGCATCGACGCCTACGTGTGGATGAAGCCGCCGGGCGAGTCCGACGGGTCGAGCAAGGAGATCCCGAACGACGAGGGCAAGGGCTTCGACCGCATGTGTGACCCGACCTACCAGGGCAACCCGCGCAACGGCCACAACCCGTCCGGCGCGCTCCCCGACGCGCCGATCTCCGGGAAGTGGTTCTCGGCGCAGTTCCAGGAGCTCCTGAAGAACGCCCACCCCACCCTGTAACCCGCACCGCCCTCGGGCGGCGGCCTCCCCGGGGGCGGACGGCGACCGGATGCCGTCCGCCCCCTCCCGCCCGTCCTCCACCACTCTCCTTGCGTGGGACGGCAGTTGGACAGGAGGGGGCAAACCGACGAGGCCTGTGTGAACCGTTGACGCGCAAGCGCTTCGATTCTACGGTCCCGTCCGATGACACGATCGCTGTCCGAAATATCGGACGCATTCGGCGGCGGTCCCCCACCCTCGAAGGAGACCCAAGTGAGCCGCACCCCCACCGCCTTCCGACGAAGAGCCCTCGTCGCTCTGCCCGCCGCCGCCCTGCTCGCCCTCATCCCGAGCAGCGCCTCCGCCTACCCCAACCCCGGCCGTGTCACCGGCGACATCGTCGTGCACGACCCGACCCTGGCCCGCACCTCGTCCGGCAAGTACCTGCTCTACTCGACCGGCGACGGCCTGCAACTGCGCACCTCCACCGACCGGATCGCCTTCGGCCGCAGCGGCTCCGCCTTCCCCACGCGGCCGAGCTGGTGGAACAACTACAACTCCACCGGGGACGTCTGGGCACCGGACATCTCGTACCACGGCGGCAAGTACCTGATGTACTACTCCGTCTCGTCGTTCGGCTCGAACAAGTCAGCCATCGGCCTGGCGACCTCCACCACGGGCGAGCCGGGCTCCTGGACCGACCGCGGCTCCGTCTACACCTCGACCACGTCCAGCGACTACAACGCCATCGACCCGAACCTCTTCGTCGACGACGACGGCAAGTGGTGGCTGTCCTTCGGCTCCTGGTGGACGGGGATCAAGATGATCAGGGTCGACCCCTCCACGGGCAAGCAGTACGCGGGCGACACGGCCCGCCGCTCGCTGGCCTCGCGCCCCACCGGCACCAAGGCCGTCGAAGCGCCCTACATCGTCAAACGGGGCGGCTACTACTACCTCTTCGCCTCGTACGACACGTGCTGCGCGGGCACCAGCTCCACGTACAAGATCAAAGTGGGCCGCTCCTCCAGCGTCACCGGGCCGTACGTCGACAAGAACGGCGTCAGCATGATGAACAACGGAGGCACGGCGGTCCAGGAGACCCACGGCCGCTACATCGGCCCCGGCGGTCAGTCGGTCATGAAGGACACCGACGGCGACCTGCTCGTCTACCACTACTACGACGGCCAGGACAACGGCACCCCGAAGCTCGGCGTCAACCTCCTGAACTGGAGCTCGGGATGGCCCGTCGCCTACTGACCCTGCTCGCGGCCCTCCTCCTCTGCGTCGGCGTGGCGCAGTCCGCCCCCGCCGCCGAGGGCCGCCCGTACACCAATCCGGTCAAGGCCCAGAAGGGCGCCGACCCCTGGATCTCCTACCACCAGGGCAACTACTACCTGGTGACGACGAGTTGGACCCACGTCATCACCATGCGCAAGTCGCCCACCCTGGCGGGACTGGCCACCGCGCCGAGCGTGCAGGTGTGGGACGGCAAGGCGGACAACGCCTCGCGCTGCTGCAACATCTGGGCGCCGGAGCTGCACTTCTCCGGCGGCCGGTGGTACCTCTACTACACGGCGGGCGAGGACAGCTCCGAGTTCGGCTCACAGCGCCTGCACGTCCTGGAGAGCGACGGTTCCGACCCCCAGGGCCCTTACCACTACAAGAACCGGCTGCAGCACTCCTCGCAGAGCGGCTGGCTCATCGACGGCAGCGTCATGACGGTCGGCGGCAAGCTGTATCTCCTGGCGAGCGCCTGGCAGGGCAGCAACCAGAACGTGCTGATCGCCCCCATGTCCAACCCGTACACGGTCAGCGGCGCCTTCACCACCATCTCCTCGCCCACCCACGCCTGGGAGAAGGCGGGCTCGAACGTCAACGAGGGCCCCGAGGTGCTCCAGCGCGGCGGCAGGACCTTCGTCATCTTCTCGGCGAGCGGCTGCATGACCCCCGACTACAAGCTGGGGCAGCTCGAACTCACCGGCTCGAACCCGCTGGCCACGTCGTCCTGGACCAAGAAGTCCACGCCGGTCTTCCAGCGCGACGACGCGGCGGGCGTGTACGGCCCCGGCCACAACGGCTTCTTCAAGTCGCCGGACGGGACCGAGGACTGGATCGTCTACCACGCCAACGACTCCGCGTCCGACGGCTGCGACAACGGCCGTACGACACGGGCGCAGAAGTTCACCTGGAACGCCGACGGCACCCCGGCCTTCGGGAAGCCGGTCGCGCTCGGCACCACCCGCGCGGGCCCTTCGGGCGAGTCTGCGGCCACCCCCGCGGCGTACACCCTCACCCATCGCGGCAGCGGCAAGTGCCTTGAGGTGGCCGGAGGTTCGACCGCCGACGGCGCCAACGTCCAGCAGTGGAGCTGCGACGGCGGCAGCAACCAGAAGTGGCGGATCGAGGACCGCGCCGACGACACCAGCCGCCTGGTGAACGTCGCGAGCGGCAAGGTGCTCGACACGGCCGACTGCTCCGCCGCCGACGGGGCGGATCTGCGCCAGTGGTCGTGGCTGGACAACACCTGTCAGAGGTTCCGCCTCGTCACGACCGACGCGGGCTGGGTCCGCCTGACCAGTCAGGCCACCGGCAAGGTCGCCGACGTCGCCGACTGCTCGGCGGCGGACGGAGCCGACGTACGCCAGTGGTCCTGGCTCAACAACAACTGCCAGCAGTGGCAGCTGAAGCCGGCCTGATCCCCGCCCCGGACCTGCACACCCCTCTTCCCTGTCAGGAGTGCCCGATGGGCCGCAACTCAGGCAGCACAGACAACGCGGACAGCACAGACAGCGCAGTTCCCCCGCTGATCACCCTCACGAGCCGAAGACGCTTCCTGGTCGGCACCGCCGCCGCACTGGGCGCGAGCGGCGCCGTCCTGTCGGCGCCCGGCACCGCCGCCGCCACCGGACGCGACGGCGCGGACGCACGGGCCGTCACCACCTTGTACATCGCCAGTGACTCCACCGCGCAGACCTACAACGCGAATTTCTACCCCGAGGCGGGCTGGGGCCAGCTGCTTCCCCGCTCCTTCACCAAGAACGTCACGGTCGCCAACCGTGCCATCGGCGGGCGCAGTTCACGCTCGTTCATCGAGCAGGGACGACTCGCCGCCATCCACCAGGTGATCCGCCCGGACGACTATCTGTTCGTGCAGTTCGGCCACAACGACGCCACGGTGAGCAACCCGGAGCGCTACACCTCGCCGGAGGACTACAAGGAGTACCTGCGCGAGGACTACATCAGGGCCACCCGCGCCCGCGGAGCGGTGCCGGTGGTCGTCACGCCTGTCTCACGCCGTGAGTTCAACGCGAGCACCGGCGAGTTCAAGGTGTCCTTCCCCGCGTACGTGGCCGCCGCGCGGGCCGTGGCCGATGAGGAGGACGCCCCGCTGGTCGATCTCTCCGAGCTCAGCCGCCGGTATCTGACGGAGCTCGGCGTGGAGGCGTCCAAGGGGGTGTTCCTGTGGCTGGCTCCGGGCCAGTACCCCAACTTCCCGAACGGCGTGCAGGACAACACCCACTTCCAGGAGCGGGGAGCCCTCGAGATGTCGCGCCTGGTCGCAGGGGCGGTGGCCCGTCTCGGTCTTCCGCTCTCGGACGAGGTGGTGCCTGCGGGGCGGCGGCCGGTGGCCGCCCCGTAACAGAAGCGGGCGCGGCGGCAACGTCCGCCGTGCCCGCGGCGACAGGCAAGGGGGCGGGACCGACCCACCCCCCGAATGACCGGAGGACAACTCATGCACGGAGCGCGCGGGACGAGCGCGAGGGCCAGGCGGATCGGCGTGGCCGCGGTGGCCGGGGCCGCGATCGTCGGGGCGGTCGCCTGGAGCGGGAACGCCGCCGAGACGTCCGGGGCCGGCGGCAGCGGCGTCACGACGCCGAAGCCCGCGGCGGCGGTCGCGGGCCAGGCGGTCGGCTTCGGCGCCGGCACCACGGGCGGCGGCAACGCGACCGCCACCACGGTGAAGACGCTCGCGGCGTTCAAGGCCGCGGTCGGAGGCAACAGCGCCAAGGTGGTGAGGGTCGACGGTCTGATCTCCCTGTCAGGTCAGGTCGACATCGGCTCCCACACCACGGTGCTCGGCGTCGGTTCGGCCTCCGGGTTCACCGGCGGCGGTCTTCGCATCAAGGAGGCCACCAACGTCGTCGTACAGAACCTCAACATCAGCAAGCCCGTCGCGCCCGCCGACGGGATCACGGTCCAGGAGTCCACGAAGGTGTGGATCGACCACAACTCCTTCTCCGCGGACCGCGAGCACGACAAGGACCACTACGACGGCCTGCTCGACATCACGCACGCCTCCGACGACGTCACCGTCTCCTGGAACACCTTCAAGGACCACTTCAAGGGCTCTCTCGTCGGGCACAGCGACAACAACGGCGACGAGGACACCGGTCATCTGAAGGTGACCTACCACCACAACCACTTCAGCAACATCTACTCGCGCATCCCGAGCCTGCGCTTCGGCACCGGGCACTTCTACGACAACTACGTCCAGGGCGCGGACACCGGGGCGCACTCCCGGATGGGTGCGCGGATGCTGGTCGAGAACAACGTCTTCCGCGACACGAAGGTGGCCATCACGACCAGCCGCAGCAGCGACGAGGACGGCTACGCGGTCGCGCGGGGCAACGATCTCGGGGGCGCCGCCACCGAGATCTCCCAAGCGGGCGACTTCACCAAGCCGCCGTACACCTACACGGCCGAGCCCGCCTCGTCCGTCGTCGGCACGGTGACGAACGGGGCGGGCGCCGGCAAGCTCTGACCCCTCAGGGCCGGGGCTCATCCCAGCCGGATCACGTTCCATGACAGCGGCTCCAGGACGGCGCGCAACGTGCCGTCCTGGACTGCTGTCCCGGTGACGCCGTGCGGGGTGACGCGCTCCGGCTCCGCGAGGGTGTTGCGGGCGTCCGGGTCCGCGTCGGCGAGGGCGCTGTGCTCGATGACGCTCGTCAACTCAAGGCCGTGGAGGGCGACTTCGAGGGGCAGTGGTTCGCTCTGGCTCCGGTTGACCGCGAAGACCGTGACGGTGCCGTCATCGGCGCGTACGGCCGTCGCGTGCAGCAGGGGCACGTCGCCGAACTTCGGCGTCGCGTGCTCGGGCGAGTCCACGCGTACGTCGAGGACCTGGCCGCGGCCGTGCCGCGAGGCCTGCGCGAAGGGGAAGAAGGTGGTCTGCCGCCAGGCCGGGCCGCCCGGCTCGGTCAGGATCGGCGCGATGACGTTGACCAGCTGGGCCAGGCAGGCGACGGCCACCCGGTCGGCGTGCCGCAGGAGGGCGATCAGGAGCGAGCCGACGACGACCGCGTCGGTGACGGTGTAGTTGTCCTCCAGGAGGCGCGGTGCCTCGGGCCAGCCACGCAGGCTCTTCTCGACCTCGGGGTGCGGCCGGGACTGGTACCAGACGTTCCACTCGTCGAAGGACAGGTTGATCTTCTTCTTGGACTTCAGGCGGGCGCCTACGTGGTCGCAGGTGGCGACGACGTTCTCGATGAAGGACTCCATGTCGACGGCGGAGGCGAGGAACGAGTCACGGTCGCCGTCGGTCTCTTCGTAGTAGGCGTGCAGGGAGATGTGGTCGACGAGGTCGTAGGTCTCGGCCAGGACCGTGGCCTCCCACGCGGCGAAGGTCTCCATGGACTGGCCGGAACTGCCGCAGGCGACCAGCTCGACGTCCGGGTCGGCCTGGCGCATCGCGCGTGCGGTCTCGGCGGCGAGGCGTCCGTACTCCTCGGCGGTCTTGTGGCCGGTCTGCCACGGGCCGTCCATCTCGTTGCCCAGGCACCACATCCGGATGCCGAAGGGGTTCTTGTCGCCGTGCGCGGCACGGAGGTCCGAAAGCGCGGTGCCAGAAGGGTGGTTGGCGTACTCCTGGAGTTCGAGGGCCTCTTCGACGCCCCGCGTGCCGAGGTTCACCGCCATCATCGGTTCGGCCTGCGGGCCGAGCTTGCGGAGGAAGGCCATGTACTCGGAGAGGCCGAAGCGGTTGCTCTCCGTGGAGTGCCAGGCGAGGTCGAGGCGGCGCGGCCGCTCGTCGGCGGGGCCGACGGAGTCCTCCCACTTGTACCCCGAGACGAAGTTGCCGCCGGGGTAGCGGATGGTGGTCACGCCGAGTTCGCGGATCAGGCCGAGCACGTCGGTGCGCAGGCCCGCCTCGTCGGCCGAGGGGTGGCCCGGTTCGTGGATGCCGGTGTAGACGCAGCGGCCGAGGTGCTCGACGAAGGAGCCGAAGAGCCGCGGGTCGACCTCGCCCACGGCGAAGGCGGGGTCGAGGGTGAAGCGGGCGGTACGGGTCATGGTCCCCTCAACTTGGTTCGATATACCGGACGTTGAACGATTTCCCGGACAGACGGTAAGGCGGGCGCCGCCGGGGGTCAATGGGTCGTCACACCCCTTCGTCCGGCAGCCGCATCAGGCGCCGGATGTTGCGGTGATAGATCTGGTCGCGTGCGGTGTCCGTGAGGTCAAGGGCGTCGATGACGCGGATCGTCTCGCGGATGTAAAGCGGTCCGCCCTCGGGGTCGAAGGGGCAGTCGGTGCCGAACAGAACGTGGCCGGCACCGAAGAAGTCCAGGCCGCACCGGGTGCCGATGGCGGAGCCCGACAGCGCGGTGTCGGCGTAGAACCGGCGGAAGTAGTCCAGCGGCCGCTGCGGCAATCGCTCGCGGCGCAGCCGCTCGAAGTCCTCGCCGGCCGTGCGGCTGCCGAGCTGGTCGCTCCAGCCCAGGCCGATCCTTCCTTCCAGGTAGGGGATCATCGCCCCCAGGTGATGGGTGATGATCTTGATGTCCGGGTGCCGCTCGAGCAGGCCGGAGAAGACGAGCCGGGCCATGGCGACGCTGGTCTCGTAGGGCCAGCCGAGTGCCCACCAGATCTCGTACGCGGAGGTGTCCTCGGTGGCGTAGTCCGCGAAGGCGGCGCTGCGGGTCGGGTGCATCCAGATCGGCAGATCCCGCGCCGCCATCTCGGCGAACACGGCCCGGAAGGCCGGGTCGTCCAGCGGCCTGCCGTTGACGTTGGTGAACACCTGCACGCCGCGCGCCCCCAAGTCATCGATGGAGAAGGCCAGTTCGGCGAGCGCGGCATCCGGGTTGTTCATCGGCAGAGCCGCGACGAACGCCGGGAACCTGTCGGGGTGACGCGCGCACAGCTCGTGCATCGACGTGTTGGCGAGCCGCGCGAGGGCCGGTGACGCGGACGGCCCGGCGAGCAGTTCGATCGGCGGCGATGACAGCGTCAGCACCTGCTGGTAGCCCTCGCCGAACTCGTCCATCATCCGCAGCCGCGCGTCGAGATCGTGCAGCGCGGACAGTTCGAGCCACCGCTTGAGGGCACCCGTGTCGACGGCGAGCTCGCGCATGCGCGCGAAGTACGGCGCGGGCAGGATGTGGCTGTACGCGTCTAGCTTGTGGACGCTCATCGGTATCCCCTCGACGTCTTCGGAACCCAGCGGGTGACCCTGCGGTCGACGGCCTGGACCAGCGCGGTGGCTCCGAGCGCGACCGCGATCACGACCAGGAGCACGGCGAGAACGCCCGCGCTGTCGAAGCGCCCGCCCGCCTCGGTGACGACGTGTCCCAGGCCGACGACGGCGATGAACATCTCGCCGTTGATCATTCCGGTGACGGCGCGGCCGATGCCGAGACGCACGCCGGCCATGATCATGGGGGCGGTGGCCGGCAGCACGACGCGCAGCAGCACCTGCCCTTCGCCCGCGCCGTAGGAGCGCGCCATCTCCACCAGCTGTGCGGGGGCGGACCGCACGGCCGACGCCGTGTTCACGATGATGACGAACATCGCGTACATGACCACCACCGCGACGACGGAGGCACGGCCCGCGCCGAGCAGGGCGAAGAAGACCGGTGCGAAGACCAGCGACGGGGCCGTCAGGAGCGCGTACACATACACGCCGAGCGCGGCGTCGGCCTTTCGCCAATGGCCCATGGCCATGCCGATGGCGAGGCCAGCTACGAGGGAAATGGCGAACCCCAGGGCCAGGTTGACGAGGCTGTCGCGCAGACTGGCGTAGATCAGTCCTTCGGCGGCCAGTTCGCGCAGCCGGGCCAGGACCGTGCTCAGCGGCGGGAAGAACGACGCGTCCGCCAGGCGCCCGGTCAGCTCCCAGGCCATGGCGCCGACCGCGAGGCTGATCGGTGCGGCCGGCGCGTTCACCGGGCCACCTTCGACGGGCGGTGCTCGGTGTGCATCTCGCGGAGCCGCTCCCAGAGGTACGCCGTGATCTCGGTGTACCTGCCCGACCGTTCCAGCGAGGCGACGTCGGCGGAGCGCGGCCGGGGCAGGTCCACGGGCACGATGTCCGCTATCCGGCCGGGCCGGGCGCTCATCAGGACGACGCGGTCTCCGAGGAGCACGGCCTCCGCCATGCTGTGGGTGATGAACACGACGGTCAGCCGGTGTTCCTCCCAGATCGACAGAAGCTCCTCCTGAAGCAGCCGCCGGGTCTGCTCGTCCACCGCTCCGAACGGCTCGTCCATGAGCAGGACCTGGGGTTCCACGGCCAACGCCCGTGCGATGCCCACGCGTTGCTGCATGCCGCCGGACAACTCGCCGGGCAGCTTGCTCTCGAAGCCCGCGAGGCCCACCGTCCCGATCAGCGAACGGGCACGCTCCTCGCGTTCGGCCCGGCCGACACCGCGCATCCGCAGGCCGAAGGCGACGTTGTCGAGGACGCTCGCCCAGGGCAGCAGCGCGAAGTTCTGGAAGACGACGCTGCGGTCGGGGCCGGGGCCGCGCACCGGTGCGCCGTCGATGAGGATGTCGCCGGCGTCCCAGGGGGTAAGACCGGCAACGGCCTTCAGCAGGGTGGTCTTCCCGCAGCCGCTGGGCCCGAGCACGGTCAGGAATTCGTTCGCGCCCACCTCCAGGTCCACGTCCCGCAGCGCTTGGACGGTGGTGCCGTCCTGTCCGACGAAGCTCTTGCCCAGTCCTTGGATCGCGATCACCGAGTGCCTCCTGCCGTCTGTGTCCGTGCCCATCGGGTCAGCTCGCGTTCGCCCCACCCGGCGAGAGAGATCAGGAGCAGCGCCTCCGCCAGGATGATCAGGACGGAGCCGTAGAGCTGCGGCGCCTTGAGCAGGCCGCGGTACTTCAGGATCAGACCGCCCAACCCGTCGGAGACCATGAGCAGTTCGACGATGACCATGCCGGTGACCGCGCGGCCGATGCCGAGCCGGACGCCGGTCATGACCGCGGGGAGGGCGCCGGGCAGCAGGATCCGGGTCCAGATCTGCCGTTCGCCGGCCCCGAAGGAGCGGGCCATCTCGATCAGCGAGGGATCCACCTGTCGCACACCGGCCCGGCAGTTCACCACCACCATCACGACCGAGAAGACGGTGACCAGCAGGACCCGCGAGGTCAGCCCCACGCCCACCGACATCACGAGCAGCGGAATGATCGCGGCCATGGGGGTGACGAGGAGGATGTTGAGGTAGACGTCCGTGTACCGCTCGAGCAGCCTGAACCGGCCGAGGACGATACCCGCCGGGACGCCGACGGCGAGGGCGAGGGCGAAGCCGAGGACGAGCGCCTGGTTGCTGACGTACAGGGCGTGCCACAGCTCCGCGTCGGTGAGGAGCCCGGCCGTGGCCAGGACCGTCTCGGCGAAGCCCGGCAGGAGCAGGCCGCCCCGCTCGCGGGCGTAGAGCTCCCAGGCCGTGGCGAAGACCACGAACGTGAGGAGCTGGTAGGGCCAGTTGGCGTCCAGGACCCGTCGGCGAGCCGCCGCGGCCGTCACGACGCGTCCCTGATGGGCTCCCTGATGAACCGTCATGACGCCTCCTCGATGAAGCTGAGGTCGGCCGCGTCCCGCGTGGTCATCCCCCGTGCGATCACGCCGGCGCGGGCGAAGAAGTCGATGGTGCCCTGGACGTTGCGGCGCGTCAGGGCCGCCGCGTCGAAGAGCTTCGCGTCGCGGTAGCGCCGTGCGGTCGTCGCCACGTCCTCCTGGTCCTCGTCCGGCAGATACTTCTTCGACAGTTCCACCAGGTGCCGCGGGTCGGCGTTGATCTTGCCGTGCTCCCGCACCAGGGCGGTGACGAACTCCTGCGCCACCTCCCGGTGTCGGGTGAGGAAAGCGGCGTTCGCGTACACGGTCTGCGGATGCAGGTCCGGCAGGCTCTCGGCGAAGTCGACGACCTTGGTGAGCCCGGTGGCGCCCGACGACTCCAGGGAGACCGCGTCGGAGATCTCCAGCGGCGTCGCGTCGATCTCCCCCGAGGCCAGGGCCTGCGCGCGCACGTCCGAGCCACCGATGGTCAGGTAGTCGGGGCGCTTGCCCGCACCGCACTCGGCGTCCACCCAGTCCTTGGCGATGGCGGTCGCCACCGCGCCCTCGCTGAAGATGCCGAACGGGCGGCCGTTCAGGTCGTCGCAGGACGAGACGGCGGAACTGCCGTACAGCGCCCACTGGTTGCCGACGACATCGGCGATGATCTTGATGGGGGCGTTCTGTTCGATGGCGCTCAACGCGGGGCCCGTCGCCTCGGCCGAGATCGCGTAGTCGCCCTTGGCCAGCCCCTCGACGGCCAGTTCGGGCTCCGCCAGTTCCACGACGTCGACCTCGTGCCCCTGGTCGCGGAGGGTGTCTACGGCCGCGAGGAGCGGCACGGTCGTGAGGTCCGGTTCGATGAGCGCCACGGTGAACGAGAGCTTCCCGTCCGCGCGGATGTGGGTGCCAGGGCCGCCACAGGCGGTCGCGGTGACGACGGACAGGAGCGCGACAGCGGCGAGCCGTTTCACGCGGGTCCAGTCATGCATGATCTCCCCCTTCGGTTCCTCCACTTGCTTCGGTCACTTGCTCGGGTCGACTTCTCGTTCTCGTCACGTTCTCCAAGGTCATCGCCTAGGAAAACGTCTTCCTTTCTCGGATGGTAGCGAGCCGGTCCGGGGCAACGTCAAGGGGTCAACTCAGGCCACCGACATGGCCGTTGTGTCGCACCGTTGCACACTCGCCGCTCCCTGTGCCATGTTGAGGCAAACGTTTCCCTCTGGGGGTGGGCCATGAGTTCACTGGTGGATGTCGCCCGGGCGGCGGGGGTGGCCGTGGCCACCGCGTCGCGGGTGCTGAGCGGGTCCGACCATCCCGTCTCGGCGAAGACACGCGCCAAGGTCATCGCGGCGGCCGAGCAGCTGGACTACTCGCCGAGCGCCCTCGCGCGGGCGATGGTCTCGCCCAACAGCCGCCTCGTGGGAGTACTCGTGAGCGACATCGTCAACCCGTACTTCTCCGTGATCGCCCGCGGTGTGGACGACGTGGCGACCCGGGCCGGCTACGTGACCATGCTGTCCAACGTCGACCGGAGCACGGCCACGGAGGTCAGCCGGCTGCAGGCGATGCGGGACTACCGCGCCGCGGGGGTCGTCTTCGCGGGCAGCGGTCACGTCGACGACCCGCAGAGACCGGCCCTGCTCAAGGCCGTCCGCCAGGCGCAGGAGCAGGGCATCCGGGCCGTGTCACTCGCCGACCGCGACCTCGGCTGCCCGACGATCACCGTCGACAACCACGCCGCCGCCCACGACGTCACGGACCACCTCGTCGCGCTGGGCCACCGCCGGATCGCGTTCGTCGAGGGGCCGCCCGGCATGACGGTCACCCAGCAGCGGAGGGAGGGCTTCCTCGCCCGCATGCGCGAGGCAGGCCTCGGCGAGAGCGCGCGGTGCGTGCCGGGCGGCTTCGACCACGAGGCGGGGCACGCCGCGGCCCTGCGGCTCATCGCGCGCCGGCCGCTGCCCGATGCCGTCCTCGCGGCCAATGACGAGGTCGCGGTCGGCGTGCTCGGCGCCTTGCGTCAGGCGGGCATCGACGTACCGGGCGAGATCTCCGTCGCGGGCATCAATGACCTCCGGGTCGCCCGGCACATCGGACTGACCACGGTGAGCCTCCCGCTGTACGAGATGGGTTCCCTGGCCGCCCGGCACATCATCGAGTCCGCGCCGGGCTCAGGCGCCGACGGCGGTGCGACCACCACGCTCAGCCATCGGCTCGTACCCCGGGAGACCACCGCCCGGCGCCCACCGGAGCGGTGAGGGCCGGGCAGTGAGAGGGCCGGGCGGTGAGGGGTCGGCTACTGCCCGGCCAGGCCCGTATGCGCCACGCCGCTGACGATCTGGCGCTGGAAGAAGACGAAGACGACGATCAGGGGCAGCCCCGCCATAAGGCCGCCCGCCATCAGCTGCGCCCACTGGATCCCGTAGGAGTTCATGACGGTCGCGATGCCGTTCGGCATCGTCATCAGGTCGGGGTTGTTGGTCACCATGTACGGCCACAGGAAGTTGTTCCAGGACGCGATGAACGTGAAGATCCCGACGGCCGAGAGCGAGGGCCTGGACAGCGGAAGGACGATGGTGAAGAAGACCCGCCAGCGTCCGGCCCCGTCGATGTACGCGGCCTCCTCCAGCTCGTGCGGGATCGACTGGAAGAACTTGTAGAGGATGTAGACCATCGCGGCGGGCGCGCACTGCGGCAGGATCATGCCCCAGTAGGTGTCGACCATCCCCATGGACTGGACGGTCGTGAAGAGCGGGACGCCGAGCACGGCCGGCGACACCATCAGGCCCGCCATCACCAGGCCGAGCAGCACGTTCTTGCCCCGGAACTCGGTGCGCGCGAAGCCGTACCCGGCGAGCGCGCTGACGAACACCACGATGAAGGTGACGCAGACCGAGACGACGACCGAGTTCACGAACCAGTTGGTGATGTTGCCACTCTCGAAGAGCGCCTTCCACGCCTGGCCCGTCCACTCCTCCGGCACCCAGTGGGTGGGCACCTCGACGGCCTCTGTCTCCGACTTCAGGGACGTGAACAGGGCCCACAGCAGGGGCGTCATCCACAGTGCGGAGACCAGGACGCCGAGCGCGGTGAGCACGATCTGGCTCGGGGTCCACTTCTTCTTGCGGCTCTTGGGGCCGCTTTTCCGTACGACGATGGCCGTGCTCATCGCACGCCCTCCTCACGCTTGCGCAGGAGCCACATCCGGCCGAGGGCGACGGCCGCGATGAGCACGAAGAAGATGATGGAGATCGCCGAGGCGTAGCCCACGCGATAGGCGGTGAAGCCCTCTTCGAGGGTGTACTGGACGAAGGTCCTGGTGCTCTCCTCAGGGCCGGGGCCGAAGTCCTGCATCACCACGGCCTGGTCGAAGACCTGGAGCGAGGCGAGTATCTGCAGCGTGATCACGAGGCCGGTGATGTTGCGCAGCATCGGCAGGGTGATGTGCACCATCCGCTGCCAGGCACCGGCGCCGTCGAGCTCGGCGGCCTCGTACAGATGCCGTGGGATGTTCTGCAGCGCCGCGAGGAAGAGCAGGAAGCTGAAGCCGACCGTCCACCACAGGGTGGTGATCACGACGGCGAGCAGGGCGGTGGACTTCTGGGTCAACCAGGGCGTGTCGAGCCCGAAGACGTGGTTGATCATTCCGGTGGCCGGGTTGAACAGCCACTGCCAGAGGTTCCCCGCGACCGTCGACGGCAGCAGGAAGGGGGCGAAGAAGCACAGCCGCCACAGCCATTTGGCGCGCTCGATGTGGTGGGCGAGCATCGCGAGGAGGAACGCGAGGACGACGATGCAGGGCACCACGAGCAGGGTGAAGTACGCGCTGTGGCCGAGCGAGTCCCACAGGAGCGGGCTGTCGAGAGCCTCGCGGTAGTTGTCGAGGCCCACGAAGCGTTCGCCCGTGCCGGAGATGTTGGCGTCGGTGAAGCTCAGCCACAGGCCGCGGCCGATCGGGAGCAGCACGAACAGCGCGAACAGGACCATGAACGGGGCGACGAACCAGCCGCCGTGCTGCACGCGACGGGTCAGCCGGGCCCGCAGCGAATCGGCCTCCGTCGCGGGGACGGACCGTACAGCGGCCGGTGCGACCGCGGTGTCGACGGCGCTCATGCGGCGGACCCTCCCTCGGTGGCGGAACGGCCTTCCATCGGGTTCTTCATCGCGACCAGCTTTTCGAGTACGTCCTTCATGCGCCGCGCGGTGGCGTCGGGCTTGGCGGAGCCGACGTTGGAGGAGGCGATGACGGGGCCGATGCGCTGGGCGAGGAGCCCGGTGGATCCCGCGAACCAGGCGGGCGGCTCGACCGCCATGTGATCCATGGCCGAGACGTACTCGGACTGCGGCTTGAGCGACACATACTTCTTGTCGTCAAGGGTCGGCAGGTAGGCGGGGATGTGGCCGCCCCGCGCCCAGGCCGTGGCGTTCTTGACGACGTACGCGGCCAGTTGGTGCGCGCCCTCGTTGGTGACACCGCCGCGCTGCGACTGGTGCGGCAGGACGAAACAGTGCGACTCGGTGTGGGTGGCCGGTTCGCCGAAGACGGGCGGCAGCGGCGTCGCGCCGTACTCGAGCTTCGCGCCGCTGAAGACGGGCACCGACCAGTTGCCCTCCCAGGTGAAGGCGGAGCCGTTGACGAAGGACTCGCCGTCGGCGATGCCGATCGCGGTGGAGTAGCCGTCGGTCAGGTGCCGGCGCAGGAACTCAAGGACCTGGGTGGCCTTGTCCGTGTCGAGGGTGACGTCGCGGCCGTCCGCGCTGAGACAGGTGCCGCCGAGCTGGGTGTAGAAGGAGAGGAAGAACCACCAGGAGAAGTTCGGCTCGTCGGCCTTGATGCCGATGGTGTGGACGTCACCCTTGACGGCCTTCTTGGCGGCCTTCAGCGCCTTGAACCAGTCCTCGGGCGAGGTGACCTCGGCCAGATCCCCGCCCGCGTCGAGCAGTCCCGCCTTCTCGCACACGTCCCTGCGGTAGAAGCAGAGCTGGGCGTGGATGTCGAGGGGAAGGCCGTAGAGCTTGCCGTCGACCACGGCGCGTTTCCACAGCACCGGGTCGAAGTCCGCTTCGCGCACACCGTACTTGGCGAGCAGCCGCACGTCCCAGGGGTCGAGGAGCTGTCCGGGAGCGAAGCCGGGTATCCGGCCCAGGTGCATCACCGCGAGGTCGGGGGCGCGATTGCCCGAGGCGGCCATCGCGAGCTTGGTGTAGTACGGATTGCCCCACTGGAGGGTCGAGTCCTTGACGTCGACGCGGGGGTTCGCGGCGCGGAAGGCGTCAAGCATCGCGATCATGTTGGCGCCGTCGCCGCCGGAGAACAGGTTCCAGTAGCGGACCCGTACGTCCGCGTCCGACGCGATCGCGGATGCGCTGCGGTTCGCGGCGGCGAGTCCGAAGCTGCCCGCGACGGCGAGCGCTCCGATGCCGCCGAGCACACCTCGTCGGCTCGGGAGGGGTGGTGACATTGCGGCTCACTTCTGTTCGATATTTCGAATGCTGCTCGCAACTTCGAACGGGACCGTAAGGTCGAACGCCGTGCACGTCAACGGTTCGGACAGAGCCGGTGGTGAAGTCCCCGGAATCACTTGGAAGTTGTTCGACATCGCGAACCCCAGGACGCACCTCGGCCACTTCCTGCGCGATGCGTTGACGCGCCGCTCCCCACTGCCTAAGTTGCCGTTCGACCTACTGATCAGCGTTCGAAATACCGCACAAACGTCGCTCAAGACTGGGGTACGCATGGCACGCAGACGATGGAGACTCGGGATCACCCTGGGGGCCCTGCTCGCCGGAACGCTCGCCGCGGGGCCCACCGCCGCGGCCGAGCCCACCGACTACACCATCGACGTCGACACGACCCGGACCGGCGCGAAGATCGACGACTCGATGTACGGCGTCTTCTACGAGGACATCAACCGCGCCGCGGACGGCGGCCTCTACGCCGAGCTCGTCCAGAACCGCTCCTTCGAGTACTCCACCGCGGACAACGCCGCCTACAAGCCGCTGACCTCATGGGACACCTCAGGTGCCGCCAGGGTGGTGAACGACGACGGCCGCCTCAATGCCCGTAACCGCAACTACCTCTCCCTGGACGGCGGTTCGTCCGTCACCAACTCCGGCTACAACACCGGCATCGCGGTCACCAAGGGCAAGCGCTATGGCTTCTCGGTCTGGGCCCGCACCGGCGGGACAGGGAACGGCGGGACGGGCAAGGCTCCGCTGACCCTCACCCTGCGCGACTCCTCCGGCGAACTCGCCCCGGCCCGCCGTGTCACCGCGCGCGGCGGCTGGGCGAAGTACAAGGCCTCCTTCACAGCGGGCCGCACCTCCGCCACCGGCCGGCTCGCGGTCGCCTCCGGCGCCCCCGTCGCGCTCGACGAGATATCGCTCTTCCCGCGCGACACTTACAAGGGCCGCGCGAACGGCCTGCGCAAGGACCTCGCCGAGAAGATCGCCGGCCTTGACCCCGGCTTCCTGCGCTTCCCCGGCGGCTGCCTGGTCAACACCGGCTCCCACGAGGCGTACGACGAGAAGTCCGGCTGGCAGCGCAAGCGCTCCTACCAGTGGAAGGACACCATCGGGCCCGTCGAGCAGCGCGCCACGAACGCCAACTTCTGTGGCTACAACCAGAGTTATGGCCTCGGCTACTACGAGTACTTCCAGTTCGCCGAGGACACCGGCGCCATGCCGCTGCCCGTCGTGCCCGCCCTGGTGACGGGCTGTGGCCAGAACAAGGCCACCGACGATCCGGCCCTCCTCAAGCGGCACATCCAGGACACCCTGGACCTCATCGAGTTCGCCAACGGCCCGGCGACGAGCGAGTGGGGCAAGAAGCGGGCGGCGATGGGCCACCCGAAGCCCTTCGGCCTCACCCACCTGGCGGTCGGCAACGAAGAGAACCTCCCCGAGGAGTTCTTCGCCCGCTTCAAGGAGTTCCGGGCGGCCATCGAGGCGAAGTACCCGGACATCACCGTCATCTCCAACTCCGGTCCCGACGACAGTGGTTCGACCTTCGACAAGGCCTGGCAGCTGGGCCGCGACGCGGACGTCGCCATGGTCGACGAGCACTACTACAACAGCCCGCAGTGGTTCCTGGAGAACAACGACCGCTACGACTCCTACGACCGCGAGGGCCCCAAGGTCTTCCTCGGCGAGTACGCCTCGCAGGGCAACAAGTTCTCCAACGCCCTGTCCGAAGCGGCCTTCATGACCGGCCTTGAACGCAACGCCGACGTCGTCAAGCTCGCCTCGTACGCCCCGCTGCTCGCCAACGAGGACTACGTGCAGTGGAAGCCGAACATGATCTGGTACGACAACGACCAGTCATGGGGCTCGGCCAACTACGAGACCCAGAAGCTCTTCATGCGCAACGTCGGCGACGAGGTCGTGCCGTCCACCGCCTCCGGGACCCCCGCCACGTCCGGCCCCATCACCGGCGCGGTCGGCCTGTCCACCTGGGCGACCAGCGCCGCGTACGACGACGTGAAGGTCACCGGCGAGAACGGCGAGACGCTCCTGGCCGACGACTTCTCCGGCGGTGACGGCCGGTGGAGCAAGGCGGCGGACAAGGGCACCTGGACCGTCCAGGACGGCGCCTACGTCCAGTCCGACGAGGCCGCGGAGAACACCCTGGTCACGGCGGGCGACAAGAGCTGGCAGAACTACGACCTGAACGTGAAGGCCACCAAGAAGTCCGGCAAGGAGGGCTTCATGGTCGCCTTCGGGGTCAAGGACTCCGGCAACCACTACTGGTGGAACCTGGGCGGCTGGAACAACAGCCAGTCAGCCGTCGAGAAGACCGTCGACGGTGCGAAGCAGACCATGGTCCAGGACACGACGACCATCGAGACGGGCCGCTCCTACGACCTGCGCGTGGAGGTGCGCGGACGTCAGGTGACGCTCTTCCTCGACGGCAAGAAATGGGGCTCCTTCACGGACGACAAGCCCGCCGAGCCGTTCCGCCAGGTCGTCACGCGTGACAAGGCCACCGGTGACCTCATCGTCAAGGTCGTCAACGCGCAGGGGTCGGATGCGCGCACCAAGATCGCCCTGGGCTCGGGCACGAAGGCGGGGCCGAGCGCAAAGGTGACCACGCTCGCCGCCGACCCGGCAGCCGAGAACACGAAGGACGCGACGCCGGTCAAGCCGGTGGCCTCGACGTTCAAGGGCGTGTCCGACTCGTTCTCGTACACCTTCCCGGCGAATTCGATCACCTTCATGAGGATCGGGACCGACTGAGCCCAAACAGCATCATGCCTGGTCAAACGGGTTTGCCAGGCTGTTCGGGGGGTTCGGTTGGCGGGCGGGGACAGGGCAATGACAGGATGAGGACCATGACAATCAAGGCTTATTTCGACATCACCATCGACGGCAAGCCCGAAGGCCGCATCACGTTCAACCTCTTCGACGACGTCGTGCCGAAGACCGTGGAGAACTTCCGCGCGCTCGCCACCGGCGAGAAGGGCTTCGGTTACGCGGGTTCGAAGTTCCACCGCGTCATCCCGGACTTCATGCTCCAGGGCGGCGACTTCACCGCCGGCAACGGCACGGGCGGCAAGAGCATCTACGGCGAGAAGTTCGCCGATGAGAACTTCCAGCTCAAGCACACCAAGCCGGGCCTGCTCTCGATGGCCAACGCCGGCCCCGACTCGAACGGCTCGCAGTTCTTCATCACCACGGTCGTCACCAGCTGGCTCGACGGCAAGCACGTGGTCTTCGGTGAGGTCGCGGACGAGGACAGCCTGGCCCTCGTCAAGAAGATCGAGAGCTTCGGCTCGCAGTCGGGCGCCACCAAGGCCGAGGTCGCCATCGCCGCCTCCGGCACGCTCTAACACCTGGCACCTGCCCCCCGGCATGAGCCCCCGCCTCCCAGGGCGGGGGCTCACCCGCCCCTCCTGCCTCTCCTGCCTCACCTGCCTCACCTGCCTCACCTGCCTCACCTGCCTCACCGGTTGAGCGTGCCCTCGCCCGCGTACGTATGTACGGGAGACACCACCCTCCCCCACCCGGAGGCCTCCCATGGCAGACGCGGGCAGCGTCACCGCCCTCTTCCGCGCGTCCACCGCGCACAGCCCCTCGTACTCCGCGCTGAACAGGGCGGCGGCGGACAGCGGGCGACCGCTCGTCGACTTCTGCGTCCCGTGCAATCCGTACTTCCCCACGCCCGAGATGTACGAGGAGCTCGGCGGACGGCTGCGGGACATCCTCACGTACTACCCGAGCGGCGCGGACACCATCACCGCCGAGCTCAGTGCCGTGCTCGGGCTCAATCCGCAGACCGTCGTGATGGGCAACGGCTCGACCGAGCTCATCACCTGGATCGACCACCTGCTGGTGCGCGACGCGCTCGCCGTTCCCGTGCCGACGTTCGGGCGGTGGACCGATCAGTCGATGGAGACCGGCAAGCGCGTCGACATGTTCCTGCTTCCGGAGGCCGACGGCTTCGCGCTCGACCCCGCCGCGTACGTCGGCTTCGTACGCGCCCGCGGCTCCCGCACAGCCGTCATCTGCAATCCCAACAACCCGGACGGAGGCCTGCTGCCGCGCCGCTCGGTGCTCTCGCTGCTCGACGCGCTGCAGGATCTGGACCTGGTCGTCGTGGACGAGTCGTTCCTCGAGTTCGCCGACGCGGGACCGGAGTCGAGCGTCGCCGACGAGGCCGTTCTGCGGCCCAATGTCATCGTGCTGCGCAGCCTCGGCAAGAACTTCGGACTGCACGGCGTGCGCTTCGGCTATCTCGTCGCCAATCCGGGCCTGGCCGGCCGGGTGCGCGCCGCCCTGCCGAAGTGGAACCTCAACTCCTTCGCGGAGACAGTGGTGTTCATGCTGAGACAGCACCGCCACGCCTACGACCTGAGCCTGCGTCAGGTGCGGCGCGACCGCCAGGAGATGATCTGGCACCTCGGCCGGCTCCCCGGCCTCACCAGTTATCCCTCGCAGGGCAACTTCGTGTACGTGCGGCTGCCCGACGGCGTCGACGGAGCGGTCCTGCGCGACCGGCTGCTCGCGGAGCACGGCATCCTGGTCCGCGAGTGCGGCAACAAGATCGGCAGCTCCAGCCGCTTCCTGCGCCTTGTGGTCCGCCCGCCGGTCGACGTACAGCCCCTGATCAGCGGTCTCGAACAGGCGCTGTACGCGGCCGGGGACTCCGGACTTCTGCCGGTCCCCTACGGCTCGGGGAACCCGGCGGTGGACCGTCTTGTGATGCGGGCCTGAGCCCCCTGACTCAGCGGTGCGCGAAGGCGCTCATCGCCTCGGTGGGCACGCCGTCGTAGTCGAACAGCGCCTGGTTCTCCCAGGCGTTGCCCGTGGAGGGGTCCGTCGGGTCCCAGCCGTTGCCCTCGACGGCGGTCCAGGTGGCGTCCCACCAGAAGACGCCCAGGCCACGGCCTGCCGGGACCGCCTCGACGACGCTCTGGATGTCGCGGAACCAGGCCGCCTGACCCGCCTCGGTGGCAGGGTAGCCGCCGACGAGCTCCTCGGCCTTGTCGATGACGTTCTCCCAGTCGTCGTCGCTGTCCAGACGGAAGGGGTAGGCGGTCTCGGCGACGAAGAGCGGCTTGGCGTACCGCGTCGCGAGGTCGTCGAGGTTGGCCTGGAGGTCGGAGAGGGCTCCGTGCCAGTAGCCGTAGAAGGACAGGCCGATGAGGTCGAAGGGCACGCCGCGCGAGACCGCGTTGTCGAACCAGGTGCGGTACAGGGCGTTGTCTCCGCCGTTGGCGAGGTGGAGGGCGACCCGCGTGCCGGACGCGACGGCCTTCGCGGCGGTGGCCCCCGCCGTCAGAAGACCCGCCAGCTGCGACCAGTTGGATGTCGAGCCGGTGGGCCACAGCATGCCGCCGTTCAGTTCGTTGCCGATCTGCACCATGTCGGCGGTGGTGCCCTGCGCCTTGAGTGCGTTCAGGACGTCGTACGTGTGGTCGTACACGTCGGTCTTCAACTGGGCGTACGAGTGTTCCGACCAGGCCGAAGGGATCGTCTGGGCGCCCGGGTCGGTCCAGGTGTCCGAGTAGTGGAAGTCGACGAGGAGCTTCACGCCCCGTGCCTTGACGCGCTTGGCCACGGCGAGGACGCGGGTCTTGTCGCAGTACCCGTCGGCGGGGTCGACCCACACGCGCAGGCGGGCGTAGTTCATCCCGGCGGACCTGAGCACGGCGAGGGCGTCGGCCGTGGCGCCCGATCCGGTGCGGTAGACGCCGCCGAAGTCCTCGCTCTTCTTGAGTGAGGAGATGTCAGCACCCTTGATGGGCAGCCCTGTTGAGCCAGGCGTGAGTGTGATGTCGTCGAAGTTGACCCAGTTCCCCGCCTTCGCGTCGGAGTACAGGCGGACCGTGCACGCATTGCCGGTCACGGTGACGGAGGTGACGATCCGGAGCCACTCGCCGTTCGGGGTGGGCGGCAGGTCGGTGCGCTGCTCGGCGGAACCGCTCTTGAGGGCCAGGTATGCCGCGTTCTGCCCGCCGCTGGACCGGACCCAGGCGGTGAGCGTGTACGTGCCGTTGGTGAGGCCGGTGAGGTACTGGTACGTCTCGACCTTGTACGCCGAAGCCGACCAGTGCGCCAGGCGCTGCCCGCCCGTGCGGCCGCCCGCCTCCGCGAAGGACGCGCCGGTGGCGCCGTAGGTGCTCCAGCCGGTGGTGCCGCTCTCGAAGCCCCCGTTGGTGAGGGTGGACGCGGCGCTCGCGGACCGGGCGGGCAGGGCCGCGAAGGCGGCGCCTCCCAGGGTGGCTGCCAGGACGGCTCTTCGGGTGGTGCTGCCTGAGCTGAATGTTCCGTTTCCGTGCATCGTCGATGTCCCTTCGACTTGGCGGTACGGGGGGAAGGCGGGCGTTGCGTGTGAGAGGGCGGAGTCAGCCGTCGAGGCGGACGACCCGTACGGCGCCCGCGGGCACTCCGAGGTGGCCCGCGGCGCGCTCGCCTGTGAGGAGTTCGGTGCCGTGGGCGTCGAGCGGCACCTTGGCGTCGGACCCGGTGTGGTTGATGGCGAAGACATAGGTGCCGGTGTCGCCGCGCCGGGTCACCACCTCGACGTCACGCGGGAGTTCGGGGTGCTCGGTGACGCCCGCGTCGGCGCAGGCGGTCGCGAGCAGGGCGTCGAGATCGCGGGCGGTCAGGCGCGTGGAGACGTACCAGGCCGTGCCCTCCCCCAGCTGGTTCCGGGTGACGGCGGGGCGCCCCGCGGCCAGGCCGTCCGCGTACGTCCACACGGTCTCGGCGCCGCGCGGCACGACGAACTCCGTCCATACGTCCCCGGTGAGTTCGGCGCCGTCGGGCCCCGTGATGCGCACCGTCTGTCCGTCGAGCAGCGGCGAGAACTCCTCGACGGTCAGGCCGAGCACGTCGCGCAGGGCGCCGGGGCAGGGCCCGGGGTGCACGGCGTCGTGCTCGTCGACGATGCCGGAGAAGTAGGAGACGAGGAGGGTGCCCCCCCGCGCCACGTACTCCTTGAGGTTGAGGGCCGCTGCCTCCGTCGCCAGGTACAGCGCGGGCACGACGACCAAGGGGTACGCCGACAGGTCCGCCTCGGGGTGGGCGAAGTCGACGGTGAGGTGGCGGTCGTACAGGGCCTCGTAGAACGTGTCGGCGCGCTCGCGCGCGTCGTGGTCCTCGCTGGGCCGCCACTGCAGGGACTGCGCCCACCAGGAGTGCCAGTCCCACAGCATCGCCACGTCGGCGACGGTCCGCGAGCCCTTGAGGGGCGCCAACTCGCCCACAGACGCGCCTAGTTCGGCGACCTCGCGCCAGACTCGGGAGTCCGTTCCGGCGTGCGGAAGCATCGCCGAGTGGAACTTCTCCGCGCCGCGCCGCGCTTGCCGCCACTGGAAGAACAGGGCGCCTTCGGAGCCGCGGGCTACATGGGCCAGGGAGTTGCGGGCCATCTGCCCCGGCGCCTTCGCGGGGTTGCGGGGCTGCCAGTTGACGCCGGACGTGGAGTGCTCCAGGAGCAGCCAGGGAGCCCCGCCCGCGACGGAGCGGGTGAGGTCGGCGGCCATGGCGAGGTTGACATGGGTGCGGCGGCCGTCGGTGATCAGGTAGTGGTCGTTGGTGACGAGGTCGACCTCGCGGCCCCAGGCCCAGTAGTCGAGGGAGTCGCACTGGCTGAGCGCGGTCATGAAGTTGGTGGTGACGGGGGCGCCGGGGGCGAGGCGGTGCAGGATGTCGCGTTCCCGCACGAAGTTCTCGCGCAGGGTCGCGTCGGCGAACCGGCGGTAGTCCAGGGCCTGGGCGGGGTTGCCGACCGTGGGCGTGACGCGCGGCGGTTCGATCTCCTCGAAGGATCCGTAGCGCTGCCCCCAGAAGGCCGTGCCCCAGGCCTCGTTGACCGCCTCCACGTTCCCGTACGCCGCCCCGAGCCAGGCCCGGAAGTGGGTGGCGCAGGACGCGCAGTAGCAGGCGGAGACCGGCACCCCGTATTCGTTGTGGACGTGCCACATGGCGAGCGCGGGGTGCCCTGCGTACCGGCGGGCGAGCTGCTCGGTGATGGCGGCTGACGCCTCGCGGTAGGCCGTGTTGCTGTGGCAGATGGCGCCGCGTGAGCCGAACTCGTAGCGCACGCCTTCGGCGGTGACGGGCAGGGCTTCGGGGTGTGCGCGGTAGAACCAGGCGGGCGGCGCGACCGTCGGGGTGCCGAGGTCGGCGCGGATGCCGTTCTCGTGCAGGAGGCCCAGGATCCGGTCGAGCCAGCCGAAGTCGTAGGTGCCGGGCGACGGTTCGAGCAGGGCCCAGGAGAAGATCCCGACGCTCACCATCGTGACGCCGGCCTCGCGCATCAGCGCCATGTCCTCGCGCCAGACGGATTCCGGCCACTGCTCGGGGTTGTAGTCCCCACCGAAGGCGAGCCCGCTCAGGCCTCTGGGGGTGTTCTCCGGCATGGATCTCTCCCGAGTCATCGATCAGTTGGACACATCAAATGGGAACGTGCACACACACTTTCGCGGTTCTGAGTTCAACATAACCGCACAGCAACAACCATTGACAAGTGTCCTGGATGTTTCTCTACTGTGAACGCTCACAGATGCGTGGCAGGCCGCTCGACGCAGTCGGCACAGCCACCCGGTCAGGGGAGACCATTCATGCCGTTCACCAAGCACCGTCGCTTCCACGCCACTTCGCTCGCCCTCGCCCTCGGCGCCGCCACCCTCACCGCCTGCGGCTCGTCGGACGGCGGGAGCCAGGACGCGTCGGGCCCCGCCTCCCTGACGTACTGGGCGTGGACGCCCGGCATGGACAAGGTCGTCGATCTGTGGAACAAGGGCCCCGGCAAGAAGGAACAGATCAAGGTCACGGTCAAGAAGCAGGCGTCCGGCGACACTCTCGTCACCAAGATCCTCACCGCCCACAAGGCCAAGAAGGCCCCCGACCTCGTCCAGGCCGAGTACCAGGCGCTGCCGACCCTGGTCAGCAATGACGCGCTCGCCGACATATCCGGTGAAGTGGGCCAGGTGAAGGGCGAGTTCCCCGAGGGCGTCTGGCAGCAGACGACGCTCGGTTCGGACGCGGTGTACGCGGTGCCGCAGGACTCGGGGCCGATGATGTTCTACTACCGCGCGGACCTGTTCAAGAAGTACGGCCTGAAGGTCCCCGCCACCTGGGACGAGTTCGCGGAGACCGCCCGCGTGCTGAAGAAGAAGGCCCCGGACAAGGACCTCACCACGTTCTCCGCGAACGACTCCGGGCTCTTCGCGGGCCTCGCCCAGCAGGCGGGCGCCAAGTGGTGGACCACCAAGGGCGAGAAGTGGAAGGTCGGCATCGACGACGGCGCCACGCGCAAGGTCGCCGACTTCTGGGGCGGCCTCGTGAAGGAGGGCGCCATCGACAACCAGCCGATGTATACCCCCGCCTGGAACAAGGCCCTCAACACCGGCAAGCAGATCGCCTGGGTCAGCGCCGTCTGGGCGCCCGGCACCCTCACCACCGCCGCACCCGACACCAAGGGCAAGTGGGCCATGGCCCCGCTGCCGCAGTGGTCCAAGGGCGCGAACACCACCGGCAGTTGGGGCGGCTCGTCGACCGCCGTCACCACCGACAGCGGCCACAAGGCCGCCGCCGCCAAGTTCGCCGCCTGGCTGAACACCGATCCCAAGGCCCTGGACGCGCTCGCGAAGGAAGGCGGCATCTACCCCGCCGCCACCGCGGCCCAGACCAGCGGCGCCTTCGCCGAACCCCCGGCCTTCTTCGCCGGCCAGAAGGACTTCTACCCGCAGGCCGCCGAGATCGCGAAGACCGCGGCGCCCGGCGCCTGGGGGCCGAACGTGAACGTCGCGTACACCTCGTTCAAGGACGCCTTCGGCGCGGCCGCCAAGAACAAGTCCGACTTCGGCGGCGCCCTGAACACCATGCAGGACACCACCGTCGCCGACCTGAAGAAGCAGGGCTTCGGAGTCGCGCCGTGACCGCTGCACGTCCCGCACGCCCTGCACGTCCCGCACGCCCCCGCCGCAGGACGTCGTACGGGGTCAAGAGCGCCCCGTACGCCTTCCTGCTCCCCGCCACGCTGCTCTTCGCGCTCTTCTTCGCGCTGCCCATCGGCTACGCGCTCTGGCTCAGCCTCCACAAGGTCGAGGTGAAGGGCCTCGGTCTGGGCAAGGACGCCCGGCGCGAGGTCTGGGCCGGGATCGGCAACTACACCGACGCGCTGACCGACTCCGAGCTCCTGCACGGCGCGCTGCGCGTACTCGGCTACGGCGCCATCGTCATCCCGGTGATGCTCGGCCTGGCCCTGCTCTTCGCGCTGCTCCTGGACACCGAACGGGTGCGTCTGACGTCGTTCACGCGCCTCGCGATCTTCCTGCCGTACGCCGTGCCCGGGGTCATCGCCGCGCTCCTGTGGGGGTTTCTCTACCTCCAGGACGTCAGCCCCTTCTACTTCGTCCTCGACAAGCTGGGCCTGCCGCAGCCCGACCTGCTCGACGGAGGCCCGCTCTACCTCGCGCTCTCGAACATCGCGGTCTGGGGCGGCGCCGGCTTCAACATGATCGTCATCTACACCTCGCTGCGGGCCATCCCGGCCGAGGTCCACGAGGCGGCGAAGCTGGACGGCTGCTCACAGCTGCAGATCGCGCTGCGGATCAAGATCCCGATGGTGGCGCCCTCTCTGGTGCTCACTTTCTTCTTCTCGATCATCGCGACGCTCCAGGTGTTCAGCGAACCCACCACCCTCAAGCCGCTCACCAACTCCGTCTCCACCACGTGGAGTCCGCTGATGAAGGTGTACCAGGACGCCTTCGGCAAGGGTGACATCAACTCGGCGGCCGCGACCGCCGTGATCATCGCCTTCGCCACGCTCGTCCTGTCCTTCGGGTTCCTGCGCGCGGCGAACTCCCGTACGAAGAAGGAGGCGGCCCGATGAGTTCACTCGCCGTCCGCAAGACCCGGCCCGCCCCGGGCACCACCCCCGGCACCGCGCAGGGCCCGCCCGCGGCCCCGCCCCGCCGGATCGCCGTCCTGCCGACCGCCGTGCTGCTGCTCGGCGCCCTGTACTGCCTGCTACCTGTGCTCTGGGTGGTGATCGCCTCCACCAAGTCGGGCCGCGAGCTGTTCTCCACGTTCACGTTCTGGCCCGGCAGCGGCTTCGCCGACAACGTCACGGACCTGTCCGCCTACCGCGACGGAATCTACTGGCGCTGGATGGGCAACTCCGCCCTCTACGCAGGCCTCGGCGCGCTCCTGTCCACGGCCGTCTCCGCGGTCAGCGGCTACGCGCTGGCGATCTACCGGTTCCGCGGCCGCGAGACCGTCTTCAACATCCTCATGGCGGGCGTCCTGATGCCCCCGGTGATCCTGGCCGTCCCGCAGTACCTCCTCCTCGCGAAGGCCGACCTCACCGATTCGTACGCCTCGGTCCTGATGCCGCTCGTCCTCTCCCCCTACGGCGTGTACCTCGCCCGGATCTACGCCGCCTCCGCCGTGCCCGGCGACGTCGTGGAGGCGGGACGGATGGACGGCGCGAGCGAGTGGCGGATCTTCACGCGGATCGCGCTGCCGATGATGGTGCCAGGCCTCGTGACGGTGTTCCTCTTCCAGTTCGTGGCCGTGTGGAACAACTTCCTGCTCCCTTACATCATGCTCAGCGACGACGAGAAGTTCCCCATCACGCTGGGCCTGTTCACGCTCCTGGAACAGGGCTCCAACACCCCCGCGCTCTACACCCTCGTGATCACCGGGGCCCTTCTCGCCGTCGTACCGCTCATCGCCCTCTTCCTGGTCATCCAGCGCTTCTGGAGCCTCGACCTGCTGTCCGGAGCCGTAAAGTCGTGACCATGAACGCAACGGGGGGCAGGCGCAGGCCGCCGACGATCCACGACGTGGCCCGCGAGGCCGGCGTCTCGCGCGGCACGGTGTCCCGCGTCCTCAACGGCGGGCACTACGTGAGCCCTTCCGCGCAGGAGGCCGTGAACGCGGCGATCCGCAAGACCGGTTACGTCGTCAACCGCCACGCGCGGTCCCTGATAACCGGACGCTCCGACTCGGTGGGCTTCCTCCTCACCGAACCGCAGGAGCGCTTCTTCGAAGACCCCAACTTCAATGTCCTGCTGCGGGGTTGCACGCAGGCGCTCGCCGCGCACGACATCCCGCTGCTCCTGATGCTGGCCGGCACCCCGGACGAGCGGCGCCGCATCATGCGCTACATCACCGCGGGCCACGTCGACGGGGTGCTCCTCGTCTCCAGCCACTCCGGTGACCCCGTCGCGGACGAGCTGCGGGAGGCGGGGGTTCCCCTGGTGGCGTGCGGGAAGCCGATCGGCCAGGCGTCCAAGGTGAGCTATGTCGCCGCGGACGACCGGGACGGCGCCCGCGACATGGTGCGCCATCTCCTCTCCCTCGGGCGGCGCCGCGTCGGCACGGTGACCGGGCCGCTCGACACCCCCGGCGGTGTGGACCGGCTCGCGGGGTACCGGGAGATCCTCACCGAGGCGGGGATCGCGGTCGACGAGCGGCTCGTCGTGTCCGGCGACTACAGCCGGGCGGGCGGCGAGGCCGCGGCGACCCGTCTCCTGGACCAGGCTCCCGACCTGGACGCCGTCTTCGTCGCCTCGGACCTCATGGCGCAGGGCGTCCTCACTGCCCTCCACCGCGCGGGCCGCCGCGTCCCGGAGGACATCGCGGTCGGCGGTTTCGACGACTCGCCCGCCGCGCTGACCGCCCGCCCCGAGCTGACGACGGTCCGCCAGCCCTGGGACCGCATCAGCGCCGAGATGGTGCGGGTACTGCTCGCCCAGCTGGGCGGCGAGGACCCGGCCGCGGTCATCCTGCCGACGGAGCTGGTGATACGGGGATCGGCCTGACGTACAAGGACCCTGACGTACGAGGACCCTGACGTACGAGGACGAGGCCGCGGAGGGCTCACTCCCCCGCGGCCGTGAGGGAGGGACCCGAACATGACTGACGACACCTTGGCCACCGGCCGGGACGGTGCCGTGACCAACTGGGCCGGGAACATCACCTTCTCGGCCCGTGAGCTGCACCGGCCCGCGTCGCCGTCCGCCCTGCGGGCACTCGTCGCGGGCAGCCGGCAGGTGCGGGTGCTCGGCAGCGGCCACTCCTTCAACCGGATCGCCGATGTGGACGGCGACGGAGCGGACACGGCCCTTCTCTCACTCTCCGCTCTCGATCCGTCCATCGACGTGGACACCGCGGCGCGCACCGTGCGCGTATCAGGCGGCGTGCGGTACGCCGAACTCGCCCGGCACGTCGCGTCGTTCGGGCTCGCGTTGCCCAACATGGCCTCGCTGCCGCACATCTCGGTGGCCGGTTCGGTCGCCACCGGGACGCATGGCTCGGGCAACGGCAACCAGTCGCTCGCGGAGGTCGTGCGCACGGTGGAGCTGGTGACCGCCGAAGGGGAGACCCGCGTACTGAACCGTGGCGACGACGGTTTCGACGGCGCCGTGGTCTCGCTCGGCGCACTCGGCGTGGTCCTTGCCCTCACTCTCGATCTGGAGCCGTCCTACACGGTGAGCCAGCACGTGTTCGGCGAACTCCCGCTGACGGAGCTGGACTTCGAGGCGGTGGCAGCGGCGGCGTACAGCGTCAGTCTCTTCACGGACTGGCGTGGGCCGCGCTTCAACCAGGTGTGGCTCAAGCAGCGCGGCGATGCCCCGGTCGACTTCCCGTGGGCGGCGCCCGTGCAGGAGCCACGCCACCCCGTGCCGGGGATGCCCGCCGTCAACTGCACGCAGCAGCTGGGCGTTCCGGGGCCGTGGCACGAGCGGCTGCCGCACTTCCGGCCCGAGTTCACGCCGAGCAGCGGTGCCGAACTCCAGTCGGAGTATCTGCTGCCGCGCGAGCACGCCGTGGCCGCGCTGCGCGCCCTGGCCGCCATCGGGGACGAGGTGGCGCCCGTGCTCCAGGTGTGCGAGACGCGCACTGTGGCCGCGGACACCCAGTGGCTGAGCCCCGCCCACGGCCGGGACACCGTGGCGTTCCACTTCACGTGGGTGCCGGACGCGGCGGCCGTGCTCCCGGTGATCGCGCTCGTCGAGGAGCGCCTGGCGCAGTTCGGGCCCCGGCCGCACTGGGGCAAGGTGTTCGCCGCCGATCCCGCCGAGCTGGGAGCCCGCTATCCGCACGCGGCCGCTTTCGCGTCCCTCGCCGAACGCCTCGACCCACGGGGGAAGTTCCGCAACGCCTTCGTGCGCTCTTTCGTGCGTCCCCTTCTCCAGTGACCTGGCTATGTGACAACCACGGCCCCTCCGGGGCCGTCCTCGGAGTTCCGGCGTAAAATTGGAGCAAACCGGTCAATTCGACCAGGTGTGGCCGAGCGCCCCGCCCGCCGCTCCCGGGCCGAAGGATGGGGAGCGAGATGACCGCGCAGACACGTGACCTCGACCCGGTACGACAGGAGCGGTTCGCGGAGCGGATGGTCGAGGTGCTCAATGACTCCTGCCTGGGATACCTGTGCAGCCTCGGTCACCGGACGAGGCTGTTCGACGTGCTGTCCGGCCTGCCGCCGGCCACCAGCGAGCGGATCGCCGAGGCCGCGGGCCTGGATGAACGCTACGTACGGGAGTGGCTCGGCGGGATGACCGTGGGCGGCTTCGTCGAGTACGCCCCGGAGGACGGCACGTACTGGCTGCCGCCCGAACATGCCGCCTCCCTCGTCCGGGCCGCCGGTCCCGACAACATGGCCTCCTTCATGCAGGACCTCGCCCTGTTGGGCATCGTCGAGGATCAGGTCCTCGAGTCGTTCCACAAGGGCGGCGGCGTGCCGTACTCGTCCTATCCCCGCTTCCAGGAGCTCCAGGCCGAGGAGACTGCGCGGGTGTACGACGCCGCCCTGGTGGACGGCATCGTCCCGGTGGCACCCGGCCTCCCGGAGCGGCTGCGTGAAGGCATCGACGTGCTGGACGTCGGCACCGGGCAGGGGCATGCGGTGATGGTCCTGGCCAAGGCGTTTCCCGCCAGCCGCTTCCATGGCGTGGACATGTCCGAGACCGGCATCGCGACGGCTCGCGACGAGGCCGCGCGGCTCGGTCTTGGGAACGTCCGGTTCGACGTGGCGGACTCGGCCGAATTGACCGGCTCCTACGACCTGATCACCGCCTTCGACGTGATCCATGACCTGGCCCGCCCGGCGCGCACTCTGTCGGCGATCGCCGATGCCCTGCGCGACGACGGGGTGTTCCTGATGGGGGACATCGCGGCATCGAGCAAGCTGGAGGAGAACCTCGACCATCCGCTGGGCCCCACCCTTTACACCTTCTCGGTCTTCTACTGCATGACCGTCTCCCTCGGCGAGGGCGGCGCCGGCCTCGGCACGGTGTGGGGCAGGCAGACTGCCCTGCGCATGCTGGCCGAGGCCGGATTCGACGACGTCGACGTCCGCCAGGTCGAGGGCGACATCCTCAACGTCTACTACGTGGCACGACAGGGACGCTGATACGTTACCGCTGCTGTGCTCATGTGATGGCCGAGGGCACGGTAGGCGTTGAACTGGGCGTGGTCGAACCACTGGTCGAACGTGCTCTGCCGAGGAAAGACCTTCTCCTCCAAGGCGTAGCTCAACAGTTCGTAGTCCATGTCGCGCGTGAGGTTCGCCTTGACAACGATGATCTTCCCCTCGGTGAAGCGCTCCTCACCGTCCGGGAATTCGATGCTCTCCGGGTAGGTGACGTCCCCGGTCACGACACAGCTCGCGGAGAGCCGGGCGTTCAGGGCGGACATGGGTTCCTCGGGCCGGATCGGGACGGCGCTGCCCGGCACGAGCCTGAGGATCTCTTCCTGGTCGAACTTGATGACCACGCCGAGGTCTTCGTAAGCCAGGGTCACCGCCTGGGCCAGGGTGGTGGCCAGAGGGGGTGTGTCTCCACTGGAGTCGATCACGTAGATCGTCCGGCAGCGCAGCCGGAGCATTTCGACAAGACCGAGATTGTCGAAGTGCCCGCCGTCGGTGCACAGCAGCAGAGGGCTCGTGTCCGAGTACCGGCCCACCAGTTCCTGCACCTGATATCGCAGCCGCCGTACCCGTGGCAGCCGGGGCATGATCCAGTCGGGACCGTGCCGTGCCACCTCGGCCAGATAGGCGGGGTTGGGCACCCAGGTGCCCAACCGAAGGTTCGACAGCGCGAGCAGCCGCTCGAAGGCCATCGTCTGCGTGCCCATGGCTGAGGCGAAAGCGGCTCCGGACACGGCCATGGCGGACTGCACGGTGAGGTCCCGGCGAATCAGTGGATGCGCTGTCTTCTCCATCGTGTCCGTGCGCACCCAGCCGGTGTCGGGCCCGCCGATGTAGTCGGAGGCAAAGGTGAAGGGGACCGCGGGACGGCCCGGTGCCGTGCGGTTGCGCAACGAAACGGCGGCGGAGGCAGCGAAGATGACCTGCGGGAATCGTCCCCTCCGCGCACTGCCGTCCACCTGCTTCGCATGGGTGCTCAATTGGGTCGATTCGGCGTTGTAGTCGTACGGCAGCACGCCCACAGAACCCTCAGGGGTGTCCTTGAGCACCGCGCGTCGTACGGCGAACGCGCCGGCGAGCCGACGCCGGTAGAAGGGATGCAGGCTGAAAGTGGTCTGGTCGATCACGAACGGGAGGATGAGCAGGGCGACCGGCAGGGACACCTTCCATCCCCTGTGCCAGTCGTCGGCGTAGACGGCGGTCCACGCGAGGAGAGCGAGGCCGAAGAAGCCGACCAGGAACAGCGTCAGCCAGCTGATGATCACCTTCAGCCAACCGCCGCTGCCCTGGAAGCTGATGACATTGCCGGACCCGCCGAACAGACCGGCCTTCTCACCGTCCGGCTTCACCTTCTTCACCTGCCGGTGGACCGCGGTGAACACCGATGCCACCGCGGTTGCCGCCGCGGCGAGCGCGCCGAGCAGGGACACCCCGACCGGTGACCTCCCGGTGTCGCCCTCGGGCAGGAACGGCTGAACCTGAGCCAGCCAGGCGAAGAACCAGATCACAGCAGGAATGACCACCGTGTACGCGGCGATCGTCAGCGCGAGGACCACGAGCGCCTTCACGGTGCTCCGCACCCACTCCTGGCGTGACTCTCCGTCGGCCGCCCGGAGCACGGCACCCACCACGGACACCGCGGCGGCCAGTCCGAGGACGCCGAGAAGGGGAATCCATACGTGCTCGTAGAGCTTCAGACCCGGGATGCCCTTTCCCTCGGCGGGGCGGAACTGCTCAAGTTCCGTTACGGGGACGAGCCCGTAGAGGCAGTTCAGGAACAGGCCGGCCACGGCGAACGCCAGGGTCAGCATGCCGAGGGAGACGAGCAGTCCCCGCAGCACTGTGCCCAGGGTGAGCAGCAGTTCCAGGGGGCCGTCCGCGAGGTACTTCGCGTGCCGGCGGATGTGGTCCTCCTCGGGACTGCCCGGGGCGAACGCGTCCTCGGGTTCCGCCAGGTCCGCCCGTGCGAGTGGATCGCCCCGCCGGTCTTCGGGTTGCTGCTCGGTGAGTGCCAACTGGAAGGCTCCTGCGGTGTAGCCGCCGCCCGACACGGACACCAGATACCGCGCCTGATCCAGTACGCCCCTTTCCCTCAAGGCCTGAAGAGCGCCAAGGGTCACCGAGGCCGAACGGATGCCACCGCCGGAGACACAGATACCTACCTCTGCCGCTTCCCGGCCGGGGAGCAGCAACGCCCTTGTCCGCCAGCGGGACTTGGCGCTGCCATCGGGCTTCTCCGGCAAGGGGCGGGCGGACCAGTCGGGCAGGGGCGTTGAGGCGTGCGGTGCCGCGGGCGGAGCGATGATGTCCGGCCTGTCGTCGCCGTTCTCCGTCCCCTTGGCCATGCCGTACGCGCTGCGTACGAGGGCACGCGGACGACGCTTTTCCGCACTCTTCACCCGAGCCTTCCCCAAGAACCGGCGGGAGATGAGAGTGGCGGCGATCCACAGAGCACACGCGGCCAAGGGGATGGCGAGAGCCCACTTCACCAGGGCACAGTAGGCCGCCCACTGGAGGTGGCCGGCCGGATCGCCGTCGGAGAGCCGGTTGAGCGCCCTGTAGAGGAAAACGTTCTCAGCGACGTCCGCCGCCGCCATCACCACGGTGGCACCGAGCGCGCGGACAGCGAGCCTCCGTGACACCGGGAGGTAGAGATACAGGGCGCCGAATCCGAACACCGCGAGCAGCAGAAACGTGTAGCCGGGGGTGATCAGAGACCAGTCGAACAACAACCCGTCTTTGAACTCATCGACGCGGCCCCCCACAATCGCGCTGGCCCTCTTCGTGCCGGCCGCCACCTGCAGCGAGACCTCCTCGTGCGCTTCGGGTCGGTCCCGGCCCCAGAACGGGTTCACCAACGCCAGCGTGCCGACGATGACAAGCCCGCCCCAGCACAGCCACGGGGCCCAAGGTGGATTCTCTCGTGAGGGAAGCTGCTCCTGCACAGACGACATGAACCAAAGGTAGCGGCAACATCACCCTGAGTTATGCATCGGCGACGGGGATGCAGAAGTCCGGTGTTCCGTCCGGGTTCCAGCCCAGTTTCTGGATGCGGGTGTGGCGGTTGGGGTCGTTCAGGGGGTCGCCGACGATGTCCTTGTACTGGCGGGCGTGGTAGACGAGGACGTCGGTGCGGCCGTCCTCGGCGACGGTGAAGCAGTTGTGGCCGGGGCCGTACTGCTTGGTCGTGTCGTTGCTGGTGAAGACGGGCGTCGGCGACTTCGCCCAGGACGCGGGGTCCATGAGATCGCTGCGGGTGTCCGCGGTGAGCAGCCCCAGGCAGTAGTTGAAGTCGGTCGCGGACGCCGAGTATGAGAGGAAGACGCGGCCGTTGCGCTGGATGACCGACGGGCCTTCGTTCACCTTGAAGCCGACGCACTCCCAGTCGTACTCGGGTGTGGTCAGGCGTATCTGCGGTCCCGTCAGGGTCCAGGGGCTGGACATGCGGGAAAGGAAGACGCCGGTGTTGTTGTCCATGCCGGGCTCGTACTGCGCCCAGGCGAGGTAGCGGCTGCCGCGGTGCGTGAAGGTGGTGGCGTCCAGGGAGAAGGTGTCCCAGGCCGTGGTGAGCTGCCCCTTCTCCGTCCAACTCCCCTTGAAGGGATTGGCGTTGACGTTCTCCAGGACCCAGATGCGGATCTTCCACACGTCGTCGGCGGGGGCCGCGGCGAAGTAGATGTACCACTTGCCGTTGATGTGGTGCAGTTCCGGCGCCCAGATGTGCGAGGCCATGTCTCCGCTGGTGTGCCGCCGCCAGATGACGGACTCGTCCGCCCGCGTCAGGCCGCGCAGGGTGCGGGAGCGGCGCAGGATGATGCGGTCGTACTCGGGGGAGGTCGCCGTGAAGTAGTAGTGGCCGTCGGTGTGGCGGCGGATGTGCGGGTCGGCGCGCTGCTCGACGAGCGGGTTGCGGTAGGCGGCGGCCGCCCGGGGCGCGGCGTGGGCGGGCGCCGCCTGGGCGATGGCCGGTGCGGCGGCGAGGGCGCCGGCGGCCAGCGTTCCTCTCAACACGGTTCTGCGGCTGGGTACTTCGCTGTGGCTCATGGGGCTCCCTCGGTGGGCGGGTTGGTGGGTGGGGCTGGTCTATCTACGGGATGGACTTCTCCGCGGCGGAGTGCGCCTCGGGCGTCGGAACGGACGGAGGGGCGGGCGGTGTGCTCAGCGCGCGCCGCAGCAGGGGGACGGCGAGCAGGCCGAGCACGGCGACCGCGAGGAGGAACAGCAGGCCGGTCAGCGCGCTGCCCGTGGAGTCGACGACCGCCGCGATGCCGAGCGGGCCGAAGCCGCCGCCGAGGTTGCCGACCGCGTTGACCGCAGCGATGCCGGCGGCCGCGGCGGCGCCCGTCAGGAAGCGCGGGATCAGCGCCCAGAACGCGGGCTGCGCCGCGTATCCGCCCACCGCGGCCGCGCACAGGCCGAGCATCTGCACGACGGGTGAGCCGAAGAGCGCGGTGACGGTGAACCCGGCGACGGTCAGGCCGAGCATCGCCGCGGTCCACAGATAGGGGGTGTCGCGGCGCGCCACCAGGCGGGGTACGACGACGAGTCCGGCGGCGACACAGACGTACGGGATGGCGGAGACGAAGCCGACCTCGGTGCTCGTCAGGTCGCCGAAGCCGTCGATGATGGTGGGCAGCCAGAAGGACAGGCCGTAGGTGGAGAGGGGGAAGGCGAGGAAGAAGACGGCCGCGGTCAGGACGCGTCGGTCGCGCAGGACCGCGAGCGCGTGCCCCGGCTGTTCGCCCGCCTCCGCACGGTCGGCGGCGAGGGCATCGGTGAGCCACCGGCGCTCATCGGCGGCGAGCCAGCGCGCCTGCTCCGGTCCCGCGGGCAGCCGGGCGAGGACGACCGGGGCGATGAGCACGGCCGGGATGCCGGTGGCCAGGAAGACCCACTGCCAGCCGGTCAGGCCCCAGGTCCCGTCGAGGTCCATCAGGGCGCCCATCAGCGGGTTGCCGACGATGAACGAGACGGGCGCGGCGAGCATGAACGCGCCGATGGCGCGGCCCCGGTGGCTGCCGGGGAACCAGCGGGAGAGGTAGTAGAGCACCCCGGGGAAGAATCCGGCCTCGGCGGCGCCTAGCGCGAACCGGGCCAGGTAGAACTGCCAGGTGCTCTGCACGAGCGTCGTGGCGATGGTGACGAGGCCCCAGGTCAGCAGGATCCGCGCGATCCAGCGGTGCGCGCCGACGCGGTGCAGCATGAGGTTGCTCGGCACCTCGAAGAGTGCGTACGCGGTGAAGAAGAAGACCTGGCCGAGGGTGAACGCCGTGGCGCTGACGCCCAGTTCGGCCTGGAGCTCCAGTTTCGCGAAGCCGACGTTCGAGCGGTCGATGTAGGCGATCACATACAGCAGGCCGAGGAACGGCAGCAGCCGCCACGCGGTCTTCTTGAGCACTCTGCGCTCCATGGTGCGAGCGTCCCCTCACGTCGACGTTCGTGATTTCGAACGCCATCTGATACTCCGAACGCCGAAACGGTAAGGGGGTGTTGGGGCAAGGTCAACGGTTGCGACGAGATACGCCCGGGGGCTCTTACTCCGCCTGCCCGAGGGTCCGCCCGAGCACCTCCCCGCACGCCTTGATGTACGCGCTCACCAGCGGGCGGCGGTCCTCGCCCACGCGCCAGGCCAGGGCGAACCGGCTGGGCGTGATGCCTCGGACCGGGCGCGTGACGACGCCGCCCAGCATGATCAGGGGTGCGTTGCCCGCCGCCACCAGGCAGACCCCGCGGCCGTCCACCAGCGCCTCGTACGTCTCGTCGGTGCTGGCGATCTCCGCGCCGATGCGGGGCGGGCGGCCCGCGCGGGCGTCCAGGGCGAGCCAGTAACCCCGCAGCGCGCCCGCACTCTCGGGCAGCGCGAGGAAGGGCTCGTCGACGAGATCGGCGAAGTCGACCTCGTCCTGGCCCGCGAGGCGGTGCGTCTCGGGCAGGGCCACATGACGCGGCTCCTCGGCGACCACCACCCACGCGTAGCGCTCCGGGTCGGGAAGTGGCAGCCAGACGAAAGCCACGTCCGCCGTGCCGTCCGCGAGCCCCGCACTCGCGTCCTGCCAACTCACCTGCTTCAGCCGGACCGTGGCCTCCGGCCTGGCCTCGCCGAAGCGGGACCGCACCGCCGGGAGGAGTCCGCCACGGGCCGGTCGCGTACTCATGCCCACGCAGAGCGAGGCCCGCTCATCGGACTTCGCGCGCTCCACCGCTTCGCAAGCCACCTGCCAGGTGTCAAGCAGCTGTTGGGCGTGCGGCAGAAGGGCCGTACCCGTGGAAGTGAGCCGCACACCGCGGTGGTCCCGCACGAACAGCTCGGCGCCCAGCTGGCGTTCCAGCGCCCGTATCTGCTTGCTCAGTGCGGGCTGCGAGACGAAGAGCCGCTCGGCGGCCCGCGTGAAGTGCAACTCCCGTGCCACCGCGACGAAATAGCGTAGATCCCTGCTGTGTACGTCCCTGCCGTGAAGGTCCATAACCATCAGCTATCACGTCAGGTCTTGGACGGGCCACCCGATTCTGCCGCAGGCTGATCCACACAGCCGGAGACGAATGAACCGGCCGCCACCTCAAGGGAGTTCGTGATGACGAAGGTATGGCTCGTGACGGGTGCGAACAGCGGCTTCGGCCGGGCGATCACCGAGGCGGCCGTCGCCGCCGGCGGCGTGGTCGTGGCCACCGCACGTAACGCGTCGTCCCTGGACGACCTGGTCGCGGCCCACCCCGACCAGGTCGAGGCCCTCACCCTGGACGTGACGGACACGGCCGGCATCGAGGCCGCCGTGCGTGACGTCACCGACCGGCACGGCCGCGTCGACGTCCTGGTGAACAACGCGGGCCGCAGCCACGTCGGCGCCCTGGAGGAGGACTCGGACGCCGAGCTGCGCGCCCTGTTCGACGTGCACGTCTTCGGCCCGGCCGCGCTGACCCGCGCCGTCCTTCCGCACATGCGGGCACGGCGCTCGGGAGCGATCGTGCAGATGAGCAGCATGGGCGGGCAGATGTCCTTCGCGGGGTTCTCGGCGTACAGCGGCACGAAGTTCGCCCTTGAGGGGATGTCGGAGGCGCTGGCGCAGGAGGTGGCGCCGCTCGGCATCAAGGTCCTGGTCGTGGAGCCCGGCGCGTTCCGGACCAGTCTGTTCGGCAACACCAGCGCGAGCCCCGTCGAGATCCCGGACTACGCCCAGACGGCGGGCGCCACCCGCGCGATGGTCGCGGGCGGCGACGGTGAGCAGCCGGGCGACCCGGCGAAGGCCGCCGCCGCGATCATCACCGCGCTCGACGCCGAGGGGACTCCGCTGCGGCTGCCGCTGGGTGAGGACGCCGTGGACGCGGTCGTCGGCCACCTCGACTCGGTCCGCGCGGAGATCGCCACCTGGGAGAAGATCACCCGGGCGACCGCCTTCGACGCCTGAGGCAGTGTGAGCGCGGTGTCAGCGGTCGCGCTTGACCGCCTTCAGGACCACGAACTTCGGGTCGGACGCGACGACTTGGGAGTTGCCGAAGAGCTTCCGCAGCTTCACGTGGTACTGGAGGTGGCGGTTGCCGACGACCCACAGCTCGCCGCCCGGACGCAGCGCGGCGCGTGCTCCGGCGAACATCCGCCAGGCGGTCGCGCCGCTGGTCGCCTGGTGGCTGTGGAAGGGCGGGTTGTTCAGTACGAGGTCCACCGATCCCGCGGGGACGGCGGACAGCGCGTCGCCCGCGACGAACTCCGCCCGGGTGGACGCGGCGGCGTTCGCCCGGAAGGTGGCCTCCGCGGAGACGACGGCGGGATACGACTCGTCGATGAAGGTGACCGTGGCCTCGGGGTCGGCGACGGCGGCGGCCGTGCCGAGCACGCCGTTGCCGCAGCCCAGGTCCACGATGTGCGGGCCGCCTCCCGCGGCGCCCCTGCCCGTGGGCAGGTGGCGCAGGAAGAAGCGGGTGCCGATGTCGAGGCGGTCGGCGCAGAACACCCCGGCGTGGTTGACGGCCGTCAGCCCGGACCCCGCTCCGGAGTCGGCGTCGAGGACGTAGCTGCGGGGCCAGGGGCTGGGCCCCGCGTCGCGTTCCGGGTCCGGCGTGCTGAAGATGAGCCGCGCCTTCTGCCGGGCGAGCGACGTCCGCGTAGGGCCGATGATCCGCTCGAAGAGGTCGAGCGTCGAGGTGTGGATCTCGGTGACCATTCCGGTGCCGACGACGACCGTGCCCGCGTGCAGGGCGGGCGCGAGCCGGTGCAGCTGGTCCTCCAGGAGCGCGAGGCTCTTCGGCACGCGCACCAGGAGTACGTCGATCCGGCTCGGCGGGGCGTCATCCGTCGTCGAGAGCCGCACCGCGTCCGGCGCGACCCCGGCGCGTGCCACGTTGGCCCGCGTCGCCTCCCGCGCGAGGAACGAGTCGGTGATCAGCGTCGGCCGGTGCTCGGCGAGCGCGGTGGTCAGCGCGCCCCAGCGGTCACCGACGACGACCACGGCGCCGGAGAGGTCGACGGACTTCGCCGCTTCCCCCGTCTCAGCCGCGGGCTCCGTCTCACCCGCGGGCTCCGTCTCGCCCGCGAGGTGCCGCAGAAGGTAGGCGTCGGCGGCGGACCAGGCACGCAGCGGGTCGCGAGGGTCCTCGGGAAACCGTGTGAGGTCGTACGCGCCCCATGACGTGATCAGCTGGTTCATCGTGCCTTCAGGCTAACCGAGTGGCGCGCACACGATCTTCGGGGACGCCTGATCCTGCGGGGGCGGATCGAGACCGCTGCGCCGAATAGCGGCTCATGTAGTGCGGACCCGGCCCTTTCTCCTTACCGTCCTTTCGTGGAGCACCCGCGCATCCCACCCCCGAGGAGCCGTCATGCCGGAGCTGTTCATCGGCGGAACATGGACCACTGCCGTGGACGGGCAGGTACGTGAGATCCGCTGCCCGGCGGACAACACCCTGGTCGCGACCGTCGACGAGGCCGGACCGAAGGACGCCGCCGCGGCGATCGCCGCGGCCCGTGAGGCCTTCGACAGCGGCCCCTGGCCCGGCACCCCGGCGGCGGAACGCGGCCGCCTGCTGCTGCGCGTGGCCGACCTCCTCGAACGCGACAAGGACGCGCTCGCCCGCGCCGAATCCCTGGACACCGGGAAGCGGCTCGTGGAGAGCGAGTACGACATGGACGACATCGCGAACTGCTTCCGCTACTTCGGCAACCTGACGGCGGCGGGCGGCACCGACCGGATCGTCGATGCCGGCAGCGCGGAAGTGGACAGCCGGGTGGTGCACGAGCCGGTCGGGGTGTGCGCGCTGATCACTCCGTGGAACTATCCGCTGCTGCAGACCGCCTGGAAGGTCGCCCCGGCGCTGGGCGCGGGCAACACCTTCGTCCTCAAGCCCAGCGAGCTGACCCCGCACACGGCCATCATCCTGATGCGCCTGCTGACCGAGGCCGGGCTGCCCGGCGGGGCCGCCAACCTGATCCTCGGCGCGGGCCCCACCGCGGGCGCGCCGCTCAGCGAGGACCCGCGGGTCGACATGGTGTCCTTCACCGGCGGGCTCGTGACCGGGCGGCGCATCATGGCCGCCGCGGCCCCCACGGTGAAGAAGGTCGCCCTGGAGCTGGGCGGCAAGAACCCGAACATCGTCTTCGCCGACGCCGACTTCGAGGCGGCGGTCGACTACGCCCTGATGGCGATCTTCCTGCACTCGGGCCAGGTCTGTTCGGCCGGGGCACGCCTCCTTGTCGAGGACTCACTGCACGACAGGTTCGTCGACACCGTGGTCGAGCGGGCGCAGCAGATCCGGCTCGGCGGCCCCTTCGATCTCAACGCCCGCACAGGGCCGCTGATCTCCGCCGCGCACCGCGACAAGGTCGAGGCGTACGTGGCTGCCGGCATCGCCGAGGGCGCGGTCCTTCGCTGCGGCGGCGCGCGCCCCGACGATCCGGCGCTGCGGGACGGCTACTACTACCCGCCGACCGTGCTCGACGAGTGCACCCCCGGCATGTCCGTGGTCACCGACGAGTCGTTCGGCCCGGTGCTCACCGTCGAGCGGTTCCGGGACGAGGACGAGGCGGTCGCGCTCGCCAACGACACCGTGTACGGACTCGCCGGAGCCGTCTGGTCGCAGGACACCGGCAAGGCGCACCGCGTGGCGTCCCGGATGCGCGCCGGGACGGTGTGGATCAACGACTTCCATCCCTACGTGCCGCAGGCGGAGTGGGGCGGCATGAAGCAGTCCGGCTTCGGCCGCGAACTGGGCCCGGCGGGCCTTGCCGAGTACCAAGAGGCCAAACACATCTGGCGCAACCTCGCACCGACCCCGCAGAGGTGGTTCGAATGAGTACGGACAACGGCCCAGGACCGGACCCCACCGCCCCGGCGAGGTCCCAGAGCCAGGATGACGACGACGCCCTGGGCGAGCTCGGTTACCGCCCCGAGCTCAAGCGCACCCTCGGCAACTTCCACACCTTCGCCGCGGGGATCAGTTACATCTCGATCCTGACCGGCACCTTCCAGCTGTTCTACTTCGGTGTCAGCTTCGGCGGCCCCGCCTACTGGTGGTCGTGGCCGATGGTCTTCGCCGGCCAGTTGATGGTGGCCCTCTGCTTCTGCGAGCTCGCCGCCCGGTATCCGGTCGCCGGTTCCATCTACAACTGGGCCAAGAAGATGGGCGGTCCGCACGTCGGCTGGCTCGGCGGCTGGATGATGATGACGGCCACCATGGTCACGCTCTCCGCCGTGGCACTCGCCTACCAGATCACGCTGCCGCAGATCTCCGAGTGGTTCCAGTTCGTGGGTGACGGCAGCGGCAAGAACGACGCAGCGGCCAACGCCGTGCTCCTCGGCACGGTTCTCATCCTGTTCTCCACCGCGGTGAACGCCTTCGGGGTCAAGCTCATGGCCCGGATCAACTCGGCTGGTGTGTTCATCGAGCTGATCGCCGCGGTCGCGCTGATCATCTTCCTGGCGGCGCACATCACCCGCGGTCCCAGCAGCGCCCTCACCGAGACGAACGGCCTCGGCAGCGGCCAGACGCTCGGGTACTTCGGCGCCTTCCTGACCGCGTCGCTGGCCTCCGCCTATGTGATGTACGGCTTCGACACGGCCTCTTCGCTCGGCGAGGAGTCGCACAATCCGGGCCGCAACGCGCCTCGCGCCATTCTCCGTGCCCTCATCGCCTCCTTCACCATCGGCGCGTTCATCCTGCTGTTCGCCCTGCTCGCGGTGCCGGATCTGCAGGCCGAGGAGCTCTCCACCGGCGGACTGCAGTACGTGGTGCTCGAGACGCTCGGCTCGACCATCGGTGAGATCTTCCTCTGGACGGTGGTCGTCGCCATCACCGTCTGTGTGCTGGCCGTGCAAGCCGCCGGTATCCGGCTGATGTTCGCCATGGCCCGGGACAACAACCTGCCCGCAGGCACGCATCTCGCCAAGGTCAGCCCCCGCTTCCAGACCCCCGTGGTGCCCGCCGTGCTGATCGGTGTCGTGGGTGTCGTCATCCTGGTGATCAACATCAACCAGCCGCAGATCTTCTCGGTGATCACGAGCATCGCGATCATCATGATCTACGTGGCCTACCTGCTCGTCACCGTGCCCATGCTGCTCAAGCGGCTGCGCGGCGAGTGGACGCCCGCCGAGGGGAAGTTCTCGCTCGGCCGGTGGGGCCTGCCGATCAACATCATCGCGGTGCTCTGGGGCGCGGCCATGTCCCTCAACCTGGCCTGGCCCCGCGCGGAGGTCTACAACGCGACCGGACCCCAGCACTGGTACCTGCGCTGGGGCGCGTTCCTCTTCATCGGCGTCGTGGCCCTCGGCGGCTTCGCCTACTACTGGTTCGTGCAGCGGCACAAGACGGGCGTGCTCGCCGAGCACCGCTTCGAAGAGGCCGTCGACCCCACGTCTCCCCCGCCACCGCCGGCCGCACCCTGAACCCCTCTGATCTGGAGTCGTCATGCCCGCTGAGAGTCCCAAGGCCGAGTTCGACTACGTGGTGGTCGGCGGCGGCACGGCAGGCGCCGTCGTCGCCGCGCGGCTGACCGAGGACCCGGACGTCAGCGTCTGTGTCCTTGAGGCAGGACCTTCTGACGTCGGCGACGACAACATCCTCCAACTGGACCGGTGGATGGCCCTGTTGGAGTCCGGATACGACTGGGACTACCCGGTGGAGCCGCAGGAGAACGGCAACAGCTTCATGCGGCACGCCCGTGCCAAGGTGCTCGGCGGCTGCTCGTCGCACAACTCCTGCATCGCCTTCTGGGCCCCCGCCGAGGACCTCGACGAGTGGGGCTCGCTGGGCTGCACGGGCTGGAGCGCGGCGGACTGCTACCCGCTCTACCAGCGTCTGGAGACCAACGACGCGCCCGGCGACCACCACGGCCGCTCGGGCCCGGTGAACATCATGAGCGTCCCGCCGAACGACCCCTGCGGTACCGCCCTGTTGGAGGCGTGTGCGGCGGCGGACATCCCCACGACGCCGTTCAACACCGGCAAGACGGTGGTGCGCGGCGCCCACTGGTTCCAGATCAACTCCCGCCCGGACGGCACCCGTTCGTCCGCATCGGTGTCGTATCTGCACCCGATCCTCGGCAAGCGGCCCAACCTTGAGGTGCGCACCGGCCTGCAGGCAAGGCAGTTGCTGTTCGATGAGAACCGGCGCTGTACGGGCGTCGAGTACCTGGAACCGGACACCATTCACAGCGGGAGCATCACGGCGCGCCACGAGGTGATCGTGTCCTGCGGGGCCATCGACTCGCCGAAGCTTCTGATGCTGTCGGGTATCGGTCCTGCCGGGCATCTGCGCGAGTGCGGTGTCGAGGTGCGGGTGGACAGCCCCGGGGTCGGCGCGCACCTCCAGGACCACCCCGAGGGCGTGATCATGTGGGAGGCGAAGCAGCCGATGGTCACCTCTTCCACGCAGTGGTGGGAGATCGGCATCTTCGCGGACACCGAACCGGGCCTCGACCGCCCGGACCTGATGTTCCACTACGGCTCGGTGCCCTTCGACATGAACACCTACCGGCGCGGCTATCCGACCACCGACAACGCCTTCTGCCTCACTCCGAACGTCACGCGGGCCCGCTCCATGGGCACGGTCCGGCTGCGCACCCGCGACTTCCGGGACAAGCCGATGGTCGACCCGCGCTACTTCACGCACGAGCACGACATCCGCGTGATGACGTACGGGCTCCGGCTCGCCCGGGAGATCGCGGCGCAGGCCCCGATGGCCGACTGGGCGGGCGCCGAACTCGCTCCGGGACCGGACGCCACGACCGACGACGAGCTCTTCGCCTACATCCGCCAGACCCACAACACCGTCTACCACCCGGCGGGCACCGTGCGGATGGGCGCGACGGACGACGCGGACTCGCCGCTCGACCCGGAACTGCGGGTCAAGGGCGTCACCGGGCTTCGTGTCGCCGACGCGTCGGTCATGCCGTTCCTGCCGGCGGTCAACCCGTGCATCACCACCATGATGATCGGCGAGAAGTGCGCCGACATGCTCAAGGCGGGCTGATACCGCCGGAGGCGGAGCTCAGGAGCGGTTGAACCAGGCGGGCTGTTCCTCCGCCATGGCCTGCTTGATCCGGAAGACCCCGAACTCGTGCAGGTCGGGCAGCTGGTCCAGCGCGAACCAGCCCACTTCGAGCGACTCGTCGTCGTTGACGCGGGCCTCTCCGCCGACGGCGCGGCAGCGCAGGGTGATGTCCATGAACTGGCAGGTGTCGCCGTTCGGGTAGGTCACCGGCTCCAGGGCCTCGACGAGCACGATGCGCTCGGGCACGCAGTGCACCGCGGTCTCCTCGAAGACCTCGCGTACGGCGCACTCGGCGGGCTGCTCCCCCGGATCCGGGATGCCGCCGATGACCGACCACTTGCCGTTGTCGGAGCGCCGCCCGAGGAGCACTCTGCCCTCGTCGTCGAAGACGATGGCGGTGACCCCGGGGAGCCACAACAGCTGGTGGCCCGCGTCGGCCCGGATCGTGCGGATGAAGTCAGGAGTTGCCATGCCGTCGACCCTAACGGGACCGGCGGGCGCGCCTGGCCCGTACGGCGCCCGTCACCGCCCAGCCGAGACCGCCCGCGGCGATCAGCACGAGGATGCCCTCGGGCAGGACGCCGAGCCGGGTGGCCGGGGTCTGCGACGAGCGCAGCGGCACCTCCTGGACGAGTGAGTCGGCGGTGAACCACTTCGTCTTCTGCGAGACATGGCCGTCCGGCATGATGATCGCGCTGACGCCGCTGGTCACCGGGACGGTGACGGTGCGGCTGTGCTCGACGGCGCGGATCCGCGACATGGCCAGCTGCTGGTAGGTCATCTCGCTGCGGTCGAACGTCGCGTTGTTGCTGGGTACGGAGATCAGCTGCGCGCCGTGGGTGACGGTGTCGCGCACGGCCCAGTCGAAGGCGGCTTCGTAGCAGGTGGCGAGGCCCACCTTCGTGCCCGCCATGGTGAAGACGCCGGGCTTTGAACCGCGGCTGAAGTCCTGGCGCACCATGCCGACGTCGCTGCTGAAGAAGCCGACGACGTCGCGCAGCGGGATGTACTCGCCGAAGGGCTGGATCTGCCGCTTGTCGTAGGTGTCCGTGGGGCCCTTCTCCGGGTCCCAGAGGATCTGCTCGTTGAAGAGCTTGCCGTCCTTGGTCTGGACGACTCCGCCCACCGAGATGGGGGCACCGATCGCCTTGACGGCGCGCTCGATGGCCGCGTGGGCGTCGGGGTTGGTGAACGGGTCGATGTCGGAGGAGTTCTCCGGCCACAGGACGAAGTCGGGCTGCTTCGCCTTGCCCGCCTTGACCCGGTCCGCGAGCCGCTTGGTCTCGCGCACATGGTGGTCGAGCACGGCGCGGCGCTGGGCGTTGAAGTCCAGGCCCGCCTGCGGGACGTTGCCCTGGATGGCGGCGACGGTCGCGGTGCCGTCCTCGGCGTCGTCGCTGACGAGCGGGCGCGCGGCGAAGGCACCGGCAACCGGGACGAGCACGCTGAGCAGGGCCGCTGCCGCCGCACCGCGTCGCACGACGCGGGTGCGGCGCGCGGCGTACACCTGCCGGACGATCTCGTACAGGCCGAACCCGCACAGGACCACCGCGAACCCGAGCACGGGGGTGCCGCCGAGCGCGGCGAGCGGCAGGAAGACGCCGTCCGCCTGCCCGAAGGCGATCTTCCCCCAGGGGAATCCGCTGAAGGGCACGCGCGCGCGTGCCGCCTCACCGGTGATCCAGAGGGCGGCCGCCCAGAGCGGATATCCGGGCAGCCGGGAGACGGCGGCGACGCCCGCTCCGACGAGGGCGACGAACATCGCTTCGATGGCTGCGAGCGCCAGCCAGGGCCCTGGCCCGACCTCCACGCCGGTCCACACCAGGAGCGGCAGCAGGAAGCCGAGGCCGAAGAGATAGCCGAGTCCGAGGCCCGCCTTCCAGCTGCGGCCGTGCAGACACCACGCGAACACCGCGAAGGCCGGCAGGGCCAGCCACCACAGGGTGCGTGGCGGAAAGCTGACGTAGAGCAGCACTCCGGAGAGTGCCGCCGCGGCGGCCGGGACGAGCGCTCGCAGGAAGCGGACCTTGCGCGATGCGGGCGCGGGCTGCGCTCCGAGCTGCTCCGACTCGTCTACGGAGGTGGTGGTGGCGGTCACTCGGGGAGTGTACGGCGCGTCACGTGGACAGAGACAGGACGGTCGTGCCTGGCCGCCACGGCTTCGTCCCCTCTCCCGCGGGCACCGGCCGCCGGCGGTTTCGTCCACACGATCGACGGATCGTTCCTGCGCAAGATGTCCACATCTCACGGTCCCAGCGACTACGGTGTGCCCGAGTCCCTGACCTGCGGCCGGATCGAGCCACAGCGTTCGGGGCCCGTCATACGGCGGGGGGCGACGGGTGGGGACAACGGGGACGGCCACGACGGCCGGGCCATCAGGGGCGTACGAACGGCGCAGCGCGTCCGACGCGACGGGCTGCGCGCTGCTCGGCGTGTGCGCGGCCTGGACCTTGATCACCTCCGGGGTGCACGGCGGCCGGCCCGAGGGCGTGCTCCTCGCGGTGCTCGCCGTGGCCGCGGGGTACGCGGGCGGGCGGATCTGTGGCGCGCTGCTGCCGGTCGCCGCGCCCTGCGCCGGTGCGCTGGCCGGGGTCGGCCTCGCGGCGGCGGCCCCGCAGCTCTCGCCGGGGCCCGTCAGCGCGGCGCCGCTCGGCCACACCGGCGCCACGGCCGCGCTCCTGATCCTGGCTTCGGGGGCCGCCTGTTCCGCGGCGTGGGCGGCTCGGAGTCCTTCGGCGCGGCTCGCGATGCGGCTGCTCGCCGTGGGGATCGTGGTGGCCGCGGCGGTGCTCGGCTCGGTGGCCGGTCTCGTCGCGTGCGCCGGGATCCTGCTGTGTTCGCTGGCCACCGCGCTGATGCGGCGCAGGGTGCTCGGCCTCGCGGGCCTCGCCCTGGCGACGGCGGTGGTGACCGGACTGACGTGGGCGATCGCCGACGACGTACTGCCGGAGGGGCTGAGTGCGTCCCTGGAGGGCCAGCTCGACGGCAACCGGGTCCAGCTGTGGCAGGACGCGCTCTCGCTCACGGGCCAGGAACCGGCGCTCGGGGTGGGCCCCGGCCGGTTCGCCGACGCCAGCCCCACGGTGGCCGAGCAGCTCCTCACGGACGGCAAGCCCCATTCGGCGCCGTTGCAGCAGGCGGCCGAGCAGGGTCTGGTGGGCGTGGTCCTTCTCGCGGCGGTGTTCTGCTGGCTCCTGTACGCCCTGTACCGCTCGCCGCGCTCCACCCAGGTCGTCCTGTCGGCGGGCGCGGCCCTGACGGCGCTGGCCGCCGTGGCCTCGGTCGGCAACGCGCTGAGCCTCACGGCGGTGACGACGGGTGCGGGATACCTCGCGGGCATCGCCACGGCGCGACCGCTGGGCGACGCACCGGAGCAGGTCAGGCCGCCGGGCTCCGTACCGTGGACAGCCGGCGGCGGATGAACCGTACGGCCGCTTCGGCGTCGTCGACGGTGACCGTGAACTTGCGGCCGTCCCCCAGGCTGAGGACCAGGCCCTCACCCCGCCTGACCACGACGGCGGTGCCGATGTCGGGCCGCGAGCGGTAGCCCCAGCCGCCCCACTGTCTGGGACAGACGACCTTCGCGAATTCGGCGCCCACGACGTGGGAGAGGAGGATGCGGCGGCGCGGCAGGCCCATGTGCCCGCAGCGCACTTCCAGGCAGTCCTTGTCAACCCTCACGTCGACATGGACGAAGGCGAGGGTGCCGAACAGGATCAGCAGCCCGGCGGCGATGCACCCCACGACGGACATGGCGAGGGCCGCGATCCCGGACGTCCACATGTTGTCGACGGCCAGCTCGATCCCCAGTGCCAGGCAGAGGGCGCCGGCCAGCGCCAGCAGCCACTGCACGCGGTTGGTCGCGCTTCCGGTCCAGACTTCCGGCGGGGCGTCGGCTGTGCTGCCCCGCTCGCCGTGGGTGTGGTCCCTCATGCGACCGAGAGTACCGACGTTCCGGAGGGAAGGCACGGCATCGCGGAGCGTCACCGCTCCGGTTGTACGGGCGGGACCGCTCTGTACGCGGACGGGGCAGGGGGCCCGGAGGCGCAGGCCCCTCACACGTCCGTACGGGACTCAGCGGGCGGGAGTGACCGCCGCGAGCAGCCTGCCTTCGGCGTACGTGTGGGCGGCGACGGGCAGCTCGGCGGGGCGGCCGCTCAGGATCACCGTCAGGCCGCCTTCCGCGCCGGAGCCGGGGCCGGGCAGCTCGCCGGCCCTGCGCAGGGCCTGGGCGGCGACCGCTCCGGCGGAGCCGTGCAGGACGAGGGGCGGAAGGCCGGGCTGCTGGAGGGCCGCGCGGATGCGCTCGCCGACCAGCTCGTAATGGGTGCAGCCCAGGACGACGGCCCTTACATCACGCGGAGTGAGGGCCGCTGCCGCGGCGACCGCCTTGTCGATGGCCGCCTCGTCGGCGTACTGCACGGCGTCCGCGAGGCCGGGGCAAGGCACCTCGGTGACGTCGACGCCGCCGGCGAACTCCTCGATGAGGCCGCGCTGGTAGGGGCTTCCGGTGGTGGCGGGGGTGGCCCAGATGGCGATGGGGCCGCCGCCCGCCGCGGCCGGCTTGATCGCCGGTACGGTCCCGATGACGGGCAGGTCGGGTTCGAAGCGGGCGCGCAGGGCGGGCAGTGCGCTCACGGACGAGGTGTTGCAGGCGACGATCAGCGCTTGGGGGTGGTGGGCGGCGGCCGCCTCGGCGATGGCCAGGGAGCGCTCGATGACGTCCTCTGCGGAGCGTGGTCCCCAAGGCAGTCCGTCGGGGTCCGAGGAGAGGACGAGATCGGCGTCCGGCCGCAGGCGACGTACCGCCACCGCGGCGGGGAGCAGGCCGATACCGGAGTCGATGAGCGCGATCTTCACCCGGTCACCATAGTCGATGGGCCTCCGGCGGCCGGCGGCGTGGGGCAGACTGCGGCGGATGAGCGCCGTTGTGTGGACCGCTGCCGCATCGCTTGCCGCCTGGCTGTGGCTGCTGTTGGGGCAGGGCTTCTTCTGGCGCACGGACCTGCGTCTGCCGCCGCGCCGCGACCCGGACACCTGGCCCTCGGTCTGCGTCGTCGTCCCGGCCCGTGACGAGGCCGCCGTGCTGCCCGAGAGCCTGCCCTCGCTGCTTGCCCAGGACTATCCGGGGCAGGCCGAGATCTTCCTTGTAGACGACGGGAGTTCGGACGGCACCGGAACGCTGGCCCGGTCCCTCGCCGACCGGCACGGGGGTCTCCCGCTGACCGTCGGCTCGCCAGGAGAACCACCGCCCGGCTGGACCGGCAAACTGTGGGCCGTACGGCACGGCATCGGCCTGGCACGCGCGCGTGCGCCCCGGTATCTGCTGCTCACCGACGCGGACATCGCCCATGAGCCGGACAGTCTGCGGGAGTTGGTCGCTGCGGCGGAGACGGCCGGTTTTGAACTTGTCTCGCAGATGGCGCGGCTGCGCGTCGCGAGCATGTGGGAGCGGCTCGTCGTCCCGGCGTTCGTGTACTTCTTCGCGCAGCTGTATCCGTTCCGCTGGATCGCCAAGAGAGGCTCGCGCACGGCCGCGGCGGCCGGCGGATGCGTCCTGCTGAGCACGGCCGCCGCCGAGCGCGCGGGAATCCCGGACTCCATCCGGCACGCGGTGATCGACGACGTGACGCTCGCCAGGGCGGTCAAGCGCTCGGGCGGCCGCATCTGGCTGGGGCTCGCGGAGCGCGTCGACAGCGTGCGCCCCTACCCCGGGCTCGGCGACCTCTGGCGGATGGTCTCGCGCAGCGCCTACGCCCAACTGCGCCACAACCCCCTGATCCTGTTCGGTACGGTCCTGGGGCTCGCCCTGATCTATCTGGTGCCGCCGGTCGCGCTGTTCGGCGGCCTGGCCACCGGCAGCGCCGCACCCGCCGCGCTCGGCGGGGTCGCGTGGCTCGTGATGACGGCGACGTACATCCCGATGCTGCGCTACTACCGGCAGACTCTCTGGCTCGCTCCCCTGCTGCCGTTCACCGCTTTCCTCTATCTCCTGATGACGGTGGATTCGGCGGTGCAGCACTACAGGGGGCGTGGAGCGGCGTGGAAGGGGCGGACGTACACCCGCCCCGACCCCGCTCCCGAACGGAACTGACCACCGCGAAGGCGGCTACTTCCTGCCGGGCGTCCAGTTCATGCCCCAGCCGTACGCGTAGTCGATGGTGCGCTGCGGGCTCACGCCGCGTTCGGGGACCAGGTAGCGGGCCTCGCGCTGGATGAAGAGGTCGCCGTTGTTGTTCGTGATCAGCGCGAGCGCGCACACCGTGGAGGGCACCGTGCACTCGTCCAGCGAGAAGTCGATGGAGGCGCCGTGCTGCGGCTGCAGGGTGACCGTGGCGTTCAGGTCGGCGAAGCTGCGCGCTCCTTCGTAGATCGTCACGAAGATGACGATGCGCTTGAAGTCCTTGATGTGGTCGAGATTCACCGTGAGGTTCTCGCCGCTGGACACGGCCCCGGTGCGGTCGTCGCCGTCGAGCAGCAGGTACGGGGGCTGGTCGAGGGATCCGAAGGCGTTGCCGAGCGCCTGGACGACGCCCTTGCGGCCGTCGGCCAGTTCGTACAGGGCGCACAGGTCCAGGTCGAGGTCCGCGTGCATCGCCACGGCCCGGCCGAGCTTGCTGGCCCAGCCCTTGAACTGCTTGCGCACCTCCCAGTTGAGGTTCACGCGCATCGCGCCGGACGTGCCGCCCTGCTTTTTCAGCGAGACGGACGGCGCTTCCTTGGTGAGCGTGACTTTGGTGAGGCGCACGGGCTGGGCCGCGGGGGCGGCAGCGGGCGTCTGGGCGGGCGGCGGCGGGGCTTGAACGGGGGCCGCGGGAGTCACCGGCGGCGCGGGAGGCTGCACCGCGGCCGGAGCGGGGGCGGGCGCCTGCTCCGGTTCGTCCACCGAGATCCCGTAGTCGGTGGCAAGGCCCTGGAGTCCGCTGCCGTAACCCTGCCCGACGGCGCGGAACTTCCACGCTCCCTGGCGGCGGTAGAGCTCACCGAGGACGAACGCCGTCTCCACGGTGGCGTCCTCGCTGTCGTAGCGCGCGATCTCGGCGCCGTTCGCCGCGTCGACGACCCGGATGAAGAGGCCCGGGACCTGCCCGAAGGTGCCGCCGTCCGTCGAGGCGGCGAGCACCACGGTCTCGACGGCGGGCTCCACGCGCGCGAGGTCCACCACGAGCGCGTCCGTCACCCGGCCGCCGTCGGCCTTCTTCCCCTCGTGCCGCACCGCGCCCGAGGAGTGGACCGCCTGGTTGTAAAAGACGAAGTCGTTGTCCGAGCGGACCTTTCCGGAAGTGGCGAGGAGCAGAGCCGACGCGTCGGCGTCCGGCACCCCGGCTCCTGAAGACCACCCCAATTCGACCCGCACGGCAGGTGCCGGCACGGGAACATTCGATCCTTTAGACATTGTCATGTCCGCCCCCATCACAAGTTCGCATCACAAGTTCGCATCGCAAGTCGCCACGTCCGGCCGGACCGCCGTCCCGTTCACGACCAACCTATTACCCGGACCCCTGGGAGGCCCATGTCCACCGCCGACACCCCGCCGCACGGACGTTCCGTCAACCGTGCGTCAACCGCCGGTAACCCGTACGGAGCTTGGCTTTTACACGATCCCTACGCCGCCGCGCGACCGATTTTTCCTAAGTTCGCTCGCATTGGGGATGCCAGGTCACTACCGACACGTAAAACAACCCTCTTATCGGTCTCCCCAACCAGCACATCAAGGGCTTAACTTATGTGTCATGACCTCCCCCCGCTCCACCTATGGCGGCGGTTACTACTCCGCGCCGTCCTTCCCGGACACTCCGATCTACGACTCCCTTGTCGCCGAGCGGGGTACTCCTCAGATCGCCCCGATCCGGGTCCCCTCCGCGTACGACACGGGCAGTCACAGTCACCTGCCCGCACTGCAGTCAGCCCTGCCCGCACTGCCGGCTGCACCGTCCCACCACAACCCCGCGTACGGCTACGCGCAGCAGCCCGCTCCGCTGCAGCAGGCGCCCGCGCCGTACATCCCGCAGCAGCCGTCGGCGCCGCGCGGATATCCGGGCCCCCAGCAACAACAGCGTCCCCCGGCCGGAACGGGCTACGAGGCCATGCGCCCCGCGGCGCCCCGCCCCGCCCCGGCGACGTACGAGGATCCGTACAACCGCCCCTACCGCGGCTACTGATTCGCCCGCATGCGTCCCTGTCAGTGGCTGCTGGCAGGATGGCGTCATGCCGAATCCAGCGCTGCACTCGATCCACTTCTACCCGCTCAAGGCGGTCGGGGGACACGCTCCGCGTGAGGCCGTCGTCGAGCCCTGGGGGCTCGCGGGTGACCGACGGTGGGTGCTGGTGGACAGCGCGGGACGGATCATCACGCAACGGCCGCATCCGAGGCTGGCGTTGGCCGCCGCCGAGCTCCTGCCCGGCGGCGGCATACGCATGTCCGCACCCGGCCAGGAGCCGCTGACGGTCGCCGTGCCGCCCTCCGGCGAGACCGTCACGGTGGAGATCTGGAAGGACAAGGTCGACGCGGTGCCCGCCGACGCGGCCGCCCACGACTGGTTCAGCGCCTATCTGGACACGGACGTCCGGCTCGTCCACCTCGACGACCCCGCCACCCGGCGCCCCATCGATCCCGCGTACGCCAAGGACGGCGAGACCGTCTCCTTCGCCGACGGATATCCGCTGCTCCTGACCACGCTCTCCTCCCTCGACGCCCTGAACTCGCTCATCGCGCAGGGCGATCACTCCGACGAGGGCCCTCTCCCCATGAACCGATTCCGGCCGAATGTGGTCGTGGACGGGACGGCGCCCTGGGCCGAGGACGACTGGTCGCGCGTCGCGATCGGCGATGTCACCTTCAGGGTGGCCAAGAAGTGCGGTCGCTGTGTCGTGACCACCACCGACCAGCGCAGCGCGGAGCGCGGCAAGGAGCCGCTGCGGACGCTCGCCAGGCACCGGCGCTTCGGGGACCAGCTGGTCTTCGGCCAGAATCTGGTGCCGGAGACGACCGGATCGGTCCGGATCGGCGACCCGTTCACCGTCCTCGATTGAACCTCCGCCGCCCGGGAACTCGAAGGCCCGGCACGGTCGTTGAGCGGGAACGAGAAGGGTGATCTGCCTCTCTCTTCTCCCCGTCGACGCGTGATCCGTGCCGTACGCGGTTATGACGGACGCGGAAGGCGGAAGGGGGTGCAGGACTGTGCGAGCGCTCGTCGGACTCTGGCGCTGGCGGCACAATCCGCTGCGCCGGAAGACCGACCTCGTCGAAGCCTGGGTGGCCTGTGCGGCCGTACTGCTCATCGCCGTCGCCGCGCCGCTGGCCGGCCTCGCGATCGGCGGTGCTTCGCGGGACGCCCTGCTGCAGTCGGTGCGGGAACAGCGCGAGGTGCGTCACGAAGTCACCGGCACGGTGGTCAGGAAGGTGTCGAGACCCCCGGTCGACCCCGATCCCGAGACGTCGTCCGCGCGCGACAGGCACAGCCGTGTGCTCGCCGAGTGGATCGCTCCGGACGGCACGGCGCACTCCGGCACGGTGCTCGCCGCCCTCGAGTCACCCGACCCGGGCGACCGCTTCCGGCTCTGGACGGACGAGCGGGGCCAAGTGGTCGGCCGCCCGCTGGACGGCGCGACCGCGAGCACGCACGCGGCACTGGCCGGAATAGGCGCCGCCGTGGCGGTCACCGGACTCGTCGAGGGGGCCAGGCGAATCGTCGTCTGGCGGATCGTCCTTCGGCGCTACGACCGCTGGGACCAGGCCTGGGAGAAGGCGGGGCCGGACTGGGGACGGACCGGCACCGGCTCCTGAGACGCCGATGCCGGCTCTGGAGGCCGGTGAGAGACCGGCGATGACCAGGTGAGAGCCTGGCGATCGGGTCAACTCGCCCTCGCCGCGCGCGCTACGGTGGACCGGCCGAACTCTTCGGCGCCTTGCGCGAGGTCGTGAGGTCCCGCGTACGACAAGGTGGGGGCAGAGCAACTCCATGGCACAGGGCACGGTCCAGGTGACGCACACCGGCACCTCGCGGTGGCGGCGCCGCACGGGTGAGTACGTATCGCTCGCTGCCGCCTTGGAGGCCGCGAGCGACGGAGACGTCCTCACCATCGCCCCCGGCACGTACCGCGAGAATCTCGTCGTCCAGCGGGCGGTGACGCTGCGCGGCCCCGACGGCTCCCCCGGCTCCGTCCGCATCGCGCCATCGGACGGGGTGCCGCTCACCATCCGTTCGTCCGCCGTGGTCCAGGACCTGCACGTCGAAGGACAGGACTCGGCCGCGCCCGCGCTGCTCGTCGAGGACGGGGCGCCCGAACTCGTCGACGTACGCGTGGTGACGCGGTCCGCGACCGGCATCGAGGTGCGCGGCGGAGCGCGCCCCACGGTGCGCCGCTGCACGGTCGACAACCCCGGCGGCATCGGCATCGCCGTGCTCGACGGCGGCGGCGGTGTCTTCGAGGAGTGCGAGGTCGTATCGGCCGGACAGTCGGGCATCGCCGTGCGCGGCGGCGCGCACCCCCGTCTTGAGCGCTGCCGCGTGCATCACGCGTCCGGAGCGGGGCTGTCCGTGACCGGTGAGCACTCGGGGCTCGAGGCGATCGGCTGCGAGGTGTACGAGGTCAAGGGCTCGGGCGTGCAGATCACCGGCCGGGCCGTGGCGCATCTGACGGACTGCGACGTGCACCGCACGACGTCGGACGGCGTCACGCTCGACACGGACGCCGTGCTCACGCTCGCCGACTGCCGCATCCACGACATCCCGGAGAACGCGATCGACCTGCGTTCCCGCTCGGTCCTGACCCTGACCCGTTCCACCGTGCGGCAGTTCGGGCGCAACGGCCTCTCGGTCTGGGACCCGGGCACGCGCGTGGACGCCAACCAGTGCGAGATCCACGACAGCACGGGCGACTACCCCGCGGTGTGGGTCAGCGACGGCGCGACGGTCGTCCTGGAGTCCTGCCGGGTGCACGACGTGCCGGACGCGCTGTTCGTCCTCGACCGCGGCTCGCGCGCCGACGTCGTCGACAGCGATCTCTCCCAGGTGCGCAACACGGCGGTGTCCGTGAGCGACGGAGCGACGGCGCAGCTGGACGACTGCCGCATCCGCGAGGCGGCCACCGGCGCGTGGTTCCGCGACCACGGCAGCGGCGGCACCCTGGCCAACTGCACGGTCGACGGCGTCCAGACGGGCGTCATCGTCACCAAGGGCGCGGACCCCACCATCGAGCGCTGCACGGTCACTTCCCCCGCGGAGGCGGGCTTCTACGTCTCCGCGGGCGGCCGCGGCAACTTGCACGGCTGCCGGGTGACGGACAGCGGCGGCTACGGCTTCCACGTCATCGACGGCTGCCGTACGACGCTGAAGAAGTGCCGTACGGAGCGGTGCGCGCGCGGCGGCTTCGAGTTCGCGGAGGACGGCCCGCTCGTCGAGGACTGCACCAGCGACGAGAGCGGCGGGGTACGGACCGCGGCGGCCACCGCGCAGGAGGCCGCCCCGCAGACGGCCACGCAGACCGTGGGGCTGCTCGGCATGATCCCCGGTCAGCGCACGGACCAGGCGCCCGCGAAGAACACGGCCCCGGAGCCGCCGTCCCGCTCCTCGAAGGACGTGCTCGGTGAGCTCGACGCGCTGGTCGGCCTGGACAGCGTCAAGCGCGAGGTGCGCGCCCTCACCGACATGATCGAGGTGGGGCGGCGCAGGCAGCTCGCGGGGCTCAAGGCCGCGTCCGTGCGCCGCCATCTGGTGTTCACCGGCTCACCCGGTACCGGCAAGACGACCGTGGCGCGGCTCTACGGCGAGATCCTGGCGTCGCTCGGCGTCCTGGAGAGCGGGCATCTGGTCGAGGTGTCGCGGGTCGACCTGGTGGGCGAGCACATCGGGTCGACGGCGATCCGTACCCAGGAGGCGTTCGACCGGGCGCGTGGCGGTGTGCTGTTCATCGACGAGGCGTACGCCCTCTCGCCCGAGGACTCCGGGCGTGACTTCGGCCGGGAGGCCATCGACACGCTGGTGAAGCTGATGGAGGACCACCGCGAGGCGGTGGTGGTGATCGTCGCGGGCTACACCGCGGAGATGAAGCGCTTCCTGTCCGTCAACCCCGGTGTGGCGTCCCGCTTCTCACGGACCATCACCTTCGGCGACTACTCCCCCGAGGAGCTGCTGCGGATCGTCGAGCAGCAGGCCGACGATCACGAGTACCGCCTGGACACGGGGACGGGCGAGGCCCTCCTGAAGTACTTCACGGCGCTTCCGAAGGGCCCCGCGTTCGGCAACGGCCGTACCGCGCGCCAGACGTTCGAGGCGATGGTGGAGCGGCACGCGGGGCGTGTCGCCCAGTTCGATGAGCCGAGCACGGACGACCTCACCCTGCTGTATCCGGAGGATCTGCCGGAGCTGCCGTGAGCGTCGCCTCCGGCCGGGGCGTCGGCACGGCCGGCTTGAGCCGGGCGAGCAGCCGTGCGCGCTCCTCGGCGAAGGCGGGATCGGCTTGGTAGTCCCCGTGGCCCAGGATCGGTGCGGGCAGCGGGTGTTCCTCCGTGCGGCCGTAGACCAGGGGGTCCTTGAGGGCTTCGCGGTCGACCTGCGGTCCGTCGCCGTCGGGCTGGACCCGGACGGGCCCGCCGATGGGGTCGGTGGTGCGGTGGAGGTTGCGCCAGCAGTCGACCTCGCGGTGCAGCGAGCTGAGGGCGGCCGGGCCGAAGTGGGCAGGGAACCAGCGTCCGTAGAGGCGCTCAAGGGGCGAGCCGTACGTGAGGAGGCCGACCCTCTTGCGGACGGATGGCCACAGCTGCCAGGCGGCCGCGGCGGCCAGGACGCTGCCCTGCGAGTGGCCGGAGATGACGAGCCTGCCGCCCGTGGCGCGCGTCGCGCGGGTCCAGGTGTGCATGCGCCAGGTGAGGTCGGGGACGGCACGCTCGGCGTAGCAGGGCGGGGCGAAGGGGTGGGCGGCGCGCGGCCAGAAGGTGCCGACGTCCCACAGGATGCCGATGGTGCGGCGCGCGGAGGGGTCGCGGTAGGCGCGGCGGCCCCACGTCACGAACAGTATGAAGCCGAAGCCGATCAGCCAGGAGCCGAGCGCCTGCGAGGTCTCGGCCGCTCCTTCGAAGAAGAGAGGCAGCCCCTGCGCGGCCTCGCTCGGGACTTCCTCGCTCACCCATGCGCCGACGAGCGCCCCCGCGCCGAGTAGCAGTGTCACCGCCGAGGTGATGCCGACGAGGAGCGGGGCCCGGTCGGTGAGTGCGGCACGCGCGCGCGTGCCCGCGATGCGGCGGCTGCGGGCCGCGTCCTTGGGCTCGCCCGGGTACTCGCCCGGGATGTTCGGCCGGTCGCGGCGTGCCCGTCGCAGGGTGCGGACGCCGAGCCAGCCGCAGAGTGCCGCGACGACCACGAGGAGGGGCGGGATGACGGACGCCTGCCAGGTCAGGAGCACGGGCGGACCGTCGATGGTGCCGCCGGAGCCTGGTGCCCCCGCGCCGTCGAGCCAGTCGGCTACGCGCTGGGCGCCGCCTCCGGACATCACACCGCCGAGCGCGCAGGCCAGCATCGCGACGGCGGGGCCGGCGAAGCCCCGCAGGGCGGTGCGCGGGTCGGGGGCCGTGCGGTAGAGGAGGCGGGCGACCACCGCGAGGGCGATGACCAGGAGCCCTTGGCCGAGGGCGATGGTTCCGAAGGTCGCGTTGCCCGGCAGCCTGCCCTGGGAGGTCCAGTCGGGGCGTGACCACCCGGCGTACAGGAGCGTCAGGACGAGCAGGGTGAGGGCTCCCAGGGGCAGGCTGCGGATCAGTTTCTCGTCGAGGTGCCGGTCGAGTTTGTTCTCGCTGCGGCCCCTGCGCCAGACCACCAGGACGACGATGCCCCCGCCCAGGACGAGCGTCACGTCGAGGATCCAGCCGAGGGCGTCGAGCAGCGCGGGCCCGCCGGCGCGCCGGTCGTGGCGCGCGGCCGATGTGCCGACCGCGGCGGCCACCGTGAGGAACCCGGCGGCCGTGTGCGCGGCGCGCAGGCGGGCCACCAGGCGGCGCCCGTACCAGAAGCCGGGCTTGCCGAGTGCGGTGCGTCCGGGCTCCTCCTCCGGGTCGGCCTGGTGGGGCAGCGGTGTCTGCGACTCGTACGCGCTCCAGGTGCGCTGGGACAGGTACCAGAGCAGCCCGGTGAGTGCGGCGGGCAGCAGGGCGGCGAACGCGAGGCGGCGTCCCGGCTGGCTCCACCAGCCGCCGTGTCCGGAGGCGTCGGTCGCCAGGAAGCCGAGCCAGGAGCGGTCGGCGGCGCACGCGGGCGTGCCGGCGCACTGCCAGGCCGTCAGGTCGATGGCGACCTCGCAGGCGGCGGCGACCAGCAGGACGGTGAGGCTGAGCCCGGTCAGGCGCACCAGGAGGCCGTACGTACGGACCGTCTTGCGCATGCGCCGCGACGTGGGGCGCATCCAGTGCGCGAGGTTGACCACCATGAACGGAAGCAGCAGGAGCCATAGGGCCCGCGAGCCGTTCCCGGAGGTCAGATTGCACCAGACGTACGCCTCAGGGACCGGTTTGCCGCGGTAGTCGTCCGGGCGCTTCTCGGCGTCGGCGTCCTCGGTGCGGCGGAACACGGCCGCCGTCTCGTCGCCGGAGATCCGGACGGTCCTGGGATCGCCCAGCATCTCCTCGGATGTGGTGCCCCCCACTCCATGGACGAGGAGTTCGAGAGCTGTCTCTTCTCTGTGGTCAGCTGCCACTGTTCGCTTCCCCCGATGTGCGCGTGTTCCCCCGAACGTGCGCGTGGTCAGGCCACAAGGATCTCCGCTCACGGCCCTGTCCACACCTCCCCTCACGTAATCTCCCCGTTCCGGGTGAACGCACGGCCTCGGGCAGTGGGCCGCCTGTCGGTGGCGCATGCGAGGATGAGGCAGCGCAATTGACAAGCGCGACGGGTGTGACGAGGCAGAAGGGCCGGGACGGACGTGAGTGAGAATCAGAACCTCCTCGCGGAGCAGCGCCGCGCCTTGATCCTCGATGAGGTACGCCGTCGGGGCGGGGTCCGTGTCAATGAACTGACCCGCAAGCTGGGTGTGTCGGACATGACGGTCCGCCGCGATCTCGACGCCCTCGCCCGCCAGGGCGTCCTGGAGAAGGTGCACGGCGGCGCCGTCCCGGTGGTCGAGGCGAGCACGCACGAGCCGGGGTTCGAGGCCAAGTCGGGCCTGGAGCTGAACGCCAAGGAGGACATCGCGCGCACCGCGGCCTCCCTGGTGGCGCCGGGCACGGCGATCGCGCTCTCGGGCGGCACGACGACGTACGCGCTCGCGCACCATCTCCTGGACGTGCCTGATCTGACGGTGGTGACGAACTCGGTGCGGGTCGCGGATGTCTTCCACTCCGCGCAGCGCACCTCGGGCCAGCGTCAGGGCGCGGCCACCGTCGTCCTCACGGGCGGTGTGCGCACTCCTTCGGACTCGCTGGTCGGCCCGGTCGCCGACCAGGCGATCGGCGCGCTGCACTTCGATGTGCTCTTCCTGGGCGTGCACGGCATATCGGCGGAGGCCGGTCTGTCCACACCGAACCTCGCGGAGGCGGAGACCAACCGGCGTCTGGTGCAGTCGGCGCGGCGGGTCATCGTGGTCGCCGACCACACCAAGTGGGGCACGGTGGGCCTCAGTTCGTTCGCCACCCTGGAGCAGGTCGACACGCTGGTGACGGATGCGGGGCTGCCCGCGGAGGCACGGGTGGAGATCTCCGAGCATCTGCGGCGCCTGGTGGTCACGGGCGAGTCCGAGGAGCCGGGGACCGACGGGCAGGGCGAGCAAGGCGAGAGCGTCGGGCAGGGTGAGGGCGTCGGGCAGGGCGCGGGTGTCGGTCCGGCAGGGAACGCCGGGAGCACCGCAGACATCTGACGGGCCGCCAGCTATGGTGACGGTGCCCGGTCAACGACCCGATTCCGCTGGGGGCTGAGTTCGATGGCACGCCGACTGAGGCCCGTGGGGCTGGAGTTCGCCGAGTCCGCTCCGCTGCGCCTGGTCTTCGCACGTGAGGTGAGCGCGTCCCCCCAGACGGTGTACCGCGCGCTCGCCGACGACATGGCCGGCTGGCCCGAGTGGTTCACGGCGGTCACGCTGTGCCGGCCGACGGAGGGCGCGGACGGCGGCAAGGGCCGCGAGGTCCGCCTCAAGGGCGGCACGCGCTTCCAGGAGACGATCGTCGCGGCCGACGCGGCGGAGCGGTACGCCTACCGCATCGACGAGTCGAACGCCCCGGGCCTGCGTGCCCTGCTCGAGGAGTGGCGGCTCACCCCGTCCGGGACCGGCACCCGCGTGCAGTGGACGTTCGCCGCGGACGGCGCCGCCCCCTTCCGCCTCGCCCTGAAGCTCGGCAGGCCGGGCATGGGCCGCGCCTTCCGTGACGCCGTCACCGCCCTCGACCGGCGCTTGGCCGCGGCCAACGCCTGAGTCCCGTACTGCGGTTGAGGTCTACTAGGTCCATGTGCCGTTCGCGAGCAGCGACTTGATCGCGGCCGCGTAGGGCGTGATGTCCAGACCCTGTTCGGCCAGCCACGCGTCCGAGTAGTACTTGTCCAGATAGCGGTCGCCCGGATCGCAGATGAGCGTGACGACACTGCCCGTGCGGCCCTCGGCCACCATCTCGGCGACGATCTTCAGGGAGCTCCACAGGCCGGTGCCGGTCGAGCCGCCCGCCTTGCGGCCGATCGCCTGCTCCAGGGCGCGCACGGCGGCGACGCTCGCCGCGTCCGGCACCTTCATCATGCGGTCGATCGCGCCGGGCACGAAGCTCGGCTCCATCCGCGGCCTGCCGATGCCCTCGATGCGGGATCCGCAGTCGCTGGTGGCATCCGGGTCGTGGTGGGTCCAGCCGTCGAAGAAACACGAGTTCTCGGGGTCGGCGACGCAGAGCCGGGTGTCGTGCTGCATGTAGTGGACGTAGCGGGCGATGGTCGCCGAGGTGCCGCCCGTGCCCGCCGTGGCGACGATCCACGCGGGTTCCGGATAGCGCTCCAGCCTCATCTGCTGGTAGATCGACTCGGCGATGTTGTTGTTGCCCCGCCAGTCCGTCGCCCGTTCCGCGTAGGTGAACTGGTCCATGTAGTGCCCGCCGGTCTCGACGGCGAGGGCGGCCGACTCGGCGTACATCATGCGTGAGTCGTCCACGAAGTGGCACTGGCCGCCGTGGAATTCGATGAGTCGGCACTTCTCGGCGCTGGTGGTGCGGGGCATCACCGCGATGAAGGGCACCCCGATCAGCTTCGCGAAGTACGCCTCGGAGACGGCTGTCGAGCCACTGGAGGCCTCGATGACCGGTCGCCCTGGCCGGATCCAGCCGTTGCAGAGGCCGTAGAGGAAGAGCGAGCGGGCGAGGCGATGCTTGAGGCTGCCGGTCGGGTGGGTCGACTCGTCCTTGAGATACAGGTCGATGCCCCACTGTTCCGGCAGCGGGAAGCGCAGCAGATGCGTGTCGGCGGAACGGTTGGCATCGGCCTGCACTTTGCGTACGGCTTCTTTGAGCCAGGCCCGGTACTCCGCGTCGCTGCGGTCCACGTCGAGCGTGGTCATCGGCTCGTCGGCTTGATCCTGCTGTGTGGTGCTCACCGCGCGGCTCCTTGGCGTCAACCTGGCCGCGCTCGGAGCGGGCAGGACACCTCGATCATAGGCACCTTCCGCACGCTTCTCACCTGCATAAACACACCTTTGAGCACCTCAAAGGCACACCTGGCGCAGCCAGTGGCGGCAAGGGCACGGCACACTGTGGAGGGGACGTCGTCCAGTTGTGACCCCAGTTGTGACCACGTCTTCATACGCACTGGTGCTCGACGTCCAGTGCGTGCAGACTGCACCGCACGGGAAGGCGGTCCCGTACGGAACGACATACCGAAGCGCTCAAGGGGGCGGAACGTCATGGCGGAGCCGGAGTTCACGGCCACAGGCGTGCGGATCGGACGACGGCTGCGCTCCCTCACCCGGGCGGGTCAAATCCGCATCACCGACGGCAGGTTCGAGCTACTGACCAGTTACGGCAGTGAGATCGACAGCGCGCCGGTGCAGACCGTGCGGGCCGGCAAACCATGGTTCGCCGCCGACGACCGGGCCCTCGCCGAACTGAACGGCACGCGCTATCGGCTCACCCTCGCCGATCACGACCCGGCGCCCGGCAAAGCAGGGCCGCCCACGGTACGCAAGTTCATCGACGCGGTGCGCAGGGCCAAAGGCCGCAGGGCGCCTGCCTGAGGAGCCCTCGCGCTCCCGGCCGGAGCGGTGCGAGTTGCACGCCCGCACCCCCTGAGTCACTCTGGTCTCACATCACTCTGGGTTCACCGGCGATGACGCTGCGAACCAGCCCGCCGGCCGCGAACAGCAGCCGGCAGACCCCGCGGCCGCTGCTGGATCCGATCGTCGTCTTCTTCCGGACCGCAATTCGGGGAGTCGCAGCCGTGATCAGCCAGCCAAGCAGGTATTGCACGGTAGAGCTTCAGGCCCTGCCGTCGCGGATCGGCCAGGTACGCAGAATCGTATCGGCGCAGTTGCGCTACTGGCGTCTCGATCCGCTGATAGACCAGGCCGCGCTCGGTGTGACCGAGCTCCTGACCAACGTGCACCGGCACGCACAGCCGGACAAGGTGTGCACCGTGGAGATCGAGCTGCTGCTCGACCGTCTCACGGTCTCCGTGCACGACCACGACCCCCGCCTTCCCGAGGTCCACGACGCCGAGGCGTCCGCGACCTGCGGCCGCGGGCTCGCCATGGTCGCCGCGGTCAGCGAGAGCTGGGGGGTGCGCCCCCACGGCGACACGGGCAAGGTCGTTTGGTTCACCCTTCCGGCCCCCGCCTCCGCCGCCGCACTGCCGTCCGCGTACCCGGCGTACGGCGCGGCCACCACGGGTCCCTTCGCGGACCTGGCCCCCGGGCCGCAGTCCCTCGCCGACGGGCACGCGCCCGGACATGCTCCCGCCCGGTCGGCCGTTGTCGGCTGACCGGGCGGTGACAGGCTCCGCGCAGCGGGCGTCCTACGTCACTCGGTGGCGATGGCACGCAGCACGTCCAGGCGTGCGGCCCGCCGTGCCGGACGCAGACCCGCGAGGGCTCCCGCCGTCAGGCCCACCAGGACGACCACCGCCAGTTGCACGGGTGGCACCGCGAACGCGAAAGCACTGTCGGTCGCGCCGTCCGAGGCCTTGACGAGCACCCAGCCGAGGAAGCCGCCGAGGGCCAGGCCGCCGGCCGTACCGAAGGCGGCGACGAGCACCGACTCCCAGCGGACCATGGCCCGCAGCTGCGCCCTGGTCTGGCCGACGGCACGCAACAGGCCCAGCTCACGGGTCCGTTCGTGGATGGCGAGGGTCAGCGTGTTGGCGATGCCGAGCAGGGCGATCAGTACGGCGAGCGCGAGCAGGGCGTAGACCAGCGTGAGCATCATGTCGATGCCGCCCGCGGCCGACTGCGCGTACTCACCACGGGTCTGCACATCCGGATTTCCGTACTCCTGGGCGACTTTGGAGACCGCGGCCTTGCCATCGTCCGCGCTCACGCCGTCCTTGAAGCTGACGGAGACGAGGCTGTCAGCGTCCTGCATGCGGTGCGGCGCCCAGGCCTCGCGGGTGATGACGTAGTCCCCCGCGAGCTCCGACTGGCCGTACAGCGCACGGACGGTGAAGGTGGCCTTCTTGCCGTCGGCGAAGGCGAGCTCGGTCTTGGAGCCGACCTTCAGATCCTGCTTCTCGGCCTCCGCGCGGGTGATCGCGATGCCGTTGGTGCCGAGGCCGTCCAGGGACCCGTCGACCTTGCCGAGGTCGAAGGACTTGGCGAAGGGGCCGGGGTCGGTGACCGTCAGGGCACGCCCTTCCCCCTCGACCTCCGCGGCGCCCTTGCCGAGACCGACCGCGGTCGCGACCTCCGGCCGCTCGGCCAGCACGGGGGCCAGCTTGGGGCTGAGTCCGCTGCCGCCCGCGCCGAAGCCGGGGGTGCTGATGGCGAGGTCGCCGGCGAAGGAGCGGTTCACCGTCTGGTCCATGGTCGCCTTCAGGGAGGCGCCGAAGACCGTGAAGAGCGAGACGACGGCGACGCCGATCATCAGGGCGCTCGCGGTGGCGGCGGTCCGCTTGGGGCTGCGCAGGGCGTTGCGCCGGGCGAGCCCGCCCGTGACACCGCGCATCCGGTCGAGGGGCCCGCCGAGAATACGTACCGCTCGCGAGGAAGCGACAGGACCCAGCACCACGAACGCGACGAGCGCGAGGGCCGCCCCCGCCCCGGCCAGCCACACGGACGGGCTGACGAGAACGCCGGTCAGCGAGAGACCGACGGCGGCGAGCGCGAGGAGCGCGCCTGCGACGGCGCGCGTCCGCGAGGCCCCGGAGTGGTCGACCGCGGTCTCGCGCAGCGCGGCCAGGGGTGCGGTACGCCCGGCGCGTACGGCGGGCAGCAGGGCGGAGCCCAGGCAGACCACGATGCCGACGGCGAGCGGCAGCAGCATCGACAGACCGCTGATCACCAAGTCGCCCTCGGGGAAGGGGAATCCGATGGCCGGGAAGAGTGCCTGCAGCCCGGCAGCGATCCCGATGCCGCCCGCGAGGCCCGCGACGGACGCGACCACGGCGACCGCGCTCGCCTCGATCAGGGTGGCCGCGGTGACCTGCCTGCGCGAGGCGCCGAGCGCGCGCAGGAGGGCGTTCTCGCGGGTGCGCTGGGCGACGACGATCGCGAAGGTGTTGTGGATGCTGAAGGTGGCGACGAGCAGAGCGACCCCGGAGAAGACCAGCAGGAAGCTGGTGAAGAGCGACAGGAACTGCCCCGAGATGTTGTCGGTGTTCTCCGCCGTCGACGCCTCGCCGGTGATCGCCTCAACTCCCTTGGGCAGTACGGGACTCAGCGCGTCGACGAGTTCCTGCTCGCTCACGCCGGGTCCGGCCCGCACCTGGATGGTCGCGGCCTCGCCGGGCTTCGGCGTCAGGTACTTCTCGGCGTCGGCCTGCGTCATGCCGGTGAAGGTGGTCTGCGCCATGCCGTCCTCGCCACCGAAGGTCGCGAGGCCCACGATCGTCACCTGGACGGGGTCGGGGGTGCGCAGCGTGGTCGTGTCACCGATCTTCAGATCGCCGGATTCGGCGGCACCTCGGTTGATGACGACCTCGCCTGACTTGGCGGGGGCGCGGCCCTCGGCCAACTGGTAGGCGTTCAGCTCCTTGTCGTCGATCCAGTTGCCGGCGAGGGTGGGCGGGCCTTCGCCGCCGATGGGCTCACGGTCCTTGCCGAGGAGCTGGCCCGCGCCCTGGATGCTGGGCGCGGCGGCGGCGACGCCGTCGGTCTGCTCGATCTTCTCGACGAGCGAGGTCTTGACGGGCTGCCGGGTGCCCTGGCTGTCGTCGGGGGTGGTGATCGTGTCGGCGCTGCGGACGACGGCGTCGGTGCCGCTCGTCGCGTTGCCGAACATCGTGTCGAAGCTGCCGCGCAGGGTGTCGCCCATGACGAGCGTGCCCGCCAGGAAGGCGACACCGAGCATGACCGCGAGGAACGTACCCGCGAAGCGCCGCTTGTGGCCGCGCAGCGAGGAAAGACTGATGCGCGCGGACGACCTGAGGGAACCAATCTGGGAACTACCACTCAGGGAACTACCACTCTGGGAACTACCACTCTGGGAACTCATGACGGTGCCCCCTTGGCATCGAAGGCCTTGAGCCGGTCGAGGACCTTGTCGGCGGTCGGGTCCGCCATCCGGTCGACGAGGCGGCCGTCGGCCAGGAAGACGACCTCGTCGGCGTGGGCCGCGGCCACCGGGTCGTGGGTGACCATGACTACGGTGCGGTCCATCTGCCGTACGGCGCGGCCGAGCAGGCGCAGGACCTCCTCGCCGGAGCGCGAGTCGAGGTTGCCGGTCGGCTCGTCGGCGAAGACGACGTCGGGCCGGCCAGCGAACGCCCTTGCCACGGCGACGCGTTGCTGCTGTCCGCCGGAGAGCTCGGCGGGCCGGTGGTGGAGCCGGTCACGCAGCCCCACCACGTCGATGAGGGCGTCGGTCCACTCGGCTGACGCCGCGTCACCGCGCTTGCCGGCGAGGTCCATCGGGAGCGTGATGTTCTCGGCGACGGTCAGCGTCGGCACCAGGTTGAAGGCCTGGAAGACGAAGCCGATGCGGTCGCGGCGCAGCAGCGTGAGACGGCGGTCGTCGAGCGCGCCAAGCTCGGTGTCGCCGATGTGGGCGGACCCCGAGGTGAGGGTGTCGAGGCCTGCGGCGCAGTGCATCAGCGTGGACTTGCCCGAGCCGGACGGACCCATGATCGCGGTGAAGCGTCCGGCGGGAAAGCCGACGCTCACCCCGTCCAGGGCCCGCACGGCGGTGTCGCCGCTGCCGTAGACCTTGACAGCCTCGGTGACGCGGGCGGCGTCGACGGTGTCGGTACCGCTTCGGTGTCCGGTCGCGGTGGTCATGCCGCACCGCCCTTGGACGTGCGCCCGAACTCCTCGTTCAGGACGGAAAGACGACGCCAGTACTCGTCCTCGTCGATCTCGCCGGAGGCGAAGCGACGGCCGAGCACGGCGATGGGCGAGTTCTCGTCGATGCGTACGTTCCGCTCGGCGCCGCCCCGCTGCCACGGTGCGCGGCGGCCCCGCCACACGGTGCGGCGCAGGAGGGTGATGCCGCCGATCACGACGGCGGCCCAGATGAGCGGGAAGAACAGGATCCACGGGCCGGGCCCGCCGTCGAAGTGAGCCAGGGTGTTCATGGTGTCCATCTCCTCGGAAGCTGTCTGTTCTGCGGGGTCTCGTGCGATGTCTCGAGACTCGCGCTCCGAGGGGGTCCGAGTCGTCGTACGGCCAGCGGCACCGCGCGTACCACTCCGGGAGTACGTGGGGGCCGCGGGGCTGCTCCCGCAGCGCGCACCGGCTGGCCTCCGCATCCCTGGACCGCTGTACCTACTAGTATGTACAGTGGCTTCATGAGCACCCCGGAGCGCCTGATCGAGTCCACCCGCGAACTGCTGTGGGAGCGCGGCTACGTCGGCACGAGCCCCAAGGCCATCCAGCAGCACGCGGGCGCCGGGCAGGGCAGCATGTACCACCACTTCGCCGGGAAACCCGACCTGGCGCTCGCCGCGATCAGGCGTACGGCAGACGAGATGCGCGCCACGGCCGAGGGAGTACTGGGCGGCACCGGGTCGGCGTACGAACGCATCGAGGCGTATCTGCTGCGGGAGCGTGACGTACTGCGCGGTTGTCCGGTCGGGCGGCTGACGATGGACCCGGACGTCATCGCGAGCGACGAGCTGCGCGCGCCCGTCACCGAGATGCTCGACTGGCTGCGGGACCGCATCGCCGGGATCGTCGAAGAGGGCCAGGAGCGGGGCGAGTTCGCGGCCACGCTCGACGCGCGGGCGATCGCAGCGACGGTCGTCGCGACGGTCCAGGGCGGCTATGTACTGGCCCGCGCATCGGGGTCACCCGCGGCTTTCGACACCGGCGTACGCGGCTTGCTCGCCCTGTTGTTCGCCGCCACCACCCCTTCTCCGTAAAGGACTTGAAGAGCAGTGCACATCACGCGCAACCGCCCCGAAAGTCAGGCGGGCCCCGCCGAGAACTTCACCGGCACGGTATGGCTGGACGAGATCGCCGCGCCCCCGTCCCCCTCCCGGCTACGGATGTTCAACGTCCGCTTCGCCCCCGGGGCGCACACCGCCTGGCACCGTCATCCGCACGGCCAGGTCCTGCACGTCATGGAGGGAGAGGGCCTGGTGCAGCGCGAGGGAGGTGAGGCGGAGACGATCCGCGCGGGCGACACCGTCTGGATCGAGCCGGACGAATGGCACTGGCACGGCGCCGCGCCCCGCACCTTCATGACGCATCTGGCGGTCGTCGAGGCGACGGACGACGACACGACCACGCACTGGGCCGCCCATGTGGGCGCGGACGAGTACCCAGCGGCTTGAGCCCGAGGAGCGAAGCACCATGCATGCGATGCAGTACGAGATCACGCTTCCGGCCGACTACGACATGGGAATCATCCGCTACAGGGTCGCCACCAAAGGCCATCTGCTGGACAACTACCCGGGCCTCGGCGCCAAGGCGTACCTGATCCGCGAGCGCGGCGTCGACGACTCCCCCGTCAACCAGTACGCGCCGTTCTACCTCTGGAACACCCCCGAGGGCATGAACTCCTTCCTCTGGGGCCCCGGGTTCCAGGGCATCGTCGACGACTTCGGGCGACCGGAGGTGCAGCACTGGACGGGGATGGCGTTCGTGGAGGGGGTCGCCTCGGGTGCCGCCCCATCCACAAAGGTGGCGAAGGCGGCGATACGGTGCCGGAGGCGCATCCCGCCCGGCACCCCCGTCGGCGCGCTGGCGACCCAACTCGTCTACGAAGCCAAGCAGTTGGCGCGCCAGGACGGAGCGCTCTACGCTGCCGTGGCCATCGACCCGCGCACGTGGGAGGCACTGCACTTCTCCGTCTGGGATCACGCGTCGCCCAAGGGACAGGGTGACGTGTTCCAGGTGCTGCACCTGTCCGCCCCGGAGCGGCACACGCTCCCCAAGGGGCAGCAGTGGTGAGCGCGGTCCGCACGGTCCGCACGGTCCTCGGAGACATCGATCCGGCGGACCTCGGGACCTGCGACGCCCACGACCACCTCTTCCTGACGAGCCCTCAACTCCCGGGCCACGAGCTGGACTCGCCTACATCGGCCACCCAGGAGCTCGCGGCCTTCCGGGATGCCGGAGGTGAGAGCCTGATCCAGTGGACCCCGCACGGGATGGGACGCCGCGCGGAGGACCTGCCGGAGCTTTCCCGGACGTCGGACGTACGAATCGTCGCGGCAACAGGGCTCCACCAAGCGGCCCACTACACACCGGAGTTGCTGAGCCGCCTCCGCGCCGACGGACTCGCGGACCTCTTCGTACGGGAGGTGACCGAGGGCATCGCCGACACCGGCGTGCGGGCAGGGCTGATCAAGGTCGCGGGCGGATTCCACGGCCTGGACGCGCACGCCCGCTGGACGATGGAAGCGGCGGCCGAGGCCCACCACGCGACGGGGGCGCCCATCGCCGTCCACCTGGAGCTCGGCACAGGCGCATTGGACGTACTCGACTTGCTGTGCGGCGAGTTGAACGTACCGCCCGGCCGTCTCATCCTCGGTCACCTGAACCGCTCCCCCGACCTCGCGATCCACCACCAGGCGGCCGAAGCCGGCGCGTACCTCGCCTTCGACGGCCCTTCCCGCGCCAACCACGCCACCGACTGGCGCATGCCGGAAGCCGTCCAGGCCCTGGCCGAGGCAGGTTTCACGGAACAGCTCCTCCTGGGCGGCGACACGACGACGTCCGGTGCCCGCGCGGTGAACGGCGGCCCCGGTCTGCCGTATCTGCTGCGCAGGGTGCGACCACGGCTCGAACTCGCCCTGGGGGGAGATGTGGTGGGGCGGATGCTCAAGGAAAATCCGGCGCGGGCGTTCGCGGTGGAGTGGGAAGCGGAGTGGGCGGTGGAGTGGGCATAGGGGCCCGGCCGCTCAGACGCTCGCGGTGTGGAAGCCCGCCGCCAAGTGCGCAAGGAGCCGCGCAGGCGCGTCGTCCTGGATCGTGTGGCCCGCTGCGTCCACCCAGGCCAGTTCGGCGTGGGGGATCCGCGTCCGCAGAAATTCGGCGAACTCCATTGGCAGCAGGCGGTCTTCGCGACCCCAGATGATGCGGGTCGGCACGGTCACCTCGCGGAGGAGGGGCTCAAGCTCGTCCGTCTGGGACTGTGCGAACTGGCGGTACTGGCGGTAGAACGCCGCCTGGCCGTCCGGGCCGCGCCACGGGTCGATGTACGCGTCCAGAACGCCGGGCCTGTAGCCGGTGTGAGTCGCGTGACGGAGGTGGCTGGCCACCAGCGCCTCGTGGGCGTAGTCGGGGAGTTGCTCGAAGACGTGGGCGTTCTCGCGGATGAGCTTGAAGTAGCCCGTCCCCCACGCACCGCCGCCGACCGCGTCCACCAGCGTGAGGTCCCCGTACTCCGCGCCCTCCAGGAGCAGCGCCCGCAGCGCCACCGCTCCGCCCACATCGTGCGCGACGACGCTGGGGCGGGACAGGCCCCAGTGCGCGAGCAGGCGGGCGAAGATCCTTCCCTGCGCCGCCAGACCGACGTCCTGGCCCTCCCGCTGCTCGGACTGCCCGAAGCCGAGCAGGTCCCAGACATAGACCTTGCGGGTCCGGGCGAGGGCGGGGGCGATCTCGCGCCAGATGTACGACGAGAACGGCGATCCGTGCAGGAGGACCACCGGGTCGCCCTCCCCGAACGACGCCCACCTCACGTAACCGTCCGGCGTCCCGAACTTCTCCGCCAAGTGCCAAGTCACTGGATACCTCCCGCTGATTCGAATCCGGTGTTACCAGTAGATGTGATTAAGGGGTAACGAAGCAACTCCTATACGCGTATTGCACTGGCCGTTCCAAAACCTGTACGGTTTCCGGCATGGCCCGACCGAGAACCTTCGACGAGGAACGGGCCCTGGACGCGGCGATGCGCGCCTTCTGGGTGAACGGCTACGAGGCCACCTCGACCCAGGATCTGTGCGAAGCCACCGGCCTGGGCCGCAGCAGCATCTACAACACCTTCAGCAGCAAGCACGAACTGTTCCAGCGCGCCCTGGCCCGCTACATGGACTCCATGACGTCCGTCCAGGTCGAGATCCTGGAGGACGAGGAGCGGCCCCCGATGGAGCGCCTCCGCGCCCTGTTCACCCGAGTCCTCGACTCCGAGTTCGAGTGCCGCGAGGACGGACACAGCATCGGCTGCCTGACCGTCAACACGACGGTGGAGCTCGCCGGGCGCGACCCCGAGGCCGCCGAGATGCTCGCCCGCGACCTGGCTGTGCGGCTCGCCGCCATCAGCGCCGTCATCCGCACAGGGCAGAGCGGGGGTGACATCACCTCCACTCGGGACGCGGGCGACCTGGCCCGCTTCCTGAACGCCGTCATCGGCGGCATGCGGATCGCGGCGCAGGGCGGCGCCGATCGCGCGGCCCTGACGACCATCGCCGACACCGCCTTGGACACTCTGACGCGGTGACACTCTGACGCACTGACGCGCCGAGCTCGCCGGCCTCGCCGGCCCGTTGGTCCGTACACCCCCGTCACGCCTGTCGCCCCACCACAGTCGGCAAGGCGATCACCCCTGCCCTCCCACTCCCCCCGGGCCCCGGCCTACGCCCCCCATCCCCGCACGCCCGCGTTTTGTACCGACCAGTTCATAACTCATCGACAGGAGCCCCCATGCCCCGCGCCGTCTATCTCCTGGCCCTCGGCATCTTCGCCATGGTGACCAGCGAGTTCGTGGTCGCCGGCCTGATGCCGCAAATGGCCGACGGACTCGACGCCACGATCCCGGAGATCGGCTATTTGATCACCGCCTTCGCCGCAGCGATGGCGTTCGGCGGGCCGTTCCTCACGATCGCACTGCTGAAGATGCGTCAGAAGTCAGCTCTGATCGTCCTGTTCGGCGTTTTCCTCGCAGGCAACGTCCTCGCCGCCCTGGCCCCGGACTATCGCACCATGCTGGTGGCGCGCGTCATCACCGGCGTCGCGTCGCAGGCCTTCTTCGGCGTCTCCATCTCCATGTGCACCCAGCTCACCCGCCCCGAAGTCCGGGGCAGGGCCATCGCGGTGGCCCTCAACGGCCTGATGCTCGGCACGCTTCTCGGACTGCCGATCTCCACCGTCATCGGTGAACACCTGGGCTGGCGCGCCGCGTTCTGGGCCATCACCGGCCTGACCGTGATCGCCGCGCTCGCCACCCTCGCCGGGGTACCCCGCATGGAGCGCGCCGACGGCGACGACGGCGGAGGCGACCTGCGCCAGGAACTGGGCGCCTTCCGGAACCCCAGGCTCTGGCTCACGCTCACCACCAGCACCTTCGTCATCGGCGCCACATTCTCCGCCTTCAGCTACCTCAACCCGATCCTCACCGAGGTCACCGGCTTCTCCACCGGCACCGTCCCGCTGCTGCTCATCGCGTACGGAGCGGCCACCGTCATCGGCAACACCGTCGTCGGCCGGTTCGCCGACAAGCACACCGTGCCGGTCCTGCTGACGGGCCTGCTGCTCAACCTTGCGTTCCTCGCCGGCTTCGCCGTCTTCGCCCAACTGAGCGTTGCCGCCGTGGTGTTGATGATGGGCATCGGCCTGGTCGGAGTCACCATGAACCCTGCCCTGGTCACCCGCGTCCAGCGCACGGGCAACGCGAGGCCGCTGGTGAACACCGTCCACTCCTCGTTCATCACCCTCGGCATCATCATCGCGACGTCCGTGGGCGGACCCGCCATCGATACGTTCGGCCTGCGGGCGCCGCTCTGGATCGGCGCCGCCCTCGCCGCACTCGGCCTCGTCACGCTGCTGCCCGACCTGAAGCGGCTGCGTAACGGGCGATCCACGCCTGCCGGAACCACGCCTGCCCGAACCACGCCTGCGGCCACGGCAGTTGACCAGCAGAAGCCCGCGACGGAGACCACGGCGGAGACCGCGAAGGAGTGCGCCCGCGTCTAGCCCAACGCCGCGAGGGGGTCGTCGAGCACTGGCTGCCAGGCCAGTTCGGCGGCCCCCACCAGGCTGTTGTGGTCCAGCGTGCAGGCAAGGATCGGTACGCCGCCGCTGCGTCCCCACAGGCTCCGGTCGGCCACGACGGCGCGCAACCGCTCGGGGTCCGCTTCGAGGAGCGCTCGGTGCAGGCCGCCCAGGATGATGCGGTCCGGGTTGAGGATGTTCACCAGGCCCGCGAGCCCCAGGCCGAGTCGGTCGATGAGTTCCTCGGCCGCCGCACGCACCGCCGGATCTCCGCCCCCGTCCCGGAGCAGTTCGCGGGCCTGCAGCAACAGCCCTTCGGGGCCCGGCTCGCGGCCCGCCGCCGTGAGGAAGGCCAGCGGGTCCGTCTCGACGTCCAGGCAGCCCCGGCTGCCGCAGTGGCAGGGGCGGCCCTCCGGATTGACGGTGAGGTGGCCGACCTCCAGCGCGAGGCCCGAACTGCCCGTGTGCAGACGCCCGTCGAGGACGAGCGCGCCGCCGACTCCCCGGTGCCCGGTCGCGACGCACAGCAGATCGCGGGCGCCGCGCCCGGCGCCGTGCCGGTGCTCGGCGAGCGCGGCGAGGTTCACGTCATTGGCGGCGAACGCCGGTCCGGCGATGCCCGCTTCCCGTACACAGTCGGCGAAGATCTGGCGGACCTGTGAGCCCGCGGGCCACGCCAGGTGCAGCGGGTTGAGCGCGGTGCCCTCCGGTTCGGCGACGGCTGAGGGCACCGCGAGTCCTGCGCCCACGCACCGCCTGCCGGTCTCCCGCAGCAGTTGCGCGCCCGCGTCGATGACCGAGCCGAGCACCTGTGCCGGGTCGGCGTCGATCGTCTCGCAGCCGGGTGCGGTGGCGACGATCCGTCCGCCGAGCCCGACGAGCGCGGCCCGGAAACCGTCGGAGTGCACCTGTGCGGCAAGCGCCACAGGGCCGTCCTCCGCGATTGAGAGCCCGTGCGAGGGGCGGCCCTGCGAACCCGCGGGCGCGCTCGGCCTCGCGTCGATCCTGATCAGGCCGAGCGCCTCCAGCTCGGCGGCGACGGCGCCCGCCGTGGCGCGGGTGACGCCGAGTTCGGCGGTGAGCACGGCACGGGTCGGGGCGCGCCCGGTGTGGACGAGCTCGAGGGCGGGCCCGAGCGCGCCGCGCCCTCGCTCCAGGCGCGTACGCGTGGACAGATCCCCCTCAACGCGGGGGGCAGCCTTGCCGTTCATGAGGGCGAGTCTCCCATGATCCGTACGCCGCCTCGCCGTTCAGTCGTCATCCGCGCGTGCACCGTCCGTCCACTGCCCGTCCACTGTCCTTCCCCTGCACTTCCACTGCCACCTCATGAGAACCCTCCGCCCCACCCGTGCCCACCGCCTCACCGATGGCCCTCCGCCCGCCGGTGACCGCCGCCTCACAGGAACTGTCTTGTACGCCACGGGGACGCACCTCTACTCTGACTTTGTGCCGCTACTAAACAAAACCACGTCCGCAGCGTCGCGGGCCACTCCCCCGGGCCTTGTCCGGCTCCGTGTCGCACTCACCGTCTTCTTCGCGCTCGACGGCTTCATCTTCGCCGGATGGGTCGTCCGCATCCCCGCCATCAAGGAACAGACCGGCGCATCGGCAAGCGACCTCGGGCTCGCGCTGCTCGGGGTCTCCGCCGGTGCCGTCATCACGATGACGCTCACCGGACGGCTGTGCCGCCGCTTCGGCAGCCATCCGGTGACCGTGGCCTGCGGGGTCCTGATGCCGCTGAGCATCGCGCTGCCGCCGCTGACGCATTCGGCACTCGCGCTCGGGCTCGTGCTCCTGGTGTTCGGTGCCGCTTACGGCGGGATCAACGTGGCGATGAACAGCGCCGCCGTCGACCTCGTGGCCGCCCTGCGGCGTCCGATCATGCCCAGCTTCCACGCCGCCTTCAGCCTGGGCGGCATGGTCGGCGCCGGGCTCGGCGGCCTGATCGCAGGCTCCCTGTCCCCCACCCGCCACCTGCTCGGCCTCACCGTGATCGGCCTGATCGTCACCGCCCTCGCGGGACGCACCCTGCTGCGCCTCGAACCCCCGGCCCCGCCGAGCGACGTCCGCCGCGATGACAGCGCCCCGCGGCGCCTCGACACCCGTACCCGCGGCCTCGTGATTGTCTTCGGCCTCATCGCCCTCTGCACCGCCTTCGGCGAAGGAGCGCTCGCCGACTGGGGCGCCCTCCACCTCGAACAGGACCTCAACGCCCATCCCGGCATCGCCGCCGCGGGCTACTCCTGCTTCGCCCTCGCCATGACCATCGGCCGACTCAGCGGAACGACGCTGCTCGAACGCCTCGGCCAGACCCCCATACTCGTCGCCGGCGGCACCACCGCCGCCGCAGGCATGCTCCTCGGCGCACTCGCCCCCACCGTCTGGCTCGCCCTCATCGGCTTCGCCATCACCGGCCTCGGCCTCGCCAACATCTTCCCCGTCGCCGTCGAACGCGCCGGCGCCCACGCGGGACCCAGCGGCGTCGCCACCGCCTCCACCCTCGGCTACGGCGGCATGCTCCTGGGCCCGCCCGCCATCGGCTTCATGGCCGACTGGTTCACCCTCCCCATCGCCCTCACCAGCGTCGCCGTACTCGCGGGCCTCGCCGCCCTCATCGGCTACACCACCCGCCACTGACAGAGCACCCTCACCCGTGGTCCCCCGCTCTCACCCTCCGTGAGCGCCGCACCGCGTCACAGCAGCAGGACGAGCGCGTAGACAAGGAAGAACGCAGCGATCAGCACGGCGAGGCCGAGGATCACGGTCACTGGTCCCTTCGACCATCCCTTCGGCGGATTGTGCGTTTCTTCCGGCCCCGCCCCCGACATGCCGCTCTCGTCGGGTGGGGTCTCCCCCGGGGGCACGCCGCCGCCGGGTTGCGGTCCTGTGGCGTTGCCGGGGTAGGGGTCCGGGTCCGGGATGCGGGGGTCCGGGTCCGGGATGCGGGGGTCCGGGTTCGAGTCCGGCGGGTGCGAAGGAGTCATGTGATCCAAGTTCGCATGCCGTCCGAGCACTCACCTCTCCACCGCGACCGATACGGGGACCACGCGTGATGGTTGGCCCGCGCCCTCAAGATGGTTGGCCCGCGCTCTCAAGGAGACCCGGAAGCGTGCATGGCCGAACCTGGACTCAGGGCGCCAGACCGGCCGGGGCCCCGCACAGGAGGAGGTTCCATGACCGACCGCACCGCCGCCACCGCCAGAGCGGCCGTCGTCACGGGCGCTGATTCCGGCATCGGCCGGGCGACGGCCGTCCGTCTCGCCGAGGCCGGGGTGGATGTAGGGATCACCTGGCACAGCGATCAGGAGGGCGCCGAGAGGACGGCCGAGGAGGTGCGCGGGCATGGACGGCGCGCGGCCGTCGCCCAAATGGACCTCTCCCGGCTGCCCGATGCGACACGGGTGGTCGACGAGCTCGCCGATCGGCTGGGCCGTATCGACATCCTGGTCAACAACGCCGGCACAGGCACCGCCACCCCTTTCCTCGATCTGAAGCACGAAGACGTCGTACGAGTTCTCGACGTCGACCTCGTCGGCCCCTTCCTGTGCGGCCAGCTCGCCGCGCGGCGGATGATCCAGCAGGGCGAAGGCGGTCGCATCGTCAACGTGACCTCGGTGCACGAGCACCAGCCCCGCGTGGGCGCGGCCCCCTACTGTGCCGCCAAGGGCGGGCTCGGGCTGCTGACCCAGGTGATGGCCCTGGAACTCGCGGAGCACGGCATCACCGTCAACGCCGTCGCCCCCGGCGAGATCGCCACACCCATGACCGGGCAGGAGGACACGGACGTGCACGCCGAGAGCCGCCCCGGCATCCCGCTCGGCCGCCCGGGCGACGCCCGTGAGATCGCCGCCGTCATCGCGTTCCTCGCAGGGTCCGACGCCTCGTACGTGACCGGCGCGTCCTGGGTCGCGGACGGCGGCATGGTGCGGATGGGGCCCCAGGCCGGTTCCCACCTCCGGAGCGACGAGTGGCGGCGGCCCTGAGACTCCGGTACGCCGCGGCGCCCCACAGCGAACTGGTCCGGGTCGAGTCCGGCCCGCCGGGTACCAGGAATGCCTGGATCAGAAATCGTCGGAGACGGCCGGCCCGCACGAGCGGTGCGGCAGCCGATGTCCGGAAACGGAGCAGCAGGTGACGCGGAACGCAGAAGACGCCACCCCAGGCCACACCGCCGGCGACCGGCGGAAGCCGGTCACCGAGCTGCCTCCGGCGGGAGATCCCATCGGGGTGAGAACACAGCACGACTCCCCCGCGGATGAACTCCCCCCTGACCTCCACCAGGCCATTCTCGAGGCGGCCAAGCAGGTCGGCGCCGTACTCAAGAGGGGCGGTCACGACTTCGCCCTCGCGGGCAGCGTCGCCGTACACGCGCACGGCGGGGCCGGGAACCTCCAGCACGACGCCGACTTCTGCATCAAGCCGGAGGACGCCGAAGCGGTCGCGGCCACCCTGGACGAGGCCGGCCTCACGGTGTACGCGCCGCCGGAGGACTGGCTGCTCAAGGCCAAGTGCCTGGGGCAGGACATCGACCTCATCTTCGAGCTGGCCCACCAGCCGGTGAACGCCGAGCTGCTGGGGCGGGCATCGGAGCTGCCGGTGGACTCGGTGCAGATGCCGGTCCTGGCGCCGACGGACCTGATGCGGGCCCTGCTCGCCGCCTTCTCCGAGCATCACTGCGACTTCGGCGCCGTCCTGCCGATCGCCCGGCTACTGCGCGAGAAGATCGACTGGGAGGCGGTCCGCCGTGACAGCGGGGACGCGCCGATGCCGGCCGCTTTCCTCTATCTGCTGGAGCGCCTGCAGGTCATCGCACCGAAAGGAGGAGACCGATGAACGACCAGGCACATGCCGACTATCGCATCGCCCATCTGAAGGAGCGGCTCGCCGCGGAGGAGCTGGGCGAACTGGGCATTCGCATCGAGAACCGTGGATCGTCCGTGATGGTCGCCGGGACCGTGCCCACCGCGCACTGCCGCGAGGAACTGCTGCGTACCGTGCACGAGGAGATGGCCGGCCTGACGGTCCACTTCGACATCGTGGTGGCCGATTCGTCCGCCCCCGACCACCCGGAGGAGCTCGCATGATCCGCGTCGCAGCCGTGGGGGACATCCATATGGGCCTCGACAGTCACGGCGTGCTCCGGCCCGCCTTCGAGACCCTCCCGGACTGTGCGGACCTGCTGCTCCTCGCGGGGGACCTCACCCGCCACGGCACACCGGAGGAGGCGCGCGTCGTGGCGCAGGAGGTCACCGGGCTGCCGGTCCCCGTCGTCGCGGTGCTCGGCAACCACGACCACCACGACGAGCGGCCCGAGGAGGTCACAGCCATCCTGCGCGAGGCGGGCGTGCACGTGCTCGAAGGGGAGGGCACGGTCGTCGAGGTCGACGGCAGGCGGGTGGGCGTCGCGGGCACCAAGGGCTTCGGGGGCGGATTCGTCGGCCGGAGCGGCAGCGAGTTCGGCGAACCCCTGATGAAGGAGTTCATCCGGTACACCCGCCGCCACGCCGAGGGGCTACGAGTGTCGCTGCTCGATCTGGCGGAGCAGGACTGCGAGGTCCGGGTGGCGCTGACGCACTTCGCGCCCGTGCCGGACACCCTGGCGGGCGAACCCCTGGAGATCTACCCGTTCCTCGGCAGCTACCTCCTGGCCGAGGCGATCGACGAGGCGGGCGCGGACCTGGCCGTCCACGGCCACGCACACGCGGGCACCGAACACGGCATGACCAGCGGCGGCGTACCGGTGCGCAACGTCGCCCAGCCGGTCATCCGCAAGGCGTTCAACGTGTACCACCTGCCGGGCCATGGACACTCGGCGGAGACAGCGCCCGCCGCGGCCTCTGCCGAACGGCTCGGATGAGCGACAGGTCCGGATGAGCCACAGGTCAGGGCCCGCGATGGCGAAGGCCCGGGCCCCCGAGGGGTCCGGGCCTTCGCTCGCCTTGTGAGGAGTCGGACTAGACCTCGCCGCGCCAGGCGCCGGTCTCCACACCACCTCGCTGCTCGATGAACTGCTTGAACCGTCCCAGGTCACCGCTGACCTGTCGTTTGATGAAGCCGAGCTTGTCGCCGACCGTCTCGGCCAGGCCGTCGGGGTCGTAGTTCATCTGCAGCATGACCTTGGTGCGCGCGTCGTCCAGGCGGTGGAAGGTGACGACACCGGCCTGCTTGGCCTGACCCTCCACCGTGGTCCATGCCACGCGCTCGTCCGGTATCTGCTCGGTGATGGCGGCGTCGAACTCCCGCTCCACACCGTCGATCTTCGTCACCCAGTGGGTGAGTGTGTCAGTGCGCTGTTCGATCCGCTGCACGCCTTCCATGAACTCGGGGAACGCCTCGAACTGGGTCCACTGGTTGTACGCCGAGCGGACCGGCACATTGACTTCGATGGACTGTTCGACTTGCGACACGGATGACACCTTTCTTCGTGTGCTCGCCCGGTCCCTTGTCCGCCCGGGCCGGGCGGCGGAGCACTTTCTCCCCAGCGAGTGCCCAGTGCGTCCGCTGCCACTCCTGCCTTGTCCGGCGGCTCGCGGTCGAATTCAGGGGTCCGATCAGGAATAGGCGGGCATTTTCCGGTAATACTCGGACCCTTGTTTGTGAGCCCGCCCATAGGGGCCACGTCACACGCTATTGGCGGTAGTAGACGGTATTAAGCCTTTGCAGGCCCTGGAATCGCCTCGAAGGCGCCCGCGGAAATGACTTCTGCGTAGTCGGGTAGTACGTCACATCCTTGCGTCCCTTTCCCGTCACCGCTAACCATGGTCGACATCGCGGGGCCGGAAGTCGGACAGCGCGAAGAGATCGCCAGACATCGCCATTCGACCGCACCGGCCCCCGCGCCACGTCCCCCACGGAAAAGGTTCACTCCCGTATGCCCACGCGCATCAGCACCACCCGCACCGCCCGTATCCGTTCGTTCTCCGTCGCCGGTATCGCCACCGCTGGTGCCGCTGCCGCCGCCCTCACGCTGGTCCCCTCGCAGGCCCACGCCGCCGAGCCGACCGCGGCGAGCAAGCAGGTCTCCCAGGCCGCCGCGGCCGACAAGAAGTACCCCGACAACCTCGACGGCTGGATCAAGGAGTCCCTGGACATCATGAAATCCAAGGGCATCCCCGGCTCCTACGAGGGTCTGCACCGCAACATCATGCGCGAGTCCGCCGGTGACCCCAACGCCCAGAACGGCTGGGACGTGAACGCGCAGAACGGCACCCCTTCCAAGGGGCTCCTCCAGGTGATTCAGCCGACCTTCGACGCCTACCACGTCAAGGGCACGCCGAATAACCTCACCGACCCCGTCGCCAACATCACCGCGGCCGCCAACTACGCCGCCGACAAGTACGGCTCGATCGACAACGTCGACTCCGCCTACTGAGTCGGTTCGAGGTATTACGCCGGTCAGCCCGCGGCGCCCGCTCTGATGGCTTCGCGGATGCGGAAATAGGTGCCGCAGCGGCAGATGTTGCGGATTCCGTCGAGGTCGGCGTCGGTGATGTCGCGGCCTTCGGCGGCGACACGGCGGACCAGCGCCACGGCGGCCATGATCTGGCCGGGCTGGCAGTAGCCGCACTGGACGACGTCGTGATCGAGCCACGCCTGCTGCATCGGGTGCAGATCCTTGCCGACCGTGGCCGGGAGCCCTTCGATGGTGGTCACTTCGTCGGTGGGATCGAGGTCCTTGACCGGGATCGCGCAGGGGTTGACCGCTTCGCCGTTGAGGTGGCTGGTGCAGGCCTTGCATACGTTGATGCCGCAGCCGTACTTCGGCCCGGTGATGCCGAGGATGTCGCGCAGCACCCACAGCAGGCGTACGTCGTCGGCGACGCTGACGGTGACCTGCTCGCCGTTGACGCGGAATGTGTGCTCAGGCACGGAGTCTCCAAGCTCTCAGCGGCTGTGGTCAAGACCGTCGGTCGGGGACGGAGGGATCGGCGGGACCGTGGGCTTGGGGGTGAAGGAGAGCTTTCCGTGGTTGATCGGGAAGCTGGTGGGCATCGTGCCGGTCGCGCGACCGTACGCACAGGCGACCGCTGCCATCGACGCGGCGACGCCCAACTCCCCCGCACCGCCTGGCCGTTCGGACGTACTCGGCATGACGATGATCTGGAGCTCGGGCGGAGTGTTCCACTGCCGGGTGTAGAAGTAGTTGTCCCAGCTGGCTTCGAGGAAGTACCCGTCACGCAGGTGCAGACTGGAGGTCAGGGCCAGCGCGATGCCGTCCATGACTCCCCCCATCATCTGTGCTTCCAGGCCGCGGGGGTTGACGGCGAGACCGACGTCCACCACGAAGACGACCTTGGTGACGCGTGGCCCGCTCACACCGTCACGGATGGGCCGGTCGACGGTCTCGGGCCGGCAGTCGATCTCCACGAGGGCGGCGCTGGCCGCCTTGTACTCGGCGTGGAAGGCGATGCCCTGCGCGGTGTCGGCCGGCATCGGCCGCCCCCAGCCGCCTGCCTCGGCGGCCTTCTTCAGGACCGCACGGGAGCGCTCGTCCCGCAGGAAATCGTGCCGGAAGCGGTAGGGGTCCTTGTCCATCTTCGCGGCCAGCCGGTCGACGATGAGTTCCCGGGCACACGTGACGTCGGGTGAGTAGACGTTGCGCATGCTGCCGGTGTTGAAGCCCTTGTCGGTCTCGCTGAGCAGGCGGCTGTTGACGCCGAAGTCGTACGACATCGTCTGGCTGAGCTGGAAGAACGTCTCGGAGAAGCCGATGTCGCCGACCGGCAGCCGCGCGGCCATGGCGGTGATGATCTCGCCGAGCCCGTGGCCGAGATCCGTGGAGACACTGGTGTGCCGCTGCTTGTAGCTCAGCACGGTGTCGCCCGCGTAGGCGACGCGTATTCGCGAGGTGGCCATCGGGTGGGTGCGGCCCTGCCGGGAGTCGTCGGCGCGGTGCCACATGAGCTTCACGGGCTTGCCGGTCTTCCGGGAGGCCTCGGCGGCTTCCAGGGCCGCGTCGAAGAACAGCTTGCGGCCGAAGGACCCACCGCCTTCGGTGACGTGCACCGTGACCTTGCCGGGAGGCAGCCCGAGCCTGGCGGCGATGGCCTGCTTGGCGACGATCGGCGATTTCAGCGACGCCCAGATCTCGGCGCGGTCCGAACGCACGTCGGCGATCGCACAGTTGGGCTCCAGAGCGCTGTTGCCGCGGAAGTAGAAGGTGAACTTCCCTTCGACGGTCGGAGTCGGCGGCCGCAGTCCGAGCGGCAGCTCCGCCGCCTCCAACTCCTTGAGCACGGTCTCGTCGGACTTCCCTTCGGCGCTGCCCGGTCTCCAGGCCACGCGCAGTGCTCGTACGGCGTCGATGCACTGGCCGAAGGTCTCGGCGCGCACCGCGACACCGGTGGAGATCACCACGGCATCGGTGACACCCGCCATGGCGCGGACCTCGGCGAGGTTGGCGACCGAGCCGACCTTGCCGTTGATGGTCGGCGGGCGGCACACCATCGTCGGCTTCGCGTCCGGGACGTCGAGGTCCATCGCGAACTTCTTGCGTCCGGTCACCGCCGCCAGGGCGTCGATCCTGTTGTGGGGTTTGCCGATGACGGTGAAGTCCTCGCGCGCCGTGAGCTCGACGGGCACTTTCCTGGTCCGGGTGCTCGCGGCCTTCTCGGCGAGCGCGCCGATGCCGACGCTGTTGCCGGAGCGGTCGGTGATCACCCCGGCCTCCAGCGTCAAGTCGGCTTCCTCAGCGTCCAGTTGGACGGCGGCAGCCTCCAGCAGACGCCGTCGGGCGATGGCCGCGGCGACCCGGATCGGGGTGTAGGTCGCGATGGTCGTGTTCGATCCGCCGGTGAGCTGGTTGAACACCAGCTCCGGGCGGGCGTCGGCCAGCGTGACGCGCACCCGTTCCAGCGGCACGGACAGTTCCTCGGCGATGAGCATGGCCGTCGACGTGGTGATGCCCTGCCCGACCTCGGCCCGCGGCAGGGCGAACGACACCGTGCCGTCCTGGTGGACCTCGACCGTGATGAGACCCGAGGTCGGCAGCGCCGCCGCGGTCATCATGTCGTTCAGGTCGAACAGTTCCGTGACGTCCGGCGACGGGATTCCCGCGTCCGCGGCGGAGGCGGCGTCGGCCGCCGGGGCGGGGCCGAGTTCGGCCGCGGTCACCAGGGTCGGAGCCGCGAGGACGTATCCGAGGAACCGCCGCCGCCCGAGTGCCTCAGTCATCGCGTCAACGTCCCGCTCGCTCAGGGCGGTTGACGACCGGGATATCGATCTTCGTCTCCTTGCCCTTGGTGAGGTAGAACAGGATGTACTGCCGGGCGGCCTCGTCGATGGCCCAGGCGACCTCGGGCACCAGCGGCCGGGGAATCAGGCCCTCGCGGAACTTCACCAGGGCCGGCCACGCGATCTTCATCGCGGGGCCCCAGACCGGCTCACGCGGGATCTCGTCCCAGTCGGCCACCTCGTCACCGACCAGGTAGCGTGCGAGCGCGTTGCACAGCGGTCTGCTGATGCTGCCGGGGCTGGTCTGCTCGGCGAGCTGGCCGAGCAGGATGTCGGTCAGCTCGACGCCTTCGCGGGTCGGCCCCATGGCGGGCGGCAGGATCTGGTCCGACTGGGCGTCGGCCGCGTCCCAAGTGGCGGGAATGTATTCGTCCTTGATGCCGAGCATGTGCGCTGTCACCTGCCAGACGTGCAGATACGCCGCGGACTCCGCCCCGGTGATCGGGACCTTCCAGTCGCGCATCTTACGCATGGCGAAGGTCGGCAGGGTATGCCAGGTGACCAACATGTCGTTCTGGCTGATCGGAATGTCGTCGCCCCAGTGGGGAGACTGCTGGAGCAGGTGCCGAACCGCCGCGTGCACCAGGCGGGTCTTGACCGCGTTGACGATGCAATTGCCGTCGGGGCGGTACGCGTTGAGGGCTCCGACGGCGAATCCCAGGATGCTGGTCTTGGCGACGCGGTCCTCCATGTCGGCGCCGCCCTTGGAGTAGTAGACCGCGCGCGCCTCCTTGGGTATGGCGGTGCTGAGCATGCCGCCGCCCACTCCATTGAGCAGGTTGAGGTACAGCCCCCGGGTCTTGTTGAACTCGGCCGCGGTCTCCAGCTTGCCCTTGTCCGCCCACGACGGCAGCTGCCGCGCCTTCTCCATGAACGCCCGCAGATCCTGTGGCAGACCGTGCGGCAGCGGCTGGTCGTTCCGGTTCCAGTCCCAGAGCAGACGGTTGACCTCGGGCACGGCCCCCCGGTCGAGCAGTGAGGCGAGCAGCGGGTCGGCCTCCTCGTCCCACACCCACCGCGGATCGCTGCCGGCGCCGGTGCCCGCCACCGAACCACTGGGCGCCCAGGTCCAGTTCATCGGGACGCGCCCCTGTGCCGGGGTCGCCGCGCCCAGCGCTCCGAGCGCCCCCAAGGCCCCACCCGAGGCCAGCATTCTGCGCCTGCTGAGCTCTGCCATGTCCTGCACTCCTCCTTGAGTTGTGTCCCTCTTGAGTTGTGTCCCTGCTCAGGACGGGCGGTTGGCCTGCGGGATCTCGATGCTGATCGGCCGCGCTTCGGAGAGGAAGAGCAGGGCCGCCTTGCGCAGGAACTCGTCGAAGGTCCAGTAGGCCTTCGGTGCGTGCGGCAGGGGCAGCAGACCTTCGCGTACGGCGATGAAGGGGCCCCAGGCCGTCTTGAGCAGCGAGTCCCAGATCAACTCTCTGGGGATCTCCAGCCATTCGGCGATCCGGTCGCCGAGAATGAAGCGTGTGAAGGCGCCGAGTGCGTGCTTGCTGACGATGCCGCCGTCGACTTCGGAGCCGAGGTTGAGCAGGATGTCGGCCAGCTTGATGCCCTCGGGTGTCGGCGCGAGGACCGGGTCGAGGACCTGCTCGGCCTGGGAGTTGGCCTCGTCCCACGAGGCGGGGATGTACTCGTTCTTGATGCCGAGCAGGTGCGCGCCCAGCTGCCAGGAGTGCAGGAAGGCCGCGGACTCGGCGGCGGGGATCGGCACCTTCCAGGCGGTGAGCTTCTGCATGACCGTCGTGGGCAGGCTGTGCCACGTGACCATCATGTCCCGCTGGCTGATGGGGATTTCCTCGTCGGCGACGTCAGCCCAATGCGGGGACTGCGGCAGCAAGTGGCGCACGGCCGCGTGCACGAGCCGGGTCTTGACGCAGGTCACGATCATTTCGCCGTCGGGCTGATAGGCGTTGCGGGACCCGATGTCGTACCCGAGTTTGGCGGTCTTGGAGATGCGGTCCTTCATGTCCGCGCCGCCCTTGGAGTAGTAGACCGCGCGCGCCTCCTTGGGGATGACCGTGCTCATCATGCCGCTGGCCAGGCCGTACAGCACGCCGAGGTACAGTCCGCGTTTCTCGTTGAACTCGACCGCGGTGGCCAGCTTGCCCTTGTCGGCCCACGACGGCAGCTGACGCGCCTTCTCCATGAAGTCCCGCAGGTCCGCGGGCAGTCCGGCCGGCAGCGGCTGGCCGTTCTTGGTCCAGGTGCGTAACAGCTCGTTGACCTTGGGGACATCGCCCCGGTCGAGCAGTGAGGCGACCAGCGGGTCGGCCTCCTCGTCCCACACCCACCGCGGGTCCTCGCCCGCACCGGCGCCCGCCACCGAGCCCCTGGGGGACCACGTCCACGGTGCGCGCGCCTGCGCGGGTGCCGCGGCGCCAAGAGCGCCGAGCGCGCCCAGCGTTCCGCCCGCCATCAATACGTTGCGCCTGCTGAGTCGGTCCATTGCTCCGAACTCCTCCTAGAGCCCTGACGTCGCCGGCCTGGTACTGTGAAACATATTGAGTATCTGTGTATCCACAGAGGAGCACAGTCGAACCATGAACGCCAGAGGCCGCACAGAATCAGGCGAGGCCCTCATGAACCCCACGGTCCCCCGGTCGCTGCTTGAGCTCGCCTTCACCGAGGCCGTCGAAGGCATCGAGGGCCTTGAAGCCGTCGAGGGCCGTGGAGGCGCCGAAGGCCTCACCCCGGACGACGAGGTCACCACGCGCCTGCTCGACGCCGCCTACGAGCAGTTCTGCCGCATGGGCATCAAGCGCTCCACCATGGCGGACGTGGCACGCCTCGCCGGGCTCTCCCGGATCACGGTCTACCGCCGGTTCGCTTCCAAGGAGGCGCTGGTCGAACAGGTCGTACGGCGTGAGTTCCGCCGGTACTTCGACCAGTTCATCGTCGAGATCAAGGACGCCGGGTCCGTCGCCGACCGGGTCGTCCTGGGATTCGTGAGCTCGTTGCGCGCCATCCGCTCCCACCCGCTCATCGGCGGCTTGCTGGCCGTGGAACCGGACGCCGTCGTGCCGTCGATGACCAGTGACGGGGGCCGGACGCTGGCCGTTGTCCGGCAGTTCGTCGCGGGCAGGCTTCGCCAGGAGCAGCGCGCGGGGAACGTGTCCGGCGAGGTGGACGTGGACCTCGTGGCGGAGATGATGGTCCGGGTCTCCACATCCTTCCTGGTCGTCCCGAGCCAGCTCATCGACCTGGACGACGAGGATCAACTGCGGGCGCTGGCACGGCAGTTCCTGGTCCCGATGCTCTCACCGCCGGTCCAGGCACCTGACCATCCGTGACGTGAGCGGTCCGTCTTCAGCGCGTGCTCGGCGGTCTGCCTCAGCCAAGAAGTCAGTCTGCCTCAGCCAAGAAATCGGGCAGCCACCCGCAGGTCCGACACGAGCCCCCCGTACGCCTCTTCTCTGTCCTTCGCCCTGAGTACCGCCGAAGGGTGCACGGTGGCGAGGAGCCGGCGGTGGCCGTCGCCCTCCTCCTCGTCGACAGCCAGGGGCAGGTCCCGGCCCGACGCCAGGGAGAGCAGAGCGCCCCGCGACTCGGTCACCTTGAAGGAATTGCCCAGCAAGGACTTGCCCGCGGTCGCTCCGAGCGCGATGAGAAGTTCCGGATTCACCCGTCTCACCTCGGCGGCGAGCCAGGGGCGACAGGCGGTGAGCTCCCGGAGGTTGGGCGCCTTGTGAATGCGACGCTTGCGGCCCTCGGTGACGGGCGCGAACTTGAAGTGCTTGACGGCGTTGGTGAAGTAGGCCTGCTCCTCATCGATGCCGGCCTCGCCGAGTGCCTTACGGAGCAGATGCCCGGCCGGGCCCACGAAGGGCTCACCGGCCTTGTCCTCCTGGTCCCCGGGCTGCTCTCCGACGAGCATGAGGCGCGCGCGGGCGCGACCGGCACCGAACACGGTCTGGGTGGCGTCCTCGTACAGGGAACAGCCGCGGCAATCGGCGGCGGCGCGACGCAGGGCCGGGATCCCGCCGCGTGCGGGCACGTAGGGAAGCGCCCCGCCGGAAGCCACGTCGCGCGAGCCAGGCATAGCGCCTCCTGGAGAACGTCCTGCGTCAACGGTGCCCCAGGGCGCTAGGCCCCGCAATCCGTTCCTGGTCAGGACGGGCGTCGGCAGCCGCGACGTCCACGGCCGGTACGGCGGCGGTCAGACGGGGCCGTTCTCGTCGAGGTTGCCGACGAGGGCGTCGAGCTGGGCGGCGAGGTCGGGGCGGGTGCGCTCCACGTACGGACGGGCCGCGTTCAGTGGCTCGATCAGGGCCGCGGGGTCGTCGTCGGCGAGAGCCGCGTCGAGATGGCCGACCGGGACCCGGGCTTTCGGCGGAAGTCCGCTGAGAGCCGTGACCTGGCCGGCGAGGCGGCGCAGGGCGGCGGCATTGGTCCGGGCCCAGGCGGTGCGGGTGCGGTCGGCGGCACGGCGCTGACGGGTGGCTTGTACGCGCTGCTCGCCGGTGCTTCCGGTCGGCCCGGGGCGCTGGCGCAGGTAGCGGCGTTCGGCGGCCTGGCGGCTGGCGACCCCCAGAGGCTGGGCGAGATCGGCCCAACTGGCTCCCGCGTGGCGGGCGGTCTCGATCAGGCCGGCTTCCCACGCGGCGAGCTGTTCACGGACCTCGCGCAGCAACAGCAGCGAGGCCAGGGCCTGCTCCGGGTCGGTGTCGCCGGCGGGTGACGCGTCCGCGCCCTCCCGCCCGGCGACCCGCATGGCGTCGCGGATGGCCTCCAGGGCCGAGGCCGCGGCCGGGAAGGACGCCGGATTCCGGCCTTGGGCGTGGGGTGGGTTCGGCGGGCCGGTTGCTGCCATGAGGGCCTCCCTCGTCGATGCCATCGCTGTCATCACTTGGATGACATCTTGCTTGTCATCCATTGGACGACATGCTACAACGGGGAGCAGGTGAAGCGCATTGGCAGGTACTGCCCGAACCTTCAGGAGGTGTTTCGCGATGTTGATGCGCACCGATCCCTTCCGCGAACTCGACCGCCTCGCCCAGCAGCTGGTCGGCCCCGGCACGTGGTCACGGCCGTCCGCGATGGCCATGGACGCCTACCGCGAAGGCGATGAGTACGTGGTGGCCTTCGATCTGCCCGGCGTCACCGCCGAGGCGATCGACATCGACGTAGAACGGAACATGCTGACCGTCAAGGCCGAGCGCCGGCCGGTCACCAAGTCCGAGAGCGTCCAGATGGAACTGTCCGAGCGGCCCCTTGGCGTGTTCTCCCGCCAGATCGTGCTGGCCGACGCGCTGGACACCGAGCGCATCCAGGCGGACTACGACGCGGGAGTACTGACCCTGCGCATCCCGATCGCCGAGCGTGCCAAGCCCCGCAAGATCTCCATCGGGAACGAAGCGTCCCGCCAGCAAATCAGCGGCTGATCCTGAGCCGCGGACGAGTGGTGCGGAGGACGGGCCGACCTCCCCCCTTGCCTCCGTCCTCCGTCCTCCGCACCCGGCCCGACACCCCTGCGACGAGAAAGGCGCGCACTCAGCCATGTCAGCGATGTCCGAACGGCCTGAACCCACCCGGCCCCACCCCGCGATGACCTTCCGGCAGATGCTGGAGAAGGTTCGCCTCGAAGGCGCCTACCCCACACGGGAGCGGGCCGAGCAAGCCGTCCAGCTGGTCCTCGGCGGTCTGGGCAGACAGCTGACCGGGGACGAACGCGTCGAACTGGCCGCCCGCCTGCCCTTCGAGGCCGCGCGCGTCCTCACCGCCCAGATCCCCGCCACCCAGCCCCTCACCGGCTGGGGCTTCGTCAAGGATCTCGCCACCCGAGCCGGCGCGAGCCCCGCCACCACACGCTGGGACACCGGCGCTGTCCTGGCCGCCGTCGCCGTGCTTGCGGGCCCCGATCTCCTGACGCGCATCCTGGCCCAACTCCCCTCCGGCTACGCCCTCCTGTTCGGCCGAGCCGAACTGATCCAGGCGGCGTAGGCCGCGCAAGGCACCGCACGGGGCTAAGGGGGATCTTCACGCGCACGTACCCGGTTCGGCGTCCGGCAAGCGGCGAACCTCTCGAACGCCTGCGAGGGTGAGCAGGAATGAGAACGGGCGGGCCGGGTACCGGAAAGCCGCCGCATTCGACGCGGACTGCCGCGTCCACCGAGGGCTGGAGAGCCGAATGGCCGTACGACACCGATTGATCAAGCGGTCCGTGGCCGACGTCTGGTCGGTCCTCGCGGACGGGTCGCGCTACGGCGACTGGGTGGTCGGCACGTCCCGTTCGGAGCCCGGGGAAGGCCGCTGGCCCGAGGTCGGCTCCAGCATCACGTACACGGTGCGTGTGGGGTGGCGGACCCTGTCGGGGACCACGACCGTCCGGCGGTGCGAGGAGCCCGGCATTCTGGAGCTCGAGGCCGACAGCGGCTGGCTCGGCGCCGCGCGGATCGCCGTCGACGTACGGCCCTGGGGCGAGTACGCCCTGGTCATCGTCGACGAACACCCGCTGGACGGACCCGGCGGGGCGCTCCACAACGCGGCCGTGGACGCACTGATCCAACTGCGGCACCGCGCCATGCTCGCCCGCCTTGCGGACGTCGTGGAGAAGTCTTCGCAGCGTGCGTACGAGTCGGCCTGAGAGCCGGTCGAGCGGGTTGCCGGAGTGGCCGCTCGACCAGCTCGCGCGAACGTCAGGAGTCAGGGATGCCGGACGCGGTGGTCATCGGCGCGGGGCCCAACGGTCTCGTCGCGGCGAACCTGCTCGCCGACGCCGGATGGAGTGTGGAGGTTCTCGAGGAACAGGAGGAGCCGGGCGGTGCGGTCCGCAGCGACCGCGGGGTTCATCCCGACTACGTGAACGACCTCTTCAGCGCCTTCTATCCGCTGGCCGCGGCCTCCCCGGTCCTCGCTGACCTGCAGCTCCAGCAGGAGGGCCTCAGCTGGAGCCACGCTCCCCGCGTCCTGGCGCACCCCCTGCCGGACGGCCGGTGCGCGGTCCTCGCCCGCGGGGCCGCGGACACGGCGGCGGGCCTTGACGCCTTCGCGGCGGGCGACGGGGCCGCCTGGCTCAGCCTCTGCGCCACCTGGAACCGGGTGGGCCCCGACATCCTCGGGGCTCTCTTCACCCCCTTCCCGCCCGTACGGTCCGGGATCCGCCTCGCCGCCAAGCTCCGGGGCGCCGGCGGTGTGCGGATGGCCCGGACCCTGGCGCTGCCGGTCCGGCGCCTCGGCGAGGAGGAGTTCCGCGGCGAGGGCGGCCGGCTGCTGCTCGCGGGCAACGCGCTGCACGCGGACCTCGGCCCGGAAGCGGCCGGCAGCGGAGGCTTCGGCTGGCTGATGTCCATGCTCGGCCAGACGTACGGCTTCCCCGTCCCGGTCGGCGGGGCGGGCGCGCTCACGTCGGCCCTGGTGCAGCGGCTCGAACGGTACGGAGGCGTGGTCCGGTGCAAAGAGCGCGTGACTGAGGTCGTCGTACGCTCCGGGCGCGCTGTCGGTGTGCGCACCGCCGGCGGCGAGAGCGTGCCGGCGTCCCGTGCGGTGCTCGCCGACGTTTCCGCACCGGCGCTGTTCGGCGGCCTGGTCGACGCACGGCACCTGCCGGCGCGGCTCCTCGGGGATCTGCGCCGGTTCCATTGGGACTTCGCGACCTTCAAGATCGACTGGGCGCTGAGCGGCCCGGTGCCGTGGACGGCGCGGGATGCGGCCACGGCGGGGACGGTCCATCTGGCCGACGGCGTCGACGGCCTCACCCGGTTCGCGGCACAGATCGCGATGGGGCAGGTGCCCGACCGTCCCTTCCTGCTCTTTGGGCAGATGACCACCGCCGACGCCTCACGCTCACCGGCGGGCACCGAATCGGCCTGGGCCTACACGCATGTCCCGCAGCGGATCAAGGGCGACGCGGGTGACGACAGCCTGACCGGCTCCTGGGACCGGCGGGAACAGGAAGCGATGGCGGACCGCATGGAGAACGAGGTGGAACGCTGGGCGCCGGGATTCCGCTCCCGCATCAGGTCCCGGCGTCTCCTCGCCCCGAACACCCTCCAGGCCATGGACGCCAACCTGCACGGGGGCGCGATCAACGGCGGCACGGCCTCCGCCCACCAGCAGCTGGTGTTCCGCCCCACCCCGGGCACGGGCCGCCCGGAGACCCCGGTCAAGGGCCTCTACCTCGCGTCGGCCGCCGCTCACCCCGGTGGCGGCGTCCACGGTGCTCCCGGAGCCAACGCCGCCCGCGCCGCGCTGCGGGGCCGGACCGCCCGGCGTTTTCGACGGGGCTGACCTCAGCGGGGCCTCGTCGAGGTCCCCGCGGCACGCCCGCCGGGCCCGAGCAGGCCCGTGGACGTGAACTCCGAGCGCGTCAGCTCCTGGCGTGCGTACCTGCTGACCAGGGGCGGCAGACCGGCCCGCACCACTTGCAGGGCCCGCAGCCAGCCCGGCACGTACACGGTGGCCGCCCGCTGTTCGATGGCGTCCACCAGACAGCGGGCCACGTGGTCCGGGGCATGGACCTTGCGGGCCGCCGGAGGCATGTGCGCACGCAGTTCGCGCAGCACGGCGTGCTGGTCGGCGCCGCGGACCATGCCCGTGTCGGTCCAGCCCAGATAGGCGGCGCCCACTCTGACGCCCCGCGGGGCGAGTTCCGCGCGCAAAGAGTGGCTGAAGGACTCCACGGCCGCTTTGGAGGCGCAGTAGGCGCTCATCAGCGGTGCGGCGCCGATGGAGGCAAGCGAGGCGATCTGCAGGAAGTAGCCGCGGGTATGGAGCAGTTGGGGCAGGAAGACCCGCGCGGTGTTGGCGCTGCCCACGACATTGACGTCGATGACGCGTCGCCAGACGGCGGGATCCGAGTCGACGAACGGCCCGCCCTCGGCGACCCCCGCATTGGCGACGACGACCGATGCGGGGCCCTGACGTTCGCGTACCTCGTCGGCCACGCGCGCCATCCCCTCGGCGTCGGTGACATCCACGTGCCAGTGCCGCGACGGCGTAGGAAGCTCATGGGCGACACGGGCGAGTGACTCCTCCTCCAGGCCGAGCAGTGCCACCGCGGCTCCCCGGGCGGCGAGCTCTCTGGCGACGGCCTCGCCCACACCGCGTGCGGCGCCGGTCACGACAGCTGTGCGACCGCGCAGGACGTGCTTCCGGTCGGTCACGAGAACTCCTCCGGGTGGGACAGCGGCGACGGGCGATCCACCCGCCAGGACGCACAGGGTCATGGTGGCAGGCGGCGTCGATGGCCGCATACCAGGCGGCGGAGGGCCCAAACACCGGGTGCGTGCGGCGCACGTCACAGCGCCGGGTGGCGTCCGGCGTCCTCTCGTGGGCACACTGAACCTGAGGTCAGGAAGCGGCCGCGCCCAAAAGCCCTGCTTCCATGGAGCGAGTGTTGTTCTTCCTCGACCGCCATCCACACGAAACGCGCCTCGCGTAATTCCGCCTGCCGTGACGCGTGAGGTGGCGCGTGCACGCGCGCGCAGGATGGGGCCGAAGTCCCCCTGTGCCACGGCCTGTTGAGACTCCTGTCGAGGGAGCCCACCACTGCTCGTCGAGAGCGAAGGAGACCCTGCCGTGCTGATGGCCGACCCGAGGATACTGCGCGACCTGCTGGAGCAGTACGAGGCCCTGAGTGCGCTGCATACGAGGAACGGCGCCCTTGAGGCCCGCCAAAGGCTCGAGGACATCGCATACACCCTCTGCGTCACCACCGGCACCCGTGAGGTGGAGGCGGCGCTCGCGGCCGCCCGAGCGCGCCTGGCCATGGCTGACGGTGAGCCGGAGGCCCCGCAGCCCGTGTGAGGGCATGGGGGCCGCCGGGGCCGGGTTTCAGGGTGCCGAGAGGAGAGCTGCGACCAGCTCGTCCAGGCCCAGCGCCGCGCTCTCCTCGGCGACGGGCAGCAGAGCGTACGTCTCTCGGACGAACGCCTCGACCTGCTCCCGCTCAAGTTCCCCCCGGACGCGTCCGCCTGGGGACGTGAGAGTCACCAGCACCCGGTGAGGCCCGTTCGGCCGGATCACGACATCGCCTTCGCCCGTTCGCGCCCGGAGCCCCGCGGCCAGCAGATCCCTGGAGAACACCCAGGTCGTCGGGGCCCTTTCCGCCGCGGGCGGCGGAAAGGTGAGGGTGACGGACAGCGGGTCCTTGGTGGTGTACGTGAGGCTCAACTCGGCTTCGATCACGAGGTCGAGGGCGTCCACGCACAGGTGGGACGCGATGGGGCAGGTGAGGCTGGAGTCCATGGGAAACGGGGTTCCCGGCAGACGCCCATGCATGCAGGGCAACAGCGCGTCTTCGTCGAGGCCCCCGTCGGCCGTGGCCGATAGGTGGCTCCAGCATCAAACCTTGAGCACAAATTACACACAACCCCTCTACATACTCATTCCCATGGTCTAAGTTGACCGTGCTTCAGCTGTTCAGGCACAAAGCGACCAGCAATGATCTTTTTCAAGTGGCGCTGACACAGCAGGAGTTGTCATACGCGGGAGGCCGGGGGGCCTCCCGAGGGGGAGGAACAGCGCGGCGGGGGGCGGGGGCTTCCCGAGAACAGTGTTGGGCGAGCACGTCGAACCACTGGCGACCTGGGGGGTCCCGTGCAACAGGGGGAATTAGTCAGCCCGTTACCGTCGGAGCGCGGGCGTCTGGCGAGCGGGGCGATCAGGCGGCCCGCGATCGACTGGGAGCAGCGGTACCGCCGTACCGTGATCGTCAGCGATACCGCGGCCACCGCCGTCGTGGTGGCGGCGATCGGCAGCTTCTTCGGGGCCAGGGACGCGGCCAACTGGCACGAGAAGTGGGGAATTCTCGCCTTCGGCACCGAGCTGCTCGTGCTGGGAGCGCTTGCGATGAGCAGGGCGTGGGCTCCGCCCACGCTCGGCCAGGGCGCCGAGGAATTCCGCCGGCTCGGACGCTCACTGTTCACCGCGGCCGTCGTACTCGCGCTGGGAGGCATCGCCCTCACCTCGCGCAACATCAAGCTCTGGATCTTCGTCGCGATCCCGGCGATCGCGCTCATCACCATGACCGAGCGGTACCTGCTGCGCCTCTGGCTGCACAAACAGCGGAAGGAAGGGCAGTGTCTGCGCCCGGTGCTCGCCGCCGGGAGCCCGGCCACCGTACGCGATCTGATCGCCCGGACCCGCAAGTTCCCGCACCTCGGCTGGCGGGTGGAGGCGGTGTGCACGCCGGACGGTCTCGGGATCGACGGTGACCAACTGGACGGAGTGCCGGTCGTCGGCAGGCTGACGGACGTCGCGGGCCACGTCCGCCGCGACGGCTACCGTGTCGTCGCGGTCACATCGGACCCTGACTGGTCACCGGACGGCCTGCAGCGGCTCGCCTGGAACCTCGAAGGCAGCGATGCCGAGATGGTCGTGGCGCCCGTGCTCATGGAGGTGGCGGGACCGCGGCTGCACGTCGACGCGGTGCTCGGGATCCCGCTGCTCCGGGTCAGTATGCCGACCTTCTCCGGGGGCCGCCGGGTGGTCAAAGGGGTCGTCGACCGGTTGGGCGCGGCGGTCCTGCTGCTGCTGTTCGCGCCGCTGATGATGCTCGTCGGGCTGCTCGTGCTCATGGACAGCCGGGGCGGGGCGCTGTACCGCCAGCGAAGAGTCGGCAAGGACGGCCGCGAGTTCACCATCTTCAAGTTCCGCACCATGGTCGTCGGGGCCGACGCGGCACGTGACGCGCTGGCCGACCGCAACGAGGGCGCGGGCCTGCTGTTCAAGCTCCGCCGGGATCCGCGGGTGACCCGGGTGGGAACGGTGTTGCGCCGGTACTCGCTCGACGAACTCCCGCAGCTATTCAACGTACTCATCGGGTCGATGTCGCTCGTCGGCCCGCGGCCTCCGCTGCCGGAGGAGTCCGCGGCGTACGGCCCGGACATCCGGCGGCGGCTCCTGGTCAAGCCCGGCCTCACCGGGCTGTGGCAGATCAGCGGGCGCAGCGACCTGCCGTGGGAGGAGGCGATCCGGCTCGACCTGCGGTACGTGGAGGACTGGTCGCTCGCCCTGGACACAGTGATCTTGTGGAAGACGCTGCGTGCGGTGCTCCACGGGCAGGGGGCCTACTGATGCGCGGGGGGCTGCGGCCCAACTGTCCGGCCGACGCACGGAAGGCAGGCCGCAAGGGCGTGCCTGGGGGGAGGAACGGGTTGTGAGAGTCAGTGTCTTAGGGCTCGGCTACGTGGGCTGTGTGTCGGCCGCGTGCCTGGCCGGGATGGGTCACGAGGTCATCGGGGTCGACGTGAACCAGGTGAAGGTCGACCTGGTCAACGACGGCAAGGCCCCGGTGGTCGAGGAGCGGATCGGCGAGCTCGTCGCCGAGGCCGTGCGGACCGGAGCATTGCGTGCCACCGGCGACGTCCGCGAGGCGGTCATGAACAGCGACGTGTCGCTGATCTGCGTGGGCACGCCGTCGGAGCCCAACGGCAGCCTGTGCACCACGTACTTGGAGCGGGTCACCGAGCAGATCGGCGCCGCGCTCGCCGAGAGGGCCGAGGGGGCCGGGCAAGGGGGCCGGCACACCGTCGTGTTCCGCAGCACCATGCTTCCGGGCACCTGTCTGAACCTGCTGGTACCGATCCTGGAGAAGAGCGCCGGTACGGCAGGGGTGGACTTCGGGGTCGCGGTCAGCCCGGAGTTCCTGCGCGAGGGCACGAGCGTGCAGGACTTCTTCGATCCGCCCAAGACCGTCATCGGCGAGCTCGACCCGGCGAGCGGCGACGTGGTGGCGGCGCTGTACGACGGCCTGCCCGGCGAGGTGTTCCGCGTGCCGGTCCCGACGGCCGAGGCGATCAAGTACGCGGACAACGCGTTCCACGGCCTCAAGATCGGCTTCGCGAACGAGCTGGGCGCGGTGTGCCAGGCGCTCGGGGTGGACTCGCACCAGGTGATGGACGTGTTCCTGGCCGACCGCAAGCTGAACATCAGCCCCGCCTATCTGCGGCCCGGCTTCGCCTTCGGTGGCTCCTGCCTGCCCAAGGACCTGCGCAGCCTGGTCCACGCGGCGCGCCGGGCCGACGTCTCGGTGCCCATCCTCTCCCACGTACTGCCCTCCAACTCCGACCATCTGCAACGCGCGGTGGACCTGGTCGAGCGCACCGGCAAGCGCCGGGCGGGCCTGTTCGGTCTCTCCTTCAAACCCGGTACCGACGACCTCCGCGAGAGCCCGCTCGTCGAGCTGGCGGAGAGACTCTTCGGCAAGGGCTACGACCTGAAGATCTACGACGCCAACGTGAGCCTGTCCCGGCTGCTCGGCGCGAACCGCGAGTACATCGAGACCCGGCTGCCGCACCTCGCGCAGCTCCTCGCGAACTCCGTCGAGGAGGTGCTCGAGCACGCCGAGGTGTGCCTGGTCGGAACCAGGGACCCGGACGTGCTCTCGGCGCTGCCCCATGGCGAGGGTCCGGTGATCGTCGACCTCATCCACCTACCCGACGCGGAGGCGCGCCGGACCGAACCGGGGTACATAGGCCTTGCTTGGTAACACATCGTCTGGTGACACATCGCTTGGTGGCACATCGTCTGGTGGCACAACCGGCGGCGACCGGCGAAACCGGCGCGCGCTGATCCTGGTGGAGAACCTGTCCGTGCCGTTCGACCGGCGGGTGTGGCAGGAGTGCGCGACGCTGCGCGACGCGGGCTGGGAGGTCCACGTCATCTGTCCCCGGGGGGAGAAGCGGGACACGGAGTCGGAGGCGGTGATCGACGGGGTGCGGATCCACCGCTACCCGTTGCGCGCGGCCACCGGAGGCCCTGCCGGCTATCTGCGGGAGTACGGATCGGCGCTGTGGCACACGGTCCGCCTTGCCCGGAAGGTCGGCCCGGTCGACGTGGTCCACGCCTGCAATCCGCCCGACCTGCTGTTCCTGCCCGCGCTGTGGATGAAGCGGCGCGGCGCGCGGTTCGTCTTCGACCAGCACGACCTGGTGCCCGAGCTGTACCTCTCCCGGTTCGACCGCGGCAAGGACCAGCTCTACCGCGCGGTGTGCGCCCTTGAACGGCTGACCTACAAGGCATCGGACGTCGTGCTCGCCACGAACGAGAGCTACCGGGACGTCGCGGTGCGCCGTGGCGGCCGCCGCCCCGAGGACGTCTTCGTGGTGCGCAGCGCGCCCGACACCGACCGGTTCCAACCGGTGCCGCCCGAGCAGGAGTTGAAGCGCGGCAAGCCCCATCTGCTGTGCTACCTCGGGGTCATGGGCCCGCAGGACGGCGTCGACTACGCCTTGCGGGCCCTCGCGAAGCTGCGTGACGAGCTCGGACGTACCGACTGGCACGCGGTGTTCGTCGGCGGCGGCGACACCTTCGACGCGATGGTGGAGCTGTCCCGGCGGCTCGGCCTGGCGGAGCAGGTGCAGTTCACCGGGCGCGTTCCGGACGCCGACCTGGTGCGCTATCTGTCCTCCGCTGACGTGTGCCTCTCCCCCGACCCGCGCAATCCGCTCAACGACGTGTCGACCATGAACAAGGTCCTTGAGTACATGGTGATGGGCCGGCCGATCGTCTCGTTCGACCTCCGGGAGGCGAGAGTCTCCGCCGGTGACGCCGCCCTCTACGCGCCCGCCAACGACGAGGCCGAGTTCGCCAAGCTCATCGCGCTGCTCCTGGACGATCCGGAGCAGCGGGCCCGGATGGGCGAGATCGGCCAGGAGCGGATCAACGGGCAGCTTTCCTGGCGGAACTCGCAGGCGTCGCTGCTCGCCGCCTACGCCGCGGCCTGCCGCGAGCACACTCCGGTGTCCACGGATGGCTCGGCCCGGACAGTGCGGAGGCCACGCCGTTGAGCGATGACACGATACGTCTGGTCACGATCGGGCGGATCTTCCGTCGGCGCCGGCGGCTTCTCGCCGTCGTCGCCGTGCTGGGCGCGCTCGTCGGCTACGGCGCCTCTTTGGTGTTCCCGCCGAGTTACACGACGTCGGCTTCGGTGCTCCTGCCGGGACAGTGGGAGGAGCGCGAGCTGCTGACCCAGGCGGAGATCGCGACCAGTTCGGAGGTGGTCGACCGCGCGGCCGCCACGCTCAGCTGGTCCGGCGTCAGCGGCACCGAACTGCGGGATCAGGTGAGCGCCGAGGCCGCCGACGGGAACATCATCAAGATCTCGGGTACGGCCGAGACGCCGGGCCGCGCGCAGCGGCTCTCCGACCAAGTCGCCAAGGAATTCGTCACCTTCGCCGCACGGCTCGCAGGCGACACCACCGACCCCGAAGAGGCGACGGGGCCCGAGGCGCTGCGGGAGAAGGTGGTGCAGACCAACCGCCGCATCACCGACCTCGCCAATGCGGCCGATCCGGGGCAGACCGTGGAGAGCGTGCAGGTCCGCACCGAGCTCGAGAAGTTGCGCACCGCGCTGGCGGAGGCCATGAAGAAGCTGGACCAGGCCGACCCGGCGACCGACAAGGCCAGCATGGTCGTCATGGGGTCGGCCGCCCGGCCGACCGGCGAGGCACCGCCGACCAGGACGCAGCTCATCGTGGCAGGGGCACTGCTGTTCTTCCTGCTCACGGTCATCGGCCATCTCGCCGCGGCACGGACGAATCGCCGGCTGCGCACCGAACCGGAGATCGCCGCGGCCCTGGGCTCCACGCTCATCGGCACCGTCGACGTACTTGATGAACGGCCCGCTCACGGGCCAAAGGACCGTGGCACGCGCGCCCGGATCCGCCGGCTCCTCGGCGTCGACACGCGGTGGGACGTTCCGGCCCCGCAGGCGTCCGGCGACGAGGCCGGCAGGCGGATCCGCTACCGGCGGGTGTGCGCTCGCCTCAGGAATCAACTGCCGTCCCCCCGGCGGCTGCTGGTCGTCGTACCGGAGAGCGACGAGATCGCCCGCCGGGCCGCCGGGCAGCTGGCCACCGAGGCCGCGAGCGACCCGCTGCTGCGGGTGGCGGAAGTCTCGGCGGAGCGGCCGATGGTGCCCGACCGCGACACCGAGTCCGGTGCCCTGGTCGTGCTCAGCGCGGGCAGCTGGACCGCGGCGGAGCTCACCGGCATCGCGGAGGCTTGTGCGGACGCGGGGCACGAGATCGCCGGCATCGTCGTCGCCGGAACGGTCCTGGCCCGCCCGACGCGCACCGCCGGCCGTCCCGCGCAACACGCCGCACCGGCGCTCGCGGGCGGCGACGACGCGAGGGGAGGTTCAGCGTGACGACGAGCGAGACTTCGGAGTCGTCGACGACCACTCCGCTCTTCGACCTGCAGGCGCTGGTGGCTGCGGTGCGCAGGCGCAGGCGCCTCTGGTGCTCCCTGGCGCTCCTCGGGCTGCTGGTCGGCGCGGCGGTGGCGGTCCTGCTGCCGCCGCCACCGTCCGCCGTGACCAAGGTGCTTGTCACGCACGAGGAGGACCAGCCGAACGACACCGGGACGCTGATCCGCACCGACGTCGAACTCCTCGGGACGACGCGGATCGCCGGCAAGGCCCTGCAGTCCCTCAAGTCCCCGGAGAAACCGGAGGACTTCATGCGGGACTACCGCGGCACCGGCCTGACCAACAACCTGCTGCAGATCGATGTGACGGGTGACAGCGACGCGGATGCGGTGGCCCGGGCCAAGGCCCTGGCCGACGCGTTCGTCGATGACCATGTGAGGCGGATGCGGGAGACCGCGAAAGCCAAGTCCAAGGCCCTGATCGACCAGCGTGACCGCATGCGGGACGAACTCGCCGAGGTCAACAAGGAGATCGGGGACCGATCGCCGGAGAGCGACCCGAAGTCGTCGGCGAGCGTCGAGTCGCTCTTCGCACGCCGGGCCGAGCTCAACTCGCGGATCGCCGATTTCGACCAGCGCGCGGCGGAGGCGCGCACCGGCACGCCCCAGATCGTCGCCGGCACGCAGATCGTGGACGCGCCTCGCGCGGTGCGGCACTCCCTGCCCAAGGCCGCTGTGACCAACGCCGCGATCGGGCTGCTCCTCGGGCTCGTCCTCGGACTCGCGGTGGCCGCGGTCGGCGCCGTGGTGGCGGGCCGACCCGTGCTGCGCCGGGAGATCGCGGCGCACCTGGGCGCCTCGGTCATCGCGGAGCTGCGCCCTGTGCCCCGTTGGCGGGCCGGGCCGTGGCGGCGGCGACGGAGCCGGGCGGCACGCGAACGGCTCACCACGACCCTGGCCCGCACCGTGCGCGGCTGCGCGGAACCGGTGTCGCTGCTCGAACTGGGCTGTGCGCGCGGCACGAGCGTGATCGCCCTGGACGTCGCCAGGGCGCTGGCGGCGGAAGGGCCGGTGGTCATCGTCGACGGTCTGCCAGGACCGCAGCTCGCCGACAGCCGCCGGAAGCCGGGCGACCCGGCCGTGGTCAGCGGCGAGCGTGCCGCGGCCGTGGAGCGCCGGGAGCGCCGGCTCGGCGTCGGCTCGGTCGCGCCCGGCACGGCGTGGACCGACCTCCAGTACCTCGGAGGACAGACCGTGCTCGTCGTGCGTGCCGGGCACGGCAGCGCCGGCTGGCTGCACACCGTGGCGCGGCAGCTCGCGGACCAGCGCATTCCGGTGATCGGTGTGGTGCTGATCGACCCCGATCCGCGTGACCGGACCGACGGCACGCTGTGGGACGGGCTGCACATCGCGCTGCGGGGTCACAGCGAGCGCTTCGCCCGGCAGAACGAGATGGGCCAGCTGCGGACGGAACGGCCGTCACGGGCCGTACGAGTCCCGGACACCGACCAGGAGGCGCGCTAAGAAGTGTGTGGCATCGCAGGTACCTATCGATGGCCGGACGGGAAGGCCGTGACCGACCGGCTCACCGACACCCTCGCCCACCGCGGTCCGGACGGGGCGGGCCGGTACGGCCACCGTGCCGGTGACGGCGAAGTGCACCTCGGGCACCGCCGGTTGGCCATCATCGACCTGTCCGAGACCGGCGCCCAGCCGATGGTCTCGGACGGCCTCTCTCTCACGTACAACGGCGAGCTCTACAACGCGCCCGAACTGCGGGCCGAGTTGACGGCCGCCGGGGTGCGCTTTCGCGGTACGTCCGACACCGAGGTGCTCCTCGAGGCCTGGCGGCGCTGGGGCACGGACTGCCTGCCCCGGTTGCGCGGCATGTTCGCGTTCGGGATCTTCGACGAGCGGACCGGTGAACTGGTGCTCGCCCGCGACCAGTTGGGCATCAAGCCGCTGTTCCTGCTCCGGCGCGGCGAGGGCCTGGTGTTCGCCTCCGAGCTCAAGGCGCTCGCCGCCGTGACCGGCGGGTCGCTGCAGGTGGACCACGGGGCGCTGGTGGCCTCGCTCCTGTACTACTGGGTGCCGGACTCGCGGTGCGCGTTCCGTGAGGCGGAGAAGCTGCCGCCGGGGAGCTGGCTCAGGTGCCGGCCCGACGGCCGGGTGGAGCGCGGCCGGTACTGGAACCTGAAGGACGTCGCCGCCGAGGGCCAGGAGCGGGCGCGCAGCGGCGAGCAGCCGGACTTGGCCGCCATCGTCGAGGAATCGACCCGGCAGCACATGCTCTCCGACGTACCCGTTGCGACCTTCCTCTCCGGCGGACTCGACTCCAGCTGGCTGACCGCGCTCGCGGCCCGCCACCAACCCGGGATCTCCGCCTACACGATCGGGTTCCGCGCCGAGGACGCCAAGTTCGAGGCGATGCCGGACGACCTGCGCTACGCCCGGCAAGTGGCCGAGCGGTTCGGCGTCGATCTGCACGAGATCGAGATCGCCCCGAACGTCCTCGACATGCTGCCGAAGATGACGTACCACCTGGACGAGCCGATCGGCGACCCCGCCGCGATCAACACGTTCCTGATCTGCGAGGCCGCCCGGGAGGCCGGGGTCAAGGTGATGCTCTCGGGGATGGGTGCCGACGAGCTGTTCGCCGGATACCGCAAGCACCTGGCCAACCTGCTCGCACTGCGCTACCAGCGCGTCCCGCGGCCCCTGCGGCGCGGCCTGTCAAGGGCCGTGGACCGGCTGCCGGTCGCCACGGCCCGCCGGGGGTACCGGTCGGTGCGCTTCGCGAAGCGGTTCCTGTCCTTCGCCGATCTGCCGGAGGAGACCGCGTTCCGGCGCAGCTACACCATGTACGACCAGGACGAGCTGCTCGCCCTGGTCAACCCGGACTTGGCCGGGACGGTCGACGACGTGCTGACCGAGCACGCGGACATCTACGAGGACAACGACCTGGACGACTTCGTCAACCGCATGTGCCTGGGCGACGCCCGGATGTTCCTGCCGGGCCTGAACCTCGCGTACACGGACCGGTCGAGCATGGCCGCGTCGACGGAGGTGCGCGTGCCGTACGTGGACGTCGAGGTGGTCAAGGCGGCGTTCGCCGTGCCCGGCGATCGCAAGATCGCCGGACGGCAGGGCAAGGCCGCCCTCAAGGAGGCGGCCACTTCGGTCCTGCCCCGGGAGATCGTGTACCGGCCCAAGGGCCTGTTCAGCGCCCCGCTGCGCGCCTGGATGAGCCGGGACCTGGCGCCGCTGGTACGCGAGGTGGTGAACGACGGCGTGCTCGTCAACTCCGGGATCCTGCGCCGCGACGCGCTGGCCCGGATGGTCGCCGAGGACGCCGCGGGGCACCGGGACTTCTCCAAGCATCTGTGGCATGTGCTGACCCTCGAGTACTGGTATCGCGGCGCGACCTCTGGCTCCGGCCAGAGCCGGGCGGCTTGACGGAGTGGAAACAAGAGGAGCTCGGGTGAAACAGGTTGTGCAGAACTACAAGAGCGGCGAACTGGCGCTGCTCGACGTGCCGGTGCCGGGGTGCAAGCCGGGCGGTGTGCTTGTCCGGAGCGCCTACTCGCTGATATCCACCGGAACCGAGCTCATGAAGGTCTCCGAAGCCGGCATGTCGATGGTGGGCAAGGCCCGCTCCCGGCCGGACCAGGTCGCCAAGGTCATGCAGAGCGTGGCCACCAACGGGGTGCCCGCCACGTACCGCAAGGTGATGGGCAAGCTGGACTCCTACACGCCGCTCGGCTACTCGCTGTGCGGGGTGGTCGAGCAGGTCGGCGCCGGGATCGACGACGTGAAGGTCGGCGACGTCGTGGCCTGCGCCGGCAACGAGCACGCGCTGCACGCCGAGCTGAACTGGGTGCCGAAGAACCTCTACGTCCCGGTGCCGGACGGCCTCGCGCCACGGCACGCGGCCTTCGGCACCGTCGGCTCGATCGCGATGCAGGGCGTCCGCCAAGGTGAGCCGCAGCTCGGCGAAGTGGCCCTTGTCATCGGCCTCGGCCTGATCGGGCAGCTGGTGGTGCAGCTCCTCACCGCCTCGGGAGTCCGCGTCGTCGGGGCCGACCCCGACGCGGCGCGCTGCGAGCTCGCCGAACGCCTGGGCGCGGTGGCCTGCGGTGATCCGGCGTCCACGGCCGTGGAGACCGCCGTCGCCGAGCTCACGGACGGCCACGGCGTGGATCAGGTGTACCTGGCCGCAGGCGGCGGCAGCAACCAGCCCGTCGAGCTGGCCGCCCGGCTCTGCCGGGACCGCGGCCGGGTCGTCGACATCGGCAAGTGCCGCCTGGACCTGCCGTGGAACGCGTACTACGAGAAGGAGCTCGACGTCCGGTTCTCCCGCAGCTACGGCCCCGGGCGCTACGACCCGGCGTACGAACTGGAGGGGCGCGACTACCCGATCGGCTATGTGCGCTGGACGGAGCGCCGCAACCTGGCGTGCTTCCTCGATCTCCTGGCCCGCGACCGCGTCGACGTGGAGCCCTTGATCTCCCACATCGCCGACTTCGATGACGCCGTCGAGACGTACCAGCGCCTGAAGGACGGCGACTTGAAGGCCGTGGCCGTGCTGTTCCGGTACCCCGAGCACGCGGGGGAAGCCGGGCACACGGAGGCCCCGCAGGTGGCCGTGCCCGCGGTGGCTGTGTCCACCAGAAACATGAAGCGGGGTCCGGCTCGGGCCGCCAAGGCGCCCGTACGGCTCGCGTTCGTCGGCGCGGGAAACTACGCGACGTCGATGCTGCTGCCGCACCTGGCACAGCGCGACAGCGTCGAGTTGTCGACAGTCGTCACCACGACGGCGCTGTCGGCGGCCAACGCGCAGCGGAAGTTCGGTTTCGCCGACGCGACCACCGATCTCGACGCCGTGCTCGGCGACAAGTCCATCGACGCGGTGTTCGTGGTCACCCGGCACAGCTCGCACGCCGAACTGACCCGCAGGGCACTCCTCGCGGGCAAGGCGGTGTTCGTGGAGAAGCCCCTGGCCCTCACCGAGGACGACCTGGCCGGCGTGCTCGCGGCGGTGGAGGAGTCCGGCAACGACCGGCTGCAAGTGGGCTTCAACCGCCGGTTCGCGCCGCTGCTCCAGGAGGCCAGGAAGCGGTTCGGCACCCGGAGCGGCCCTGCGAACCTCCGCTACCTGGTCAACGCGGGCCGCCTGCAGCACGGCAGCTGGTACCTCCAACAGGGCACCGAGGGCTCGCGGTTCGCCGGCGAGGGCGGGCACTTCATCGACACGGCGAGCTGGCTGCTCGACGCCGACCCGGAATCGGTGTACGCGGTCGCCACGTCCGGCAACGAAGACCTCCAGGTCGTGCTGCGCTACCCGGACGGATCCACTGCCACCATCAGCTATGTCACCACCGGCCCGGCCGGCTTTCCCAAGGAGACCCTCGACCTGGTCGCGGACGGCCGTGCGCTGCGGCTCGACGACTTCGTGCGTGCCTCTGTCTACGACGGCCGCGGCAAGCGGTGGGTCAGTTCACGGCTGCCCAAGGCCCGGGACAAGGGCCAGAACGCCGAGCTGGCCGCGTTCATCAAGGCCGTGCGGAGCGGAGGGCCGATGCCGGTGCCGCTGGAGTCGCTCGTCGCCACCACGGCGGCCACCCTCGCCGTGCAGACCGGCCTGGCCGGCGGCGTGCCGGTGACGCTGGCGAGGGCGTGATGACCATGAGCGCCGTCTGGTACCTGCGGCGGCTGTCCCGGATGGGACCGCGGGAGGTCGGCGGCCGGCTGGGCGACGCGCTGCGCAGGCGGCAATGGCGGTCGGCGCGGCCGGAGTGTCCGAGCGTGACCGGCGCCCGGTTCACCGCGGTACTGCCCGCAGGGACGATCGCCGCGGTGCCACCGGACGCCGCGAAACGTCTCGTCGCCGAAGCGGACCGGCTGATGGCCGGGCACGCCGAGTACTTCGGCGTCGACCGCGACGACCTGGCCGACCCGGACTGGTGGTACGACCCGAAGACCGGGCGCCGGGCTCCGTGGGGCTACGCCTTCGACGTGCCGTACCGCAACGAGGAAGCGGTCGGCGACATCAAGCAGATCTGGGAGCTGTCCCGGCACCAGTACCTCACCGTGCTCGCCGCTGCCTACGCGATCACCGGGAACGAGCGGTACGCCGAACGCGTGGCCGAGCACCTGCGGTTGTGGTGGGCGGCCAACCCGCCGCTGCGCGGGGTGCACTGGATCAGCGGCATCGAGCTGGGGATCCGGCTGCTTTCCTGGGTATGGGTACGGCGGCTGCTCGACGGCTGGCAGGGCGCGGCCGGCCTCTTCGAGGGCAACCCGGTGGCGCTGAACCAGATCTGGCACCACCAGCGCTGGCTTGCCGCCTTCCCCAGCCGGGGCTCTTCGGCGAACAACCACGTCATCGCCGAGGCCGCCGGGCAGTTCGCCGCGGCCTGCGCCTTCGGGTGGTTCCCCTCGTCGGCGCGTTGGCGAGCCGGCGCCCTGCGGTCGCTCGACCGGCAGCTGCGCGGCAACACCTTCGACTCCGGGCTCAACCGCGAGTTGGCCACCGAGTATCACGGACTCGTCCTTGAGCTCGGCCTGGCCGCGGTGGCCGAGGCGGACGCCGCCCGCGTGCCGGTTCCCGCGTCGGTCCGCCTCGTGCTGCTGCGCATGACCGACGCGCTCGCGGCCGTCGTGGACAGTCACCTGCGGCCCCCGCGTCAGGGGGACGCGGACGACGGGCACGGTCTGATCGTGGACGGCGCGGGCACCGACCGCTGGGCCTCGCTCCTGTCCACCGGGGACGCCGTGTTCGGCCGGCTCGCCTGGTGGCCGGCGGTGACCGGAACCGACGTGCGCACCCCGCTCCTTGCCGCGCTCATCCAGCCGTACGCGAAAAGTGCGTCCGCACCGGCCGTGACCCGCCCGGCAAGCAGGCCAGGCCACTTCGCCGACGCGGGCATGACCATCCTGCGCGATCCGGCGGAGGAGATCTGGTGCCGCTGCGACGGCGGGCCGCACGGCTTCCTGTCCATCGCCGCGCACGCCCACGCGGACGCGCTGTCCGTGGAGGTCCGGCACGACGGGGTCGACGTGCTCGCCGACCCGGGGACGTTCTGCTACCACGGGCAGCCCGCGTGGCGGCAGTACTTCCGGTCGACCCTCGGCCACAACACCCTGCAGCTGGACGGCGGTGACCAGTCGGTCTCCGGCGGCCCGTTCCTGTGGACCCGGCATGCCCGCAGCCGCGTCCTGGTCGCGGACGCATCCGGCGCCTCCCACGGGGGCACGGCCCGCTGGTGCGCCGAGCACGACGGTTACCAGCGCTCCGTGCACCGCCGCCGGGTGGAGCTGACCGCCGCGAGCCAGGAGCTGCGGGTGGTCGACGAGGTGCGCGGCCCGCACCGGACCGTGCGCCTGGCGTTCCACCTCGGCCCGGCGATCGCCGCGGACCTGGTGGGGAACTGGGCGCTGCTCACCTGGACCCGGGACGGCGAGGAGCGCTCCGCGGTGCTCGACCTGCCAGGGCAGCTGTCCTGGCAGGCGCACCGCGGCGAGACCGAGCCACCGCTGGGCTGGTACTCCGCGGGCTTCGGACGCAAGGAACCCGCCACCACGCTGGTCGGCACCGGCTTCGCCGACGGCACGGCGCTGTCGGGGGAGCTCACCACCGTGCTCAAGTTCCGTGGCTAGGAGAGGAGGACACGTGGGGATCAAGTGGCGGCGCCTGACGTTGCCGGCGGCACCGCTGGCGCTGGCCCTGCTCGCGGCGACCGGCTGTACGAGCACGCCGGACGCCCAGGCGAAGCCGACCGGTGCGCCGTCGGCCTCCGGCGCGCCTTCCACCTCCGTGGCCCGCGTGTGCGCCAAACCCGCGCCCGGCCCCGCGAAGGCGCCCAAGGGGGCGGTGACGGTCGATCCCGCCGTGGTCGGTGACCTGGCCGCGAAGACCAAGAGCAGCCCCCCGAACACCACGTTCTGGCTCCGACCGGGCAAGCACAGGCTCGATCCGGACCGCTACGCCCAGGTCATCCCCAAGAAGGGGAACCGCTACCTCGGCGCGCCGGGCGCGGTGTTCGACGGCCGGAAGACCAACCAGTACGCGTTCGGCGGCAGCGCCCGCGACGTCACCATCCGCCACCTGACCGTGCAGCGTTTCGTGGCGCCGCCGGACGAGGGCGTGGTCAACCACGACTCGGCCGACGGATGGGTGATCGAGCACGCGACGATCCAGAACAACTCCGGTGCCGGGCTGATGGCCGGTGCCCGCCAGCGGGTCCGCGCCAGCTGCCTGCGCGACAACGGTCAGTACGGCATGAACGCGTACAAGGCCGGGGGCCGTATCACCGGCCTGGTGGTCGAGGGCAACGAGATCGTGGGCAACAACACCGACGACTGGGAGCGGAAGCGGGAGGGCTGCGGCTGCACCGGAGGCATCAAGTTCTGGGCGGTCAACGGCGCCGACGTGCGCGGCAATTGGGTGCACGACAACCGCGGAACCGGGCTGTGGGCGGACACCAACAACAACGACTTCCGCATCGAGAACAACGTGCTCGAGGCCAACGACGGTGCCGCGCTGATCTACGAGACCAGCTACAACGCGGTCATCCGGAAGAACACGGTCAGGAAGAACAACTGGGTCGAGGGCCGCAGGTACGCCGACCGCGGCGACAACTTCCCGTTCGCGACCATCTACCTGTCCGAGTCCGGTGGCGAACCACGGGTCCGGGCTCGCACCGACAAGATCGAGATCGACCGGAACCTCCTGGAGAACAACTGGTCCGGGATCACCCTGTGGGAGAACGCCGACCGGTTCTGCAACAGCCCGGCCAACACCTCGTCCGGTGACTGCACGTTGCTGGTGAAGAACACCGACCGCTGCGCGAAGCCGGCGATCGCGAAGGCACCGCTCTACGCCGACTGCCGGTGGAAGACCCAGCGGGTGGACATCCACCACAACCGCTTCGTGCTCGACCCGTCCGTCGTCAAGTGCGCGGCGAAGTGCGGCCGGATGGCGGTCCTCGCCAACTACGGCACCTATCCGGACTGGTCGCCGTACAAGGGCGAGCGCGTGTCCGAGGCGATCACCGGGAAGCAGAACAACCGCTGGCACGACAACGTCTATCGCGGGCCATGGAGCTTCATCGCCCACGACCCGAGCGGACAGCTCGACTTCGGGCAGTGGCAGGGCACGCCGTACCGGCAGGACGCGGGCAGCACCTTCCGCGCGCGGGTCGGTGGTTGAGATGAGCCTGGACCACACGAAGCACGCGGACCACACGGAGCACGCGGACCACACGCCGAAGATCACGGACCGCACGCCGAAGGTCATCGGGACGGTCTGGGGGCTGCTGATCCTCAACACTCTCGGCTCCGCCGGGGCGCAGACCATCGTCCCGCTGCCCCGCTCCCTCATCCAGATGGTCACCATGGGCGCGCTGGTCGCCGCGTTCGCGCTGGCGCTCGCGGTCAATCTCCGGCTGCGCATCCGAGCCAGCGCCTTCGTGTTCCTGCTCACCCTGCTGCTCGTGCCGAGCGTGATCGCGAGCGCGGACCTGGAGTCCGGGCTCGGCGCGCTGTTCCGCTGCGCCCGGCTCGCTCTCTTCGTCGGCACGCTGTGGCTGCTCGGCCGCTGGTGGGACGGCAGCCTGACGTTCGTCAGGCACCACATCCGGATGTACTTCGCGGTGCTCGGGTCGGTGGCCGCAGGCCTGGTCATCTCACCGGGCGCGGCCATGCCCGAGCTCTACGGCGGGCGCCTTGTCGGCGCGTTGTGGCCGCTCACCCCACCGCAGATCGGTCAGTACGCCGCGGTGATCATCGGGCTCACCGTGCTGCTCGTACTGGGCCGCAGGACCGACAGGGCAAGCGCGGCGGTGGTCATCGTGCCGTCGCTCGTCCTGCTCGTGCTGACCCATACCCGTACGGCCACGCTCGGCCTGTTCGTCGGCCTTGCGCTGGCGATCGGCTCACTCATACTGACCAGCGCCGCCGCCCGGCGGTTCTTCACCTGGGCGGTGCTGTGCGCCGCGGTGGCCGCGGTGGGGTTCAGCTCCGCGCTGCAGGTCTGGTTCCTGCGCGGACAGGACGAGGAGAACCTCAGCAGTCTCACCGGTCGGGCCAAGGTCTGGGACGCCCTGCTCGCCGCGCCCCGCACCACCGCGGAGAAGGTGTTCGGCACGGGCCTGGGCGACAAGTCGTTCGGCGGGCTTCCGATCGACAACAGCTGGCTTGCCGTTTACCACGAACAGGGCCTGATCGGCATCGCGTTGGTGGCGACGGTCATCATCGTGCTCGCCGGCGTCGCGTTGCTGCGGCCGCCGTCCCTGTCGAGGGCCTGCGCGATCTTCCTGATCAGCTACTGCGCGATCGCGTCGTACACCGAGGCCGGTCTCGGCGACGCCTCGCCCTATCTGCTGCATCTGGCCCTGGCCGCCTCGCTCCTCGCGGCGCCTGCGGCGGCCTCGCACCTGCCGGCGCCCGCGGTCCCGCGACGACGTGCCCCGCGACGTGTGCCGCGATGGGCCCGGAATACGGAGGTGAGTTGAGCATGCACGTCCTCGTGGTGCACAACCGCTACGCCTCGGCGCAGCCGAGCGGCGAGAACAAGGTCGTCGACCAGGAGGTGGAGCTGCTGCGCGCGGCCGGCCACCGGGTCGAGGTGTTCGAGCGGCGCAGCGACGACATCGCCGCCCGGTCCCTGCCCGCCAAGGCCGCGGTGGCGCTCCTCGTGCCGTGGAACCCGGCGGTCCGCAAGGAGCTCGCCGCCCGGCTCCGCGCCGAGCGGCCGGACGTGGTGCACGTCCACAACGTCTTCCCGCTCCTCTCCCCCGCGGTGCTTGCCGCCTGCGCCGACGCCGGTGTGCCCGCCGTCGCCACGCTGCACAACTACACCCAGGTCTGCCCGCCCGGCACGCTGCAGCGGGACGGCCGGCCGTGCACCGAGTGCGTCGGGGCTGCGGCGCCGCTGCCCGCCGTCCGGCACGGCTGCTACCGGAACTCCCGGCTCGCGACGGTGCCGCTCGCGGTCAGCCTTCTCGTCAACCGGCGCCGGTGGTGGTCCGGGGTGGAGCGGTTCTTCTGCATCTCCGCGGCGCAGCGCGACGTCCTGGTGCGGTCCGGCATGCCGGCCGAACGCCTGGTGGTGAAGCACAACTTCGTGCCCGAACCGGACACCCGCCGTGAAGGCGCCGGTGAGCATCTGCTCTATCTCGGCCGGCTCGCGGAGGCCAAGGGCGTGCGGCTGCTCATGGCCGCGTGGGACGAGATAGCCGCCGACGGCGGTGTGGGCGTGCCGCTCGTGATCGCCGGCACGGGGCCGCTCGAGCAAGAGGTGACCGCCTGGGCCGCGGGCCGGGACGACGTGCGCTACGTCGGTCTGTACGACGCGGCGGAGTGCCGCAAGGCCATCGCGCGCTCGGTCGCGGTGGTGGCTCCCTCGACGTGGCTTGAGGCGTTCGGCCTGGTGGTCGTGGAGGCGATGGCGGCCGGGGTTCCGACCGTCGCCGCCGGTCACGGCGCCTTCGTCGAACTCGTCGAGGACGGCGTGACCGGGCTGCTTCACCGGCCGGGCGAGGCAGCCTCGCTCGCGGAGCGCATACGCCGGATCGCGGCCGAGCAGGCCCGCAACCAGGAGATGGGCCGGGCGGCCCGGCGCCGTTACGAGCAGGGCTTCAGCCCGGCCGTCGGCCTTGAGCGCCTGGTGGAGGGGTACCGCACCGCGATCGCGGGTCGGACGGAATTATGGGGGGACAGTAGATGACACGATGCCGACTCTGCGGCTCGGAATCGATGGCGAGCGTCGTCGACCTCGGGGCGACGCCGCCATGTGAGAGCTTTCTCGCCGCGGACCAACTGGACCGGGCGGAGCCCGCGTACCCGCTGCACCTGCGGGTCTGCACGGACTGCTGGCTCGCGCAGATACCGCCGCTGATCACGCCGGAGGAGACGTTCAGCGAGTACGCGTACTTCTCCTCCTTCTCGACCTCCTGGGTGGAGCACGCGCGTACGTTCGTCGCCGACGCCGTAGAGCGGGTGGGTCTCGGACCCTCGGAAAAAGAAGCCTTCGTGGTCGAGGTCGCGAGCAACGACGGATACCTGCTACGGCACGTGGTGGACCGGGGGATCCGCTGCCTCGGCATCGAGCCGTCGGTGAACGTCGGTGCCGCGGCGCGGGACGCGGGTGTGCCCACGCTCACGGAGTTCCTGAGCCCGGACACCGGCTCGGCCGTCCGCGCCGAGCACGGCCCGGCGGACCTGGTCGTGGCCAACAACGTGTACGCGCACATCCCCGACGTCGTCGGGTTCACCCAGGGGCTGCGCGCCCTGGTGGCCGACGACGGCTGGGTCTCCATCGAGGTGCAGCACCTGCTGACCCTGATCGAGGAGAACCAGTACGACACGATCTACCACGAGCACTTCCAGTACTACACGGTGGCGTCCGCGATCCGCGCTCTGGCCGGCGGCGGACTCACGCTCGTGGACGTCGAGTTGCTGCCCACGCACGGCGGCTCCATCAGGCTGTGGGCCCGGCCCACCGAGATGGCCGGTGAGCCGGCACAGCGGGTGGCCGACGTGCTGGCCCGGGAGAAGGCCGCCGGGCTGCAGGAGCTGTCCGGGTACACCGAGTTCTCCGCCCGGGTGGCCAAGGTGCGCCGGGAGCTCCTCAAGTTCCTCATCACAGCGGCCGAGCGCGGCGAGACGGTCGTCGGCTACGGCGCCCCGGGCAAGGGCAACACCCTGCTCAACCACTGCGGCATCCGGCCCGACCTGCTCCCGTACACGGTCGACCGGAACCCCTACAAGCACGGCAGGTTCACCCCGGGCACCCGCATCCCGATCCTGCCGCCCGAGCAGATAGCCGCCGACAGGCCGGACTACGTCCTCGTCCTGCCGTGGAACCTGCGGGACGAGCTGGTCGAGCAGCTGTCCTTCGTGCACGACTGGGGCGGCCGCCTTGTCTTTCCCATCCCGGAACTGAGCATTGTCGAGGGCACATCATGAAGGTCGTACTGTTCTGCGGCGGTTACGGGATGCGGATGCGCAGCGGCGCCGCTGACGATGTGCCCAAGCCGATGGCGATGGTCGGCCCGCGGCCGCTGATCTGGCACGTCATGCGCTACTACGCGCACTTCGGGCACACGGAGTTCATCCTGTGCCTCGGCTACGGGGCCCACCACATCAAGAACTTCTTCCTCAACTACGAGGAGACGACGTCCAACGACTTCGTGCTGCGGGGCGGGCGGACCGAGCTGCTCTCCACCGACATCTCCGACTGGACGATCACGTTCGCGCAGACCGGCATCGAGTCACCGATCGGGGAGCGGCTGCGCCGGGTGCGGCACCACCTGGACGGCGACGAGATGTTCCTCGCCAACTACGCCGACGTGCTCACCGACGCCCCGCTGCCGGAGATGATCGAGAAGTTCGCCCGGCGCGACGCGGGTGCGTCGATGATGGTGGTGCCGCCGCAGTCCTCGTTCCACTGCGTGGACCTGGGCGAGGACGGCCTGGTGGGGGGCATCACCCCGGTCAGCGAACTGCCGATGTGGGAGAACGGCGGCTACTTCGTGCTCCGCCAGGAGGTCTTCGACCACATCCCGGAGAACGGGGATCTGGTCGCCGACGGATGCGCCCAACTGGCCAAGCAGGGCCGCCTCGTGGCGCACCAGCACCGCGGCTTCTGGAAGCCGACCGACACCGTCAAGGAGCGGGCAGCGCTCGACGAGGCGCACGCGCGGGGCGACCGCCCGTGGGCTGTGTGGGAGCGGGACCGCGCCGCGGTGGGGTCCGCGTGATCGGGCTCGGGGCCGGGCCCCTGAACCGGATCGTCGCGGTCGGCGCGCACTGCGACGACATCGCCATCGGCGCCGGCGGCACGCTCCTCATGCTGTGCCTCGCGCGGCCGGGTATCCGCGTCGACGCGCTCGTGCTCTCCGGCGGTGGCAGCGAGCGTGAGCAGGAGGAGCGGGCCGCGCTCGAAGCCTTCTGCCCGGGCGCCGACCTGCGCCTGACCGTGCTCAAGCTGCCGGACGGCCGGATGCCCGTGCACTGGGACGAGGCCAAGGCCGCGGTCGAGGAGCTGCGCGGGCAGACCGAGCCGGATCTGATCCTGGCCCCGCGCACGGACGACGCGCACCAGGACCACCGCGGCCTGGCGCGGCTCATACCCACCGCGTTCCGCGATCACCTCGTGCTCGGCTACGAGATCGTCAAGTGGGACGGCGATCTCGGCCGCCCGTCGGCGTACCAGCCGCTGGCGCCGGAGATCGCCGAGCGGAAGGTGCGGCTGCTGCAGGAGCACTACCCCTCGCAGCGGCACCGCCCTTGGTACGACCGGGAGGCCTTCCTCGGTCTCGCGCGGATCCGCGGCATCGAATGCCACGCGCGCTACGCCGAGGCGTTCGCCGCCACGAAACTCACGCTCAATCTCGGCACTTTCGATCTGGGGGAATGAACCTTGCGCGTACTGCTCACCGGACACCAGGGGTACCTGGGCACCGTGATGGCCCCGGTCCTCGCGGCCGCCGGACACGAAGTCGTCGGTCTTGACGCCGGCCTGTTCGCCGACTGCGTGCTCGGCCCGCCGCCCGCGGACCCGTCCGGACACCAGGTGGACCTGCGCGACGTCACGGCCGAACACATGGCCGGGGTGGACGCCGTGATCCACCTGGCCGCGCTGTCCAACGACCCGCTGGGATCGCTTGCGCCGGAGCTCACCTACGACATCAACCACCATGCGTCCGTACGCCTTGCCCGGCTCGCCCGCGAGGCCGGAGTGCGGCGCTTCCTGTACGCGTCGACCTGCTCGGTGTACGGCGCCGCGGGCGGTGGCGACCTGGTGACCGAGGACGCCCCGCTGCGCCCGGTGACGCCGTACGCGGAGTCCAAGGTGCGGGTGGAGGACGACCTGCACGCGCTGGCCGACGGCGACTTCAGCCCGGTGTTCATGCGCAACGCCACCGCCTTCGGCTTCTCACCCCGGCTGCGCGCCGACATCGTGCTGAACAACCTGGTGGGCCACGCGCTGTTGTCCGGCGAGGTGTTGGTGCTCTCCGACGGCACCCCCTGGCGCCCACTGGTACACGCGGCCGACATCGCACGGGCCTTCGCTGCCGCGCTGACCGCGCCCCAAGAAGCGGTGCACGACCGGGCGTTCAACATCGGCAGCGAGATCAACAACGTCACGGTGGCCGAGATCGCCGAGCAGGTCGCCGCGGCGGTGTCCGGCTCGAAGGTGGTGATCACCGGCGAGACCGGCGCCGACCCGCGCTCGTACCGGGTGGACTTCTCCCGGTTCCGCGCCGCGATTCCCGGCTTCGACTGCGAGTGGACGGTCAAGCAAGGCGCGCTCGAACTCGCCGACGCCTACCGACAGTTCGGCCTGACCCGCGAGGACTTCGAGCGACGCTTCACCCGCCTCGCCGTGCTGCGCGCGGCGTCCGAGTCCGGCACGGTCGACGACACCCTGCGGTGGCGCCGATGACCGCACGTGTGACAAGAAGCGCCGGCGAGCAGATGCACGCGCTGGTGGAGCGGCTCTACCCGATCTGCCGGAGCATCACCGGCGACGGTGTGCGCGCCACTCTGGAGATCGTCGGCGAGTACGTCCCGTTGCAGGTGCACGAGGTGCCGACCGGGACGCAGGTGCTCGACTGGACGGTGCCGCAGGAGTGGAACATCCGGGACGCGTACGTCGCCGACGCCGCGGGCAACCGCGTCGTCGACTTCGCCGCGTCCAGCCTGCACGTGCTCGGCTACAGCGTGCCGGTGTCGAAGACCCTGCCGCTGTCCGAGCTGCGTGAACACCTGCACACGCTGCCGGACCACCCGAGTTGGGTGCCGTACCGCACCAGCTACTACAAACCGGAATGGGGGTTCTGCCTGGCCCAGGAGACCTTGGACGCGCTGCCGGACGGCGACTACGAGGTGCGTGTCGACTCCACGCTCGCCGATGGCCACCTCACCTACGCCGAGCACGTGGTCCCCGGGCAGGTCCCCGACGAGGTGATCGTCTCCTGTCACGTCTGCCACCCGTCGCTTGCCAACGACAACCTGGCGGGCATCGCGGTGGCGACGTTCCTGGCCCGGGCGCTGGCGGAGACGACGCCGTACTACACCTACCGGTTCATCTTCGCGCCCGGCACCATCGGGGCGATCACCTGGCTTGCCCGCAACCAGGAGCGGATCGAGCAGGTCAAGCACGGCCTTGTCCTTGCCTGCGCGGGCGACTCGGGCCAACTGACGTACAAGCAGAGCAAGCGCGGCGACGCGGAGATCGACCGGGTGATGCGGCACGTCCTTGCAGCGTCCGAACGCCCGCACCACGTCACGGAGTTCACTCCGTACGGCTACGACGAGCGGCAGTACTGCTCCCCCGGGTTCGATCTCGGCGTGGGCTCGCTCAGCAGGACCCCGTACGCCGGCTACCCCGAGTACCACACCTCGGCGGACAACCCGGACTTCGTCTCCCCGGAGGCGATGGCGGACACCCTCGCGGTCTGCCGCGAGGCGTTCGCCGTCCTTGACCGCAACCGGCGGTACGTCAACCTCAGCCCTTACGGCGAACCCCAGCTGGGACGGCGCGGGCTGTACGACGCGCTCGGGGGCCGCAGCGACACCAAGCAGGCCCAGATGGCCATGCTCTGGGTGCTCAACCTGTCCGACGGCGAGCACGGTCTGCTGGACGTCGCCGAGCGGTCCGGGCTGCCGTTCGGCGCCGTCGCCGCCGCGGCCGACGCCCTGCACGGCGCAGGGCTGATCAAGGCATGACCCAGATGACCACCGAGGGGGAGAAGCGGACCGCCAGACGGGCCATGGCCGGCCGGCTGTCCTGGGGGCTCGCCGACCAGGCGGCCTCCAGCATGACCAACTTCGCGGTGGGGATCTATGTGGCCCGCTCGCTGGGGGTGACCGCGTTCGGCGTGTTCAGCCTCGCCTGGCTGACCTACGGCGTGGTGCTCAACGTCGCCCGCGGCCTTGCGACCGATCCGCTCGTGGTGCGCTTCAGCGGTGTGCCGGACGCGCCCTGGCGCGCTGCGGTGGCCCGGTCGTCGGGCACCGCGCTCGGCGTCGGCGCCGCCATCGGCGCGGCCTGCCTGGTGGCCGGTCTCGCGGTCGGCGGCCGCGTGGGGCCCGCGTTCGCGTGCCTCGGCGTCGTGCTGCCGGGGCTGCTGCTCCAGGACGCCTGGCGGTACGCGTTCTTCTCCGCGGGCGCAGGGCGCAAGGCGTTCGTCAACGACCTCGTCTGGGGCGTCGCGCTCGTCCCGGCGATGGTCGTGGCGGCACACGTGGGCAGCGTGGCGGCCTTCGTGCTCGCCTGGGGCGCGTCCGCCACGGTGGCCGCGGGGTACGGCTGCCTCCAGTCGGGCATCCGGCCCCGGGTGACCCGAGCGCGCGGGTGGCTTCGCGAACACCGCGACCTCGGCTACCGGTACCTGGTCGAGAACGTCAGCCTCAGCGGCGCGAGCCAGCTGCGGGCCTACGGGCTCGGCGCGATCGTCGGGGTCGGCGCGGTGGGTGCGATCCGGGGCGCCGAGCTCCTGCTCGGACCGTTCCTCGCCGTGCTGATGGGCCTGTCGCTGGTCACCGTCGCGGAAGCGGCCCGGGTGCTGCGGCGGGCCCCGCACCGGCTCGGCAGGTTCTGCCTCCTGCTCGGCGGCGGGCAGGCCGCCGCCGCCCTGCTCTGGGGCGCGGCACTGCTGCTTGTGCCGGACCGGGCCGGCGAGCTCGTGCTCGGCGATGTCTGGAGCTCCGCGTCGGAGCTCATCGTGCCGGCCGCGCTCGGCGTCGCGGGCTCGGGACTCGGCACGGGCGCCGCGGCCGGCCTGCGCGCGCTCGCCGCGGCCCGGCGCAGCCTGCGCTGCCAGCTCATCGCCTCCACCTTCTACGTCAGCGGCGGGCTCGGCGGGGCGGCCGTGGCCGGCACGGTCGGCTCGGCCTGGGGCGTCGCCGCCGCGACCGTCTGCGGCTCGGCCGTGTGGTGGCTGCAGCTGCGGTCCGCCCTGCGCGAGCGCCACCGCGATTCCATCCCCGAAGTGAGGACGTCATGACCGCCCAACCCCGGCTGAGCATCGGCCTGCCCGTCTACAACGGCGAGGAGTACCTCGCCGAGGCGCTCGACGCCCTGCTCGGCCAGACCTACGAGGACTTCGAGCTGGTCATCTCGGACAACGCCTCGACCGACGGAACCCAGGACATCTGCCGCACGTACGCAGCGCGGGACTCACGCATCCGGTACATCCGGCTGCCCCGGAACATCGGCGCCGCGCCGAACCACAACTACGTGTTCACCGAGTGCCGCGGCGAACTGTTCAAGTGGGCGTCGCACGACGACCTGTACGCGCGGGAACTGCTGCGGCGCTGCGTGGACGCCCTCGACGAGCGGCCGGACGTGGTCCTCGCGCACTCCGGCCAGGCGGTCATCGACGGCGACGGACAGGTGAAGGTCCCGTACACGTACGGGCTCGCCACCGATGCGCCGCGCGCGCCGGAGCGCTTTCGCAGCCTGCTGTTCGAGCCCGGTGGCGACGACTTCTACGGGGTGATGCGGGCCGACGTGCTGCGCCGGGTGAAGCCGCACGACAGCTACCACCACGCGGACCGCACCTTCGTCGCCGAGATCACCCTGCACGGGCCCTTCCACCAGGTGCCGGAGCTGCTGTACTTCCGCCGCGACCACCCCACCCGCGCCGAGCGGGCGAACCCCTCCAAGCGCTCCCGGTGCGTCAACCTGGACCCGCGCCGGGCGGGCCCGCTGCACCCGACGCCCCGGCTGCTCGCCGAGTACGTCTGGGGCTTCGTCGCGGCGGTCCGGCGGGCGCCGTTGTCGGCGGCCGACCGGCGCGCCTGCTACCGCCACCTCGCCTCGTGGATGACCAGCCGGGTCCGGCCCGGCGCGGGCGAACGGGTCGAGGACCGCGCCCCGGTCGACCCGGCCCTGCTCACTGTCTCCGTCGACGCCCTCGTCGCGGGCCGCGAGGGGAGGCAGGGGTGACCGCGGCCCGCGTCGGGGTGTTCGGCCTGCTCGGCTCCGGCAACCTCGGCAACGACGGGTCGCTCGAGGCCGTGCTCGGCTACCTCCGCGCCGAGCACCCGGAGGCGGTCGTGGACGCGCTGTGCGGCGGTCCCGAGGTCGTCGAGGCCCGGTACGGGATCCCCGCGACGCGGCTGCACTGGTACCGCGGGGAGTACCGGACCGCGTCACGTGCGGGCGCGATCGCGGGGAAGGGCCTGGGCAAACTCGTCGACGCCGTCCGTACCGCGGCCTGGGTGCGCCGGCACGACGTGGTGATCGTGCCGGGCATGGGCGTCCTGGAGGCCACGCTGCCGCTGCGGCCGTGGGGCTTCCCGTACTCGCTGTTCCTGCTCTGCGCGAGCGGCAAGCTGCTTCGCACCCAGGTCGCCCTGGTCGGCGTCGGCGCCGCCGAGATCGGCAACCGTCCGACCCGGGCCCTGGTGCGCTGGTCGGCACGCCTCGCCGCGTACCGCTCGTACCGGGACGCCCAATCCCGCGACGCGATGCGGGCGATGGGCGTGGACACCGCGCGCGACGAGGTCTACCCGGACCTCGCCTTCGCCCTGCCGACGCCGCCGCCAGGACCGACCGGCCAGGTCTGCGTAGGCGTCATGGACTTCCACGGGGGCGACGACGACCGCGCGAGGGCCGACGAGATCCACCGCCGCTACCTCGAAGGAACCACCCGGTTCGTGCGCGCACTGGTCGAGGAGGGCAGACAGGTCCGCCTGCTCACCGGCGACGACTGCGATGCGACGGTGGTCGCCGCGATCCTCGAAGCGGTGGACTCGCCCCTGGTCACGGCCGCCGAAGTGGGCTCCCTTGCCGGCCTGATGAAGGAGACGGCGGCCGCCGACGCCGTGGTGGCCACCCGCTACCACAACCTGATCTGCGCGCTGAAGGTCGGCACGCCCACCCTCGCACTCAGCTATGCCGCCAAGAGCGACGCGCTCATGGCGAGGATGGGCCTCGGCGCGTACTGCCATCCGGCTCGCGAGGTCGACGCCGGCACACTCCTCGAACAGTTCCGGGAGTTGGAGAAGCGATCGGCGGAGTTGCGCCGGATCCTCACCGAGCGGAACCAGGAAGTCGCGCGGCAACTCGCCCACCAGTTCACCGCCTTGAGTACGACCCTGTTCAAGGCGAACGCCCGGCAGGAGACTCCATGAAAGCGACCGAAGTCCCGGCGATCGCAGGCGCGTACCTGTTCGAGCCGACCCCGTACGCCGACGAGCGCGGCTTCTTCTGCCGCACCTTCGACGCCGACGTGGTCCGCTCGGTGGGACTCGACCCGTACGCCTTCCTCCAGGACAGCGTGTCCCGCTCGGTGCGGGGCGTGCTGCGCGGCCTGCACCTGCGCTCCGGCGCGGGCGAGGCCAAGCTGGTGCGGTGCTCGTACGGGAAGATCTTCGATGTTGTCGTGGACTTGAGGCCGGACTCACCGACGTACCGCCACGTCGCCACCTTCGAGCTGTCCGGCCAGACGCAGACGAGCCTGTACATCCCGGCAGGATGCGCGCACGGCTTCCAGGCGCTGACCGACACCGCCGACACCTCGTACCGGATCGACCGGCCGCACGATCCGGCCGAGGACGTGACGATCGCCTTCGACGACCCGGAGCTTGCCATTCCCTGGCCGCTGCCGCCCACATCGATGTCCCAGCGGGACCGGGAGGCGCCGAGCCTCGCGCAGGCCCTGAAGCAGAAGGAGAGCTGAACTCACCGTGGACACCGAAGAGTTCGCCCTGCCCATGTCGCGGTCGGCGAACGAGCGGCTGCACGCCATGGTCCCCGGGGGCGCGCACACCTACGCCAAGGGCGACGACCAGTACCCCGAGAACCTGGCCCCGGTCATCAGCCACGGACGCGGGGCCCACGTCTGGGACGTCGACGGCAACCGCTACATCGAGTACGGGTCAGGGCTGCGGTCGGTCAGCCTGGGCCACGCCCACCCCCGCGTGATCGAGGCGGTGCGGCGGGAGCTCGACCGCGGCAGCAACTTCGTCCGTCCTTCCATCGTGGAGGTCGATGCCGCGGAACGCTTCCTGTCCACGGTGCCGACCGCCGAGATGGTGAAGTTCGCGAAGAACGGCTCCGACGCCACCACCGCCGCGGTACGCCTCGCCCGCGCCGCCACCGGGCGCGAGCGGGTGGCCATCTGCGCCGACCATCCGTTCTTCTCCGTCGACGACTGGTTCATCGGTACGACGCCGATGTCGGCCGGCGTTCCGGCGGCGACCACCGAGCTCACCGTGTCCTTCCCCTACGGGGATCTGGCCGCCACGGAGGAGCTGCTCACCCGGTACCAGGGCGAGGTCGCCTGCCTGATCCTGGAGCCCGCCGGACACGCCGAGCCTTCCCCAAGCTCTCAACTTCGTTCGAGCAGGGGAGACCCCACTCCCGGCTACCTCCAGGGCCTCCGCGAGCTGGCCGACCGGCACGGCTGCGTACTGGTCTTCGACGAGATGATCACCGGCTTCCGGTGGTCCGAGGCGGGAGCCCAGGGCCTGTACGGCGTCACCCCCGACCTCTCCACGTTCGGCAAGGCGCTGGGCAACGGATTCGCCGTCTCCGCGCTCGCCGGGCGCCGCGCGCTGATGGAGCGGGGCGGGCTTCGTCACTCCGGTGACCGGGTGTTCCTGCTGTCCACCACGCACGGTGCCGAAACGCACTCCCTGGCCGCCGCGATGGCCGTGCAGGCCACCTACGCCGAGGAGGGCGTCACGGCGCAACTGCACGCTCTCGGCGAGCGGTTGGCCTCCGGTGTCCGCGAGGCCGCGGCGGGTATGGGCGTCGGCGAGCACGTCGTGGTCCGGGGCCGGGCCAGCAATCTGGTCTACGCCACCCTCGACGAGAACCGGCAGCCGTCGCAGGAGTACCGCACCCTGTTCCTGCGCAGGCTCCTCGCGGGCGGGGTGCTCGCCCCGTCGTTCGTGGTGAGCAGCGCGCTCGACGCCGCCGACATCGACCGCACCGTCGATGTGGTGGCCGAGGCATGTGCGGTGTACCGGAAGGCACTTGACGCCGCTGATCCCACGCCGTGGATGGCGGGGCGGCCGGTGAAGCCGGTGTTCCGCCCCTTGGCGTGACGCGGCGGGGGCGCGGGCGTGGCGTGACGTGACGTGACGTCAGCGGGGCTCCCGCCGCCTGGCGTCAGCCGCCTTGTCGACCAGCCACGCGGTCGCCGGTGTCACCGCCAGCGCGGTGCACCAGCCGCCGAAGACGTCGGTCGGGTAGTGCGCGCCCAGGGCCACCTGCGCCCAGCCCATGGCGGCACCGGCGACCAGCGCGGCGGCGAGCACGAGCAGCGTGCCCGCCGTCCTGCCGAGGCCGAGCCGGCCGGTCGCGAGCAGCGCCACCACGAGGGCGAGCGCGGTGAGGAAGGCGGTGTGGCCGCTGGGATAGGACAGGTTGCCGTCGCCGTGGATGGTGCGTCCCACGAGGTGCTTGAGCAGCGTCGTCGTTGCCACGGTGAGGCCGGCGCCGACAACGACGAGCACGGCCGCGCGGCGATGACGCAGCAGCAGACAGCCCGCCACGGCGGCGACGACCAGCAACGCCGCCCCCACGGGCTCCGCCAGGAAGTCCGTGGCCAGGGCGACTTGCCGCCACGGGGGCCGCACACTGTCCGCCGTCGGCTCGATGACCCACCTGTCCACCGTGCCGGGCTCGCTGTGGCCTGCGTACAGGACCCCGAGCACGACCACCACCAGCGTGGCGAGGGCGGCGGTAAGACCGAGCCACACGCGCAGGGTTGGGGGCAGCACCGCGGGCGCCGGCTGAGAGGCGGTCATGACGCAGCGGCTCCCCGTTTCCCCCTGGCCGAAGGCCTCGGATCAGTCTCTCTCCGCCACCCTAACGAACGAGACCCACTTCTTTGCCATAACCGCAACAACGTTTGCGGCAGGCGGAGTTGGTGTCGCAGCCTGGTCCACGTCAAGGAGATCGAAACCGAGAGGCTGCACGATGACTATCCACGACAGCGTCAAAACCGCGCCGGGCTCCGGTGACAACGCACCGCTGAACAACCGCGTCCACCACGTCGGATGCGGCGAGTTGGACGGCTTCGCCGCCATCAGTGGCGGCACGGTCGGTTCGAAGAAGCTCTGGATGGGGATAGTGGAGAACCCGCCGTTGAGCGCGACCGACAACCACCATCACGGAGACTCGGAGGCGGGCATCTACGTGGTCAGCGGTCACCCTGTGTTCGTCTACCACGACGGCACCGAGGAAGTGCGGCTCGCCGCCGAGCCGGGTGACTTCTTCCTCGTACCCCCGTTCGTCCCGCACCGGGAGGAGAACCCGGATCCGAACGAGCCCGCGGTCGTCGTGATCGCCCGGACCACGCAGGAGCCGATCAAGGTCTCCGTGCCCGAGCTGTATCAACTCGACGAGAGAGAAGCGCAGGAGGAGTAGCGGACCCCGGCCCCCCTGGAGCGCACTCCATCGGGCACAATCCCGCACATGGAGATCTCCGAGCACCTTGAAGTTCTGGACGCGGAGGGCAAGTTGCTTGCCCGCGCCGCCGATGCGGCCGGGACGGGTGCCGAGGTGGCCACCTGCCCCGGCTGGGTGGTGCGCGATCTGCTGCGGCACACGGGAGCGGTGCACCGCTGGGCCGGGGCGTTCGTAGCCGAGGAGCACGCCTCGCCGCGACCGCTGAGCGACCCGCCGGAGCTCGACGGTGCCGCGCTGGTCGACTGGTACCGGCAGGCGCACGCCGACCTGGTCGCCACGCTGCGGGCCGCCGCGCCCGACGTGCGGTGCTGGGCGTTCCTGCCCGCGCCGTCCCCGCTCGCGTTCTGGGCGCGGCGGCAGGCGAACGAGACGACGATCCACCGCGTGGACGCCGAGTCCGCGCGCGGGGGCGCTCCGTCGCCGATCGGCACGGAGTTCGCCGCGGACGGGATCGACGAGTTGCTCCGCGGGTTTCACGCGCGCTCACGCAGCAGGGTGCGTACGCCGGAGCCGCGGGTCCTGCGCGTGCGGGCGACGGACGCCGGGGCGGACGCCGTGTGGACCGTTCGCCTGTCCCAGGAGCCGCCCGCCACGGAGCGGGGCGACGAAGGCCCGGCCGACTGCGAGGTGTCGGGGCCAGCGGAGGGCCTCTATCTCGCGCTGTGGAATCGCGCGCCGTTCCCCCACGTCAGCGGGGACAGCGCGCTCAGCGCGCTGTGGAGCGAGACGTCGGGCGTGTGAGACCCGAGGAGGGCTACTTGGAGCTGGGTTCCGCCAGCATCCGCTCAAGGACCGCACGCTGCAACGGCCGCACCTCCGCGTGCAGCCGGCGCCCCCTGTCGGTGAGCACGACGCGCACCCCGCGCCGGTCCTCGCTGCACATGGCGCGCTCCACGAGGCCGTCCTTCTCCAGACGGCCGATGAGGCGCGAGAGCGCGCTCTGGCTCAGATGCACCCGGCCCGCGATGTCCTGCACGCGGTAGGCGCAGTCGCCGTCCGCCGCGGCGCCCTCGGACAGGACGTCGAGGACCTCGAAGTCGCTCGCCCCGAGGCCGTGCTCACGCAGGGCGTTGTCGAGTTCGCACAGGGTGCGCGCGTGCACCGCGAGGATGTCGCGCCATTGGTCCACGAGCCCTTGCTCGGCCTTCTTCGCCGCCATGACATCGCACGGTAGCAGAAAAAGCCCCCTTCGTTGCATCGGAATTAAATGCACTTGCAGTCAATGCACGTGCATGTACTGTGCTCCGCATGACTTCTCCGCTCACAGCCGCCTCCGCGTCCCCGGAGCGCTGGTCCCCGCGTCTGTGGGGCACTCTCCTCGTGCTCTGCGCCGCGATGTTCCTCGACGCACTCGACGTATCGATGGTCGGCGTCGCGCTGCCCTCCATCGGCTCGGAACTGAACCTCTCCACCTCGACCCTCCAGTGGGTCGTCAGCGGCTACATCCTCGGCTACGGCGGCCTCCTGCTCCTGGGCGGCCGGGCCGCCGACCTGCTCGGCCGGCGCCGCGTCTTCCTCATCGCACTCGCCGTCTTCGCCCTCGCCTCGCTGCTCGGCGGGTTCGTCGACTCGGGTCCGCTGCTCATCGCGAGCCGCTTCATCAAGGGCCTGAGCGCCGCGTTCACCGCGCCCGCGGGCCTGTCCATCATCACGACGACGTTCGCCGAGGGCCCGGTCCGCAACCGCGCGCTCACCATCTACACCACCTGCGCCGCCACCGGCTTCTCCATGGGACTCGTCCTCTCCGGACTGCTCACCGAGGCCAGCTGGCGCCTGACGATGCTGCTGCCCGCACCCATCGCCGTCATCGCGCTGATCGCCGGACTCAAGCTGATCCCGCGCAGCGCCCGCGAGAAGAACGCCGGCGGCTACGACGTACCGGGCGCCGTCACCGGCACGGCGGCGATGCTGCTCCTCGTGTTCACGGTCGTCGAGGCACCGGAGGCCGGCTGGGCTTCGGCCCGCACCCTCCTGTCGTTCCTCGCCGCGGCCGTGCTGCTCGCCGTCTTCGTACGCATCGAACTGCGCACCGCGAGCCCCCTGATCCGCCTCGGCGTCCTGCGCTCAGGGCCCCAACTCCGGGCGCAGATCGGTGCGATGACGTTCTTCGGCGGCTATGTCTCCTTCCAGTTCCTGGCCACGCAGTACTTCCAGACACTGCTCGGCTGGTCCGCCCTGGAGACCGCGCTCGCCTTCCTGCCCGCGGGCGCTCTGGTCGCCCTGTCGTCCACGAAGGTCGGCTCGGTGATCGACCGGTTCGGCACTCCGCGGGTCATCGTGGCGGGCTTCGTCCTGCTCGTCGCCTCGTACGTGCTGTTCCTGCGCGTCAGCCTCACCCCGTCGTACGCGTCCATGGTGCTGCCCTCCATGATCCTGCTCGGCTTCGCGTGCGCCCTGGTCTTCCCCTCGCTCAACATCCAGGCCACCAACGGCGTGGACGACGACGAGCAGGGCATGGTCTCGGGCCTCCTGAACACCTCGATCCAGGTGGGCGGCGCGATCTTCCTCGCCGTCGTCACGGCCGTGATCACCGCGGCCTCCCACGGAGCCGACGCCTCGCCGCAGGCCGTGCTCGACAGCTACCGGCCCGGCCTGATCGTGGTGACGGCCATCGCGGTCGCGGGGCTGCTCATCACCCTCACCGGAGTACGGACGCGGCGTACGCGGGAGACGGTCGTCGTCGCGAAGTCGCAGCCCCAGGAGGCGGCGGAGAGGGAGCCGGTGGCCGCCCGCGACTGACTGCCCGACCGATCAACAGGCCGCTCCCGGCGCGCGGTTGCTTGCCCGCCGGGAGCGCGCACCGCACACTCTGAGGATGGGGCGAAGGACGCAGGCCGAGCGCGACGCGGACACTGTGGAGATCGGCTTCGCGCTCTTCGCCGCCACGTCCTTCGCGGGCTGCACGGCGCTGGCCGTGGCCTCACCGGCGTTCTTCTTCGGCGTGACGTCACCCAGCGAGGGCACGCTGGTCCGGGCCGGCGTGATCGCGGGGGCCGTCGTCTTCGTCGTCTCCCTGGTGACGATCCTCGTACGCCACCGGCGCGCGACGCGTCAGCCGAGCCAGCCGGGGCGTACCAGGCCGGACTCGTAGGCCAGGACGACCAGTTGGGCGCGGTCCCGGGCGCCGAGCTTCACCATGGTCCTGCTGACGTGCGTCTTCGCGGTGAGCGGGCTGACGACCAGACGGCGGGCGATCTCCTCGTTCGACAGGCCGATGCCGACCAGCGCCATCACCTCCCGCTCCCGCTCGGTGAGTTCACCCAGCGGCTCGGGCCCCGTGGGTTCCTTGGAGCGGGCCGCGAACTCGGCGATGAGGCGGCGCGTCACACCGGGCGAGAGCAACGCGTCGCCGTCGACCACCGCCCGGACGGCACGCAGCAGTTCCTCGGGCTCGGTGTCCTTGACGAGGAATCCCGAAGCCCCGGAACGGATCGCCTCGAAGACGTACTCGTCCAGCTCGAAGGTGGTCAGCATGACCACCTTGACGTCGTTCAGGTCCGGCTCTTCGGTGATCTTCCGGGTCGCGGCGAGCCCGTCGAGCAGCGGCATGCGGATGTCCATCAGGACGACGTCGGGCCGCAGTTCCCGCACCATGCGCACGGCTTCCTCGCCGTCCGCGGCCTCTCCGGCGACCTCGATGTCCCGCTGGGCGTCGAGCAGCGCCTTGAACCCTGCCCTGACCAACGACTGGTCATCGGCGAGCAGTACGCGGATCACTGGTCCTCCTGAGGTGACGTGCGGGTGGGCAGTACGGCGGTGACCCGGAATCCCCCGTCCGGGCGCGAGCCCGCCTCGATCGTGCCATTCAGGGCCGCGGCGCGCTCCCGCATTCCCGCGAGACCGTTGCCGCTGCCGCCCGCGTCCGCGCCGGTCGCGGGGCCGTCGTCGTCCACCCGCAGGGTGAGCGCCGCGGCCTCGTACCGCACAAGCACGCGCGCGTGCCGCGATCCCGAGTGGCGTACGACGTTCGTGAGGGCCTCCTGGATGATGCGGAAGGCGGCGAGGTCGACGCCGGGCGCCGGCTTCCTGCCGGTTCCTTGCGTGTCGACGTCGACCGTGAGCCCCGTACTGGCGGCCTGCTGCACGAGCTCGGGCAGCCGGTCGAGCCCGGGAGCAGGGGCGCGCGGCGCGTCACCGGGTGCTCGGAGCGTGTCGAGTACCTGACGGACCTCCCCAAGGGCCTCCTTGCTCGCGGCCTTGATGGTGGTCAGGGCGGTGCGGGCCTGCTCGGGGTCGGAGTCGAGGAGCGCGAGGCCGACGCCCGCCTGGACGTTGATCACGGAGATGCTGTGCGCGAGGACGTCGTGCAGCTCGCGGGCCATGCGCAGACGCTCCTCGTCGGCCCGCCGCTTGGCGGCCTGCGCGCGCTCGGCACGCTCCTTCATCCACTGCTCGCGTCGTACGCGGGCCAGCTCGGACACGGCGATGATGGCGACGACCCAGACGGCGACGACGGTCTCCTCGCCCCAGGTCCGCGGTCCGTCACCGTCCGGCGGCAGCCACCGGTAGAGCCAGTGCGCGACCAGCAGATGCCCGGCCCACAGCATCGCGACGGCGCCCCACGCGGCGCGCCGGTGCCCAGCGACGACCGCGGCGAAGCAGCCGACGGCGACGGTGATGAGGACCGGGCCGTACGCGTACCCGGCCCCGAGGTAGACGAGGGCGGTCCCTGCCGTGACGTACGCGACCGGGACCGGGTGGCGGTGGCGCAGCAGGAGCGAGACCGTGCCCGCGAGGAGGAGCAGCCGGGCGTAGGTGTCGAGCGGCTCGCGGTCGAGCTGGCCTTCCGCCGCGTACTTCGAGCCGATCTGCACGAACACGGTGATCGCCAGGGTCGTCAGCCACGGCAGCCTGCTGACGTTCCCCGTCTCGTCGCGCTGGTTCCACCACGGCGGCCCCTGCCGCCACATCGCCGGTCCGCCCCAGGGCAGGGGCGGACCGCCGCGCCTGTGTTCGCGCTGCTCATCCATGTCGGCCACGCTAAACCGCGCGGCGGGCGGCGGGCGTCAGCCGGACGGGGCGATCACGCGTACTCCCGCGGGAGTACCTCGAAGGCACCCGAGGCCCGCACCCGCGGGGGCGAGGCTCTGAGACCGAAGGCTCAGCTCTGCTCCAACAGCCCGACTCCGTGGGCGAGTTGAGTGGCCGCGTACGAGAAGAACACCGCACGGTCCTCGACGACGCGGTTGAACTGCCCGAACACCTCGAAGCCCACGAGCCCGAACAGCTGGGCCCACGCCGCGACCATCGCCGTGATCACCGCCGGCGGCAGATCGGGCGCGAGATCGGCCGCGATCCGCTCGGCCTCGGTACGCAGCCCGCCCGGCAGCGGCCGCACGGCGACGCCACGTCTCTGATGGGCGTCGCGCAGGATCCCGATGAGCAGCTGCCCGACGCGGGCGGCGGCTTCGACCGTGGAGGCGGGCGCGCTGTAACCGGGGACGGGCGAGCCGTAGATGAGGGCGTACTCGTGCGGATGCGCGAGCGCCCAGGACCGCACGGCCTCGCACACGACCGTCCAGCGACGCACAGGTTCGGCCGACGCGACCTCGGCGTGCGCCTGCTCGGCGGCGGCGCCGAGGGAGTCGTAGGCGTCGATGATGAGCGCGGTCAGGAGTTCGTCGCGGCTGGGGAAGTAGCGGTAGAGGGCGGAGGACACCATGCCGAGCTCGCGGGCGACGGCGCGCAGCGAGAGCTTGGCGGCGCCGTCGGCGGCCAGCTGTCTGCGCGCCTCGTCCTTGATGGCGGCGGTGACTTCGATTCGGGCGCGGGCCCTGGCCCCGCTGGTGGCGCTGCTCATACGGGCAGTGTGCCATGCGTTCGGAGCGGTGCACCAAAACGAGATCGGCGCACCTCGATGTGAGCGCCGCACACTTTCGAGAGCACTGCTCTTGAAATGGAGCACCCATCTCGTGCACACTGCTCTTAAGCGAGAGCAGTGCTCTCGGAATCCCTCCCGACTCTGGCGGTCACCATGTCTTCCTCCTCCCCCTCGGCGTCGTCCTCCTCCGGCTCCCCCACCCCCTACTACCTCAAGGGCAGCCCGCTCGCCGTGCGGCTCAACAGCGTGATCGGCTGGCTGGCGCGGCGCGGAATCAGCCTTGCGGGGTCGGCCGAGCTCTCCGTACGGGGGCGCAAGAGCGGGCAGATGCAGCGCATCCCGGTCAACCCGTTCACGTACGAAGGCGCCCAGTACCTGATCTCGGCCCGCGGGCACTCGCAGTGGGTGCGCAACATGCGCGTGGCGGGCGGCGGTGAGCTGCGCGTGGGACGCAAGGTCCGCGCGTTCACCGTCGAGGAGGTCCCGGACGCCGAGAAGCTGCCGCTGCTGCGCGGCTATCTGGAGAAGTGGGGCTGGGAGGTCAACCAGTACTTCAAGGGCGTCACCGCCAAGTCCACGGACGCGGAGATCGAGGCGGCCGCGGGCGACCACCCCGTCTTCCGCGTCACCCTCACGAAGTGAGGCCGGGCTGCCACGAGCGGAGCCAGTCCACCAGCCCCGCCCGGCCTACCGGTCCAGCGCGCTCAGCGCCCGGCCCGCCAGCGGATGGTTCCGCACCAGCTCGCCGAGCGTCGTCGAGCCACGGGTGATCCGCGCGAACGCGTTCCACGCGGGACGGAACCCCGTGATCGCCGCGTGCAGCGCGCCAGGACGGCGCTCGAAGACGGTGAGCATGCGCCGCCCGACGCTCATCTCGACGCCGAGGCCCGCCTTGATGGCGAACGCGTAGTTCAGGGCCTGGCGGCGGGCGTCGACCGCGTCGTGCGCCTCGCCGATCCGCACCGCCCACTCCCCCGCGAGCCGCCCCGAGCGCAGCGCGAAGGAGATGCCTTCGCGCGTCCACGGTTCGAGCAGCCCCGCCGCGTCACCGCACACCACGACCCGGCCGCGCGAAAGCGGCGAATCGTCGCTCCGGCAGCGCGTCAGATGCCCGGAGGAGATGCTCGGCTCGAAGCCCGCGAGGCCGAGGCGGGCGATGAAGTCCTCCAAGTACCGCTTGGTGGCCGAGCCTTCGCCGCGTGCGGAGATGACACCGACGGTGAGGGTGTCGCCCTTGGGGAACACCCATCCGTAACTGCCCGGCATCGGGCCCCAGTCGATGAGGACCCGGCCCGCCCAGTCCTCGGCGACGCTCTGCGGCACCGGGATCTCGGCCTCAAGACCCAGGTCCACCTGGTCGAGCTTCACGCCGACATGTGCACCTATGCGGCTCGCGCTGCCGTCGGCCCCGACGACCGCGCGGGCGAGCACCGTCTCGCCGCCCTGAAGGACCACCGCCACCGTCCGCCGGTCGGGCACCGCGGAGCCGTGCTGCTCCACGCGCGCGACGGTGACGCCGACGCGCAGCTCGGCGCCCGCCTTCTGCGCGTGCTCGACCAGTTGCTGGTCGAACTCGGGGCGGTTGATCAGCCCGAAGAGCATCTGCTTCGAGCGGCGGGTGCGGGAGAACTTGCCGTCCAGGGAGAACGTCACCGCGTGCACCCGGTCCCTCAAGGGCAGTTCGAACCCGGGCGGGAGCGCGTCACGCGAGGGGCCGATGATGCCGCCGCCACATGTCTTGTACCGGGGCAGTTCGGCTTTCTCCAGGACGAGGACACTGCGTCCCGCGACGGCTGCCGCATAGGCCGCCGACGCCCCCGCCGGCCCTGCTCCCACCACGACGACGTCCCACACGTACTGCGCGTCGTCCGCTGAGTTCTCGCTGCTCACGTTGGTCTACCGCTCCCGATCCAGCTGTTGGCCGCGCTTTCCAAAGCATCCTACGGCGGGCACCTCGGCCACCCTCCTGTGGGAGGATCACACCACCCACATCCGTACAACGTCGCACCTACGAGGAGCGTGCCCATGTCGCCGAATCCGATCGCCGAGACCGTCGCCTCGCTCATGCCGGAGGCGAAGGCGGAGCTCACCGAACTGGTGGCCTTCAAGTCGGTGGCGGACTTCGATCAGTTCCCCAAGAGCGAGAGCGAGGCCGCCGCGAACTGGGTGGCGGACGCGCTGCGCGCCGAGGGGTTCCAGGACGTGGCCCTGCTCGACACCCCGGACGGCACGCAGTCGGTGTACGGCCTGCTGCCGGGCCCCGAGGGCGCTCCCACCGTGCTGCTCTACGCGCACTACGACGTGCAGCCGCCGCTCGACGAGTCGGCGTGGACCACCCCGCCGTTCGAGCTGACCGAGCGCGACGGGCGCTGGTACGGACGCGGCAGCGCCGACTGCAAGGGCGGCATCCTGATGCACCTGCTCGCGCTGCGCGCCCTGAAGGCGAACGGCGGTGTCCCGGTGACCGTCAAGGTGATCGCCGAGGGTTCCGAGGAGCAGGGCACGGGCGGTCTCGAGCGGTACGCCGAGCAGCACCCCGGCCTCCTCGCGGCCGACACCATCGTCATCGGCGACGCGGGCAACTTCCGCGTCGGCCTGCCGACGGTCACGGCCACGCTCCGCGGCATGACCCTCATGCGCGTCCGCATCGACACCCTTGAGGGCAATCTGCACTCGGGACAGTTCGGCGGCGCGGCCCCCGACGCGCTCGCGGCACTGATCCGGGTGCTCGACTCACTGCGCGCGGAGGACGGCTCGACGACGGTCGACGGGCTCACGGGCGACGAGGTGTGGGACGGGCTTCAGTACGAAGAGGACACTTTCCGCAAGGACGCCAAGGTCCTCGACGGCGTCCGTCTCGTCGGCAAGGGCACGGTCGCCGACCGCATCTGGGTGCGTCCCGCGGTCACGGTGCTCGGCATCGACTGCCCGCCGGTGGTCGGCGCGACCCCGTCCGTACAGGCGGCAGCGCGGGCGCTGATCAGCCTGCGGGTGCCGCCGGGCGTGGACGCGGCCGAGGCCACCAAGCTCCTGCAGGCGCACCTGGAGTCGCACACCCCCTGGGGCGCGCGGGTGACCACCGAGCAGATCGGGCAGGGCCAGGCGTTCCGCGCTGACACCACGAGCCCGGCGTACGCGGCGATGGCGGAGGCGATGGGCGAGGCGTTCCCGGGCGAGGAGATGCAGTACGCGGGGCAGGGCGGCACGATCCCGCTGTGCAACACCCTCGCCGCGCTCTACCCCGAGGCGGAGATCCTGCTCATCGGTCTCAGCGAGCCCGAGGCGCAGATCCACGCGGTCAACGAGAGCGTGTCGCCACAGGAGTTGGAGCGGCTCTCGGTGGCCGAGGCACTGTTCCTCCAGAAGTACGCGACGCGCTGACCGTCACTGGCTGCCGACCGGCACCCCCGCCTCCAGGTAGAGGACGGCCCCGCGCTCCCGCGCGCGCAGGGCCCAGCGCAGCCGTTCGTAGCGCACGGAGGGCAGCAGCCGGGCCGCCTCCTCCTCGGTGACGAAGCGGCAGGCGCGGAGTTCCGGGCCTGGCAGCAGCATCCGCCCTGCCTCGCCGCTGTCGAGGCTCCCGCCGTCGAAGAGGAACCGCATCCCTCCGTAGCCGGGCGGCCTCGGCGGCTCCCAGTCGACGACGAGGAGCCGGGGGGCGTCGGCGAGTTGGATGCCGGTCTCCTCGGCCACCTCGCGCACGCCCGCGCGCGCGGGCGCCTCGCCCCGTTCGACGACGCCGCCGGGGAACTCCCAGCCGGCCTTGTACGTCGGGTCGACGAGCAGCACCCGGTTCCGCTCGTCGAAGAGCAGCACGCCGGCCGCGAGTGTCTCCGCGGTGGGTTCCGGGGTCTGCACGATGTCGCACACGGACGCGGCCCCGGTGCGTACGGCGTCGGCGATGCGCTCGGCGGTCTCGCAGGGGGTGAGCGCGCCGGTGTCGATGCGGTGGGCGTCGGCGCCGAGCCAGCCCGCGAGCGCGGCGCGGTACGGATCGATGTGGTCGAACGACCACTGCCGCACGCGCATCTCGCCGTTGGGCAGGTCCGGGACGGGGCGTCCTGATATTCGTTCGCGCAGGATCGTTTCGTCCGGGGCCAGAACGACGTGTCGTACGGCGATCCTGCGCGAGGCGAGACCGCCGAAGATCTCGTCGCGGTAGTCCTGCCGCAGCAGGGTCATGGGCACCACGAGGACGCCACCGACCTCGGCGAGCAGGGCCGCCGCCGTGTCCACGACAAGGCGCCGCCAGAGCGGCAGATCCTGGTAGTCGCTCACCTCGGCGAGGCGCTTGGGCGGCAGGAGTTCGCGCAGTCCGCCGCCGATGACCTCGGGGTCGAAGAGTGTGCTGTTCGGGATCAGCTCGATCAGTTCCCGTGCGGCGCTGGTCTTGCCCGCACCGAACGCGCCGTTGATCCAGACGATCACGGTTCCCCCTCTTCTGTTGGCCCCCTGTGGCTTGCCCGCAACACCCTGCCACGGAAACCAGGCCCTGATGAGGCGGCCATCGCCTGGACCGAAAGGCGCCATTACATGTCAAGCGGGTTGCTTCCACTTCACCCCATCGAGTGGCAGTGCCCCTGCATGAATCGTTCCCTCACTGCGGGGCAGGCCCACCCCCGCTAGCGTGATCCGCCAGGCGCCCCAGCCCCTGGTGACCTCCGGCCGATGCCCGACTCTGGGGGACACGTGCAACTCGATGCACTGAACGAATTCGCCTTCGAGGACTCCGACCCGCAGCCGCGCGTGTACGGCTGCAACGGCGCGGTCGTCGTCGAACTCCACGGCGAGGTCGACCTGTTGGCCTACCAGCGGATCATCCCGCTCCTGGACCCCATCACCGGTGGAACAGCAACAACAGTGATCATCGACCTGACCCACACCACGTTCTTCGACTGCTCCGGCCTAGGCCTGCTGGTTCGCGCACGCCGTCGCACGAAGTCAAGAGGTGCCCGCCTCTCCGTGGTCTGCACCCACCCGCTGACGCTGCGCGTCCTGCGGCTCACGGGCCTCGCTCCGATGCTGTTACCGGTCTCCACGCTGGACGAGGCGCTGCGTCAGAAGTGAGCCCGCCCCAGGGGTGCGGCGGGCTCTCAGGGGTGCTGTGGGCTCTCAGGGGTGCTGCGGGGTCCGGGCAGCACTCAGAGCCTGCCCCGCATACGCCGTTGCCGGGAGGAGGCGCGCACGATGCATATATGCATTCCGTTCACACCCCGTGTGAAACACGCACTCACCGCGGCTTCGCCGCAGGCCGGGCAGCACGGGCGCGGTTGGGCCACCGGGTTCGCGTGTAGGCGTGGAAGTGGTCGCCGGCATGGTCCTGACCGAGGGTGCAGTGCAGGACATCACCGGGCCTCTCGTCCCAGCACAGGCCAGGGATGTCACGCGCGTACTTCGGGGCTTTCATGCGGAGTGCTCCGTCTGCTGGAGGTGGTCGGTGTGCACACTCCGACAATCTCAATCCCGCTGGTCAGTAAGGGATGTGACGCCCCATGACACAGAGTGGATCATGCGGACGGCCGTCTTCACGGCCACTCGTCACACCGGACGGCGCCGGTCTGTACGGCCGCCGTCCGGGGCCTCCCGAGCACTCAGTAATGCACGCGCGTGCCGACCGCCCTGTGGTCCGAGTAGTCCAGGTCGCGGTTGTCGCCGTCGCCTGAGAGCGCCTCGTCGGCCAGATCCCCTTCGTCGAACGTCGGCACCACCGCGTCCGTCATCCGCGGCAGCGCGCCGCCGGGCTTGCGGCCGAGGATGTAGTCGACGCGCCGGTTCACGCTCGTCACCAGGGTCCACCGGTCCTTGCGGCATGCGCTCGGGTCCGGCTTCGTCTGACAGTCGGCGTAGACCGCGTCACGGAACCCGAGGGTGCTGCCGGGCAGGTCGCCGTTGGCCATGGCGTACCACTTGCGCCAGGTTGCGTCCTCCCGGTCGTGGGCGTTGGTGTCGCCGCCCGCGATGTACAAGTCGGTCGCGCCGTACGGAGCGTGGCTGTCGTATCCGTCCTCGGTCAGTTCGTTCGACAGCTCCACGGCGTTCTCGTCGGCGCACTCCGTGCCGCCGTGGCCCATCGTCGGCCAGTGGAACGAAGCTGCCGTGACCGTCTTGCCCGACACCTTGTCGTGGAGGAGGGCCTTGACGCCCTTGGTGCGTGGCTGATTGTTGTTCACGCACTGGCCGTCCACGAGGTTCTGCGCCTGCCAACGGTTGCCCGGGGACTGCGACTTGACGAGCTGGAGCCGGTCGGTCCGCCAGATCACGGCGTTGGTCTGGCGCTTCTTGAAGTCCCAGCACTCGCCGCCCGCGCTCTCCTTGGACGGCTCCGGGTCGTTCTCGGCGAGGACACCGGCGTACCGTTCGCCGAAGTGTGTCTCCATCCGGTCGAGCAGCAGGTCGAGCTGGGCCTTGTTGTTGAGCTGCTGCACCAGGTAGACGTCGGGTTTCAACTCCTGGGTGCGCATGTAGTACATCAGGTCGTGCCAGTCACCGGCACAGGTGGCGGGCGGCTGCTCGTCCGAGGTCGGCAGGTTCTCCACGTTGGCGTCGTACACCTGGAGAAAGCCGGGGTCACCGTTGGGCCCGGCCTCCGCGGGCGCCGCGGCCAGGGCCGGTGCCGCGAGGGCGGGAGCCAACAACAGCGTGAGGAGTCCGAGCAGCCGCCCGGGGCTGAGTCCGCGTCGCGTCGACGCTCTGAGAAGATTCATGGCCCGACGGTAGGCACTCGCCGGCTGGGAGTCGCCGCATTTCGGCGGTGCCCGAAAGGTGTGGCGGTCTTCCCGGGTGATCTGACGATGATCCCGGCGGATGGGACGAGGTCACCCCTTGCTCGACCCCAGCGTCAGCCCCGCGATGAAGTGCCGCTGCAGGAGCAGGAAGACCAGAACCGTGGGGAGCGCCACCAGGACCGAGCCTGCCGCCAGGAGGTTGTAGTCCGTGAAGAACTGGCCCCGCAGGTTGTTAAGGGATGACGTGATCGGGAGTTTGTCGGGGTTGGAGATGAAGATGAGGGCCCAGAGGAAGTCGTTGTAGATCCAGGTGAATTCCAGCGTGCCCAGCGCCGCGAGGGCGGGGCGGCACAGGGGGAGAGTGATGCGCCAGAATTGCGTCCACACTCCCGCGCCGTCCACGATCGCCGCCTCCAGGATTTCCTGCGGCAGCGTCCGCATGAAGTTCGAGAGCACGAAGACGCAGAAACCGACCTGGAAGCCGATGTTGACGATGATGATCGCCCAGTACGAGTCGTACAGGGTGAGGGAATCGGACATCCACCAGGGGAGCGGGATCTTGAGGAAGAGGACGTAGAGGGGGGTGACCAGAACCTGTGGCGGCAGCAGGTTTCCCGCCGTGAAGAACATCAGGAGGATCATTCCGCCGCGGATCCGCAGGCGGGACACGGCGAAGGCCACGAACGCCGCCAGGAAGAGCGTGATCAGGACCGCGGGCACCGCTATGAGCAACGTATTGGTGAAGTACTTGCCCATGCCGGAATCGCTGTAGGCCTGGCGGTAGTAGTCGAACGAGAGGCTCTTGGGGAACGAGAAATAGCCGTTCCGCGCTGTCTCCTCGTACGGGCGCAGTGAGGCGTAGACGGCCAGGAGGAGGGGCGCCAGGAAGCCGAGGGTGACCGCCATCAGAAAGATGTGCACCCCGAAACGGCCGGGGCGACGGCTGCGGCCCGCGGGCTTCTCTGCAAGGGGTGCGGACTTTCCGTCGAGCGGCGTCGTGTGGATGTCGGCTGTCATCGGTCGCGCGCACCTCGCAGCTCTTGGACCAGGAACGTCACGATGAATCCGAGCGAGACGGTCAGGAGTACGACCGCGATGGCGGAGCCGAATCCGATGCGGCTCGCCTCACCGATGATGTTGTCGGTGATGAGTACGGAGAGCAGTTCCAGGCCGTTGCGGCCCTTGTTGACCGCGTAGACGATGTCGAAGGCGCGCAGGGCCTCGATGACCGTGATGACGCCGACGATGACATTCACCGGGCGGAGTGTCGGGAAGACGACGCGGAAGAATGTCTGGCGGGCGTTCGCGCCGTCTATCTGTGCTGCTTCCTTCAGGGCCGGGTCGACGGATTTCAGCCCTGCCAGGTACAGGATCATGACGTAACCCGTGTGCCGCCAGCTCGCGGCCAGCATCATCATCCAGATGTTGATGTCGGAGTTCCCGAGCCAGTCGATCGGGTCGTTCTGGTTGTTGAGGATGGTGTTGACCACGCCCTGGTCGGTGCCGAGTATCAGCTGGGCCATGAAACCGACCACGGCGAGCGAGAGCACCACCGGCATATAGAGCACCGACTGGTAGAAACGGCTGAAGCGGACTCCGCGGTCGATGACCACCGCGAGGAGCAGGCCGAAAGGCGTGGCCACCAGGCCGAGGAACGCGATCCACAGCAGGTTGTGGCGGACGGCGGGCCAGAACGCCGGGTAGTTGTCGACCAGGTTCTCGTAGTTCTTGCCGCCCACCCACTCGATGTCGCCTATGCCGTCCCAGGACGTGAAGGACAGGCCGACGGAGGCCAGGGTCGGGCCCCAGATGATGAAGATGTCAAGGAGGACGGGAATTCCCAGAAGCACGCCGAGCACGACGATGTCACGGCGTGTGAAGCGCCGTGGTCCCCGCCGCCCGGCGCGCCGCGCGGATTTCCGCGGCACGGGTTTCTGCCGCACGGTTTTCTGCGGCACGGTTTTCTGCGGCACGGGCGCGGTCCCCCGCTACTCAGCTGACGTCCGAGGAGAAGATGTCCTTCTTCTGGCGCTCGATGCTGTTGACCAGGCCGTCGACGTCGTTGGGATTGTCGATGAAGTCCTGCAGCGCCTTGATCATGACGGTCTGTGCGAAGTCGGGCCTGGTGTCCCGGTCGAGGAACTGCGAGATCTGCTTGGCCCCGGCGACGAGTTCGGCCGACTTCTTCTGGAGCGGGCTGTACTTACTGGTGTCGGCGCCGTCGTTGACCGCGACGTTGTTGGGGTCGCCGGCCAGGTAGGTGTCCTCGGCCTTCGGTGTCCCGAGCCACTTCAGAAGTTCCTTGGCGCCGTCGAGGTTCTTCGACTTCTTCGCCACCAGGAATCCGTCGATCGGCGCCTCGACGGCGTCCTGACCGTGCGCCGGATCGATCTCGGGGAAGGCGAAGAAGTCGATGTCGTCACGTTCGTTCGCCGGGAACTGCTGGCCCGGGTGCGGCATTCCGAAGACGGCCATGGCGGTCTTGCGCCGCTGGAGCCCCTGCCCTGCCTCTTCCCAGGTACGGCCGAGCGCGCCTTTCTGGTAGTACGGCATGAGTTCGCGCCACAGGTCGAAGACCTTCTTGACCTTGGTGTCGGTCCAGGCTTCCTCGCCGGCCATCAGGCTCTTGTGGAACTCGTATCCGTTCAAGCGCATGTTGATGTAGTCGAAGGTGCCCATGGCGGGCCAGCCGTCCTTGTCGCAGAAGGCGACCGGTATGCCGTCCTTGCTCATCTTCTTGGCGAGCGCGATGAACTGGTCCCACGTCTTGGCCTGTTCGTAGCCCTGTTTCTCAAAGAGGCTCTTGCGGTGGAAGACGGCCCATGGGTAGTAGTAATACGGCACGAAGTACTGCTTGCCCTCGTGTGTGGACTGCTCCCGCAGCGCGTCCGAGAAGCCATCGAAGCCCTTCCAGACATCGCTGATGTCGATCAGCAGCCCCTTCTCGGCGAAGTACTGCATGCGGTATCCGGCGAACCACATGAAGACGTCGTCCGGCGTCCCCTGGAGATAGCGCGTGATGTTCTGCTGGAACTCGTTGTGCTCTGTCGTGTTGACCTTGACGGTCTTCCCCGACTTCTTCTCATAGGCGTCGAAGGCGGCGGCGAACGCCTTCTTGGGCACCGCGTCCGAGGAATTGGACCCCATCGTGACTTCGTCCTTGTTGCCGCCCGGTCCTTCACCACAGGCCGTGAGCAGGGCCGGAAGGGTGACCGCTCCGGCTCCGGCGGCGGCACCTCGCAGGACGTTCCGCCGGGACATCCGATGTCCTGACATGCTGCGAGGCGTGGTAGGACCCATGAACGATGACTGTGCCATGTCCCCCTCCTCGGGGTGCAAACGAACACAACCGAACGCAAGGGTTGCGATCCCACTCCCAAGCGCCACCACAGTCAAGGGTTTCGGCGTCCGGGTGCTCGAACCGTTACGGCTCCTCTTCCAACAGAGTCCAACACGGCCTACCGTAAGCGCGCACCTCTGACACGTACATGCAGCCCCCAACTTCTGCGAGTACGGAGGAATGTAACGATGCGTCATCTCTCACCCCGCTCCACGCGTCGAAGAGTCGTCGGATCGCTGACCGCCGCACTGCTGTGCGCCGCGGGGCTCGCGGCCCCGGCGGCGGCACGCGACGCGGGCAGCGCGAACGGCGCGGGCGGCGCGAACGGCGCGGGCGGCGCGAACGGCGCGGGCGGCGCGAGTGACACGGGCGGCGCGAGTGACACGGGCGAACGGAGCACGGCCGCAAGGCCCTCCACCGATGGGGCGAAGCTCAACGACGCCTCCGGGACGAAGCTCCCCGACGGTCTCGCCCTCACCCCGCCCATGGGCTTCAACAACTGGAACTCCACCCACTGCAGGGCCGACTTCGACGAGGCGATGGTCAAGGGGATCGCGGACATCTTCGTCGAGAGGGGCCTCAAGGACGCCGGCTACCAGTACGTCAACCTCGACGACTGCTGGGCGCTTCCCGAACGGGACGCGAACGGCAAACTGGTGCCCGACCCCAAGCGATTCCCCAACGGAATCAAGGCAGTTGCCGACTACGTGCACGCCAAGGGGCTCAAGTTCGGCATCTACACCAGCGCCGGCACCAAGACCTGCAACACCGCGGGCTTCCCCGGCGGACTCGGCCATGAGGCCAGCGACGCAGGGCAGTTCGCCGACTGGGGCGTCGACTACCTCAAGTACGACAACTGCAACAACCAAGGCGTCGACGCCAAGAAGCGGTACATCGCGATGCGCGACGCGCTGAAGGCCACCGGGCGCCCCATCGTCTACAGCATCTGCGAGTGGGGCGAGAACAAGCCCTGGGAGTGGGCAGCCGACGTGGGCCACCTGTGGCGCACCACGGGCGACATCAGCGACAACTGGTCATCGATGCTGTCGATCATGAAGCAGAACCTGCCGCTCGCGAAGTACGCGGGCCCGGGCCGCTGGAACGACCCGGACATGCTGGAGGTCGGCAACGGCGGCATGACGGACACCGAGTACCGCACGCACTTCTCAATGTGGTCCGTCATGGCCGCGCCGCTGCTCATCGGCTCCGACCTGCGCAAGGTCTCACCCGAGACCTTCGAGATCATCGGCAACAAGGAAGTCATCGCCGTCGACCAGGACCCGCTGGGCAAGCAGGGCGATGTGCTGTCGTCGGAGGGCGGCCGCTGGGTCGTCGCCAAGGAGATGAAGGACGGCAGCCGGGCGGTGGCGCTCTTCAACGAGACGGGCACCGCCCAGTCGATCACCACATCGGCGAAGGCTGTCGGGCTCCCGGACGCCGACGGATACACGCTGCGGGACCTGTGGAAGCACAAGAGCTACAACACGGCGGGCAAGATCTCGGCGACCGTCCCCGCGCACGGCACCGTACTGCTGCGCGTCTCGGCGGACGGCGAGTGGGCCAAGAACCCGCCCGCCGTCGAACTCGGCCTGGACGGTGCCCCGTTGGTGGAGGCGGGCAAGCCCGCGAAGCTGACGTCGAAGGTCAGCAACCTCGGCCGCACCCCCGCGCAGAAGGTGTCCGCCACCTTCACGGGCCCCTCCGGCTGGCGGATCAAGGCGACGTCACCCTCGACCGCGAGCTCCCTGCCTACGGGCAAGTCGCTGAGTACGTCGTGGTCGGTGACCGCACCGCGGGGCGCGGCTCCGGGAGCGTACGACCTCACGCTCAGGGCCGGCTACCGCTCCCCCGCGGGCACGCGCGCCGAGAGCGTGCTGCCGCTGACGGCTCATGTCGTGGTGGCGCCGCCCGCGGGCAACTCGGCGGTCAGTGGCCTGCCGTGGATGTCCACGGTCAACGGCTGGGGCCCGGTCGAGAAGGACACCAGCAACGGCGAGGAGGCGGCGGGCGACGGCAATCCGATCACCATCGGCGGGGCCGTCTACGCCAAGGGGCTCGGGGTGCATGCCGAGAGCGCCGTCGAGTACTACACCGGTGCGTCCTGCGAGAAGGTCACGGCGCAGGTGGGCGTCGACGACGAGAAGGGCCTGAAGGGAACGGTCGCCTTCGAGATCTGGGCGGACGGAAAGAAGGCCGCGTCGACCGGCGTCCTCACCAACGCCCATGCCGCGCAAGGCCTTTCGGCCGATGTGACCGGCGCCCAGGTCGTCCGTCTCGTCGTCACGGACGGCGGTGACGGCAGGGACTCCGACCACGCGGACTGGGCGGACCCGGTCCTCAGCTGCTGAGCCGCGTAAACCGTTGATCGAGAGCTGGGGGCCGGGCTGACGTCGTGCGGCCCGGCCCCCAGAGCGGTCAACTCCCCACAGCCGGACGCAAGTCCACGGCCCTGTCCTCCTGGCTGAGCGCGGCAGCCGCGGCCCCCACCAACCCCGCGTCCGTCCCCATCAAGGCTGGGCCCACGGTCAGATGACGTACGAACGAGAGCGTGGCGTACTCCCGCAGGGACCGCCGCAGCGGGTCGAAGAGCACGTTCCCCGCCTTCGCCACCCCGCCTCCGATCACGGCGACGTCGATCTCGACGAGCGTCGCCGTGGCCGCGATGCCCGCGGCGAGCGCCTGCGCCGCCCGTTCGAAGGAGGCGACGGCGACCGGGTCCCCGGCCCGCGCGGCGAGGGCGACGGCGGCGGCGGACGTGTCGCCGTCGGCCCCCGGACGCCAGCCGCCCTCCAGCGCACGCCGCGCGATGTTCGGGCCACTGGCTATGCGCTCCACGCATCCGCGCGCCCCGCACGGGCAGGGGTCACCGTCCAGATCGACGCTGATGTGGCCGATGTGGCCCGCGTTCCCGGTGGGGCCGGGGTGCAGCTTGCCGCCGAGGATCAGTCCTCCCCCGACTCCCGTGGACACCACCATGCACAGCGCGTTGTCGTGGCCACGGGCCGCACCCTGCCAGTGCTCGGCCGCCGTCATCGCGACGCCGTCCCCGACCAGCTCGACCGGAAGCCCGCCGGTGGCCGCACGCACCCGCTCGACCAGCGGGTAACCGCGCCATCCAGGGACGTTGACGGGGCTGACCGTCCCCGCCGACGCGTCCACGGGGCCCGCACTGCCGATGCCGACCGCGCGCGCCCTGCCCCACAGCGGGGAACGCGTGAGCTCGCCGAGAACCTCTTCGACCGCCCGCATCACGGTGTCGCCGTCCTCGCGCGCGGGCGTGGGCCGCTGGGCGCGCAGCAGGATCCGGCCGCGCCCGTCCACCAGGGCGCCGGCGATCTTGGTGCCGCCGATGTCGAGTGCGGCGACGAGGTCCGTGTGCATCAGTGTCAGATCTCCTGGTGAATGGGCAGGCCGCTCTCCCTGTGAGAGGGCAAGCCGGAGAATGCGATGGACAGTCTCTCTTGCATCTGACAACGTTGTCCAGGTTCTATGCTCGACGCCACATCACTTACGCACACTTTCAGCTCACCTTCGTCGACGACAGGACAGCGCACCGTGGCCGAGACCGCCAGCCGACCCGAGCGACCCGAACCCCGCTACGGCAACCGTCCGACCATGAAGGACGTCGCCGCCCGCGCCGGAGTCGGCCTCAAGACGGTCTCCCGTGTCGTCAACGGCGAGCCGGGCGTCACTCCGGACACCGAGCGCCGCGTGCAGGAGGCCATCGACGCCCTCGGCTTCCGGCGCAACGACAGCGCGCGCGTCCTGCGCAAGGGCCGCACGGCCAGCATCGGCCTCGTCCTGGAAGACCTCGCCGACCCTTTCTACGGCCCGCTCAGCCGGGCAGTGGAGGAAGTGGCCCGCGCCCACGGCGCGCTCCTCATCAACGGGTCGAGCGCCGAGGACCCGGACCGCGAGCAGGAGTTGGTGCTCGCGCTGTGCGCCCGCCGGGTCGACGGGCTCGTGATCATCCCGGCCGGTGACGATCACCGCTATCTGGAGCCGGAGATCGCCGCCGGTGTCGCTACCGTCTTCGTCGACCGTCCCGCCGGGAAGATCGACGCCGATGTCGTGCTCTCCGACAGCTTCGGCGGCGCGCGCGACGGCGTCGCCCATCTCATCGCCCACGGCCACCGCCGCATCGGCTTCATCGGTGACCAGCCGCGCATCCACACCGCCATAGAGCGCCTGCGCGGCTACCGCGCGGCCATGGAGGACGCGGGCATCCCCGTCGAGGACGAGTGGATGTCCCTCGGCCCCACCGCCCCGGACCGCGTCGAGCAGGCCACCAGGACGATGCTGGGCGGCTCCGAACCCGTCACGGCGATCTTCGCGGGCAACAACCGTGTGACCGTGACCGTCGTCCGCGTCCTCGCCGGGCTCCCCCGCCCCGTTGCTCTCGTCGGCTTCGACGACATCGAGCTCGCCGACCTGCTGCAGCCGGGCGTGACCGTCGTCGCCCAGGACGCCGCGCAGCTGGGCAGGACCGCCGCCGAGCGCCTGTTCCGGCAGCTGGACGGCGCGTCCGACGCCCCGGAGCGCATCGAGCTCCCGACGCGGCTCATCAAGCGCGGGTCGGGCGAACTGCCGCCCGCGGGCTGACGGTTGGCGGTCGACGCTTGGCAGTCGGTGGTGCGAGCGCGGTCGGTGGTGCGAGCGCCGTCAGCAGACGGGGAGGCCGGGCAGCGGCTGGTCGTTGTCGCCGCCCTTGATGTAGACGTCGCTGACGAAGACGTCTCTGTTGCCGCTGTCGTCGTCCGTCTTGGCCCACCAGACGTTCGTCCACTCGCCGTGCGTCTCGCGGCGGCCGAGGTTCTGCTGGCAGTAGAAGTAGTTCGTGCCCGCGTTCAGTACGCCCGCCTCGGCGCCCGCCGCGGTGTACGACTTCGCCGTGCGCCAGACCGAGCAGTTGTACTTGCCGCCGCCCGCGGCGTGGCAGGCGGCTTCGGGGGCCGGATCGTCGCCGCCGCCCGATGTACCACCGTCCCCGGTGGGCTTGGAGGTGGGCTCGGCGGAGGGCTTGGGGCGGGTCGCCGGTCTGTCCGTGGACTTGGGGTCGTCTTCCTTGCCGGAGGAAGACTCCTTCGCGTCAGGCTTACGGGACTTCTCCTCGCCCTGCTTCGAGGGCTCGGGGCCGTCCGTGCCCTCCAGGGCGCCGCGGCTGTTGTCGGCTTCCGGCTCGGCAGCGCCCCCGGAGGAGGCGGGTCGCTGGGCCTGGTCTCCGCTGTCCCCTTGGCCGTTGAGGAGGGCGACGGTGACGCCCGTCGCCGCCAGGACGACCACCACGGCCACAGCTGCGAGCAGCGCACGCCCGCGGCGGGGCCGCCGCTCGGGGGGCGTGGCGGGCGCCACCGCCCCGGGTGGCACCACGCCACTGGAGAGCGGCGGCCCGGGTGGCACCACACCACTGGAGAGCGGCGGCCCGAAGCCCGGCGGTGGCGCGCTCGGGATGCTCCGCTCGGTGGCCTCCCTCTGCCGCGGCGCCGGCTCGCGCAGGGCGGCCGTGACGGCGCCGCCGGCCGCGTCGGCGAGGATCAGCGCGGCCTGCTCCGCGGCCGGGCGTGCCTGCGGGTCCTTGTGCATCAGCTGTCGCAGCACGGGGATCAGCGGGCCTGCTCGCTGCGGTTCGGGCAGCGGGTCGGTGACGATCGCGGTGAGCGTGGACCACGTCGACGTACGGCGGAACGGGGACGCGCCCTCGACCGCCGCGTACAGCGTGGCGCCCAGGGCCCACACGTCGGACGCGGGGCCCGGGTCCTGGCCCTGGGCGCGCTCGGGCGCCAAGTAGTCCAGGGAACCGACGAGTTCGCCGCTGCGCGTGAGGTGCGTGGCCGAGCCGTCCCCCGGGTCGTCCATCGTGGCGATGCCGAAGTCGGTCAGGACGACGCGGCCACCGGTCTCCAGGAGGATGTTGCCTGGCTTGACGTCGCGGTGCAGGACTCCGGCGCGGTGGGCGGCGGCGAGCGCGTCCATGACCTTGGCGCCGATGGCCGCCGCTTCGTGGGGGTCGAGGGTGCCGCGATCACGCAGTACGTCGTCCAGGGAGGGTCCTTCGACCAGCTCCATGACGATCAGGGGACGCCCGTCGACCTCCGCCACGTCGTGCACGGCGACGACTCCGGGATGGCGCACGCGGGCGGCGGCGCGTGCCTCGCGCTGCATCCGTACGCGCAGGTCGGCCAGTTCGGGCCCGGCCGCGTCCGTGTACGTCCGCAGTTCCTTGACGGCGACCTCGCGGCCGAGCACCTCGTCGACGGCGCGCCAGACGACGCCCATGCCGCCGCGCCCGAGCTGCGCGGTCACGCGATAGCGCCCGGCAAGAAGGCGGCCGGCACCGCCCGTCTGTTCCTGATCCCCCGAAGTCACCGCTGCCCCGTTCCTGTGACACCACTTTTCGTGGCTCACAGACTACGGGGCAGGGGTGACAGCGTGTGCCGGGAGTTACTTGCCGTGCGGCGTGAGGTCCCCGCGGCGCGGGCCCGAGAAGCTCTGCAGGCGGGCCAGCGTCAGACCGGTGAGCCGGGTGACCTCGCCGACGTCGAGGGCGCCGCAGTCCAGGCCGCGCAGCAGGTACCCGGCGAGCGCCTTGGCCGACGCGGGCTCGTCCGCCACGTCGCCGCCCTCGCGGTGGGCGGCGTACGCGGACAGGCGCGCGGCGGCCTGCTCGAAGCCCTCGCGGTAGAACGCGAACACGGCGGCGTAGCGCGTGGGGATGTGGCCGGGGTGCATGTCCCAGCCCTGGTAGTAGGCGCGGGCCAGGGCGCGGCGCGTGAGGCCGTAGTGCAGCCGCCAGGCGTCGTGGACCTTCTCGGTGGTGCCGACGGGCAGGACGTTGGTGGAGCCGTCCGAGACGCGTACGCCGGTGCCTGCCGCGGCGACCTGCATGATCGCCTTGGCGTGGTCGGCGGCCGGGTGGTCGCTGGTCTGGTAGGCGGCGCTGACACCGAGGCAGGCGCTGTAGTCGAAGGTGCCGTAGTGCAGGCCGGTGGCGCGGCCCTCGGCGGCGCCGATCATGCGGGCCACGGTGGCGGTGCCGTCGGTGGCGAGGATGGACTGGCTGGTCTCGATCTGGATCTCGAAGCCGATCCGCCCTGCCTCCAGGCCGCGTACCTTCTCGAACTCCTCCAGGAGGCGCACCATCGCGGTGACCTGCTCGGGGTAGGTGACCTTGGGCAGCGTGAGGACGAGGCCGTCCGGCAGCCCGCCCGCCTCCATGAGGCCGGACAGGAAGATGTCGAGGGTGCGGATGGCGCGGTCGCGCACCGCCTCCTCCATGCACTTCATGCGGATGCCCATGTACGGGGCGGCGGTGCCGTTCTTGTAGGCCTCGGCTACCAGGCGGGCCGCGCGGGCGGCGTCCTGGTCCTCGTCCGCGCCCTTGTAGCCGTCCTCGAAGTCGATGCGCAGGTCCTCGATCGGCTCGCGCTCCAGCTTGGCGCGCACGCGGTCGTAGACGGGCGCGGCCAGGTCGTCGGCGAGGCCGAGGACGGACGCGAAGGAGGCGGCGTCCGGTGCGTGCTCGTCGAGGGCCTTCAGGGCCTGGTCGCCCCACGTGCGGATGGTGTCGGCGCCGAAGAGCTCACCGGGGACGTACACGGTGTGGACCGGCTGGCGGGTGCCCGGGTCTCCGGGGTAGCGGCGCTCGAGCTCCGCGTCCACCGGGGCGAGGGAAGCGCTGATGCCCTCGCTGACCGCGCCGGCGAGGCTCGTTGCCACCTTCTCTTGCTGACCCATTCCTGCACCCTCCACACACTCAGGACCACACACTCAGGACCACACTGGATTGCTGAGTTTCCGCTTCACGGAATCAACAATCCGCATGGCGAAGTTATCCGTCGACCTTCCCGCTGGTCAACACCCTCTCGTCTGCCGGACCTCGTCCGTTCATCCATGTCTCAGATCCTGCTTCCGCACTCGCGTGCCCGCACCTCATCCTGACCGCCACCCACTGAAGGAGACCGCGTGCCGAATGACACCCGAGTAACGCGCCGCTTCGGCCTGCAGACCGCGCTCGCCGCGGTGGCCCTGCCCCTCTTCACCACCGCGCTGGCCGCCTCGCCCGCCCACGCGGTGGAGCGCGCGGGGCGCCGCCTGGAGGTCATGTCGTTCAACCTCCGCTACGCGAGCACCACGCCGCCCAACACCTGGGCCGACCGCCGCCCGGTGACCCGGGAGCTCCTTCGCCGCGCGCGCCCTCATGTCATCGGCACCCAGGAAGGCCTCTACCAGCAGGTAAGGGACATCGCCGAGGACCTGGGCCCGCACTACGACTGGATCGGCACCGGCCGGGCGGGCGGCAGCCGGGACGAGTTCATGGCCGTCTTCTACGACACCCGCAGGCTCGCGCCGATCGAGTACGACCACTACTGGCTCTCCGACACCCCGGACGTCATCGGTTCGAACACCTGGGGCGGCGGTTCCATCCGCATGGTCACCTGGGTCCGCTTCCACGACCTGCGCACGGACACCGAGCTGTACGTCCTCAACACCCACCTCGACAACGCGAGTCAGTACGCACGCACGCGTGCCGCGAGTTTGATTTCCGAACGGATCGCCGCCCTCGACCCGTCCCTGCCGCTTCTGGTCACGGGTGACTTCAACGTCGCGGCGCACAAGAACCCGGTCTACGACACGATGCTGGGCGCCGGTCTGGTCGACACGTGGGACGCGGCGGACGAGCGCAGCAAGGCGTACGCCACCTTCCACGGCTACAAGCCACTGGTGCCGGACGGCGACCGGATCGACTGGATCCTGGCGACGCCCGAGGTGCGTGTCCACTCGGCGGTGATCAACACCTTCTCGCAGGGCGGACAGTTCCCGAGCGACCATCTGCCGGTGCAGGCCTCGCTGACCCTGTGAACGAGCGAGGCCCTCGCCCCGCTCGGTGCGGGGTGAGGGCCTCGTACGATCGATGAGATCAGCCCTTGCGGGTGTTGACCTCGTCGGTGAGCTGGGGGACAACGTCGAAGAGGTCGCCGACCACGCCGTAGTCGACCAGGTCGAAGATCGGGGCCTCGGCGTCCTTGTTGATCGCCACGATCGTCTTGGAGGTCTGCATGCCCGCCCGGTGCTGGATCGCGCCCGAGATGCCCGAGGCGATGTACAGCTGCGGCGAGACGCTCTTGCCGGTCTGGCCGACCTGGTTGGAGTGCGGGTACCAGCCCGCGTCCACCGCGGCGCGCGAGGCGCCCACGGCCGCGCCCAGGCTGTCGGCCAGGGACTCGATGAGGTGGAAGTTGTCCGCGCCGTTCACCCCGCGCCCACCGGAGACCACGATCGCGGCCTCGGTCAGCTCCGGACGCCCGGTCGACTCACGCGGCGTGCGCCCGGTCACCTTGGTGCCGGTGGCCTGCTCCGAGAAGGAGACGGCGAGGGCCTCGACGGCGCCCGCTGCCGGGGCGGCCTCCACGGCGGCCGAGTTCGGCTTGACCGTGATGACCGGAGTGCCCGTGGAGACACGCGACTTGGTCGAGTAGGACGCGGCGAACGCGGACTGCGTGGCGACCGGGCCCTCGTCGGAGGCCTCCAGGTCGACGGCGTCGGTGATGATGCCGGACTTGATGCGCACCGCCAGACGGGCGGCGATCTCCTTGCCCTCGGCGGACGACGGCACCAGCACCGCGGCCGGGGACACCGCGTCGTAGGCGGCCTGCAGCGCGTCCACCTTCGGCACCACCAGGTACTCGGCGAACTCCGGGGCATCGGCGGTCAGGACCTTGACCGCACCGTGCTCGGCGAGCGCGGCGGCGGTGTCGGCGGCGCCGTTGCCGAGGGCGACGGCGACGGGCTCGCCGATGCGGCGGGCCAGCGTGAGCAGCTCAAGGGTGGGCTTGCGGACGGCGCCGTCCACGTGGTCGACGTAGACCAGAACTTCAGCCATGGGACTTCAATCTCCTGCGGTTACGAAGAAGTTGGGCGGATTTCAGGGGTGGCTGAAGCTCAGATGAACTTCTGGCCCGCGAGGAACTCGGCGAGCTGCTTGCCGCCCTCGCCCTCGTCCTTGACGATCGTGCCCGCGGTGCGCGCGGGACGCTCGGTGGCCGATTCGACCTTCGTCCAGGCACCCTCCAGGCCCACTTCCTCGGCTTCCAGGCCGAGGTCGGAGAGGTCCCAGGACTCCACCGGCTTCTTCTTGGCGGCCATGATGCCCTTGAAGGACGGGTAACGCGCCTCGCCCGACTGGTCGGTGACCGACACGACGGCGGGCAGCGAGGCCTCCAGCTGCTCGGAGGCGGCGTCGCCGTCGCGACGGCCCTTGACGACACCGTCCTCGACGGAGACCTCGGAGAGCAGCGTGACCTGCGGGACGCCGAGGCGCTCGGCGAGGAGCGCGGGGACCACACCGGCGGTGCCGTCGGTGGACGCCATACCGGAGATCACCAGGTCGTAACCGGCCTTCTCGATCGCCTTGGCCAGGACGAGCGAGGTGCCGATGATGTCGGTGCCGTGCAGGTCGTCGTCCTCGACGTGGATCGCCTTGTCGGCGCCCATGGACAGCGCCTTGCGCAGCGCGTCCTTGGCGTCCTCAGGACCCACCGTCAGCACGGTGATCTCCGCGTCGTCCGCCTCGTCGGCAATCTGCAGGGCCTGCTCGACCGCGTACTCGTCGAGCTCCGACAGCAGGCCGTCCACGTCGTCACGGTCGACGGTCAGGTCATCGGCGAAGTGCCGGTCGCCGGTGGCGTCAGGCACGTACTTCACGGTGACAACGATCCTCAAGCTCACGCCGGCTCTCCTACTGCATCGTCTTTACTGGGCTGCTGCCTTGCTCTGGCCACTGCCTTCTTGCAGGCAGCATAGGCGCCTGAAGGGGCGGATCCCGGTCGGGGCGGCCCGCGCTCCGACCAGAATATTACTCGCCAGTACACCCAGTACATTCCCACTAAGCAAGCGCTTTGAACTGTGACCTTCCCAACGCTCCGTAATCGGGCGCGGAGCGGGGCATTCGGGAACTCTCAGTCGCGCAGCGCGTTGAAGCGCCCTTGGTGGTAGAGCAGCGGCCGGCCGGCGCCCGCGGGGTCGCCCACCACCGCCTCCGCGAGAACGATCCGGTGGTCACCGGCGGGCACGCGCGCCGCGACCCTGCAGACCAGCCAGGCCAGCGTGCCATCCAGCACCGGGACCCCCTCGGGCCCCTCGTACCAGCGCGTGCCCCCGCCGAAGCGGTCGGCGCCGCTGCGCGCGAACGTCGTGGCGAGGTCGAGCTGGTGCTCGCCGAGTATGTGGACGCCGACGTGTTCGGCCTCGGAGACCGCGGGCCAGCTGGAAGCCCCCGTACCGATGCCGAACGAGAGCATCGGGGGCTCGGCGGAGACCGAGACCAGCGAGGTGGCGGTGAAGCCGACGGGCCCGGAGCGGCCCTGAGCGGTGATCACAGCGACCCCCGCCGCGTGCTGCCGGAAGACGGAGCGCAGGAGGTCGGGGGAGGCGAGCTGGGGAGTGCGGAGATCGGGCGTGGCCGTCATGGAATTGTCCTTCTGCAGGAGGTACGAGCGGTTCCGTGGCTGCTCAGCAGCCCGGACAGCGCGCACTTGCATGACGGGCGAGGTCCACGTGGACGCGCTCGTAGAGAAGGAGCTCCGGAGGCATGGGAGCAGGCTGGCGATAGATGCGGGGCGCAGTCAAGTCCGTTCCGCGATGTGAAATATGTGAAATATGCGAAAGACGTCCCTGGGTCATTCCCTGGGTCATGCCCCTCCTCCCCCGTGCCCCTGGATCTCACACGGCCTTGCCGAGGGCGGCGATCACATCGACCTTGCGTGGCTGCCCGGCCGCGCGCAGCACGACCCGTCCGTCCGCGTCGAGGACCAGCACGGTCGGCGTCTTGAGGACGCGCAGGTCCCGTACGAGATCGAGTTCCGCCTCGGCGTCGATCTCCACGTGGGAGACGCCGGGGACCATTTCAGCCACCTCGGACAGGACGCGACGCGTCGCACGGCAGGGCTGGCAGAAGGCGCTGGAGAACTGCACGAGCGTGGCGCGCTCCCCCAGTCCGTACCCCGCCCATGTGTCCGGCGCCGGTGTATCGAGCCGGTCTCCCGTCTCGCGTATCCGCACGTCAGCCTCCCGCCCCGCGTCATGATCCAACCGTCCTCGGCTTCAGCGTCCTGGCGCCCGCGAACATTCCCAACGTGACGAGAATCTCGCGCCCGCCGGGCACGATGGGTGGCCAGCCGTCCGTTCTTGGGGCACGATCTGCGCAACGCCGAAAAACCTACGGCGGCGTAACTTCCCGCCGGGAACCCCCTCCCCAGGCAGAAACGAAGGGTCATCCCCACCCATGGCAGAGCTTGTCTACCGTCCGGTCATCGGTGCCGCGAAAACCCTGTTCAAGGCATGGGACCTGAAGATCGACTGCAAGGGCTCGGAGAACATCCCTCGCACCGGCGGCGCGGTGCTGGTCAGCAACCACATCAGCTATCTCGACTTCATCTTCGACGGCCTCGCGGCCCTGCCGCAGAAGCGTCTGGTGCGCTTCATGGCCAAGGAGTCGGTGTTCCGGCACAAGATCTCCGGCCCCCTGATGCGCGGGATGAAGCACATTCCCGTCGACCGCAAGCAGGGCGAGGCGGCCTACCAGCACGCGCTCGACTCGCTGCGCTCCGGGGAGATCATCGGCGTCTTCCCCGAGGCGACGATCTCTCCGTCGTTCACGCTGAAGTCCTTCAAGTCGGGGGCCGCGCGCATGGCGCAGGAGGCCGGGGTCCCGCTGATCCCGATGGCCCTGTGGGGCACGCAGCGGCTGTGGACCAAGGGGCAGCCGCGCAACTTCAAGCGCAGCCACATCCCGATCACGATCCGGGTCGGTGAGCCGCTCGAGGCTCCCAAGGACCAGTTCGCGGGCGCGATCACCAGGCGCCTTCGTGAGCGCTGCCAGGAGCTCCTCGAAGCCGCGCAGCGCGCCTATCCCGTACGCCCCAAGGGCCCGGACGACACCTGGTGGATGCCGGCGCACCTCGGCGGCACCGCGCCGACTCCGGCCGAGGTGAAGGCCGCCGAGGCGAGCTGAATCGATTACTCCGGGCGCTCGGACGCCCGCTCCGGCGCGCGGACGGTGATCCGCGCGCCGGGGCTGAACTTCGCGAGCAGCTCGGCCAGTTCGGCGCCCGCCTCCTCGACGCCGGAGTCCGGCCCCATCCCCTCAAGGAGGAAGATGGCGTTGACCGACTCCTCCGTGAGGCGGGTGCGCGGCCCCTGGCGCCAGTTCCAGCGGCGGCAGGTGACGCCCTCGTCGTCGCACCACACGACCTCGCCCGCGTCCGGGTGCTCGACGGCCCGCTCCCCGGCGGCCATGGTGACGAAGTCCTCCGTGCCGTCGGCCCGCACCAGGCGCATGCCGCCCTTGATGTGGTCCAGATCCTCACCGCCGACCGGGATCAGGTGGGCGACGCTGATCGCGTTGTAGACGTCGACGAGGGTGTTGATCCGCGGCAGGCCGCCGTCGGCGAGGGCGCGCTTGGCCAGCGCCTCTGCGGAGTTGCGCGTGCGGGACGGCTTCGCGCCGAAGGCGGTGTACGCCGCGCGCCAGGCCACCATGTGCGGGTCCTCATGCGGGGCGCGGCCGTCGAGCCGCTCCGCGAGGCGGCGCGCGGCCTCGTCGAGGAGGGCCGAGGTCTCGTCGGTGCTCGGGCCGTTGACGAGCCCGTGGGCCTCGATGGCCACGTGGGTGAAGCCGGGCGCGAGGGCGCGCACTTCGTCGGTCACGGTGATCTGGAAGGTCATCGTCTGCCTTGCGTTCGGGTGCGGCGGTTCAGAGTGTGTCGGGGAGGTGCTCCCACAGGTACGGCCGGTCCGGAGCGTCTTTCAGGGCGCGGAGGACCACCGGGTGCGGTACATCAAAGAGTACCGGATAGTCCATCTCACTGGACTCCACATCCGCCACGAAGGCCAGCCGTTCCCCGTCGAGGGAGAACTGGGCGTCGATTCCGGGTTTGTTCCCACGGGGGTCCTGCCGATGCCAGGCTCCCCGGAAACGGACCGCGACGAGACCGTGTACGCAGTACCCCGTACCCGCGTCGTACGCCAGCCGCTGATAGCAGAGCGCGGTGGGGATGTCCTCGGCGCGCAGCAGCGCGGCGAGCGCGTGGGCCTTGGCGTGACAGATGCCGGTGCGCTGTTCAAGGACGTCGGAGGCGCGCCACGTCACGCGCAGATCGCCACTGTCGGCGGAGTGCGGGATGGCGTCCCGAACGAACTCGTAGGCCGCGCGGGCGTATGCGTATGAATCCTCGGCCTGCGCGGCGATGCGTGCGGCCGTCTCGCGTACGAGCGGATGGTGGTGATCGATGACGTCGTCGGCGGCCAAGTAGGCGGACAGGTCAGGGGTTTCCTGGGTCAGCTGCATGCCACGGGAGCATAGAAATGCGATCGACCGCACGTCAATGCTTTTACGGTCGACCGCATACCTATGCAGCAAGATGAAGGTGTCGGCTAGCGCGCCATCTCCTCCTTGAGCGCCGCGACGAAGCCGTCCACGTCCTCCTCGCGCGTGTCGAACGCGCACATCCAGCGGACGTCGCCCGCCGCCTCGTCCCAGAAGTAGAAGCGGTACTGCTTCTGCAGCCGCTCGCTCACGTCGTGCGGAAGCCGCGCGAAGACAGCGTTGGCCTGCACCGGGTAGAGGATCTCCACGCCGTGGACGGCGCGCACGCCCTCCGCCAGGCGCTGCGCCATCTCGTTCGCGTGCCGGGCGTTGCGCAGCCAGAGGTCCTTGGCGAGCAGGGCCTCCAACTGCACCGACACGAAACGCATCTTGGAGGCGAGCTGCATGGACATCTTGCGCAGGTGCTTCATGTGGCTGACGGCGTCCTGGTTGAGGACGACGACGGCCTCCCCGAAGAGCGCGCCGTTCTTCGTGCCGCCCAGGGACAGGATGTCCACGCCGACCGCGTTCGTGAACGTCCGCATGGGGACGTCGAGAGAGGCAGCGGCGTTCGATATGCGCGAGCCGTCGAGGTGCACCTTCATGCCGAGGCCATGCGCGTGGTCGCAGATGGCGCGGATCTCGTCGGGCGTGTAGAGCGTGCCCAGTTCGGTGTTCTGCGCGATCGAGACGACCTGCGGCATCGCCCGGTGCTCGTCGTCCCAGCCGAACGCCTGCTTGTCGATCAGCTCGGGCGTGAGCTTGCCGTCGGGTGTCGGCACCGTGAGCAGCTTCAGGCCGCCCATGCGCTCGGGGGCGCCGCCCTCGTCCACGTGGATGTGCGCGGACTCGGCGCAGATCACCGCGCCCCAGCGGTCGGTGATCGCCTGGAGCGCAACGACGTTGGCCCCTGTGCCGTTGAAGACCGGGAACGCCTCGGCCGTGGGGCCGAAGTGTCCGCGGATGACCTGCTGGAGGTTGGCCGTGTAGTCGTCCTCGCCGTACGCGATCTGGTGACCGCCGTTGGCGAGGGCGATGGCGGCGAGCACCTCCGGGTGGGCGCCCGCGTAGTTGTCGCTCGCGAACCCCCGTACGTCCGGGTCGTGGTGACGGCGCGCGTCGGTCTTCGGAGGGTTCACCGTCTTCGGAGGGTTCACGGCTTCTCTGTCGCGGGTGTCGCGAGCGGTCACGGCTTCTCGGTCAGCCACAGGCGGGTTCCGTTCACTTCTCCGGCGGGCCGCTCCCAGACTCCGGCGATGGCCTCGGCCAGCTCCTTGACGTCCGTGAAGCCCGCGAACTTCGCGTTGGGCCGCTCCGCGCGCATCGCGTCGTGCACCAGCGCCTTGACCACCAGGATGGCAGCCGCCGACCTCGGGCCCTGCTCGCCCCCCGACTTCCGGAAGGCATCGCCGAGGGCGAGGGTCCAGGCCTCGGCGGCGGCCTTCGAGGCGGAGTACGCCGCGTTGCCCGCCGTCGGCTTGGAGGCGCCGGCCGCGCTGATCAGGAGATAGCGGCCGCGGTCGCTGCGCTGCAGGCCGTCCTGGAAGGCGAGCGAGGTGTGCTGCACGGTGCGGATCAGGAGCTTCTCGAGCAGCTCCCAGTCGGCGAGGTCGGTCTCGGCGAAGGTGGCGCTGCCGCGCCAGCCGCCGACGAGGTGGACCAGGCCGTCGATCCGCCCGAACTCCTTCTCGGTGCGGGTGGCCCACTCCCGGGTCGCGTCGAGGTCCAGGAGGTCGACCGTGTCGCCTATGACGGTGGCCCCGCCGTGCGCGTACCGCGCGGCGTCCACGGCCTCCGCCAGGCGGGCCGCGTCGGCGTCGGACGCCACGACCGTGGCACCGGCCTCCGCGAGCCTCAGCAGTGTGGCACGGCCCGCAGGACCGGCTGCCCCCGCGACCGCGACCACGGCTCCATCGAGTGCGGACATCGTCCTCGCCTCCTTGGTGCGGTCGCTCATGCGGCGACCTGCTCGGCGCGCGCCGCGGTGATCCCCTTGGTGGAGGCGATCACGTGCTTGAGCTTCTTGGAGAGCGCCTCATAGAACATGCTGAGCGGAAACTCGTCAGGAAGCACGTCGTCGACGAGTTTCCTTGGCGGAAGCTGCACATCCAGGGCGTCGGGGCCCTTGGCCCAGCGCGATCCGGGGTGCGGCGCGAGGTACTGGGACACCAGGTCGTACGCGGCGAACCAGTGGACCAGCTTGGGGCGGTCGATGCCCGCGCGGTAGAGCTCCTCGATCTCGGCGCACAGCTGGTTGGTGACCTGCGGCGCGCGCTCCCAGTCGATCTTGAGCTTGTTGTCGGTCCAGCGGACGACGTCGTGCTTGTGGAGGTACGCGAAGAGCAGCTGGCCGCCGAGGCCGTCGTAGTTCTTGACGCGGTCGCCGGTGACCGGGAAGCGGAACATCCGGTCGAAGAGGACGGCGTACTGCACGTCGCGGGCCTGCGGGATGCCCTCGCCCTCCAGCTTCACGGCCTCCTTGAAGGCGGTGAGGTCGCAGCGCAGCTCCTCCAGGCCGTACATCCAGAACGGCTGCCGCTGCTTGATCATGAAGGGGTCGAAGGGCAGGTCGCCGTGGCTGTGGGTGCGGTCGTGGACCATGTCCCACAGGACGAACGCCTGCTGGCAGCGGTCCTGGTCGCCGATCATCTCGCGGATGTCGTCGGGCAGTTCGAGCCCGAGGATGTCGACGGAGGCCTCGGTGACGCGGCGGAAGCGGGCCGCCTCGCGGTCGCAGAAGATGCCGCCCCAGCTGAAGCGCTCGGGGGCCTCGCGCACGGCGATGGTCTCCGGGAAGAGCACGGCCGAGTTCGTGTCGTACCCGGCGGTGAAGTCCTCGAAGGTGATGCCGCAGAACAGCGGGTTGTCGTAGCGCGTGCGCTCGAGCTCGGCCAGCCACTCCGGCCAGACCATGCGCAGCACGACCGCTTCGAGGTTGCGGTCCGGGTTGCCGTTCTGCGTGTACATGGGGAAGACCACGAGGTGCTGCAGGCCGTCCTCGCGGTGCGCCGCAGGCTGGAAGGCGAGCAGCGAGTCGAGGAAGTCCGGCACTTCGAAGCCGCCGTCGGCCCAGCGCCGCAGGTCCGTGCCGAGCGCCTGGTGGTACGCGGCGTCGTGCGGCAGGAGCGGGGCGAGCTGGTCGATCGCGGATATCACGCGGTCCACGGCCAGTTCGGCCACGGACTTCGCCGGGGCGTCCTCCGCGTCGAAGTCGATCGAGCCGTCCGCGGACTGCCACGGGCGGATCTCTTCCACGGCGTCCTTGAGCATCGGCCAAGCCGGGTGCTCCACGACCCTTCCCACTGGGGCACCCCCACTCGCGGGAGGAACTGCCCCTTCCGTAACCCTCTGCACAAGAATTTCCGTCACTTGTCAACCTCCACGGGAGAACCTCGCGTTAGAACACCGTATGTGCGCGAGGTTCTCCACCACAAGAGGGGGTTCGGGAAATTATCCTGTGATACCCCCAACATCACCGCCGATTTTCCTGCCGGACACCGTCAAGGCGACGGCTTCTGCCACTTCTGCCACCGCGGCCCGCGCATCGTCCAGGAGCAGCGGGAAGCCCAGGAAACCGTGGAACATCTCCGGATGGTGCCCCCGCGTCACCGGAACCCCCGCCAGACGCAGCTTGTCCGCGTACGCGGCGCCCTCGTCGCACAGCGGATCGCAGCCCGCCGTGACGATGTGCGCGGGCGGCAGCGCGGTGACGTCCGCGCCCAGCGGAGAGGCGTAGGGGTGGGTACCGTCGCCGTCCGGGCCGAGGTACTGCTCCCAGAACCAGCGCAGGTGCGCGGCGGTGAGGAAGTAGCCGGTCGCGTTCGACGTATACGAGTCGCTGCCCTGCCCCGCGTCGAGCACGGGGTAGATCAACACCTGGAGCGCCACGGCGGGCCCGCCCCGGTCCCGCGCCATCAGGGCCGCCACGGTGGCGAGGCCGCCCCCGCTGCTGTCCCCGGCCGTCACCACGGCGCCCGGGTCACCGCCGAGCGCACCCGCCCGGGTCTCGGCCGCCGCCCAGCACAGGGCCGCGTACGCGTCCTCGGTGGCCGCGGGGAAGCGGTGCTCGGGGGCGAGGCGGTAGGCGACGGAGACCACGACCGCGCCGGACTCCGCGCAGAGGGTGCGGGCCGTGGCGTCATGGGTGTCGAGGCCGCAGAGGGTGTAGCCACCGCCGTGGAAGAAGACGACGGTGGGGCGGGGGCGGCTCAGCCCCTCGGGGCGGTAGACGCGTACGGGCAGGTCGGGTGCCCCGGCGGGACCAGGGATGCTCCGGTCCTCGACCGTCCCCACAGGCGGCGCGGCCTTGCCGGAAGGGGGCGTCGCGGCGAGGATGCGGCGGGCCTCGGCCGCGTCGGTGACCGTGCCGCCGAGGTCGGGGAAGGCGGCGCTGAGGGCATCGGCGAGGGGCCGCGCCTCCGGGGCGAGCCGATCGCCGTACGTGCCGCCGGCCGCCATCACCCCGCCTCCTGGGCGCGGAAGTACGGGATGACCTTCTCGCCCCACTGCCGCAGGGTCTCCATGCAGGCCTCCTGCGGGACGGTGCCCATCTGGATCAGGCACATGATCTCGTCGGCGCCCGCGTCGCGGAGCCGTTCCACGTACGCGATGGCGTCGTCGGCGGTTCCATAGGCGTGATCGGCGTTGAAGGTGGCCGTGGAGGTGGGCCGTACCGGGATGTCGTGCTCGTGCAGCCGCGCGACGACCTGCTCGGCGGCCTCACGCATCGCGGCCGCCTCGTCGGCGCCTTCGACCACGGCCTCGTCGGGAATGCCGGCGCCGCCGTACCAGTGCCCGATGGACTGCGCGAAGAACCGCTGGCCGCGGATGCCGACGCTCCGGGCCGCGTCCCGGTCGTCAAGCACGATGGTCGGGCAGAGCACGGAGAAGTGGTCGTTGACGACGCCGGACACGAAGCGCGCGTCGCCGCGGCCCGCGATCGCCGCGTCGTACGCCGCGCGCATCTCGGCGATCGACTCGGGCCCCGCGAAGCCCATCACCAGTGCGCCGACGCCGAGTTCGGCGGCCTGCGTCAGGGTCTCGGTCCTGCTGCAGGCGAGGAAGAGCGGGGGGTGGGGGGTCTGCCGCGGCCTGGGCAGGATCGGATGGGGGTCGATGTCGAGCAGAGCACCGTGGTGCTCCAGCTCCTCCCCCTCCCAGGCCTTCCCGATGATCTGCAGGGCTTCCTCCACCTCCTGGGTCGTACGTTCCTTGTCGACGCCGCAGAGCGAGGTCTCCTGGAGCGTCCCGCCACGCCCCGCCCCGAGGTCGAGCCGTCCCCCGGACAGCAGATCGAGCATGGCGGCGCGCTCGGCCACCCGTGCCGGGTGGTTGAACTTGAACGGCATGCAGACCACGCCGTGCCCGATGCGGATGGTGCTGGTGCGTGCCGCTACCCAGGTCAGGAAGATCTCGGGTGCGCTCATGTGGGCGTACCACTTGAGGGAGTGGTGCTCGACCGCCCAGACGCGGTCGAACCCCACCTGCTCGGCCAGGACGGCCTGTTCGACGCTGTCACGGATGAGTTGATGCTCGCGCTCGACGGTGGGGTCGGCCAGCTGCGCTTCGAAGATGACGGAGAACTTCACGTGCCCTCCAGGGAGTTGAGCCGCTGCGGTGTGGGTGTGGGCGCCCTTGTTTCGATCAGTCATATGACTAGTCGTCAGGTGCTGAAGTGGCAAGGGCTTCCGCGTGGGCTCTTTTCGGTCAAGGCCGCGCGAGGGCGAGGTGCCGGCGCTCCGTACCTCGTTCGGCAGACGCGAAGCGCCATTCAATGCAGTGCGATTGCATTCACACCTGCCTGCTGGCACCTTTTCTGGCACACCATCCCTGGATGAGGCAATCGGCACCGGGCGGCGCGGCCCGTTGCCGATTGCCCTGATCGAAAGCGGTTGAACATGGCGACGTCGACGGATACGACCGGTGACGCCGGGGGGTCTCCCGTTTCGCCGGTCAGTTCGCACAATGAGTGGGATCCGCTGGAGGAAGTCATCGTCGGGCGTCTCGAAGGCGCCACGATCCCCTCCAACCATCCGGTCGTGGCCTGCAACATCCCGCCGTGGGCGGCGCGGCTGCAGGGGCTAGCCGGCGGCTTCGAGTACCCGAGTCTGCTGATCGAGCCGGCACAGCAGGAGCTCGATCAGTTCATCGCTCTCCTGCAGTCCCTCGGCATCACGGTCACGCGCCCGGACGAGGTCGACCACAGGAAACGCTTCAGCACCCCCGATTGGTCGTCGCGCGGATTCTGCAACACCTGTCCGCGCGACAGCATGCTCGTGATCGGCGACGAGATCATCGAGACACCGATGGCGTGGCCGTGCCGGTACTTCGAGACGCACTCGTATCGCACGGTCCTCAAGGACTACTTCCGGCGCGGCGCACGCTGGACCGCGGCGCCGAGGCCGCAGCTCACCGACGAGCTGTTCGACGAGGATTTCAGCGCCCCCGAGGACGACGAGCCCATGCGCTACATCCTCACCGAGTTCGAGCCGGTCTTCGACGCGGCGGATTTCGTCCGCGCGGGACGCGACCTGTTCGTGACGCGGAGCAACGTCACCAACCGCATGGGCATCGACTGGTTGCGCCGCCATCTCGGAGGTGGATACCGCATCCACGAGATCGAGAGCCGCTGCCGGACGCCTATGCACATCGACACGACGTTCCTCCTGCTCGCACCGGGAAAGGTGCTGGTCAATCCCGAGTACATCGACGTCGACCGCCTGCCCGACGTGCTGAACTCATGGGACGTCCTGGTCGCCCCCGAGCCCAACCCCCTCGACGAGCGTCTGCTCAAGATGACCTCGATGTGCGGCAAGTGGCTCAACATGAACGTGCTCATGGTCGACGACAAGCGGGTCATCGCGGAGCGGCACCACACCGACACCCTGCGCGCCCTTGAGGGATGGGGGTTCGAGCCGATCCCGTGCGACCTGCTGCACTACGCGCCTTTCGGCGGCTCATTCCACTGCGCGACACTCGATGTCCGGCGCCGCGGCACGCTCGAATCGTATTTCGACTGACCCTTTGCGGTCCTGCTGCGGCCCATCGTGGGCGCGGACAACGTCGCCCGACTGCTGGCCGCCGGCTGGTGGAAGCGCGACGCCGAGAGGTCGGTCGAGCCGGTTCAGATCAACGGCGGGCCGGGGCTGCTCGTCCGGGTCGAAGGGGAGGTCGACGGCGTCGTCGCTCTGCGGGTCGAGAACGGCCGGGTCACCGGTGCCTACCATGTCCGCAACCCCGAGAAGCTGTCACGCGTGGCGCGGGAGACCGCCGTGAGCCGCTGGGCTGCGTAGCCTTCGTTACAGGGAAGAGGGAGAGGAGCCCCCCATGACGCCGAAGCAGCCCAAGACCGAGCTCGACGCCCGCTACAGCTCCGCGCTCAACCCGCAACCGGGCGCGGAGAACGTCACCGCGACCGACTGGGCCGAGGCCCAGCGCCAGCTGCGGGCCGCCGAGGTCTTCTGGATCACCACGGTCCGGCCGGACGGCCGGCTGCACATCACGCCGCTGATCGCCGCCTGGCACGACGGGGCGCTGCACTTCAGCACAGGGGTGGGCGAGCAGAAGGCGAAGAACCTGGCCGGCAACGCCCACTGCGCACTCACCACAGGGCACAACTCATTCTCCGAAGGTCTCGACGTCGTGGTCGAGGGCACGGCGCAGCGGGTCACGGATCCGGCACGCCAGGGCGAGGTCATCGCCGCGTTCGAGGCGCAGTACGGGGACCACATCACCTCGCCGGAGGGGCTCTTCCACGGCTTCGGCGACAGCATCCGCAAGGGCAACGATCTGCTGTTCGCGGTGGCCCCCGGCACGGCGTACGGCTTCGGGCACGACGGCCAGGTGTTCAGCCACACCCGCTACACCTTCTAGCGCGCCCGGAGCCGGTGTTCACCGCGGCGCTCCGGACCCGGCCGTCGGCAGGTAGCGCGGTGCTCGCCAGGCCTTCAGCCGGTGCTCCACCGCGGCGCCCAGCGACAGGAGTTTGGCGTCCTGGTGGTCACCGGCCATCAGGAGCAGGCCGACCGGCAGTTCGTTCACGGACCCGGCGGGCACCGAGAGAGACGGGTATCCGGCGACGGCCGCTGGTGTGGAGGACGGGATGACGTCGTTGTCGCCGCGCGCGCAGTCGCTCGTCCAGGCGGGCGGGTTCGTGGGCGCGGCGATGGCGTCCAGGTGATGGGCGGCCATGGTCTCGTCGAGGGAGCGCCGCGAGAGGTCCTTCAACTCGGCGCGCATGGCACGGTACTTGGGGTCGGTGGTGGACGGCGCGTCGAGTGCCTGCTCGAACAGCTCCTGGCCGGCGAAGCAGGCCTGTTCCTCGGGGCTGGCGCGGTTGAACTCGATCAGCTCGGCGAGGTTCCGGGGGCCTTCGCGTGTGCCGAGGTAGGCGTCGATGTCCCGGTGGAACTCGCTGAGCAGCGCCGGGAATTCGAGCTCGGCGAGCCGCGCCTGGTACGGGGGTGTCACCTCGACGACCACGGCTCCGGCCTTGCGCAGCTTCTTCGCCGTACGGGTCATCACCGCGTCCACGTCGGGTCCGAGCGAAGGCAGTCGCCACAGGCCGATCCGCTTGCCGCGAAGACTGCTGCCGTGGCCTGCCGCCGCCTCCTTGGCCTTGCCCTCGCTCAGCACGGAGAACGTGAGCGCGGTGTCGATCACGCTGCGCGCCATGGGCCCGGCCGTGTCCTGCTCGGCGGAGATCGGCACCACGCCCGACTGGCTGACCAGGCCGAGGCTTGGCTTGTGGCCGACGACGCCGTTCATCCCGGCCGGGCACACGATGGAACCGTCCGTCTCGGTGCCGATCGCCACCTGCGACAGCGACGCGGCCAGCGCGGCGGCCGAGCCGGAGGAGGAACCGCACGGATTCCGGTCGAGGACGTAGGGGTTGTTGGTCTGCCCGCCCACCGCCGACCACCCCGATGTCGGCTTGGCCGCGCGGAAGTTGGCCCACTCGGACAGGTTGGTCTTGCCGAGGATCACCGCCCCCGCCTTGCGCAGCCGGGTCACCAGCGCGGCATCGGTGTCGGGCGGGCTGCCGGCGAGCGCGAGCGACCCGGCCGTCGTCGGCATGTCACGGGTGTTCACGTTGTCCTTGAGCAGTACGGGGATGCCGTCCAGCGGCCCGAGTGCCTCGCCACGCCGGTGCCTGGCGTCGCTGGCGGCCGCCTGGCGCAGGGCCGTCGGGCTGGTGCGAAGCACCGAGTGAATCTTGGGATCGACGCTCTCGATGCGCCGCAGGTAGGCGCGGGTCAGCGTCGACGAACTCAGCGAACCGGCCGCCATGCGCGCCTGTAACTCCGGAATCGTCACGGTGTCCAGATCGACCCCGGCCACGAGAGGTGCCCCGGTCGGCGGCGCCGAGCTGCCGGTGCCATGCTCGGCGGCTTGCGCACCGGCGTTCGGTGCGTTCGTCACGCCCGTCAGAAGGGACCCCGCGACAAGGGCGGCGGTCATTGCGGCAATGCTCCTCTTCCCCATGCGGATCAGCGGACTACACGGGCATCGTCCGGCGCAAGGGTGCGGGGCTTCCTTCGGCTGCCTGGAGGGGCCCGCACCTCAGGTGCGGGCCCCAGCTCGGGCAGCGAAGTCCGCCTTCGATCAGAGGCCGAACTCCTGCGGGGAGAGGCTGAGCGCCGCGCATGCCTCGCGCAGGACCTGCTCCTCGGCCGGGGCGATGTACCCGTCCGCGCCTGCGACGACGAAGCCGGTCTGGACGACCGCCTTGGCCTCCATCGGCTTCTTCGCCGCCTTGGCGATCTCCTGCATGGCCTCGGTCTTGCCCTGCTGGAAGTTGAACGTCAACTGGTCGACGTGCTTGTTGAACCGCTGCTGCAGCTGCTCGGGCGGGAAGTTCTTCAGGACGTCGTTCTGCAGGATCAGTGACTCCACGTGCTGTCGCTCGGCCGGGTCGACGGAGCCGTCCGCTGCGGCGACCAGGGCGCACATGGCCATGCTGGCGTCACGGTAGGCGCCGCTCTTGAGCTCCGTCTTGAGGGAGGCGAGCTGGGACTTGAGCACGCCCACGAGCTGCGCCTTCGACCCCCCTCCGGATCCTGACCCCGATCCCGATCCCGATCCCGGCCGTCCCTGACCGCCGGAGCTCCGCGCCCCCTGCGACTGCTGCAGACCCTTGGCCTGGTCCTTGATCCGGTCCCACATCGCCATCCGTGCCACCTCGGCTACCTGTTAGCTCGTCCGCGCGCAATCCACGCGTCCTCCTGCCAACGCCTCCCCGCCCCTCGAAGTTCCGTCACGGGCGGTGCCGAGAAGCAACTCAGACAGAATCAGGGACACGTTCGATCCCGTCTGCCCGCAGGAGCCCCCATGTCCATTCGCCGAGCCATGCCCGACATCCGAACCGAAGCCATGGAGGAGAGCCGGGACTTCTACGGCCTTCTGGGGTTCGAAGAAGTCATGAACCTCGGCTGGGTGATGACCCTCGGCTCTCCTTCCAACCCCACGGCCCAGATCACCTTCATGAGCCACGACAAGACCGCGCCCGTCGTACCCGACATGAGTGTCGAAGTGGACGACGTGGACGCGGTCTACACAGCGGTGCGCGGGAGCGGCGCGGAGATCGTGCATCCCTTGCGGGACGAGGAATGGGGAGTGCGCCGGTTCTTCGTGCGGGACCCGAACGGGCGGGTCGTCAATGTGGTGAGCCATCGGTGATGTGGTCAGTGGTGTGGTGAGCCATGGGTGATCCCGACGCCCCGCGTGCGTCGAGTCACGTGGAATCGAGACCTCCGCGCTTCACCAACTGGCGTGCGATCACGTTGCGCTGGATCTCGTTGGTGCCCTCGCCGACGATCATCAGGGGGGCGTCGCGGAAGTAGCGCTCCACGTCGAACTCGGTGGAGTAGCCATAACCTCCGTGTATACGTACGGCGTTGAGGGTGATCTGCATGGCCGTCTCGGAGGCGAAGAGCTTGGCCATGCCGGCCTCCATGTCCACGCGGCGGCCCGCGTCCGCCTCCCGGGCCGCGTACAGGGTGAGTTGGCGGGCCGCGGTCAGCGAAGTGGCCATGTCGGCCAGGTAGTTGCCGATCGACTGGTGCTTCCAGATCGGCTCGCCGAAGGTCTCGCGCTCCTGGGCGTAGGCGAGGGAGTCCTCGAAAGCGGCCCTGCCGACCCCGAGTGCGCGCGCCGCGACCTGGAGCCGCCCGGTCTCAAGGCCCTTCATCATCTGCGCGAAGCCCTCGCCCTCGACCCCGCCCAGTACGGCGTCGTACGGCGCCCGGTAGTCGTCGAACGACAGCTCGCAGCTCTCCACGCCCTTGTAGCCGAGCTTGGGCAGGTCGCGCGAGACCGTCAGGCCGGGGCCGTGCTCGACGAGCAGGATCGAGATGCCGTGGTGGGCGGGGCTGGCGGCCGGGTCGGTCTTGCACATCAGGGCGATGAGCCCGGACCGGCGGGAGTTGGTGATCCAGGTCTTCGTCCCGTTGACGACGTACCCGGCCGTGTCCGAGTCAGTGTGCGTGTCCGCGTCCTTGCGGGCGGAGGTGCGCATGGCCTGGAGGTCCGAGCCGCCGCCCGGCTCGGTGAGCGCCATGGTCGCGCGAACCTCGCCGGTGGCCATCTTCGGCAGGTAGCGGCGCTTCTGCTCCTCCGTACCGAAGTGGAGCAGCAGCTTCGCGACCACGGTGTGGCCGCCCATCGCACCGGCCAGGCTCATCCAGCCGCGGGCGAGTTCCTCGGTGACGAGGACGTAGCAGGGCGTGGAGACCGGTGTGCCGCCGAACTCCTCGGGGACGGCGAGGCCGAAGATGCCGAGGCGCTTCATCTGCTCGATCAGGGCTTCGGGGTAGGTGTCGGAGTGCTCCAACTCCTGGACGACCGGCTTCACTTCCTTGTCGACGAAGGCCCGCACCGTGGCGACGACGGACTGCTCGTCCTCGGACAGGATGTCGAGAGTGCTCATGCCGTGACGCTCCTCGTCGCGTACCAGTGGCCAGGCATGACAAAGGCCAGACATGACAAAGGCAAGGAGTGTTCGAACTCCTTGCCACTCTCAACTTATAGCGCAAGGGGGGCCTTGCGGCAAGGCCCCGTTCCTGCCGCAGAATCATCGGCCTGAGCCGGAACCCAGCGGAATGAGAACAATGATTGACGTGATCGTGGTCGGCGGCGGACCGACCGGTTTGATGCTGGCGAGCGAGCTTCGGCTGCACGGTGTGCGCACCGTCGTCCTGGAGAAGGCGGAGAAGCCCACCGCGCAGTCCCGCGGGCAGGGCCTGCACGCGCGCAGCGTCGAGGTGATGGACCAGCGCGGTCTGCTGGGCCGGTTCCTCGCCGTCAATGAGAAGTTCCAGGCAGGAGGCCTGTTCGGCGGCGTCATCAAGCCGTGGCCGGACAAGCTGGACACGGCTCACCCGTACGGGGTCGCCACCCCGCAGCCGGTCACCGAGCGGCTGCTCAACGAGCGCGCGGTCGAACTCGGCACCGACATCCGGCGCGGCTGCGAAGTGGTCGGGCTGAGTCAGACCGACGACGAGGACGGGAGCGAGGACGGGGACGGGAGCGGAGGCGGAGTGACCGTCGAGCTGGCGGACGGCACGCACCTGCGCTCGCGCTACGTCGTCGGGTGCGACGGCGGCCGCAGTGCCGTGCGCAAGCTGCTCGGCGTCGGCTTCCCCGGCGAGCCCGCCAGGGTCGAGACCCTCCTCGGCGAGATGGAGGTGACCGCGGACCCGGAGACGGTCGCCGCCGCCGTCAAGGAAGTGCACAAGACCCAGCTGCGGTTCGGCATCGCCCCGCCCAACGAGGACGGGGTGTGCCGCGTGGTCGTGCCTGCCGAGGGTGTGGTCGAGGACCGTGCGACCGAACCGACCCTGGACGACTTCAAGCAGCAGCTGCGGGCCCACGCGGGCACCGACTTCGGCGTGCACTCGCCGCGCTGGCTCTCCCGGTTCGGCGACGCCACCCGGCAGGCCGAGCGCTACCGCGTCGGCCGGGTGTTCCTCGCGGGCGACGCGGCGCACATCCATCCGCCGACCGGCGGGCAGGGGCTCAACCTCGGCGTGCAGGACGCGTTCAACCTCGGATGGAAGCTGGCCGCGGCGGTCGACGGCTGGGCGCCGGACGGCCTGCTCGACACCTACCACGCCGAACGGCACCCGGTGGGCGCCCGCGTCATCGACAACACCCGCGCGCAGATCACGCTGCTCGGGGCCGATCCGGGTGCGACCGCGCTGCGGGCGCTGTTCTCCAAGCTGATGGACTTCGAGGAGGTGAACCGGTACGTGACCGGGATGATCACCGCGGTCGACGTCCGTTACGACTTCGGAGAGGGCCACGAACTGCTCGGCCGGCGGCTGCGGGACGTGGAGCTGAAGCAGGGGCGCCTCTATGGGCTGATGCACGAAGGCCGCGGACTGCTGCTCGACCAGACCGGGCGGCTCTCGGTCGCCGGGTGGGCCGACCGGGTCGATCACGTCGTGGATGTCAGCGAGGAACTGGAGGAACTGGACGTGCCCGCCGTGCTGCTGCGGCCCGACGGTCACGTGGCGTGGGTCGGTGAGGATCAGCGGGATCTGCTCGGCCAACTGCCGAGGTGGTTCGGCGCACCGAGCACACCGAACGCATCGAGCACACCAAACGCACTCAGCACACCGAACGCACCGAGCTAGGACGCCCGTCCGCTCGCGCGTCGAGCCGCCCGGACCTCAGCCGACCTGCGTGTGGAACTGCACCAGGCGCTGCTGGACGAGGTTCACCGTGCCGCGCTGACGGCCCGGCACGCGGCGTCGCAACGCGACCAGGGCCGGGCCGAGTTCGCGGACGGTGTCCGGGTCGCGGACCTGCTCCCACTGGTGGTGGGCCAGGTCCGCGGCGGCCTCGACATCGGGGGCGTCGGGGGCTTGGCCTGCCGTGAGCCTGGTGGAGACCACGGCCAGCCAGATCTCGCAGCTGCGTCCCGGGTCCTTGGCAAAGATCGCCAGATGTCCGCGGACTTCCATCCAGTGCACGACCTCGGGCGACGAAGGCCCGTACGTACGCAGCGCCTCCTGCTCCCAGGCCGCCGCCATGGCCGCGGCCTCACCGTGCCGCCCCGCCTCCACGGCCTTGGTGATCGCCGCGTGCGGGTCCGCACCCGCGGTCCGCGGCGCCATGGAGGGCTGCACGCCCTGCTGTTGGACGGGCACCGGCGCACGGTTGTTGGGCATGGCCCCAGGCATGCCCCCAAGTCCGCCTGCGGTGAAGGCGGCGGCAGGGTCGGCGGACAGCAGTACGACGTCGGTCGCCCCCTCCTCCACCGTCTGGGCGGCGACGTGTTGGTGCAGGTCCGGCAGCGGTGGCCGGTGCCCGCTGCGCAAGACCGTCGCCAGCGCCTTCATGTACGAGGGCGCCGCGACGGCACGCCGGCCGGGCGGCGGCGCGATCCGCCCGTACAGCGCCACACCCGGCCCCACGTCCAGGGGGCGCTGCGCCAGCTGCTGCCAACTGTCCGCGTCGGCGTGCAGATCGGCGATGACGGTCGTCCTGCCGGGCGGGCGCAGCCGCAGCTCCTGGGCGATCCAGTGCCAGGGGAATCCGGTGTAGCGCACCGTCGCCGCCGTGGTCCGCGCCAGGGCCACATGTTGCAGTCGCTGACGGCGATCGAGGTGCAGTTGCCCGACCAGGTACACCGTCAAAGGCCCCGGCGCCATCGCGGCCGCACGCAGCCGCGTGAGCACGGTCTGCGGATCGAGCGGGTCCGCGAGCTCCACGACGCTCGCGGTCGCGGTCCCGGCGAGTACCGCCGGCGACACCGCCGCGAGCACCGGCAGCACGGAAGCCGCGTCCACCATACGGGCCTTGCCGACCGGCGCGGCCGCGATCAGCAGCGCGGTCCCGGGCACCGTCCCCTCCCCATCAGTCACCAGAGCACCGTATCCGCTGCTCACCCCTGGGGCGGCCGGTGGTCACCATTTCACCTCGCCCGCCGCCCGCGACCGCAGCATGTGGCGCTCGCGCGGCACGCTCTAGGCTGCGGTCACGAGATCATCTACGGGGAGCAGGTCCGTGCGAATAGAACGCCACCACATCGACGAAGCCGCCGTCCTGGCGGCGCGTGAGGACTTCACCAACCGGATCGGCCGCGAGGTCCGCACGATGTCGAAGGCCGGCCCGGTCACCGGGTACGAGTGGGGCCGGCTGGCCGAGGAGTTCCTCGACTACCTGGGCGCGCTTTCCGTCGAGACACCGGACCTGCACACCCCTGAGGCCAAGGCCGTCCTGGGCGATGCCGCCGAGGCCGCGGCGGGCAAAGTCGCGTACGCCGCGTACTTCCCGGTGGCTTCCTTCCAGGTCTTCCTGAACTACGTGAACTTCGGGATGACGTACGACGCCGAGTCCGAGGGAGCTCCCGAGACCGTCTCGGCGTACGACTGGATCGACGCCTTCTGTCTGGCCGTCCTCGCCGAACGGGCCGAATGGCACGGCGAGGCCTTCCACTTCGCCCGCGAGGCGCCCCTGCAAGGCGCGGCGGGGCGCCCGGCCGCCGAGCTCGTCCAGGGGCTGATGGCGTACGTCGCCGGGGACACCGGGGACGACGACGCGAGTTATCCGCCGTCGAGGGAGGAGAAGCTGGCCGCCATCGACGCCGCGCTCGCCCGGATCCAGGACCTGGACCGTGAACTCGACGCGGGGTTGCCGGACAAGCCCGAGAGCACGGCGCTGCGCGGCCTGCGTGCCCTGGCCGCAGGTGACCAGGAGGCGTTCGCCGCGGCGCTGATCACCCTGCTGACCGACCACAGCCGCGGGGCCGCGCGCAGCAACAGTACGGAGGCCCTGCTCCCGCTGCTCCCCCTGACGCTGGCCGCGCTCGCCCACCGCCGTGAGGGGTGGCAGGTGCCGGTCGAGACGGATTACCTTCCGCGGGCGCTGGTCACGGGGTTTGAGGAAGCGGGGCCACGAGTAGGGGCGTACGGCCGCAACCGGCGCCCTGACGCGGTGGCTCAACTCGCCGCCGGGCCCGTCGAGTTCGAGCGTCCCGGGAATCCACTGACGTTCACCGACGCGTACGTGGCTGAACTGGAGAGGGACACCAAGGAGATCCTCGACCTGAACCGCGAGGAGCCGGTCTCCGCCGCGGACTGGTCGGAGGCGATGAACGACCAGGAGTTGCTGTTCCGGTTCCGCTCCACGCTGACGCCCGATGTCACCGACGAGCAGTTGGAGAACCTCACCCTGGCTTCGCGGCAGGGGGCCGAGGCCTTCCGTGCCCGCGGCGACGACCCGCGTGACCGGTACAGCACGGGCGCCTGGCGCTGGCTCACCGCCGTCAGCTTCGCTCTGATCACGGGTACACGCGAAGACCTCGCCCCGCTGGTCCTCGTCGATCCGGCGCTGCTCTCCGACCGCTCCGCCTACGCGTCGTACTACCAGGCTCTCCACGACTACTTGCGCGGCGTGGACCCCGAGCCCGCCACCGACCGCGCCGTCGCGGATCTGGAGAAGTGCGCCCGCGGGGGCTTCGCGCCGCCTCCGTCCATCCTCTTGTCCCAGCTCGTCGAGGGCGACGAGGAGAGCTTCAACCTCGCGCTCCTCGACGCGCTCGAAACGCACCGCGATTACTACCGCGTGGCGAACCGGGCAGAGGACCCCGATGCCGCGGTGAACCTCAACATCCTGGCCCTGGCCTGCCATGCGCGCCGACGCGGCTGGACGATCCACGTCTCGTCCCCCTACCTCCCCGCACGGCTTCTCCGGGCCGCGGAGCCCCTGTAGGAGGGTGGCCGATGAGTTTCGGCGTGTAGGGCGGTCAGTACCCCCGTAACCGCGATGATGAAGCGGCGACCGGCGAGACATCACCAGGAGATATTGAGATGCGTACGTTGATCAGCACTGCCTTCGTCTCCCTCGACGGAGTCGTGGAGGCCCCGGGCGGCGAGCCCGGCTACCGGAACTCCGGCTGGACCTTCAAGGACGTGGAGTTCCTCCCTGAGGCCTACGAGATCAAGGGCCGGGAGCAGGAGGAAGCCACCGCGATGCTGTTCGGCCGGGTCAGTTACGAGGCGTTCAGCCCTGTCTGGCCGGGCATGGAGGAGTTCGCCGAGTACAAGAAGATGCCGAAGTACGTCGTCTCCAGCATCCTCACCGAGGACAAGCTGGTCTCCAACTGGGGCGAGCAGACGATCCTGCGCTCCCTGGACGAGGTCGCCGAGCTGAAGAAGACCGAGGGGGGCCCGATCATCATGCACGGCAGCGCCACCCTGAACCGGAACCTCTCGGACGCCGGTCTGATCGACCGCTACCACCTGCTCGTCTTCCCGCTGCTGCTGGGCGCGGGCAAGCGCCTGTTCAGCGACACGGACAAGGATGCCCAGAAGCTGAAGCTCGTAGAGCACGAGGCTTACGCCAACGGCCTCCAGAAGAACGTCTTCGACGTCGTCCGCTGAACTTACTTGGACTCGATTCGCCCCAGCGGATCGGACGCGGCCGCCAGCGCGTCGCGCTCGGTCTGCCAGGCGGAGTCCCCGGGGTGGAGTTCGCTGCGGAGGTAGGCGCAGGTGAGGCGCTGGACCGCGGACACGCGCTCGGGGTCCTCGTCCGTGGTCTCGGCGACGTCGTATCCGGAGATGCCGCCGAGGCCGTGCTCCGCGCCGAAGAGGGTGAGCAGGGACTTGGGGCCCGGGGAGAGGACGTACGGATCGGCGTGCCAGTCCGCGCCCGCGACCGTCATGTGGGCGGATTCGTCCTTGTCGCCCGCGACCACGAGCGTCGGCGTCGTCATCTCGGAGAAGTCCGTGGTCAAGAAGGCGGGGAAGCTCTTGGCCACGTTCTCGGTGAGGGCGTCACCGCCCCTGCCGGGGGCGGCGAGCAGGATGCCTGCCTTGATGCGGGGGTCGGCCAGGTTCACTTCCTTCCCGTCGTCCGGATCGGTGAGCCGCGCGCCGAGCAGCAGGCTCGCGGTGTGCCCGCCCATCGAGTGCCCGGCCACGGCTGTCTTGCTTCGGTCCATGCGCCCGCGGAGCTGCGGGACCGCGGACTCGATCTCGTCGAGCCGGTCGAGTACGCGCTTCATGTCCTCGGCCCGCGACCGCCAGTACAGGGGCGCCCCGGGGGTCTCGGGATCCAGGCTCAGCGTCCGTGAGCTCAGATGGGTCGGCTGGATCACGACGAAGCCGTGTGCCGCCCAGAAGTCGGCGAGGGGGGCATAGCCGTTCAGTGAGGAGAGATGGTTCGAGAAGCCCTGACCGTGCGAGAGGAGGATGACCGGCAGATCGCTTCCCGTCACGGGCGCGGAGACCCGCACCTCCAGGTCCACGGCCCGGTCGGGAGCCGGCAGGAGCACGGGGCTGACCGAGAGGACGGGACTGGATGAGCTGAAGATGTCGGCTGTGGAAGTCGATGCACTCATGATGCGCATTTCCCTTCGATGGCCTTTGCTGCCGGTCTCGTACGACCGGCAGTCAGGGAGGCGGTCAGAAGCGCCCCGCCTTCAGATACCCTGAAAGCGGAACACTGTTCCACTTACGATACGGAACACTGTTCCGCTTTGTCAACGACCACTGGAAGGGGGGCGCATGCCCGCCGCAAGCCGCTCCGGAGAGGTGCAGGCCCGCAGCAAGCGGGCCGACGCGCAGCGCAACGAACAGACGCTTCTCACCGCCGCCGCCGCGGTGTTCGTCACCTCCGGCGTCGACGCGCCGATCCGCGAGATCGCGGCCAGAGCCGGCGTCGGGGTCGGAACGATCTACCGCCACTTCCCCACCCGTGCGGATCTCGTCGTCGCCGTCTACCGCCATCAGGTCGAGGCGTGCGCGGAGGCCGGCCCAACCCTGCTCGCGGGCGCCGGCTCCCCGCTGGCGGCACTGCACCAGTGGGTCGATCTCTTCGTCGATTTCCTGGTCACGAAGCACGGGCTCGCCAACGCGATGCGGTCGGACAGCAGCGGCTTCGAGGCGCTGCACACGTACTTCCTCGACCGCCTGGTGCCCGTCTGCGAGCAGTTGCTCGACGCGGCGGCCGAAGCCGGCGAGATCGAGCCCGGTACCCGCGCCTACGAACTCATGCGCGGCATCGGCAACCTCTGCATCGGACACGACAGCGACCCCAGCCGCTACGACCCCCGCCGCCTGATCGAGCTCCTCCTCCGGGGGCTGCAGCGCCCGCAGTCACCCTGACCTCTGACCTCTGACGCCCCTTTGCTCCCTGCCCCCTGCCCCCTGCCCCCTGCCCCCTGCCCCCACCGTGGCCGCGATGGTCGGCGTCGACCTCACCCGGCCGGTCCAGGCCGTGCGGGAACTGCGCCGCGCGGTGGAGGAACTCGGTTTCGTGGCCCTGCGGATCGTGCCGTGGCTGTGGCAACTCCCGCCCACCGACCGGCTGTACTACCCCTTGTACGCGGCGGCCTGCGTCGAACTCGGCATCCCGTTCCAGGTCGCGCTCGACTTCCCCGAACTGTCCATCGTGTGCGGGCACATCGGCTACCCGTGGACCACGGAGATGATCGCGGCGGCCGACAAGCACGCGAACATCTCCATCGACACCAGCGCCTACACCGCCCACCGCTACCCGCGCGAACTGGTCGACTACCTGCGCGGGCGGGGCCGCGGGAAGGTGCTGTTCGGCACGAACTACCCCATGATCACCCCGGTCAAGGCGCTGGAGCGCCTCGCCGACCTCGGCCTGGACGACGAGACCACCGAGCTGTTCCGCGCCTACGGGTCCTGGCAGTCCCTGAGCCGAGCCGCTTCCGTGGCGGTCAGATGGCCCTGCCGTGCTCGCCCACCGCGATCCGCGCCAGCTTCGTCAGCATCATGCCGTTGCGGATCGCGACGACGTAGTCCACGGGGAGGCCATGCATCCGGGTGCCGGGGCCCCGGAGCGGGTGCCAGTCGAGGATGACGAGGGTGTGCTCGCCCCAGGGGATCAGGTTGATGGCGATGCGGGCCGCGCCGAAGGGGCCCGCCTTCGCCTCCAGCTGCAGACGGCTCTGCGGCTCGCTGATGCGGACGACGCGGGAGTCGTCGAGGACCAGAGGACCGACGCCGACCCGGACCTTCAGGCGGGCGCCCACCGCCGGCCAGTGCGGGTCCGCCGCGAGAACCTCCTGGGTTCCCGTCACCCACTCCCCGTACCGGTGGCCGTCGGACAGCAGATTCCAGACCTCGGCCGGCGAGGCCAGGATCAGACGGCGGTTCCGGGACACACTGACCACACTCCTCCTGAGGGGTATGGCACGATTTTTGCACTCTGTCACCTGAGGCACCTTCCGAGGCGGCCTCTGCCGGGCGGCACACGCTGTGCGAGGGTGACTCAGAGGGTGATCTCGTACCTCGGACACCGCGCCTCGAACACCTCGAACGCAAGGAGCCGCATGCCCACGGCAGCCACCGCAGCGAGCCTGGCCCTGGACCTCACCTCGGGGTTGAAGACGCGAGACCTCGAGGAGTTCTATCAGGACCTGCACCGCCACCCCGAGCTCTCCTTCCAGGAGCACCGCACGGCCGGGATCCTCGCCGAACGGCTGCGCGGCGCCGGGTACGCGGTGACCACCGGAGTCGGCGGCACCGGCGTCGTGGGCGTCCTGGAGAACGGTGACGGGCCCGTGGTGTGGCTGCGCGGCGACATGGACGCGCTGCCGGTCACGGAGACCACAGGCCTCGCGTACGCCTCCACCGTCGACGGTGTGATGCACGCCTGCGGTCACGACATGCACGTCACCTGGCTGACGTTCGCCGCCGAGGCCCTCTCCGCCGGCCGTGAGACCTGGTCGGGCACCCTCGTGGTGATCGGGCAGCCCGCCGAGGAAGCGGGCGGCGGAGCGAGGGCGATGGTCTCCGACGGGCTGCACGAACGGTTCCCCCGCCCCGACGCCGTCTTCGGCCAGCACGTCGCCCCCGGCCCCGTCGGCCTTGTCTCCCACACCCCGGGGCTGATCATGTCGGCCGCCGACGACGTGCACATCGTGGTGCCGGGGGTCGGCGGCCACGGTTCACGGCCCGAGGCCACCGTCGATCCGGTGGTGACGGCCGCGTACATCGTCACGCGGCTGCAGACCGTCGTCTCCCGTGAAGTGGCCGCGTCGGATGCGGTGGTCCTGACGACGGGGCAGTTCAACGCCGGGCAGCGTCCCAACATCATCCCCGCGGAGGCCCGGCTCGGGCTGAACCTCCGTACGCAGGACGCGACGGTGCGCGAGCGGGTCCTGTCCGCCGTCCGCCGCATCGTCGAGGGCGAGTGCCAGGCCGCCGGGTGCCCCGTGCCGCCCGAGGTGAGCATCGGCGCGAGCTTCCCGGCCACGATCAACGACGCGGCGCTCGACGCGGAGATCGCCGACCTGCATCGCGAACTGTTCGGCGCGCAGAGCGTGTTCGACTTCGGGCCCGCGATGGGCAGCGAGGACTTCTCCCTCCTGGTGCCCACCGGGGTGCCCTACGACTTCTGGTTCGTGCCCTCCACGCCGCAGGCCGCGTGGCAGGCCGCCCCCGGGCAGGAACTCGGCGAGAAGATCACCGGGGTGCCGGGCAACCACAGCCCTCTGTTCGCCCCGGACCTCGCGGTCCTGCTGCCTGGCGTACGGACGCTGGTGGGCGCCGCGCTGCACCGGCTCGGCCGCTGAGGTTCAGCGGGGCCCTCACGCGTGGCCGAGCAGGCGGTCGATGTCCGCGTCGTCGTAGCCGAGTTCGGCGAGTACGTCCCTGCTGTGCAGACCGAGGGTGGGCGGGGCGGTGCGTACGGCGGGCGCTCGCCGCGGAAGCTGACGGGGAAGGCTGGGTGCGGATGGGGGCGACGGGGACGCCGCACGGCTTGAGCAGCGCGCACCAGTGGGCCACCGTCTCGTCGACGAGTACCGCCTCCAGCTTGGCGTTGAGGGCTCTGCGGTGAGTGACGCGGGCACGGTTCGTGGCGAAGCGCGGGTCGTCGGCCCACTCCGGGTGGCCGAGCGACTCGCTCAGGCGGCGGAAGAGTCCGTCGCTGCCGACGGCGATCACGAAGTGCCCGTCGGATGCCGGGTAGGCCTGGTACGGGACGAGGCTGGGGTGGCCGGATCCGAGGCGGGTGGGCCGCTCGCCCGTGGCGAAGTAGCCGGTGGCTCAGTTGATGTGCAGGGCTAGCTGCGACTCGTACAGGGAGGTCGTGACGTACTGGCCGCGGCCTGTGCGCTCACGCTCGACGAGGGCGGATGTGACGCCTATGAGGCCGAAGAGAGCGGCCCCAGGTCGCCCATCGCGTACCCGGCCTTGACGGGCGGTCCCTCCGGTTCGCCCGTGAGCGACATCAGGCCCGCGCTCGCCTGGGCGACCATGTCGTATCCGGGCTCGTCGCGCAGCGGTCCCGTGTCGCCGAACGCCGAGATGTGGAGCAGGACCAGGCGGGGGTAGCGCTCGCGAGGGTGCGGTAGTCGAAGACGTCGGCCAGGGAACTGCCGGGACGGAAGTTCTCCACCATCACGTCCGCGTCGGCGAGCATCCGGTGGACGGCCTGCTGCCCCTCGCGCGTGGGACCTGCCCACCGTAATCTCCACCGGTAATTCGCCTGATCGTCTTCCTCTGTCCGCACCGCTGTGGGAGAACGCTCGGATGTGCGATGACGAACTGATACCGCCCCGGGCGGACTTGACCGAGCAGCAGTGGCTGCGGGCCGACGCGCCGCTCGCCCGGGACCTCGCCGCCACGTGGGGGCCGCAGGCCCTCACGCTGCACCGGCGGACGCTGCTCGGCGGCGCCGCCGCCGGGGCCGCGCTCGCCGTGCTGCCGTTCGGCGCCCCGCGGGCCACGGCGGCGCAGGGCGCCGCCAAGTTCCCCTTCCCCGACGCGCCGAACCGCAAAGGGGAGTTCGCCGTCCTGGTGACCGGCGACGCGGGCACCGGCGGCGAGGAGCAGCTGGCCGTGACCGAGGCCGCCCGGCGGGTGTGCCGTGACGAGGGGATCTCGCTGGCCGTCGGCCTGGGCGACAACATCTATGAGAACGGGCCCGAGTCCGACCACGACTCCGAGTTCCGGGAGAAGTTCGAGACGCCCAACACCGGCATCGACGTCCCCTGGCTGATGGTCCTCGGCAACCACGACTGCTCGGGCCTGATCCCGGGCAGCGGCGGTGACCCCTCGCGCGGCGACCGCGAGGTCTCCTACGCGGCCACGTCACCGCGCTGGTACATGCCGAGCCGCTACTACAACGTCGCCCTGCCGTCCTCCGACGCCCCGGGAGACGGCGACCCGGTGGTGGAGTTCTTCGCCCTCGACACCAACCCCGTCGCCTCCACGGTGGCCCAGACCTCGCGCCACTACCGGTGGGACGGCCCCTACATGCGCGCCCAGCGCCAGTGGCTGGACTCCGCGCTCGCCGCGTCCCGGGCCCGCTGGAAGGTGGTGCTCGGCCACCACCCCTATCTGAACAACGGGAAGCACGGCAGCGCCGGTTCGTACGACGGGTTCGTCATCGGCCACTACACGAGCGGCATCCACCTCAAGGAGCTGTACGAAGAGGTGGTGTGCGGCAGGGCCGACCTGATCCTGTCCGGGCACGACCACACCCTCCAGATCCTGGAGCCCACGACCCGCACGGCGGGCACCCGCCAGATCGTCTGCGGGGCAGCCGCCAAGTCCGGTGACGGCAGGGCCCACTTCGACCACCCCGCCGCCTGGCAGAACTTCTCCGACGTGGGATTCATGGTCCTGAAGGTCTCCGAGCGCGCCATGACGGTCGACACCTACACGGTCGACGTCCCCACCCGGACCGCGCGCCTGGCCCACACCACGACGACCTCCACCGCGGTCGCGGGACGCAGCAGCGTGGGCTAGGCGGCACGCGCCCTCACAGCAGCCGGGCGCCCCGTCTCGCGAGGTACCGGACCGGATTGACGTCGGAGCCGTAGCCGCGCCGGGCCCTGATCTCCAGGTGGAGATGGGGTCCGGTGGCCCGGCCCGTGGCCCCGCTGCGGCCGATCCTGTCGCCCGTGCCGACGCGGGACCCCCGGCGCACCGAGATGCGGGAGAGGTGCGCGTACACGGCGTAATGGCCGTCCCGCAGCCGCACCGTCACCGCCTTGCCGTACGCCCCGGACCAGGCCGCGAGGACCACCGTGCCCCCGCCGACGGCGTGCACCGGGGTTCCCGTCGGAACGGCGAGGTCGATGCCGGTGTGGTGTCCGGCGAGCCAGTTGCCGCGGATTCCGTAGCGGGCGGAGACGCGGAAGCGCCGGCGGATCGGCAGGGTGAACTTGCCGCGGGGTCCCTCCGGGGCGAGCGCGCGGTTCTCGGGGACCGCCTCGTCGGCCTCGGCGAGGGCTTCCTCGAACTCCCCGTCGTAGCCGATGCCGCAGCCGCCGTCGGTCTCGGCGGCGGCGTGCGGCGCGGGTCCCGCCACCGTGAAGGCGCCGCCGGCCAGGAGGACCGCGGCGACGCTCAGTACGTCGCGTCGTGTGCTGCCCGCTTCACGCGGGCTGTCTATGTGGTAGCCCATGAAGGCCAGCACACTGGCGACGGGCCCCGCGCGCACTCCGAGTGCTCCGCTTGGCGTAACGCCTTCCGTGGCCGCCCCGCGGTCAGATCCCCGGTCAGGTCCGCGGTCAGTCGAGGGTCGGCCGGTACACGGTGAGCGCCTCGGGGAGCTTGTCGAGGAGCAGCGCGGCGGGCGCCGGGGCGAGTTCGCCGTCGTACGCCATCTGGGTGCCCTCGGGCAGGCCGGAGATGACCAGGCGCTGGGCCTTGGCGGACGCGTACAGGCGGGTCTTGGTCAGCTGGCCGGCCACCGCCGCGGCCAGCAGCCGGGTGCGCGCGAAGCGGCCGCCGCTCGCGATGCGGACGTCGAGCAGCCCGTCGGCCAGGTCGTGCCTGCGCACGGGGGCGATGCCGGTGCTGCGGTAGGCGCCGTTGCCCGCGAAGAGCAGCCACATCGAGCGGGCCTTGCCGTTCACCACCGCGCGCAGCGGCCGCCCCGTGTGCACGATCTGGGCGACGCCGAGCAGCGTGGCGGGCGGACCGCCGACCTTCGGGGACCATTCCTCCCTGATGCGTACGAGCTCGGGGTAGGCGCCGAGGCTGAACGTGTTCAGGAAGTACACCGGCTCGGAGTGCGTCCTGCCGGCGGGACCGACCCCGGCCAGGGGCTTGATGCGGCCGACGTCGGCCCGTACGGCACTGCCCTCGGCGAGGGCGGCGCAGGCGTCCGCGACCGTGTCGACGCCCAGGTCCGCGGCGAAGTGGTTGAACGTTCCGCCGGGCAGCACCATCAGCGGCACGTCGAAGCGCAGGGCCGCTGTCACGGCGGCGTTCACCGTGCCGTCTCCCCCGCACACGCCGAAGACACCGCCGCGCCGGGCCGCGTCCCTGGCCGCTTCCTCGAGGACCTTGGGCAGCGGCCCCGCTTCCTCCTCGTAGAGGACCACCTCTGCCCGGGGCAGGGCCGTCTTCAACTGCCGGACCGGGTCCATGAGTTGGGGCTGGGCTCCGGAGGATGGGTTGACCACCACGACTAGGCCGTCACCGTCAGGCAGCGCGGGCGCGTCCGTCCGGGACCGCGCGGGCGGCGGCATCTGCGCCCTGGAGGGCACCATGCCGCGCACCGCGTAGGCGGCGCCCACGCCGAGGGCCGCGCCGACCAGGACGTCGCTGGGGTAGTGCACGCCGGTGTAGACGCGGGAGAAGGCCACCGACGCCGCGACCGGGGCCACGGCCGCGCCCATCCCCCGCGACTCCAGGGCCACGCCCGTGGCGAACGCCGCCGCCGACGCCGAGTGCCCGGAGGGGAAGGAGCTGGTGATCGGCTGCTGCGAGAGGTGCCGGATGACCGGCACGGTGTCGAGAAGCGGCCGGGAGCGGCGCACCGCACTCTTGCCCAGGGTGTTGACCGTGGCCGACGCGAGGGCCAGCGAGGCGACGCCGCGCACCGCCGCACGCCTGCCGCGCGCACCGCCGACCGCCCACATCCCCGCGGCGATGCCGAACCACAGCAGCCCGTGGTCAGCGCTCCGGCTCAGCCGCGGCAGGACGGGCTGCGCCGCCGGCCAGGAGCGGGAGGCCACGCGGTGGAACGCCAGGCGGTCGGTGGCACCGAGCAGTCTGCGGATGTGCGAGGTCGGTAGATCACTCATGCACCCCCTATACCCCCGCACGCTCTTCGCACCGCGCACATCTTGCGCCGGGACTGTGACGTTCACTTCAATCAGTCATATGGCAGCCCTCCGTCCGACCTCACCGCAGCGGCCCTCCGAGCTGCCGCCGACCGCATGGGCCGTGCTCGGCCTGCTCTCCTTCCCCGGGGAGCGGACGGGATACGAGCTGAAGAAGTGGGCGGACGCTTCGCTGCGCCACTTCTACTGGTCCCCCGCCATCAGCCAGATCTACGCCGAGCTGCGGCGCCTCGAAGCGTTCGGGTACGCGACGTCGCGGCGCTCGGGACCCGAGGAGCCCCGCGCGAAGCGGTCGTACGCCATCACCGCCGAGGGCCGTGCGGCGCTGATCGGATGGGCGGGGGGCGGCGGGGACGCGGGTCCTGCCGTCCTGAAGCACCCGCTGCTCCTGCGGGTCTGGCTCGGGCACCTCGCGGCGCCGGATCATCTGCGGGCCCTGGTGACCGAGCACATCGCGCACACGCGGGGCGAGCTGAAGGAGGTGCACGACGCGCTCGCCCGCGCGGAGGGGGAGGCGGCGTGGACACATCCGCTGATCGCGCTCCGCTGGAGCGGGCGGCGGCTCGAGGCGGAGATCGGGCTCGCGGAGGCGATGCTCGCCGATCTCACGGAAATGGCGACGCCGACGCCCACCGAGCGCACGGAAACGGGCGCCTCCGCTCCCTCCGGTCAACCCCCCGAGGACTCGCCCACCCACGGGTGACGTGGCTCGCGGCGCGGGGGCCGCGGCCGGTAGGACGGGCGGGGTCAGCCGACCCCGCCGTACGGAGCAGTGCACCTGTGACCACCCGCGCCGTCCTTGTCGCCGCCGTCATCACCGGGCTCCTGCTCGGGATCGTGGGAAGCAGAGGGGACGACTCCGATCCTGCCGGGCACCCCCGTACGGGCGGTTCCTTCGCGGAGGCGGGCCGTTAGGCTGCGACCTTGCCGCGTGGCACCCACTGTCCTCGCCGCGTGGCCATCGAGCCGCCGTCGACGGAAGCGAGTGAACCTTGAACTTCCTCACCATCGGTCACCGCGGGGTCATGGGTGTCGAACCCGAGAACACCCTTCGGTCCTTCATCGCCGCGCAAGCCGCGGGCCTCGATCTCATCGAGCTCGATCTGCATCTGAGCAAGGACGGCGCCCTCGTCGTCATGCACGACGCCGACGTGGCCCGTACGACCGACGGCAAGGGACCGATCGCCGAGAAGACCCTGGCCGAGCTGCGGGAGCTCGACGCGGGGCGCGGTGAGCGCATCCCCGTCTTCGAAGAGGTCCTGGACGCGGTGAAGGCGCCGCTGCAGGCCGAGATCAAGGATGTGGCCGCCGCCCGCGCCCTCTCCGAGGTGATGCACCGGCGCGATCTGGTGGGCCGCGTCGAGGTGATCTCCTTCCACGACGAGGCGATCGCCGAGATCGCGCGGCTCGTACCGGGCGTACGCACCGCGCTCGTCGCGAGCCGCTACGGCACCGACGTCGTGGAGCGCGCCACGGCGGTCGGTGCCACCACCCTCGTCCTGAACATCAGGCGTCTGACGCTGGAGATCGTCGAGCGGGCCAAGAAGGCAGACCTGCGGATCATCGGCTGGGTCGTGAACACGCAGGACGATCTGCGGCTCGTGCGCGCGCTGCAGCTGGACGGAGCGACCACGGACTATCCGGAGATCAAGCGGACGGGCCGCTTCACGGCCTGACCGTGTCCCTGCTCAGACCAGCGGCTTGACCAGCAGCTCGAACTGCAGGTCGTCCCGCTGCGGAATGCCGAACCGCTCGTCGCCGTACGGGAAGGGAGTCATCTTTCCCGTACGGCGGTAGCCGCGCCGCTCGTACCAGGCGATGAGGTCGTCGCGTACGGAGATCACGGTCATGTGCAGCTCCCGCACGCCCCACGCCTCGTGGACGATCCGCTCGGCCTCCGCCATGATCACCTTGCCGAGACCCGCGCCCTGGAGCGCCGGGCTCACCGCGAACATCCCGAAGTAGGCGTGCTCCCCGCGGTGTTCCAGCTGGCAGCAGGCGACGATCTCGCCGTCGCGCTCGACCGTGAGCAGCTTGCTCGCAGGGGCCTTGATGACGTCGACGACGCCCTGCGGGTCGGTCCGCTGCCCCTCCAGGATGTCCGCCTCCGTGGTCCAGCCCGCCCGGCTCGAGTCGCCGCGGTACGCCGACTGGATCAGCGAGACGAGTACGTCGACGTCCGCGTCGGTGGCGTCACGGAAGGTGAGGTCGCTCGTGCTGGGGCTCGGGGCCGTGTTCATGGGGCGGGTTCTCCGATCTCTCTGGCCCACCGCTGTCGGGCGCGGCGTGGGCGAGGCACGGTCGAGCGTAGCCCCCCGCCGATCCCCCCACTAAGGTGCGGCCGCATGGTGCATGTACTGAGCAGCAGGATCCTTCTCCGTCCCACCGACCCCGAGCGCTCACGGGCGTTCTACGGCGACGCGCTGGGCCTAGCCGTCTACCGCGAGTTCGGCACGGGCCCCGACCGCGGCACGGTCTACTTCCTGGGCGGCGGCCACCTCGAGGTCTCGGGCCGCTCGGAGCGTCCGCCCTCGCCCGGCCTCCAGCTCTGGCTCCAGGTGGCGGACGTGCGGGCGGCGCACGCGGAGCTGCTCGCGCGGGGCGTCGAGGTGGTGCGGGAGCCGGTGAAGGAGCCCTGGGGTCTTGTCGAGATGTGGATCGCGGACCCCGACGGCGTCAAGATCGTCGTCGTCGAAGTGCCGGAGGACCATCCCATCCGGTACCGGCCCGGGATCTGACGGAAGACACTGCCCTCCCCTGACCTCTTGTTATCTCTAGACCGGTCGGTCTAGAGTCTCGTGTGTGACCAAGACACGCGGTGAGACCCGCGCCCGCATCCTGCGCACCGCAGCCGATCTGTTCCAGCGGCAGGGCTACGGCGCGACGGGACTCAATCAAGTGCTCGCCGAGAGTGGTGCCCCCAAGGGGTCGCTGTACTTCCACTTCCCGCAGGGCAAGGAGCAGTTGGCCGCCGAGGCCGTGGCGCTCGCCGGGGGCGAGATGGGGGCGCGCATGGCCTCCGTCGTGGGCTCCGCGGGCGGGGCGGAGGAAGCCGTTCTCGGGGTCGGTGAGCTGCTCGCGCGAGGGCTGCGCGAGTCCGGCTTCCGGGACGGCTGCCCCGTCGCCACCGTCGCGCTCGAGCAGGCCGGGGGCGAGGGACCCATCAGCGATGTCTGTCAGGTCACCTACGGCTCTTGGCTGTCAGGGCTCGCGGAGGCGTTTCGGGGGTGGGGCGCCGCCGACGAGGAGGCCGATGAGCTCGCCGAGCTCGTGATGTCGTCGTTGCAGGGGGCTCTTCTCCTCGCACAGGTGCGTCGTGACACCGCGGTCGTCTCGTCGGTGGCCCGGCGCGTCGGCTCGGTCGTCGCGCGAAGCCTGGAGAGTGCTGCGCACCCGGACAAGGGAACGGGGAGGAACGCGTGAAGGTCCATCACCTCAACTGCGGGTCCATGATGAAGATCGAGCCCACCTACGACGGGCCGCCACCGCTGCACGCCGTGTGCCACTGCCTGTTGGTGGAGACCGACGCGGACGGGCTCGTGCTCGTCGAGAGCGGGCTCGGGCGGGGCGATGTGCGCAGGCCGCTCGAATCCCTCGATCCGGAGTGGACCGAACTCGCCGCTCCCGAACTGGATTTCGCCGAGACCGCTCTCACCCAGGTCGAACGGCTGGGGTACGCGGCATCCGACGTACGGCACATCGCGCTCACCCACCTGGACGTCGATCACAGCGGTGGCCTCCCCGACTTCCCCGAGGCACGCGTCCACCTCATGGCCGCCGAACTCACCGCGGCCCTCGCGGAGGCCCCCAGCCGTCGCTACCGGCCCGCGCACTGGGCGCACGGCCCGCGCTGGGAGACGTACGAGGAGAACGCCGGCGAGGAGTGGGCCGGATTCTCCGGGGTCCGCCAACTGGCGGGTCTTGGCGATGAGTTCCTGATCGTCCCGCTCGGCGGGCACAGTGCGGGGCACGCCGCCGTGGCGGTGCGCGATCGCGGGCGGTGGCTCGTGCATGCCGGGGACGCGTACTTCTACCACCGCGAGATCGCGCGGGAAGCCCCGCACTCGCATCCCCTGATGGACATCATCCAGCTGGACGCCCAGGTGGACGCCGAGCTGCGGGTCGCCAATCAGGGGCGGCTGCGGGAGGTCGCCACCCGGACGGACGAGTTCACCGTCCTCAACGCGCACGATCCGTGGGACTATCTCCGGCTCGCCGGGGCAGGTGGCTGATCCGACGGTTCGGGTGCAATCGTCCGGCGGTTCGGGGGTACTCGGGTTCCTCGCCCGGCGCACCCGACGTGCGCCGGGCGGCCCCTCGTCGGAGGATTGACCGGACCCCTCGCCCAACCCTGGAGCGATCTCGTATGCAACGTCCCCGGATTCTGATCATCGGCGGTGGCTTCGCCGGTATGGAGTGCGCGCACAAGCTGGAGCGGACGCTCAAGGCACAGGACGCCGAAGTACGGCTCATCAGCCCGCAGGACCATCAGCTGTATCTGCCCCTGCTTCCCCATGTCGCGTCGGGCGTGCTGACCCCGCAGTCGGTCGCTGTGCCGCTGCGCCGCATGCTGCGCCGTACGGCGATCGTGCCGGGCGGGGCCATCGGCGTGGACCCGAACGCGAAGGCCGTGATCGTACGGAAGATCAACGGCGAGGAGGTCGTGGAGCGCTACGACTATCTCGTCCTGACGCCGGGCAGCGTGACCCGGCAGTTCGACATTCCCGGAGTCGACCAGCACGCCGTCGGCGTGAAGACGCTGGCCGAGGCCGCCTGGATCCGCGACCACGTGATCTCGCAGCTCGACCTGGCGGCGGCGAGCTCCGACCGGGCCGAGCGTGAGTCCCGGCTGCAGTTCGTGGTCGTCGGCGGCGGATACGCGGGGACGGAGACGGCGGCGTATCTGCACCGTCTGACGAGCGCCGCCGTCAAGCGGTACCCGGGGCTCGACCCCTCGCAGATCAAGTGGCATCTGGTCGATGTGGCACCGAAGCTGATGCCTGAACTGGGCGACCGGCTCGGGGAGAAGGCCCTCGACATCGTGCGGCGTCGTGGCCTTGAGGTGTCGCTCGGCGTGACGGTGGAGAAGGTGACCGAGGACACCGTCACTCTCACCGACGGGCGCGCGCTGCCCTGCCGGACGCTGATCTGGACAGCCGGTGTCGCGCCGAGCCCGCTCATCGCCACGCTGGGGGCCGAGACCAACAAGGGCCGCCTGGTCGTCGACCCGGAGCTGACCGTTCCCGGCATGGACGGCGTGTTCGCGCTCGGCGACGCGGCGGCCGTCCCCGACCTCGCCAAGGGCGGCGGCGCGATCTGCCCGCCGACCGCGCAGCACGCGATGCGCCAGGGGTGGGCCGCCGCGAAGAACGTCACCGCGGCACTGCGGGGCGCGCCGCTGACCGCCTACCGGCACAAGGACATGGGCCTGGTCGTGGACCTCGGCGGCATCCAGGCCGTATCGAAGCCGCTGGGCGTGCAGTTGAGCGGCCTGCCCGCTCAGATCGTCGCGCGCGGCTACCACTTGGGGGCGCTGCGCACCGTCACCGCGCGCTTCCGTACGGCCGCGAACTGGGGCCTCAACGCGCTCGCCGGCGACGACTACGTACGCACCGGGTTCCAGTCCGGGCGGCCCGCCACACTGGCGGACTTCGAGAAGACGGACGTCTATCTCTCGCCGGAGGAGATCCACGCACGGATGACGTCGGAGGCGGCGGTGCGTTCGATGGCCCCGGAGAAGCCGCTGTTCCCGTAGCCAGTCGGAGAGTTCGATCGGAGGCCGGTGCTCGCAGGCAGCGAGCACCGGCCTCCGCGCGTGAGCGGCATCGGATCGCGCGCGCACGCCGGGCACATCGCTGCCTCTCTGGTCGTGCGGGCGGCGGGCGACTACCAGTGGTGGGGTAGGCGCCGCCGCAACGTGCCGGGCTCCGGAATGCCGCGGCCCTCGTCTCAAGGTCGGTGCCGCCGTCAGATGACCGAGGGACGGCCCGGAAACCGCCTTCTCGCCACCTGGTTGATCACGGCGCACTCCACGTCCGTACTACGCATCACTCGCCCGTCGCCACACGAAGGACTCCACCACCATGCGTATCGGCATCGATGTCGGTGGGACCAACACCGACGCCGTCCTCCTCGGGTACGACGACCGCGTGCTCGCGGCCACCAAGTCACCGACCACCCCGGACATCACCTCCGGCGTCACCGCGGCGATCCAGGGCCTGGCACCACCCGTCGAATCCGTCACCGCGGTGATGATCGGCACCACGCACTTCCTCAACGCGCTCGTCGAGGGCGCCCGGCTCACTCCCGTGGCCGCCGTGCGTCTCGGCCTGCCCGCCACCGCCGCCCTGCCGCCCATGGCGGACTGGCCCGCGCGACAGCGGGCCGCCGTCGGCGGGCACGGCTATCTCTGCCACGGCGGAAGGGAGTTCGACGGACGGCCACTGTCGCCGCTCGACCCTGACGAGCTGAGGAGGACAGCCGCCGACATCGCCGCGCGCGGTCTCACCTCGGTCGCCGTGTCGTCGGTCTTCTCGCCGGTCGCGGAGGCGGACGAGTGGCGCGCCGCCGAGATTCTGCGGGAGGAGCTCGGCGAGGGCGTGCACTTCTCGCTCTCGCACGATCTGGGCCGGGTCGGGCTGCTCGCGCGGGAGAACGCCACGATCATCAACGCATCGCTGCGGGACCTGGCCACGGTCATCGTCGAGTCGTTCGGCAAGGCGCTGGCCGAGATGTCGCTCACGGCGCCGTTCTTCCTGTCGCAGAACGACGGAACGCTGATGGACGTCGACTTCGCGCGGGCGTACCCGGTCGCGACGTTCGCTTCGGGGCCGACCAATTCGATGCGGGGCGCGGCGCTCCTCTCCCAGCTCGGGGACTGCGCGGTCGTCGACGTGGGCGGCACGACGGCCGACATCGGCGTGCTGACCGGGGGCTTTCCGCGCGAGGTAGCGGGCGAGAGCGAGGCTGCGGGGATCCGCACCAACTTCCGTATCCCTGACGTCCTTTCGCTCGGCATCGGTGGAGGGTCCTTGGTGTCGCGCGACGGTGAGACGGGGCCTCGGTCGGTGGGCTACCTGCTCACGGAGGAGGCGCTCGTCTTCGGCGGCACGCGGCTCACGGCGACGGACCTCGCGGTGGCGGCGGGACGCGCGGACATCGGGGACAGCTCTCATGTCGCCCATCTGGGGGGCGAGTTCACCGGGCGCGCCCTTGGCCGCGTCGCCGAGCGGCTCGCCGAAGGCGTCGACCGGATGCGCATCTCGGCGGCGGTGCTGCCCGTGGTCGCCGTGGGTGGCGGTTCCATCCTCGTGCCCGAGGTGCTGCCCGGCTTCACCGATGTGCGCAGGCCGGGCCACTTCGACGTGGCCAACGCGGTGGGTGCGGCGATCGCTCAGGTCGGCGGCGAGGTCGACCGGGTCTTCCGGGTTCCCGAGGGACACCGGGACGCGGTGCTCGCCGGGGCCCGCGAAGAGGCCGTCGGGCGTGCGCTGGACGCCGGGGCGCGGCCCGGCAGCGTACGCGTCGTCAACATCGAGGAGGTGCCGCTCGCCTATCTGCCCGGCGGTGCGACGCGCATCCGCGTCAAGGCCGTGGGCGATCTGGACCTGCGGCGTCTCGGTGAGGCCACCGCGCCCGGCTACGGGGCGATGTCCCGTGCGTGAGATCACCCTCGACAACCTCGACGACATCGCCCGGGGCGCCGGGATACTCGGCGCGGGTGGCGGCGGCGACCCCTACATCGGCAAACTGCTCGCCCGTGAGGCGATCCGCGCGCACGGTCCGGTGCGGGTCGCCCACATCGGCGAGGTCGACGCCGACGCGACCGTGGTCCCCATCTCCGGGATGGGCGCGCCCACCGTCCTCCTGGAGCGTGTGCCCAACGGGCGGGAGTGCCTGGCCGCGCTGCGCGCCCTGGAGCGACGCCTCGGGCGACGGGCCACGCACCTCACGCCGCTGGAGGTCGGCGGGGTCAACTCGATGCTGCCGATCGCGTGCGCCGCGGGGGCCGGGCTTCCCCTCGTGGACGGGGACGCCATGGGGCGGGCGTTCCCCGAGGCGCAGATGGTGCTGCCCGGCCTCGCCGGGATCAGCAACTCTCCGATGGCGCTTGCCGACGACAAGGGCAACACCGTCATCGTCGACGCCGTCGACAATCACGCCGCCGAGCGGATCGCCCGCGCGGTCTGTGTGGAGCTCGGCTGCCAGATCAGTTGCGCGGACACGGTACTGCGCGGCGATCAGCTGGCCGACGGTCTGGTCCCGGCGACGCTGACGCTCGCCGGGCGGCTCGGCGCGGTGGTGCGGGAGGCGCGCGCCGCGCACGGCGATCCGGTGGCGGCGGCGCGGTCGCTGCTGGACGGCATCCCCCTCCTGACGGGCAAGGTGGCCGACGTGATCCGTCGCACGGAGGGCGGCTTCGCGCGCGGCCACGCCCGCGTCGACGGCACGCGGGATGACGCGGGCCGGGTGCTCGAACTCGGCTTCCAGAACGAGCACTTGCTCGCCACGCGCGACGGGGTGACGGTGGCGACCACGCCCGACCTGATCTGTGTCCTGGACAGCGAGACCGGTGACCCGGTGACCACGGAGGGCCTGCGCTACGGCCAGCGCGTGAGCGTCATCGCCGCCCGCTGCGATCCGCGCTGGATCACTCCGGCCGGCCTCGCACTGACCGGCCCCGGTTACTTCGGATACGAAGTGGACTACCTGCCCTTCGGATCGGCGGCCTGAGCCGTCGCGGCGGACGGCCGCAGCGTGATGGTCCGCCGCGTGTGCTTCTCCACCGCCTCGCGGGAGTAGAGGAGCGGGAAGGAACCGTCGGCGGCCCAGCTCGCGAACAGGTCGTCGTAGTGCGGGCTGCCCGGAACGCCGGACTGTCCCGGCGAGTTCATCGCCACGGAGTCGTCCCACGAACCGACGTCCACGACGACCCGGAAGGTGGCCCCCGCGGTCTGCCGGAACCCGGCCCCGTAGGCGGCAGCTCCCACGGTGTCCCCGCTGCCGCCGCGCGGAACGGGCCCCACGGAGGCCCACTCCGGGGCGGGCCCGTCGAGCAGGGCGGCGATGGCGTGGTGCGGGTGAGCGTGGTGAAGGGCGCCCCACGACCAGGCGTCCGGATCGGCCCCCAGGAGGCCGGCGAGTTCGTCGACTGCCGCGGTGAGCGTGCCGAGCAGCAGCTCGGGGTCCGGGTCACCGTCGAGGAGCTCCATGTCGACGCGGGGATCCGCCGCGGCGTCCTCGACGGGAAGAACCCGCGCCAGCGCCCGCTCCCGCTGCTCCTCGCCCACAACGCCGTCGAGGGCCCGCGCCAAGAGGGCGGGCCGCAGATGCCGCCGGTACCAGACCTCGAAGAGCGCGGCGGCGGGTGAGTCGGCGGTGAGCCGGGCGTCCCAGTCACGGAGGAGGGAGAGGGCAGCGGGGAGGCGGTCGCCGGGACCCGGGGCGCAGCCGGTAACGGACGCGCCCGCGGCCACGCCATCACCGAGCCCGCCCACCCCGCCGCCGCAAGCGGCGGCGCGACCGGAGGCCGTCACGCCCGCCACGGCCCCGACACCGCCGCCGACACCCTCCGTCGCACCCGCGGGCACGCCATCACCCACCCCGCCCACCCCGCCGCCGCAAGCAGTGGGGCGGTCGGAGGCCGTCGCGGGGCCGCGATCGCCGACGTCAGTACCCGGGGCCTCAGGCGCGTTGGCGCCGGACAGCACATCGTCGGGGGGCAGGGCTTCGACGTTCACCAACGCCGCGAGCAGTCGCTGTACCCGCCGACCCGGCAGGCTCACGTAGTCCGTCTGCAGTCGTACGCAGTCCTCTACCGTCCAGGCCGCGTGCGCGTTCAGTTCCTGTGTGATGCGGTCGTGGCGGGTCGGTGCGTACCAGTCGTACGTCACCGTCTTCTCCGCGTTCGGGTACGTGGGCGGCAGGTTCAGTTGGTTGGCCGTGGCGAACCAGCCCTGGGCCGGGTCGCGGACCGAGGGCAGTTCCTCGACGTCGAGGAAGCCGTCCCACTCGTAGCGGCCGTCGCCCGGCACCGGGAGTGTGCCGTCCCAGCCGGGGCGGACGGGGACACGTCCGGCGGGGCGCCAGCCGATCGTGCCGTCGGGGGACGCGTAGACCTGGTTCTCGCCGGGCGCTCCCCAGCGGGCCATCGCCGCGACGAACGCGTCGGGGCTCGCAGCCCGCATGTAGTCCATGCTGCCCAGGTACGGGGCCATGCCGGGGCCAAGCCAGGCCGCGCGGACCGCGAACGCCGCGTTCCGCTCGGGGAGTTCGCGGATGACCGGGCCGTGGCGGGTGAACCACAGGTCCGCCTGGACCGGGTCCGCGTCGCGCACCGGGATCGATTCCCCGACGTGTGTCATGGGCTCCCAGCGGTCCTCGTACCAGTACTCGTGCGGGTTCGCCGGGTTCGTGCGGTAGACGTACAGGTCCTCCTGGTCGATCGGGAAGATCGTCAGGCCGAAGGCGACGTGGCCGTTGTGGCCGATGGAGATGCCGGGCAGGGCCGGTTCGCCCGCTCCGATGGCGTCGATGCCCGGCGCCGAGAGATGCGCGAGGTAGCGCAGCGCGGGCAGGGCGATCCCGCGGTGCGGGTCGTTGGCCAGGAGGGGGCGGCCGGTGGCCGTACGGGACGGGGCGATGACCCAGTTGTTGGAGCCGTCCAGGCCCTGGCGGGGCGCCGCGTCCGCCGCCCACGGGGGCGTGGTGGCCATCTCGTACACGCGCAGGACGTCGGACGGGATGACCGACAGGTCGAGGCCTTCGGGGACGCGCAGCCGGTGCGGGGCGGGCTCGCGCCGGCGGCGCAGTTCCTCCGCCTCGGGGCCGTGATCGCGCAGGGTGAGGGCCCGGGCGACCTCGTCGCGGAGGTTGTACTGCAGGCCGTGGCTCCGGACGCGGGCCACATCGGAGGGCTGCCAGTACGCCGGTTCGTATGCCAGGAGGGCGAATTCCGGCGGGAGTTGCGTCGCATCCGCGCGGCACAGCGACACGTACGCGTTGATGCCGTTGACGAAGGCCGTCGTCACCCGCTCGGTGTCGTCGCCGTACGCGCGCCATTCCTCGGCCATGTCGCCGCGGTAGAGGAACAGCCGTGCCGCGCGGTCGTGTTCGGCGTACCGCTCCCCCAACACCTCGGCGAGCAACCCGAGTCCGCGTCGCCGCCACAGGTCGAGCTGGAAGAGGCGGTCGCGGGCGGCGTTGAAGCCCTGGGCCAGGAAGAGGTCGTCCTGGGACGCCGCGTACAGGTGCGGGACGCCCCACTGGTCGATCCGGATCTCCACGGGCTCCTGGAGGCCCGGCACCTCGAAGCTGTCTCTGTCCGTCATCGGGTCTCCTTCACGGTGGCTTGCGCCGAACTCTCGTCCGGCACCGCGGGGTTGGCGACGGAGACCGCGGCCGGCCCCGGGCCAGGCGCTAGCCGGACGACAGCGAGCAGCACGACGAGGTTGGCCGCGAGGGCGATGATGCCACCGTTCACACCGTGGTACGGGTCGTTGTCGGTGGCCCACAGCGCGGTCATCACGACGAGCCCGGTGAGCATCCCGGCGACGGCGGCCCGCGCGGTCAACCGCCGCCAGAACAAGGCGAGGAGCACGACAGGCACCAGCTGCGCGAGGCCCTCGTACGACAGGACGGAGAGCTCCACCAGGGTGTTGGGGTAGAAGAGACTGCCCGCGAGGGCGATCAACCCCGCGACGACGCAGACCAGTTGGGAGAGCCGCTTGGCCCGCATGTCGTTCGTGTCGCCGGACGCACCCGGCGCGCGGCGGCGCGCCCGCGGGTCGGCGCCGTTGCCGCCGCCGAGGACCGTGCGGCCCCACAACGTGCCGATGGAGAGCATGAAGACGCTCATCGGCACGATCGCCGACAGGGCGCCCGCGACGCCGATGAGCGCGACGACGGGCGAGGGCAGTGAATCGGTGACGAGGCTGAAGAGCGCCAGGTCGGGATTGCCCAGGGTCGGCATCACGAACAGGGCCGTGGCACCGACCACCATCGGTACGAACAGGAGCAGTTGGTACCAGGGCAGGAGCAGCGCGTTGCGGCGCAGCGCGTTCGGGCTCTTCGCGCTGAGGTAGCCGGCGACGGTGGTCGGGAAGATGGTGATCGTCACGGCGTTGAGCACCACGGTGCTCAGGAACCACATGGCGTTGCGCCCGCCCGACTCGTGCCCGGGGAAGGTCAGCCACTCGGGCTTCTCCGTCACCATGCGCTGCATGAAGTCGCCGAAACCGCCGAGGTAGTGCATCGGGATGTACACGGCGAGGAACACGACGGCGACGATCACCAGCATGTCCTTGAGCGCGCTCACCCACGCCGAGCCGCGCAGGCCCGACACGAGGATGAACACCTCCGCGACGACGAAGGAGATGACGGCGGCGACCTTGAGGTCGACACTGCCGTACGTCATCGCGTTCACGACGACGCCCATGCCCTGAATCTGCACCTGGATGTAGGGAACGATGAAGACCGTCGCGACGACAGCGACGAGAATCCCCACCGGCCTTGAGCGGAACCGGAATTCGGCGATGTCCGCGATGGAGATGAGTCCGTGCCGGGACGCGTACGTCCACAGGGCGGGACCGACGACGTACGCGACGGCGAAACCGACGGTCAGATAGGCGACCAGGTAGAGGATCGGTGCGCCGAAGGAGTACGACCATCCCGCGGTGCCGAGGAACGAGAAGCTCGTGTACGTCTCGCCGGCCATGAGCAGCCAGATGAACAGGACACCGAGCCCGCGGCTGGAGACGGACCACTCGGCGAGGCCCTTGGACCGGCCGCGGGCGCTCCATACGCCGATCAGGATGGTCGCGACCATGGCGAGCCCGAAGATGGTGGTGGCGCCGGCCGCTGAGCCGTTCATCGGCGGCCTCCTTCGGTGGCGGGGGCTGCGAAGTCGTCGGCCGGGATCGGCTCCACGGCGTTCGTGCGGTACGCCGGGTCGAGCCGGGCGGCGAGCCAGATGACCAGAGGGCTGATCACGGTGGCGGCGATGACCCAGGCCAGGAGGAAGGGGATGCCGAGGATGCGCGGCTCGATGCGGTTGGCCACGAACGGGGCGGAGCCGTAGAGGAGCACGGGGACGAGGAGCAGCCAGAGGGAGGGCCGGGCCACGCCGCGGAGGGTGGGGAGGCCGTCCAGGGGCGAGGCTGCGGGGTTCGGTGGACCCTGCTCGCCGCTGGCTTCGGCTGTGGGGGGCATGCGGGGGCTCCTTGGGGAGGTCACATCGGAGGGGCGGGGAGAGTCACACCGTGGGGTCGTAACGCCCGTCGACCGCGGTCCAGCCGCCGTCGACTGTGAGCACGGTGCCGGTGACGAAGGTGGACGCGTCCGACACGAGATAGGCGACGGCGCCCGCGATTTCGTCGGCGCGGGCCCACCGCTTGAGCGCGGAGGCCTGGGCGTAGGCATCGAACCATGCGGGGTCTGCGGCGATCTGATCGGTGAGCGGAGTACGGACGACGCCGGGCGCGACAGCGTTGAACCGCACGCCCCGCGGCCCCCATTCCGCGGCCGCGGTCCGCAGCAATTGGATCAGGCCCGCCTTGGACGCGGCGTACGGCCCCTGCCCCGGCTCCACCTGGAAGGCCCGCATCGAGGCGAAGCCGACCACGCTCCCCCGGCCGCGCTCGGCCATACCGGGGGCGACGGCCTGGATGAGCGTGAGGTAGGAGCGCAGGTTCAGCGAGATGACGCGGTCGAACTCGTCGAGGCTGTAGTCGGCGAGGCGCTTGCGCACGTTGACCCCGACGGTGACCACGAGCCCGTCGAGCGGCTCCCACGCGGCGACGGCGGCTCGGACGGCGTCGGGGTCGAGGACGTCGAGGGGGTGGGCGACGGCGGTGCCGGGGGCGGGGGCGGGCGCATGGCCGGGAGCTCCCTCGCCGCCCCCGCCCACCGCGAGCTCGGCAGTCTCCGCCGCCCCCTCCGCGTCCCGGTCGGCGACGATGACGTGCGCGCCCTGGGCTACCAGCGCGCGGGCGGCCTCGCGGCCGATGCCGCTCGCGCCGCCCACGACCGCGACGCGGCGGCCGTCGAGCCGGAACAGGTTGCCGTAGTCCATGGTGATGCTGCCTCTCTTGGCGGGGGTCGGGGCCGGGGTCGGGGTCAGGGTCGAGGTCGGTTGTCGTGGGTTGTCTGCTGGGGGGGGCGGGCTGGGGGTGAGCTGGGGCCGGGCGCTCGGCAGGGGTGCGGCTCCGCCCGGTCCGGAGGCGGCTTCGTCCGGGCCGGAGGCGGCTTCGTCCGGGCCGGAGGCAACTCCGTGCGGGCCGGAGGCGGCTCCGTGCGGCCCGGAGGCAACTCCGTGCGGGCCGGAGGCGGCTCCGTGCGGGCCGGAGGCGGCTCCGTGCGGGCCGGAGGCAACTCCGCCCGTACCGTAGGCGGCTCCGTGCGGACCGGAGGCGGCTCCGTGCGGCCCGTGGCGCGAGTGAGGCAGCCGCGCAGAGGCCCGGTCCTCGCCTAGGGCCTGACGACCGCCATCCGTGTCACCGTCAGCTCCTCGATCGCGAACCTGGGGCCCTCGCGGCCGATGCCCGAGTCCTTGACGCCGCCGTACGGGGCGATGTCGCTGCGGTAGCCGGGGACTTCGTTGACCACGACGCCGCCGACCTCCAGACGGTCCACGGCCTCCAGCGCCGCCCGCAGGCCCCGGGTGAAGACGGCCGCGTGCAGGCCGTAGCGGCTCGCGTTGACGAGGTCGTACGCGGCGTCCAGGTCCGGCACGGTGCGCAGGCAGACGACCGGGCCGAAGATCTCCTCGTCCCAGGCGGGTTCGCCGTCGGGGACCTCCGCGAGCAGGGTGGGGGCCACGCACCGGCCGCCCGCGTCGCGCACTCCCCCGGCCACAAGCCGCGCGCCCGCCGCCCGCGCCCGTCCGACCCAGTCGAGCACCCGCTCCGTCGCCGTCCCGTCGATGAGCGCCGAGACGCGTGTCCCGGGGTCCCGCGGGTCGCCGACCACCACGTCCGGCAGCCGGTCCGCGAGCCGCTTCTCGAACGCGTCCGCGACCGCGGCCACGACGATGACCCGCTGTACGGAGATGCAGGCCTGCCCCGAGGCGTAGAACCCGCCCCGCACCACCGCCTCGGCCGCCGCGTCGAGATCGGCGTCCGCGGCCACGACGAGCGCCGCGTTGGAGCCGAGTTCGAGGACCACCTTGCGGGGCGCCGCGTCCCGCGCGATGCGGTGGCCGACGGCCGCTGACCCGGTGAAGGAGACCGCGGCGACCCCCGGGTGCGTGGTGAGCGTACGGCCGACCTCCGCGTCCCCCGTGACGAGTTGCACCGCTCCGACGGGCGCACCGGCCGCCGCGAGCTGTTCCCGTACGAGATGGACGAGCCGCAGCGTGGCGAGCGGTGTCGCCGGTGCGGGCTTGACGATCACCGGGCAGCCCGCGGCGAGCGCCGGTGCGATCTTGTGGGAGGCGAGAAGGACCGGGTAGTTGAAGCCCGCGATGCCGACCACGACGCCGACAGGCTTGCGCGTCCAGAAGCCGAAGAGGCCCTCCCCGGACGGCTGGAGGTCAAGCGGCACGGTCTCACCGTGCAAACGGGCCACCTCGTCGGCGGCGGACTGCCAGGTCGCCACGGACCGCCGCATCTCGACCTCGCAGTCGACCCGCGGCTTCCCGGTCTCCAGGACGAGCAGGTCCACCAGTTCCGGCGCCGCGTCGTCCAGCGCTGCCGCGACCCCCGCGAGGACCTGCCGCCGCGTCCCGGCGGTCAGCCTGCCGACCCCCGCCCGCAGCGCCGCGGCATGTTCGACGGCCCGTACCGCGAGGTCTTCGTCGCCGATCGGCGCCGTGCCGATCTCGCTGCCGTCGTACGGAAAGCGGACGGGCCCACTGGCGGGCGCGGCCACCCAGCCGTCTCCGACGGGCAGCCCTTCGGGACACGTCTCGGGGCGGGTCATCGCGCACCTCCGGTCGCGCCGTTCAGGAAGGAGCGCGCCGCCGCGGCGTACACGCGCGTGTACTCGACGATCTCGCGCACCTCGACGAACTCGTCCTTCTGGTGCGCGATCCACTTCCCGCCGGGTCCGTAGACGACGGTCGGCAGACCGGCGTCGCGGGTGAGGATGGTCCCGTCCGTGGTGCCGGGCACGGCCCCGAACGGCGGTGGGCTGCCATGCACTTGACGGTGTCCGTCGACGAGGGCGGTGACCACGGGGTGGTCCTCGGGGATCTCGATGGCGGGCCGGTCGTCGACCACGGTGAGGCCGACGCCGACCCCCACGGTCCCGGCCGCCTCGATCGCGAACTCCCTGATCCGCTCGATGAGTTCGGCGTGGTCGGTGCCAGGGATCGTGCGTACGTCGATGCCGACGAGCCCGTGCGCGGGGATGACGTTGAGCTGGTCCGGGTCCCCACCGTGCAGGACGGTCGGCGTGACCGTCACGCTTCCGGCGTGCGGGTGGGTGCCGTACCGCTCCTGGGCCCAGTCCTGCACGCGGGCGAGTGCCTCGACGATGCGGGCCCCCGCGACGATCGGGCTCCTGGCCTCCTGCGGCATGGCGCCGTGGGCCATCACCCCGTCGAGATCGAGCCGGAGCCGGATGCCGCCGCGGGCGGAGGTGCACACCTCGTACCCCTCCGGCTCGCAGACGATGACTCCGTCCACCTCACGCGCGAGCGGGGTCGCTGCGAACGCCTTCGCGCCGAGCATCAGCCCTTCCTCGTCGCACAGCACGCCGAGGACGACACGGCCCGGGAAGGGGCCGGACAGTTGCAGGGCCCGCACCCCGTAGATCATCGCCGCGACACCGGACTTCATGTCGGCGGAGCCGCGCCCCCAGAGCCTGCCGTCCCGGATCTCCGCGCCGTAGGGATCGAAGCTCCAGTCCGCCGGGTCCCCCTCCGTGACGACGTCGATGTGCCCCTCGAACATCAGGGTCGGCCCTTCGCCTCCCCCGCCCTCGATGACGGCGACGGTGTTGGGCCGTCCCGGCGCGACCTCCACCACGTCGTACGCCCAGCCGAACTCGGTGAAGAGGCGGGCGACGAGTTCGGCCGCGGGCCGCTCCACGTCGGTGGCACCGGCCGCGTTGACGGTACGCAGCCGGACCAGATCCTGGGTGAAGGCGACGACGGCGGCGGAGTCGATGTCAGGGACGGGGACGGGGACGGACGTGCTTGAGCTGGTGTGCATGGAACCTCCAAGTCGGTCAGCCGAGAGGCCAGTCGACTGGTCAGACCAGTTGAATTCCCGTACTCTGCCTGCACGTTCAGGGCCGGGTCAACCACCAGATCTTGGTTTTCCCGCGCCGACACCGCGTATCACTCGCGTAGCACTCGCGTAGCAATTACGCACCGTGGAGGGGGGCGGGCCGATGGCCGCCGACGACGCCGACCTGTTCCGGCCGGTCACACCGGTCCGCGCCTACCAGCGGGTGGCCGAGCAGATCGAGGAGCGCATCCTCAGCGGTGATCTGCCGCCCGGCTCCCGGCTGCCCGCCGAGCGCGAGCTGGTCAACCGCTTCGGCGTGGGCCGGTCCACGGTCCGCGAGGCACTGCGGGTCCTGCAGTCGGCGGGCCTGATCCGCTCCCGCCCCGGCGACCCGCTGGGCGCCGAGGTCCTCGGCGTCTCCCCCGACAACCTCAGCCAGGCCCTGGGCCGCCTGACCCGCTCCAGCGTGGCGACGCTCGGCGAACTGGTGCAGTTCCGCATGGTGTTGGACGCGGAGAGCAACCGCCTGGCGGCACGTCTGCACGGCGAGGACGACCTCGCCCGGATGCGGGAGCAGATCACCCGCATGGAATCCCTCAGCCTGGGCGGCCCGGCGTCCCTGCACGCGTTCAGCGAGGCGGACGCGCTCTTCCATCGCGCGATCGCCGAGGCGAGCGGCAATTCCCTCCTGGGCCTGTGCGCACGTGCCGTGCACGAGGCGGTGGTGGAGGTCATCGAGAAGAAGATCGCGGGCGTCGCGGACACCACGGCCTGGATGGAGCGCTCCATAGCCCATCACCGCGAGGTCCTGACGGCGATCGCGGCAGGCAACGCCCCACTCGCCGCCCGCCTTGGCCGGACGGCCCTGCATGAGTACTACGCGGAGCATGTGGAGCCCGGGGCAAGGGATTTGCTGGCGGCGTCGATGGAGGACCACTGACGGAGCGTCTCCCTCTGACGCAGCGTCCCCCTCGAACCCGGCTCGCCCCGCTCAGCCCCGGAAGGCGCGGCTCAGCCCCGGCTCAGCCGCGGAAGCCGGGTGAGAGACCGAGACGCCCCTCCAGCTGCCCCAGCAAATCCCCGAGCAGGGCGCTGAGTTGACTCTGCCCGTCCTCGTCGAGCCCCGCGAGGACGACGGTCTCGTACGCGAGCTGATCGGGCAGGATCGAGTCGACCAGGTCACGGCCCGCGTCGGTCAGGCCGACGTGCGAGACACGGCGGTCACGAGTGTCGGCGCGCCGGTCGACCAGGCCGCGTTCCTGGAGCTGCTTGAGGCGCTTGGTGACGGCGGCACCCGACGAGAAGGTCTCGCGGGCCAGTTCACCGGGGGTCAGTTCATGTCCGGTGCGACGCAGCGCGCCGAGGAGGTCGAACTCGGGCCGGGTCAGACCGACGCGGCGCAGCGGGGCGTCCTCGGCCTGTTGCAGGAGGGCAGCACAGCGATTGATGCGGCCGATGACCTCCATAGGCCCGGTATCGATATCCGGCCGCACAGCCTGCCACTGGCGCACGACAGCGGCGACGGTGTCACGGGGCGCGTGCGGAGCGGCGCCTGCCGCGGGCGCGGCGCTGCCCGTGGCGGAGGCGGCACCCCCCGTTGCAGGCCCGGCACCACCCGACACGGAGACTCCACTGCCCGACGCAGGACCGGCACCTCCCGACCCAGCGACGGTGCGGCCCGTCGCAGGCCCGCCGCCGCCCGAAACGGAGCCAGCGCTGCTCGACGTAGAGGAGGCACTGCCCGGCGTGAGCCCGGCGCTACCCGCCGCAGAGACGGCACTGCTCGTAGCGGGCGCGGCGCCACCTCCCGCAGGCCAGGCACCACCCGACGCGGAGGCGCCGCCGCCGGACGCAGAGACGCCACTGCCCGACGCGGAGAGGGCGCTGCTCGGCCCGGCGCTCCCCATCGCGGAGGCTGCACCACCCGTCGCAGGACCGGCACCGCCCGCTGCGGAGACGGCACTGCCAGACGCAGGCCCGGCACCACCCGAGACGGAGACAGCGCTGCTCGTCGTAACCGTGGCACTGCCCGGCGTGAGCCCCGCGCTGCCCGCCGCGGAGACGGCACTGCTCGTGGCGGGCGCGGCGCTCCCCGTGGCGGAGGCGGCACCACCCAGCGCAGGCCCAGCACCACCCGACGCGGAGACCCCACTGCCGGAAGCGGAGACGGCACGACCTGGCTCAGACGCGGCGGGTCCCGACGCGGAGACGCCACCACCCGCCGCAGACCCGGCCCCACCCGACGCAGCGACGCCACTGCCCGGCACAGGACCAGCACCGCCCGACGCAGAGGCGCCGCTGCCCGGTGCCGAGGCGTCGCCTCGTGACGTGGGGTCGGCGCCGGCTGTGTCGGCATCTTCCGCACGGGACACGGCTTCTTCCGCCGTGGCCCGTTCGCTTCCGTTCCTCATGCGCCCCTGTCCTCGTGTCGCCCGGATCGTCACACCCGTACGCGCTCGCCGTGCTCCATGCCGCGTACCGTCGCCGCGAGCGTACGGTGTCCGGCCTGCTCGGCGGCCAGTACCCGTTGCTCCGGCAGGGCGCGCTGCCACCATTCGCCCGCCGCCGCGTCATGGGTGGCGCGGAGGTCGACCAGCGCGGCGGTCAGGTCGCGGCGCGCCGGGCGCAGGTTGGCTGGGGTGGCCGTCAGGGCCTGTTCGGCGCGGGCGCGGGCCCGGTCCGTGGCGTCGATGGCCAGTTCGATGTGGTCGGCGGCGCGCCGGTTGGTGACGGCGATCGCCGCGACGATGCCGAGCAGCGCGCCCACGAACGTGTCCACGACCCGGTCGAGGATCAGCTCTCCGGGCTGCTGGAACCGCGCGAACTCCGTGACCAGGAGCGCCATGGGCGTGACGCACACGCTGCCCAGCCAGTAGTTGCGGGCCATCAGCGCCTCCGCCCCGAAGGCGAGCGCCAGGCAGCAGACGATCAGCGCGGCCTGGCTGAGGTGGGCCAGCGGGGCGATCGCGGCAAAGGCGAGCACCCCGACGAGGTTGCCGACCACGCGCTGCACTCCCCTGTTCCAGGTGAGCGTGACGTTGGCCTGGTAGAGGGACGCGGCCGTGACCAGCGCCCAGTAGGGGCGGCCGACGCCGAGGGCCAACGACACGTACCCCGCGAGCGCGCAGCCGACGGCCGTGCGCAGCGCGATGGGCAGCAGCGGCGATCCGGGGCCCAGGCGCCGCCAGAGCGAGAGCTCCGCCGCCAACTCGGCCTCTACTCCGAGGAGTTCGTCCTCCGCTTCGGGGCGTACGCCGCCGGGGCGGGGCACAGCGCCCGTACCGCGCAGTCCCGCCGCCCAGGCGCGCAGCTGGGCGGGGTCCGCCGCCGATGGCGCGGCCAGGGCCTCCTCGGCGTGGATGACCAGGCGCTCCAGGGCGCGCCGCGCCGCCGTGCGGGCACCGGTGGCGAGCAGTGACTGCCAGGCCGCGTGGACGGCCGCTGCCGCCGCCGGCCGGGCGCGCTCACGGCCGGGGCCCGCCGCCTCGGCGTACGCGGCCGCCGCTCGCAGGGCCCGCGCGGTGGCCCGGCGCTCAGGGCCGTGCGGGCGCACCAGCGCGGGGGCCATGCCGACCAGCCAGGCCACCGCGCCCGCGCCGAGCGTCAGGGCGAGGTGACCGGGGACCTGCCCGATGGCCTGCGGCGCGAACAGCGTCGCGGAGCTGATGAACGTGAAGATGAGGTGGCCGGGCGGGCCGATGCGGGTCGCGTCGCAGAGCGTCTTCTGTGCGGCGGCGAGCAGCGCCCCGACCGCGACGAGCACCGCCGCCGACGTGGTGAGCGAGGCGGCGACCATGGCGATGCCGACGCTGGCGAGCATCCCGAGGACGACACCGGCGAGGGCGCGGGCCCGCGCGGCGTAGGGGAGGTTGTGGGTGTAGAGGGCGCAGAACGATCCGGCCATCGTGTACATGACGAGGTCCAGGCGGCCGATCGCGAGGAGCGTCAGATTCGGTATCGCGGTGGCGACGACCACGCTCGACGCGGGCTTGAACCAGATGTCGGACGGCTTACCCGGGCGCAGCACACCGGCGAGCGGGAGTCGACGGACACGGACACGGGTGGGCCCGGAGGGGCTGGATGAGCTGGAGGGGCTGGAGGGGCTGGAGGGGCTGGAGGGGCTGGGGGAAGGTGGCGGCGTACTGCCCACCGGTGCACTGCTCATACCTAGAACATTAGCAAGTGTTTTACTCAGAAACGATTTACGATTTCCCTGGGGAACCACCCCGGAACCACCCCCCGCTCCCCCCGCGCTCCCCACGTACACCCGTGCGCTCGCGTACGACGCCCTGCGCGAGGGCATCGACCCGACGACACGACACCGTCGATCGGGGAGGTGTGCGGTGCACGGACCGGCGCAGGCCGGCTGGCTGCTCGTCGCGCTGTGCGCGGCGACCGGGTCCTACTGCCTGCTGCGGATGCGCAGCAGGATCGAGGCACAGCGCCGGACGGCCGGCGGAGAGGCGCTCATGGGGTTCGGGATGGCGTTGATGGCCCTGCCCGCCGCCGTCCTGACCCCGCCACGGTGGGCCTGGCTGGGGTACGCGGCCGTGTTCGGCGCGGCGGCGCTTCACACCCTCTGGGCCGCCCGCCGGAACCGGCACCATCACCGGCACCATCGCCACCATCTACATCACCTGCATCACCTGCATCACCTGGTCGGCGCCTGCGCCATGGTCTACATGGCAGTGGCCATGGCCGCGACCCCCACCGCGCACGCGGGCCACGGCGGCGGGGGCACCCCGATGCTCACCGGTGCCCTGTTGCTGTACTTCGCGGGATACGTGCTGTGGTCGGGGGCCCGCCTCCTGCCCGTACCGACGCTCGCGATGGCGGAGGGGGGCGGCGGGACGGTCACAGGGTGGGCCGACCGCACCGAGCTGGCGATGGCGTGCAGACTGTCCATGGGGATCGCCATGATCGCGATGCTGCTGACGCTGTAGAACACCACGGCCCCACGAGGCAGAGGACGCGAGGCCGTAAGGGGCGCCGCAGAGGGCGCGAGGCCGTAAGAGGCGAGGCCTTAACGGGCGATATCCCGCGATCGGCCGTGGCGTGCGTCACTTGAGGCGATAGGCCATACCCTCCGACAGCGCCGCCCTCATAGTCTTGACACATGTTGCTCCCCGTTGCGCTGTTGCTGCTGGGCGCCCTCACCGCCGTCGTCGCCCCGCGCCTCCTCGCACGCGCCGACTGGCCGGAGCGCGAACCGGTGGTCGCGCTGTGGGCGTGGCAGTGCGTCGTGGCGGGTGTGCTCATGTGCTGCGCCCTGTCGATGACCTTGAGCGCCGCCGCCGCGTGGCAGGCCGTGCGCGGCCACGTCTTCGCGCCCGCGCCGCACGACGTGGTCGACGCGTACGCGCTCGGGGCGGGCGGCTACTGGGCGCCCGCGACCGCCGTGGCGCTGGCCCTGGGCGGCGTATGGACCGCCGCGATGCTGACCCGGGAGATCGCCCGGGCTCGGGCGAGGCGCCGCAAGGGGCGTGCCGAACTCCTCCTGCGCGCACCGCTGTTGCCCGGCGAGGAGCCCGGCGCCGACCGTCTCGTCGTCCTGGAGGGCGAGCGCCCCGACGCCTGGTGGCTGCCGGGGGCCGCACCCCAACTGGTCATCACCACCGCCGCGTTGCGGCGCCTGAAGGGCCGTCAGCTGGATGCCGTGCTCGCCCATGAGCAGGGGCATGCGCAGGCACGGCACGACTGGCTCCTGCACTGCTCGGGCGCGCTGGCCACGGGGTTCCCGCAGGTACCTGTCTTCGCCGCGTTCCGGGACGAGATGCACCGCCTGGTCGAGCTGGCCGCCGACGACGTGGCTTCGCGGCGCTTCGGGCGCCTGACGATCGCCCTCGCGCTGGTCGAGCTGAACGAAGACCGGGGCGTGTTCGGCCCCTGCCCCACCCCGCAGGCTCACGTACCGCAGCGGGTGCACCGGTTGCTGTCCGCGCGGCCTCGGCTCACCGCGGGGAGGCGGCTGCGGCTGACGGCTGCCGCGGCACTGGTGCCGGTGGTCCCGCTCCTGGTGACGTTCGTGCCGGGGCTGCGCGCGCTGGGGTAGTGGTCTGCCGCCGGAGGCCGCGGCTGCCGGGTCCGACCCCGCGGGACCACGCCCCGGGATGGCCCCCGGCGCCACCCGTCGGCGAGGATCTCCCTATGCACCCCGCCGCACCCCTCGACTCGCCGCCCGGTCCGCCCCGTCCGCGCAGGCCCCGCGCCCCGCTCGTCGCCGCGCTCCTGTGCGTCCCCTCGCTCCTGCTGATCCTCCTGGTCGAGCTGGAATGGGGCCCCCTTGGCACCCTCGACGGAGACATCGCGCGCACCACGCACCGGTGGGCCGTCGCGCACGACGGCGCCACCCAGGCAAGCCGCATCCTGACCGACTGGGTGTGGGACCCGTGGACGATGCGCGCGCTGATCTCCGTGGCCGTGGTGTGGCTCGCCTTCCGCGGGGCGTACGGGCTGGCCCTGTGGCTCGCGGTCACCTGCGTGGTGGGCACCGTGGTGCAACAGGGCCTCAAGGCGGCGGTCGACAAGCCGCGCCCGACGTGGCCGGACCCGGTGGACTCCGCGCACTACGCGGCGTTCCCCTCGGGACACGCCATGACGGCGACGGTCGTCTGCGGGCTGCTCCTGTGGCTGCTGCGCGTGTACGGCGTCGGGCCCACCCTATGGCGCACGGGCGTGACGATCGCCGTGGTCTCCGTCGTCGGGGTCGGCGTGACCCGAGTCTGGAACGGCGTGCACTGGCCGTCGGACGTCGTAGGCGGCTGGCTCCTGGGCGCCCTGATGGTCACCCTGGCAATCGCCACGTACGCGTACCGCCCGACCCCCCGCCCAACGGAGCCCACGTAACGAGCCCGCTCCCAGCCGACCGGCCGTGGCGCACAGCCCATGAGACACCGTCACCGTCCGCCTGCTGAACACGGCCGCTGAGCACACGAACAGCGCCCCACACGACCATGCCGTACGACCCACCACTGTCCCGGCCCCGCCCCAAAACCACGTAACGAGGTCGCTCCCAGCCCATCGACCGCAGCGCACAGCCCATCACCACCGCCGCCGCCCACCCACACCTGAATCGGCACGCACCCCACCCCTCAGACGCCTGCACCGGCCGTCTGCTGAACACAGCTGCTGGACACAGGGACGGCGCCCCACAGGACCACGACGTACGCCGCCCCCGGCCCCCGCCCGGCCGAAATCACGTAACGAGCCCGCTCGCCCCACCCCTCGGTCGCGACACACGCCCGGACAATGGCGCGACCAGCACCGCTCAACGGGCACGACCCAGCTGCGAAACGGCGCGCCCCGGCCATCAAGCCTCCCCGGAGACTGGCTGCTCGACGCACTGACGGCGACCCTCACGCCGGGACCGGCACGACCCACGGCTGGGTCAGCGCGCGTCGGCAGTCCGGAATCCTCCGCGGTTGACGCCCGGCGGGCCGCCGCCCGCGCACCCCGTGCCGCTCAACGCCCCCGCCGCCCAGCGCACTTGACCGCCCCTCGTGCAGTCCCGGAGGATCCCTGGCATGGCGATCAAGGGCGCGCTCTTCGACTTCTCCGGGACTCTGTTCCGCATCGAGTCCACCAGTGCCTGGCTGCGGGCGGTGCTCCACGAGGCCCGACTCCCGCTCCCCGCAGCCGAGTTCGAGCGGCTGGCGGCCGGTCTGGAGCGCGCCGGGGCGCTGCCTGGCGGGGCGCGGCCCGACGTCGTTCCCGAGCGCCTGGCCGAGCTGTGGGCCCAGCGCGACCGCAGCGCCGCACAGCACCGCGCCGCGTTCACCGCCCTTTCGCGCGAGGTCACTCTGCCCGATCCGCTCCTGCACGACGCCCTGTACGAACGCCACATGCGGCCGGAGGCCTGGTCCCCCTACGCCGACGCGGCGGAGGTGCTCGGCGGGCTCCGTGAGCGGGGCGTCCGCGTCGCCGTGGTCAGCAACATCGGCTGGGATCTGCGGCCCGTCTTCCGCGACCACGGCCTGGACCCGTACGTCGACACGTACGCCCTGTCGTACGAGCACGAGATCCAGAAGCCGGACCCCCGCCTGTTCGCGCGCGCCTGCGTCGCGCTCGGCGTCGATCCGGCGGACGCGCTGATGGTCGGCGACGAACGGCACGCGGACGGCGGCGCCACCGCGCTCGGCTGCGCCGTCCACTTCGTGGACCACCTGCCCGTGGACCAGCGGCCGGCCGGACTGCGCCCCGTCCTCGGCCTCGTCGACCGGGGCTGAGAGGCTCGCTCGTGCGGCAGCCGCAGCCGCAGCCGCACAGCATCACGCGCGTCTCCCGCCCAGCCCCGCCGTCCGCCCCGCCACAGTGATCCGCAGGTCACCACGGATCACGAGCGTGCCGTCGACCCCGTCGACCCCGTCGACCCCGCCGAGGACAGGACATCACCGTCACCTTCGACGGGCGGCGGTGTCTGCACGCCGCGGAGTGCGTGCGCGGGCCGCCCCGGGTCTTCGACCTGCGGCTCCTCGGCCTACGCTCGCGGCGCGGCGCGGCTCATGACCGGTAGCCCTCTCATGACCGGTAGCCCTCGACCTCGGCGGCAGGCCGCACCCGCGCCTCGTCAGGGTTCTCGCCGAACTCCGCCTTCGCGCGCCGCTGGCGCAGCAGGTCCCAGCACTGGTCGAGTTCACGCTCGATCACGCCGAGCCTCGCACGCTCCGTCGCCTCGTCGATCGCTCCCGACGCCAGGGAGTCCCGCAGCGTCCGCTCGTCGTCGACCATCGACGCGATCCGGGACAGAATCTGCTCTTGATCCATCTCAGTACGCCTCCTCGGCCCCCCGGCCCACTGTAAGGACGGTTCGGCCGATCGGCACCTGTGAGCAGGCAACACTCCCCCGCGGTGCTGCCTGCCCCAGGTCGCACCGGACCACGAGACGACCACTGAGGGTCTGGGCCCGAGACACGCTGAGTATACTGGCTCCCAGCCAGTCAACGCAGGAGTTACAGGATGTCCCCGCGTAGCGCATCGGTCAATGAAGAGTTGCGAAGGCGTTCCAGGGAACGGCTCCTGCAGGCCACGGTCGAGCTGGTGAGCGAGCGCGGCTACGAGGCGACGACACTCGGCGACATCGCGGACCGCGCGGGCTCGGCCCGAGGCCTGGTGTCGTACTACTTCCCCGGCAAGCGTCAGCTCCTGCAGTCTGCCGTGCACCGGTTGATGCACCGCACGCTGGAAGCCGCGCTCGAACGGGAGCCGCGGTCGACGGACGGCGATGAACTCCTGGCCCGTGCCATCGACGCGATCCTGGGCCTGGCCAGGGACCAGCCCGTCCTCATGCGCACACACATGGCGGGGATCCTCCAGGCGGACGGGTTCGTGCGCTGCCCTGAGCAGCAGCACCTAGCCCAACTGCTCCGCGACACCGTCGTACGCCATGGGTCGCCCGACGTGGACACCGACTATCCGCTGCTGCGCGCGCTGCTGATGGGCGCGGTCTTCGCGGTGCTGCTTCCGGGGGCGCCGATGCCGCTGTGCGCGCTGCGTGCCGAGCTGTTCCAGCGGTACGGGCTCGCGTGGGAGCTCGGAGTCCCGCCGGGCGAGGAGCCGCCCGGCGGGACACACGCGCGAGTCGCCGATCAGGCCGCGCAGGAGACGCGGTCACCTCAGCAGCCGACTCAGCAGCCGACCCATTAGCCGAGTCAGCGGTCGACTCAGCGATCAGCCCATCGGTCCACTCAGTCGAAGTAGTCCGGCTGGGTCTGGACATTGAGCTCACGGACGCGGACCCGCTCGGCGGGATCCGTCCGCTTGTCGTCGATCTTCAGGACGTCGAAGCCCTTGGCGATGTCGTTCGAGTAGACATAGCCGTTGTAGTAGTACGCCGACCAGGAGCCGCCGGTCTGGATCGCGTCGGTGCTGAGGGGACCGCGCTCGAAGTAGCCGATCTCCTTCGGCTTCGAGGAGTTGGTGAAGTCCCAGACGGAGACGCCGCCCTGGTACCAGGCCTGGACCATCAGGTCCTTGCCCTTGACCGGGATCAGCGAGCCGTTGTGGGCCACGCAGTTCTCGGTTGCGGCCTGGTGGCGCGGGATCTTGTAGTAGCTCTTGAAGACGAGCTTGCGGTGATCACCCTTGCCCTTGACGTCGTAGATGCCGTTGGCGCCGCGCTCCGGTCCGGTGGCCTCGTCACAGGTGGCGGCGCCGCCGCCACCCAGCTCGTCGGTGAAGACGATCTTGTCGGCCTTCTGGTTGAAGGTCGCCGAGTGCCAGAACGCGAAGTTCTTGTTGTCCTGGACCTGGTCGATGACCTTGGGCTTCTCGGGGTTCTTGATGGAGAAGAGGATCCCGTCGCCCATGCAGGCGCCCGCGGCCAAGTCCTTGGAGGGCAGCACGGTGATGTCGTGGCAGCCGGTGGTCTTGGAGACGCCCGGGTTGGTGGGCCCGCCCGGGTTTCCGCCGCCGTCGGGGCCTTCACCCGGGAAGAGGACGGGGAAGTCGACGACCGCGGCCTTCTGCGGGGCCTTGCGGGGCACCTTGATGATGGAGATGCCGTCGTGCGGGGGCTGGCAGTCCGGGAACGTCGCGCTCGGAGAGTACGAGGAGACGTACACGTAGACGTTCCGCTTCTCCGGCACCAGGGTGTGCGTGTGCGAGCCGCAGGCGGTCTCGACGGCGGAGACGTACTTCGGGTTCGACTTGTCGCTGATGTCGAAGACCTTCATGCCCTCCCACGAGGACTTCTCCGTCGCGGGCTGCGAGGTGCTGCTGCAGGAGTTGTCGCTGCGCGAGGAGTCGGTGGAGAGGAAGAGCAGGTTCCCGGAGACGGAGATGTCGTTCTGCGAGCCGGGACACAGGACTTGGGAGACGGTCCGCGGCTTCTTCGGGTTGCTGATGTCGAAGATGCGGAAGCCGTCGTAGTTGCCCGCGAAGGCGTACTTCCCCTGGAACGCGAGGTCGGAGTTGGTGCCCGGCAGCGCGTCCTTGGGGATGTTGGCGAGGTGCTTGATGTTGTCCGAGTGCACGATCTCGTCGGGCGCGGGTATCTTCCCGCTCTTGATGTCCGCCTTCGCATCGGCGGCATCGCTCTTCGAAACGCTCTTGGGTGCGGCCGGCGAGTCGCCCGGGTCGGGCGTCGCTCCGGCGGGCGCCGCGCTGAACAGCGCGGCAATCAGACCGAGCGCGGCCGCGCCGACGCCGAAGCGTCTGCGCCGTGTTCGGGGGTTGTTCAGGGTCACTGCGTCCTCCCTAGTAGCCGTTCGTAATTGAACGGTTCACGGACACCCCGCAGTATCGTGCTCATCATGCACAGATCAACAGGTGGCAACACATCTGTAATGAAAGTTTTTGATCACTACCGCGCGTAAGCGTGCTAGGACGGTCCTCAACTCCCCCGCACGCCACAGGAGGCAGCCGTGCACCACCGCCGTACGCCCGCCGCAACCGTGTTCCTCACGGCCGCCGTTCTGGCGCTCGGCGCCTGCGACTCAGGAGGCTCCGACGCCGGTTCACAGCCGGACAAGAAGACCGCGCCCGGACCTTCGGTGATCGCTCCCGGCAAACCGGGCGAGAGCGCCGCGACGATGTCCGCCGAGGACGCGGCCAAGAAGAGAACCGACGACAACACCCCCAACTCGGCGGACTTCACCTACACCCAGATGATGATCACGCACCACGGCCAGGCCCTGAAGATGACCGAACTCGCCCCGAAGCGCGCCGATTCCGCGAAGGTCAAGCGCCTCGCCGACCGCATCTCGGCCGCGCAGCGCCCCGAAATCGGCGCGATGAAGGGCTGGTTGAAGAACCACGGCGGTGCGAAGAAGCAGCCAGCTCACGACCACGGGACGATGCCGGGCATGGCCACCGAGGGGCAGCTGAAGCAGCTGCGCGCCGCGAAGGGCAAGACGTTCGACGAGCTCTTCCTGAAGCTGATGATCACGCACCACAACGGCGCGGTCACGATGGCCACGGATGTGCTCTCCGACGGCAACAACATCCAGGTCGAGGAGATGGCCAACGACGTGATCGCGCAGCAGACGACGGAGATCAGCCGGATGCGCGAGATGTGAGGCGCGGGGCGTCAGCCGCCGGTCCGCGCGGCGTCCCGCTCGTCGTGCGGCTCGTGGTCCCTTCGCGGCAGCAGCAGGGGGGTGGCAAGGATCAGGACGCCGGCGACCCCGACCGCGGTACGCGGTCCTGTGACGCCGGCCAGCAGGCCCCACAGAGCGGTCATGGCAGCGATGGAGAGCTTGCTGGTGACCGACCAAGCGGACAGGGTGCGGGCGACGCGGTCCGCCGGGGTGTGGTCGAGGCGGTAGGTCGCGAACACCGGGTTGAACACGCCCGAGCAGGTGATCAGGCCGAACTCGACGACGATGACGAGGACGAGCCCGGCGACACCGGGGCCGACGAAGGCGAGGCCGAGGAGCCAGCACGCCCGCAGCGTCCCTGCGGTGAGCAGGACCCTGTGCCGCCCGAACCGCTCGACGAGCGGCCGGGCAAGCCGCGAGCCGATCAGGCCGCCGACGCAGGGCACGGCGAACGCCAGGCCGTACTGCCAGGGCGCGAAGCCGAGTTCGCCGACCATCAGGACGATCAGGAGGGGCGAGGTCGCCATGATCAGGCCGTTGTTCAGAACCGTGTTGAAGAACAGCGGGCGCAGCGCAGGGCCCGCCAGGATGTAGCGCCATCCGTCGAGCAGATCACCTGCCCGGAAGCGGGGTGCCGGCACGGTGCGCACGGGGTGCGGCTCCTTGCCGCCGATCGCGCGGACCCCCAGGGCCGAGAGCAGATAGCTGACCGCGTCGGCCAGCACCGTGATCACCGGACCGAAGAGCCCGATCACGGCCCCGCCCAGCGGCGGCCCGATCACCAGGGCGGTCCAACTCGTGGACTCCAGGCGGCCGTTGGCGGCGAGCAGGTCCTCCTTCCGTACGAGCGCCTTGAGGCACGCACCGCTCGCCGCGCTGAAGGCGATGTCGGCCGCGCCGACCACGACCGCCACGGCCAGGAGCTGGCCGAAGCCGAGCAGACCGAGCGCGTACGCGGCGGGGACGCTGAGCAGCGCCGCGCACCGGACCAGGTCCATCGCGATCATCACCGACCGCTTGCGGCGGAACTCCACCCACGGCCCGAGCGGCACCGCCACCACCGCGCCCACCGCGAACCCCGCCGCCGCGAGGACCGACACCTCCGTCGGACCGGCGTCCAGGGCCAGGATCGCGATCAGGGGGAACGCGTCGAACGCGAGCCGCGTGCCGAACACACTGATCGTGTAGGCCGCCCACAGCCATCCGAACTGCCGCCCGAGGGACCGCCTGGCCTCCATACCCGGTGCCACCCCTTGCCGCGCGCTCGAACACACTCACTTTGACCTGCGGCATCCAAACCGGCGAGGGGTCCGCAGGTCAAACCACGGCGTCGCGCGGCCACAACCAGCGGCCACAACCATGTGCCTAGCGGCGGTTGTGGCGCGGTGGCAGCGCTCCCGCGTCCCGGGCGGAGGCGATGAGCTTGAGGGACCGGCGGCGGCTGCGGCCGGTCGCCTGCATCACCGCGAGGACGGGGTCCCGCCCCTCGGTCTGCGCCGCGCGGTACTCCTGAGCCACCATCAGCCGCCCCTCGCGTCCGCGCGGCCAGGACGGGCGGGCGCGGCGTACGGCGGGCCGGTCCTGCGGGCGCAGGGCGTCGCGGCGGGCCGGCGCGGTCGCGCCGTCATCCGCGTGCGGCGGCTGGGCGTGCAGCCCCTCCAGGGTGATCCGCCCCTCCGACACCACGGCCCGCGCGTCGATGGCGGCCCCGTCACCGAAGGTCAGCCGTACATGGAACGAAGGCGGTGCTGGGGGTGAGAAGGAGGGCGAGCCATCAGCATTCGGTCGATAGTGATCAGAAACGCCAAGAAAGGGGCTCTCAAGCACAATCAAAAGGTAGCCGTGCGATCGCATTAGGTCACGAACGGCACGCAGGGCCCGCGCGGCGGACGGCTCCTGAGCGGGGCGCCCGGATCAACGCGCCCCTCACCGAGTCTCCCCCTTCACGCACGGGGGTGCGATGCTGAAGACATCCCCCGAGGCCGCCTCGCGGAAGGAGCACCGCCGTGCTGCAGGTCGCCGTCGTCGGATCGGGCCCGAGCGGGGTCTACACCGCGCAGTCCCTCGTCCAGCAGGACCTAGTGCCGGGGGTGCGCGTCGACGTCATCGACCGGCTCCCCTGCCCGTACGGCCTCGTCCGTTACGGCGTCGCGCCCGACCACGAGAAGATCAAGTCCCTCCAGAACAACCTGCGCACGGTCCTCGAACACGACAGCGTCCGCTTCCTCGGCGGCATCGAGATCGGCCCCGGCGGCCTCCCCACCGCGCGGCTGCTCGACCTCTACCACGCGGTGGTCTACTGCGTGGGCGCGGCGGCGGACCGCAAGCTGGGGGTGCCGGGCGAGGACCTGCCGGGAAGCCATTCGGCCACGGAGTTCGTGTCCTGGTACAGCGCGCACCCGGACGCGACGGCCGACGGATTCATCGGGGGCGTGGAGTCCGCCGTGGTCATCGGCGTCGGGAACGTCGCGGTGGACGTCGCCCGGATGCTGGCGCGCGGCGTGGCCGAGCTGCAGCCCACCGACATGCCGGAGGCGGCGCTCGGCGTGCTTGCCGAGAGCCGGGTGCGCGAGGTCCACATGGTGGGGCGGCGCGGCCCTTCGCAGGCGCGCTTCACCACCAAGGAGCTGCGCGAGCTCGGCTCGCTCCCGGACACCGAAGTGATCGTGGATCCCGCGGAGTTGGCGCTCGACCCCGCGTACGCCGACCCCTCCGGCCTGCCCGCGGTCGGCCGCCGCAACGTCGAGGTGATGCGCGGCTGGGCCGAGCGCCCCGCGCGGAATCTGCCGCGCAGCATCCGGCTCCGCTTCTTCCTGCGTCCGGTGGCGGTGACGGAGGCCGCGGGGCGCGTCGGCGGGGTGCAGTTCGAGCGGACGCTGCCGGACGGCCTCGGCGGGGTGACGGGTTCCAAGCAGTACGAGGACATCGCGGGGCAGCTGGTCCTGCGCTCGGTCGGCTACCGCGGGGTGCCCATCGAGGGGCTGCCGTTCGACCCCGGGCTCGGCACGGTGCCGCACGCGGCGGGGCGGGTGCTGCGCGAGGGTGCCCCCTCCCCCGGTGAGTACGTGGCCGGCTGGATCAAGCGGGGGCCGACGGGCGTCATCGGGACCAACCGCCCGTGCGCCAAGGAGACGGTGCTGTCCCTCCTGGAGGATGCCCCCGCCCTCGTACGGAAGGGAGTGCCCGAGGATCCGCTGCCGGCGCTGCGCGAGGCGGGGCTGCATCCCGTCGAGTGGCGGGGCTGGCAGGCGATCGAGCGGGCGGAGGCGGCGCTTGGCGCCGCGCTGGGCCGTGGCCCGGTGAAAATCGCCGACTGGCCCGGGCTCCTCGCGGCGGCACGCGCTGAGGCCGCGCCGGACACGTAGTGACTTGACTGCGGGGCGTGGGGGCTTGTCGCGCGGTTCCCCGCGCCCCTTAAGGGGCGCTCGTGCGCTCCGCCTGAGCCTTCGCCGCCGCGAGGACACTGTCGAGGAGCCCCGGGAACAGCGCGTCCAGGTCCTCGCGGCGCAAGCCGTTCAGCTTTGCCGTGCCGCGGTAGATCTGTTGGATCACGCCGCTCTCGCGCAGCACCCTGAAGTGGTGGGTGCTCGTGGACTTCGTGACGGGCAGGTCGATCTGTGAGCACGAGAGTCCGTCGAGGCCCGGCTCGCACCCGGCCAGTTGCCGCACGACCCGCAGGCGCATCGGGTCCGACAGCGCGTGCAGCACACCCTCGAGGCGGATCTCCGCAGGCGTCGGATGGTCGAGCGCACGGCTGCTGATCGGTGCGGCGGTCGTCATGACGGCTCCACTTCGTCGGGGCTCACGTCGGGCTTCACGTCGGGGCTTCACGTCTTCCCGAAGGCCTCCATAGTACGAGAGGCATCGTAGTTTGACATCTGCCGTACTACGAGGTTTATCGTACGAGCCGTACCGACGTCCGTGACGAATGGAGTCCGCCGTGAGCGCGCTGTTCGAGCCCTACACCCTGCGATCGCTGACCATCCCCAACCGTGTGTGGATGGCGCCGATGTGCCAGTACTCGGCCGAGGTGTTCGGGCCGAACGCGGGTGTGGCGAACGACTGGCACTTCGCCCACTACGCGGCGCGCGCCGCCGGCGGCACCGGCCTGATCCTCGTCGAGGCGACGGCCGTGAGCCCCGAGGGCCGCATCAGCCCCGCGGACCTCGGGATATGGAACGACACGCAGGTCGAGGCGCTCCGCCGCGTCACCGGCTTCCTGAAGACCCACGGCACCACCCCGGGGATCCAGCTCGCCCACGCGGGCCGCAAGGCGTCCACCGACCGCCCCTGGAAGGGCGGCGGGCCCGTCGGCCAGGAAGACCACGGCTGGCAGCCGCTCGCGCCCAGCGCGCTCCCCTTCGACGAGGGCCACCACCTGCCGCACGAACTCAGCACGGAGGAGATCCGCGACGTCGTCGGCCAGTTCGCGGCCGCGGCACGGCGCGCGCTTGACGCCGGCTTCCAGGTGGTCGAGATCCACGGCGCCCACGGCTACCTCATCGGCGAGTTCCTCTCGCCGTTCTCCAATCACCGCACGGACGAGTACGGCGGCTCCTTCGAGAACCGCTCCCGGCTCGCCCTCGAAGTCGTCGACGCCGTCCGCGCCGTATGGCCCGAGGAGCTGCCCCTCTTCTTCCGGATCTCCGCGACCGACTGGCTGACGGAGAACCCCGAGGACGAGCGCGAGGGCTGGACGGCCGACGACACCGTCCGCCTCGCGAAGGAACTGCACGCCCACGGCGTCGACCTCCTGGACGTCTCCACCGGAGGCAACGCCCCGAGGGCGCGCATCGAGGCGGGCCCCGGCTACCAGGTCCCGTTCGCGGCGCGGGTGAAGGCGGAGACGTCGCTCCCCGTGGCGGCCGTCGGCATGATCACCGACCCCGGGCAGGCCGAGAAGATCCTCGCCAACTCCGAGGCGGACGCCGTGCTCCTGGGCCGCGAACTCCTGCGCAACCCCTCGTGGGCGCGCCACGCCGCCAACGACCTCGGCGGCGAGGTCGCCACGCCCCAGCAGTACCACCGGATGGTCTGAGCCCCACGGCCCAGCCCACTTGCCGCGGCAGCCTTGGCCAAGGGTTGGGGACTGGGGTCATCCCTAGGTGACTCCCCGAAGCGCGGCCCCGACCGGGGTTCATACCGTGGCGCTGTCGCGATGTGTCACGGTTCGGGGCCTGTACCGGCCCTCGGGAGGACGTTGTGCGCTACGTCATCGAGGTGTTCCGCTCCCCCGGGGGCGTGCACGGCAATGTGGTGGATACGGGCTGCGAGGATGGGGACACGGGCCACTGCACGCCGTTTCACGGCTGGCTGGAACTGCTCGCGCTGCTCGAACCGCCCCCGGACGCCGCGTCCGCGGAAGCCGGAGAACACCCTTGCGCGGCAGGTGATGACTCCTGTGGCGCCTGATGCCGCCTCGCGTGAACCGGCTCCTCGGGAGTGGGGAAACCGCTTGTACCGAGAACAGTTCCGGCAGCATTGTGGACGTTCAGGGCCATGCGCCCGGCACGGGTCACCGTCACAGTCATGGCGCCCGTACCGGGTGCCGACATGTGGGGGCGGTGATGACGTCCGGCGACATACTGAACGGCCATGTCCACGCACCGGCGCCCCATGAGGCGTTCTCCGGTCGTACGCGCGAACTCGCGGCGCTCCAGGAGGAGTTCCGCCACGCGCGCGAGGGTGCGCCGCGGCTCGTCCTGATCGACGGGCCCGGCGGCATCGGCAAGTCCGCGCTGGTGCGCAGGTTCCTGGACACGGCGGGCGACGCCTGTGTGCTCCAGGCCAGCGGCGAGGAGAACGAGAGCGTGCTGCCCTGCGGGGTGCTCGCCCAGTTCGTCGGGCAGAGTCCGATCCCGCTGCCCGACTGCCTGGGTGTGCTGGTCCGCACGCCCCGCTCGGCGCCCGGCACCCTGCCGCCGCTCGCGGCCGGCTTCGGTCTGCTCGACCTGCTGAGCGAGCTGCAGGACAAGGGCCCCGTCATCCTGGTGCTCGACGACGCCCACTGGGCCGACTCCGCGTCGCTGAACGCGCTGACGTTCGCGCTGCGGCGGCTGCGCGTCGACAAGGTCCTCGCGATCGTGACGGCGCGGGACCCGCAGGCGCCCCAACTGCCGGACGGCATCCGCAGGCTGCTCGCCGACGTCCGCACCCGGCGCATCCCGTTGCACGGGCTGACCCCGGACGAACTGGGCTCCCTCAGCGCGCAGATGGGCAGCGACCGGCTCCCGCACTCCGCTTCCGTACGCCTGCGTGACCACACGCACGGCAACCCACTGCATGCCCGCGCCCTCCTGGACCAAGTGCCCGCGCACGTCCTGCGGGACGTCACCACACCACTGCCCGCGCCGCGTTCGTACGCCATGCTGGTGCTCGCCAACCTCGCGGAGTGCGGGCCCCAGGCGCTGCGGCTCGTCCAGGCGGTCAGCGTGCTCGGGCTCTCCTGCCCGCTGAGCGTGGCCGCCTCGCTCGCCCGCGTCACCGCACCGCTGCCCGCGCTCGAACGGGCCGTCAAGGCAGGCCTGTTGAAGGAGACGCAGCCGGGGGCCGCACCCGAGATCGCCTTCCCGCACCCCCTCGTCCATGCCGCCGTCTACCAGGACATCGGCCCCGCGCACCGCGCCGATCTGCACACGCGGGCCGCCGCCCTGGTCGACGACGAATACGCGAGTCTGCGCCACCGCGTGCTCGCCGCCACGGGCCCCGACGAGCATCTCGCCGCCGCCCTCGCCGCCTGCGCGAGGCGCGAGGCCGCCACCGGACAGTGGGCGGTGGCCGGCACCCACCTGCGGCACGCTTCCCGCGTGGCGACGACCGACCTGGAGCGCGACCGGCTCGCCGTCGAGGCGGTCGAGGCGCTGCTGCTGGACGGCCGTGTGCACGAGTCGGCCGAGCTCGCCGCGGGGCTTCCGGCCGGCGCGGACCCGGCGCTGCGCGGGTACGTACGCGGATATGTGGCCCGCGTCCAGGGCCGCATGGAGCAGGCGCAGACGCTGCTCGTCGACGCCTGGAACCAGTGCGACCACGAGAGCAACCCCTCGCTCGCGGCGCGGGCGGCGGAGCAGCTGAGCTACGCCGCCGTGATGCGGGGGCGTTCCTCCGACGCCGCCCAGTGGGCGGAGCGCGCCCAGCGGCTCTCCACCCTCCAGGGGCCGAGCCGGATGCTGCGCTTCAACCACCTTCTCGCGCTGGGCCTCAGCGGGTGCGCCAAGAAGGGCATCGAACTCGCCGGTGACCTTCCCGATCCGCTCCTCGTGCCGCCCGCGAACATCGATCTGCTGCTGGCACGCGGCCAGTTGAGGCTGTGGTCGGACGATCTCCTCGGCGCACGCGCCGACTTGCTGGGTGCCGTGGCCAACTGCCGCAGGGGGACGGTGCCGTTGCGGCTGCTCTCGGCCTCCGCGCTCGCCCAGACCCTGCACCGGCTCGGCGACTGGGACGAGGCACTGATCCACGCCGAGGCGTCCGCCTCGATCGCCGACGACACCGAGCAGTCGTGGCTGAAGCCCGTCACGCACGCCATCGCCAGCTGGATCCTCTCGGCACGCGGCAGCTGGGACCGCGCGTCGGTGCACCTGCGGCTCGCCCTGGACGCGCCCGGCTGCGACGAGAGCGCGCTGGCCTACGCTTACGCGGCGTCGGCGCACGGGGCCTTCGCCGAGGCCCGCGCGGAGCCCGAGCGGGTGGTGGATGCGCTGCGGCCGCTCCTGGACTTCGCCTCGCACGACGGGGTGAACGAACCGGGCGTGGTGTCCTGGCGTGAGCTCCTGGTCGACGCGTTGATCCAGCTCGGCGATCTCGACGAGGCTCAGGCGGTCCTTCTGCCCTACGAGGAGCGGGCGCAGGCACGCGGGCAGCACGCGGCGCTGTCCGCCGCGGCCCGGGTGCGGGGCAATCTGCACGCCGCGCGCCGGGAGACGGACCGGGCCCAGGCGTCGTTCCTGCGCGCGCACGACCAGGCGGCGCAGATCCCGTCCCCGTTCGGCCGCGCCCGCGTCCAGCTGGACCACGGGGCGTTCCTGCGCAGGATCGGCCGCCGCTCGGTAGCCGTGGCGCAGCTGCAGGCGGCGTACACGACAATGCGCGAACTGGACGCCGGGCCCTATCTCGCGCGGTGCGAACGGGAGTTGGACGCCTGCGGGCGTGCGGCGCCCCCGCGGCCCGCGCACGACCCGGCGGACGTGGACTCCGCCGCCGAAGGGCTCACCCCGCAGGAGCTCGCCGTCGCGCGCCTGGCGTCGCAGGGCTTCACCAACCGGCAGATCGCCACCGCGCTCGCACTGAGCGTCAAGACCATCGAGTACCACCTGGGCCACACCTATACGAAGCTCGGCATCACCTCGCGCATCGGGCTCGTGCACCACTTCGCCCCCCAGGACCGGCGCACGTCGTCGTAGGCCGTCGCAGGCCCCCAGGCCCGGGCCCTGGCACACCGGGGTTATCCCTGGGCGGTTCCCTGAGGCACCCCTGCCGCTGTCCGGCGTAGTTTCTTGGCTGGTCAGGGGATGTGATGCACAAGTGGGGGTGCACAGATGGCTGTCACGGAATGTCCGGCGGTATGCGGCGACGCTCCACCGGCCCTGCGTCTGCGGCTGCTCGGGGGGTTTCACCTCAGCCGCGGCGAAGGTGACGGCGGCGGGCAGGTCGACCTGTCCGCCAGCGGGCAGCAGTTGCTCGCCCTCCTCGGGCTCCGCGGCCCCGCGACACGTTCGGTGCTCGCGGGGACCCTGTGGCCCGACGTCATCGAGGAGCGTGCGCGGGCCTGCCTCCGTACCGCCATCTGGCGCCTCAACGCGGCGAGTTCGGCCGTCGGCGGCCCCCGGCCCGGGGTGCTCGCGCTCAGCCGGCGCGTACGGATGGACATCCAGGACTTCACCACCACGGCACATCGCATACTCGCGGCCCCGGCTGAGGGGACCGGGGCCGCGTGCTCCTCACTGATGGGCATGGGGGAGCTGCTGCCCGGCTGGCATCAGGACTGGGTGGTGTTCGAGCGCGAGCGGTTGCATCAGCTGCGGCTGCACGCGCTCGAAGCCCTTTCGGCGCGGCTCGTCGTGCGCGAGCAGTACGCCCCCGCCCTGGAGGCCGCCCTGGAGAGCACCAGGATCGATCCGCTGCGCGAGAGCGCGCACCGTGCGGTCGTGACGGTGCACCTCGCCGAGAACAACCTCGCGGAGGCGGTACGGCACTTCAAGGCGTTCCGCAGGCTGCTCCGCACGGAGCTCGGCATCGAACCCTCGGAGCAGTTCCGCACGATGGTGCGGCGCGCGCTGACCTGACGGACGGACACGACGGGGAGGCGGGGCAGCCATGGTGAACGGGACCGCAGCGAGGGTTCCTCAAGAACGGGTGACGCGCCACCACGTCACCGACGGCCTGTCTGTCCGTGCGCGCTCGGGGGCGCACGGGCCGCAGGTCGTACCACCCACCCCTGCCGGCCGTGTTGGGGGACGCGGTCGGCAGGCCACCGACGTTCCGCCACGCACGGTCACGGGGGTGCCGAGCGCGGTACGGGGACGCCGGTAACGGTGACGGCCCCGGCAGGCGATGCCTCCCGGGGCCGTCACCGCGTTCCCCCTTTCCCCCCTTCATTCCCCCTGCATCACTCCCCTCGCGGCCTCCTGAGCTCCTCGATCGCCCTGTCGACCGCCTTGTGCGGCAGGCCGGTCATCCGTGACAGGTCCTTGGCCTCCATGCTGCTCAGTACGTCGTCCACGCTCTTGTCCTCGACACTCGCGATCTCCCACACGTAGCGCTGGACCCTGTCGACCGGATCGACGAGCCGGGACCGCCTCGCCGCGAGGACGTCCCCCGCCACCGGCGCGACGAGGCCGCCCCGCGCCGCGATGCCCGGCCGGGGCTCCTGCTCAAGCCAGGTCGTCCACACGCCGCGCCCGACCATGTGTTCCGCCGCGCTCTCGGCCACCGAACCGTCCTGGAGGATGCCCGGGTCGGCCGAGTCCGCCCGGACCAGGAGGCGGCAGGAGGCCGCGAGCATGGGCGGTGACGCGACCGGCGGCACCGGCTCACCGAGCAGGGTGCGCAGCGCGGCGATGTCCGGCTGGTCGGGGGCGTACTTGACGAGTCGGTCCAGGATGCCGCGGATCCGCCCCAGATCGGGGGTCGGGTGCAGCAGCAGGGCATGGGCCCCGATGATGCCGAGGAAGGGGTTGACGCTCCGTGCGTCGAGCAGGCCGTGCAGCTGCCGCGTCGACACGAGGTCGATCCCCTGCCGCAGCCCCGAGAGCGCGGCCTCCAGGGCGAGGTCCAGGGTGCGGTCCGCCGGCTGCCACCCGATGCCCTGGGGCACCATCTGGATCGAGGCGAACTGCGGCTGCGGGCCCTGCGGTCCGTTGCTCACGAACACCAAGGTCGTCCACCCGTCAAGGACGTGCAGCGCCTGCGCGAGGCGCAACCCGTCGGCGGGCTGCCTGCGTGTCCTCAACCGGTAGCCGCCGGGCGGCAGTTCGCCGCTCCAGGCCGACCACTCCTGTCCTCCGGAGGGCTCCCAGCCCCCGGCGCCGCCGTCCACGGGCACGCCGTGCTCGTCGGCGACCTCCAGGGCGAACGGGTCGAGCTGCCAGCCCCGGCGCAGGTTGCGGATGAGCACCATCAGGGTCGGCGGGCCCCCGCCGTGCGTCGCCTCCGCGCTCCAGCGCATCGCGGCGGCGCGGTGGTCCTCGCAGGTCGTGGGGGTGCCCTCGACCGGTGTGGCCGTGGGCATGCGGGGCAGCGCGAGCCGCTCGACGAAGGGTTCGGTGCCGACCTCGACGAACCGGCTCTCCACCTCGCCGCCGAACCGCTGCTCGATGCGGTAGATGCCGGGCGGCAGCGTCGTGTCGATGGTGCCCATCGCGTGCGCCACCTCGTGGAACGCGGAGTCCGTGACGGTGACGAGGACCGACGGGGTGTCCGGTATGACGACGAACGGCACGCGCTTCGCGGTCTCCTCCCGGGCGCGCCGCCGCTCCTTCGCCGCCTCCTCCCGGACGCGCCGCCGCTCTTCAGAGCTGGACACCATTCCCACCGCCTGTCATTACCTCGAAGAATCCACGGTTCTGGAAGTCGTCCGCCGTCAAGCTCTCCGGCGTCGCCCGGTACAGGCCCGGGGCGAGCTTCTCGACGCGTTCCGTGGCGTCGACGAGCAGCCTGAGCGGTGGCTCGTCGGGGTCGCCGCCGCGCAGCTGCACCCAGCCCCGGAATCCGTCAGGGAAGCGCAGCGTGACGGCTGGCATGCCGTTCTCCACGTCACGGGCGAAGACCATCGGAGCGCTGCCCTTGACGAACCTGGGCTGCTGCGGGACCAGCAGGTGCCTGGTGCGGTCCTCCACATGCCGTACGACGTAGTCCGCGAGGCTGTCGGAGGTGATGAGCCCCTTGCGGTTGGCGCTGCGACCGCCGAGGCCGTCGAGGAGCGCGGTCGTGAAGTGCCCGCGCGCCAGGTCGGGTTCGGCGTTCTGTTCCTCGTAGGCCGGGTCGCCTTGCGAGGTGGCGTACCCGACGAAGCAGTCGACCTTCTCCAGCGCCCCCGCTGTCGAGGTGAAGGGCGGCCCGAAGGGGAACATGGAGCCGTTGCCGCTGCTCGTACGGCAGCAGTCCGCGAAGCAGACGATCTCGCGGAACGGCGACGACGACTCGTACCAGTCCAGGTACTGGCCCACGGCGAGGTGGTTGCCGAGCAGGTCGAAGGCGGCGTTGGCCATCAGGAGGGCGGTGCTGTTCGGGGGCGTCAGGAATCCGTGCCCCGCGAGGAAGAAGTAGAGACGGGTCCGCTGCCTCGCGGCCTCCCACTCCTCCTCGGGCCGGTCCTGTATCGCCAGCTGGACCGCGATGTTCGCCCGGTAGAGCGCCAGATCGACGTTCTCTCTGGTCGGTACGGCGCTCATGAAGTCGGCGACGCGCTCCTGCTCCTCGGTGGCGGTGACCAGCGTGACGTTGCCTTCGGGCACATCGCCTCCCTCGGGGTCGACGAGCCAGTCCCGGAACCGGACCGCATCACCCCGCGCGGCCTGAAGGTCACTGATGGCCGGATAACGGTTGATGCCTACGACCACGGCGTAGTGCAGGTCGTTCATCGGACTCTCCCCCTACGTTCAGTCCTCGCGCCGTCAGTCCGCGAGCATCGCCGCCACGCTCGCGAGGACCTGCGGGTCGTCGTCGAACGCGGTGTGGCTGCGCGCCCCCGCGTCCAGGCCCGGCGACCAGACCGTGCGCGCGGAGTCCGCCCGCAGGAAGCCCCGCAGGTCGTCGGAGCCGGGTCCCGGGGCGGCGGAGTCGAGGTACCAGCGCTGCATGCCCGCGATCGGCGTGACCACGGACTGCCCGGACGGCCCGCGCTCCAGGACTCCGGAGATGAAGTACAGCAGCGACCTCGGGTACAGGAACGGCACGAGGTGGTCGGCCTGCTCCGCCCTGTCGGTCATGGTGAACATCCGGAACCGGTCGAAGAGTTCGGCCTGTCGGCGGACGACCGGCGCGAGCTGCGCCACCGTGCAGGCCGGCGCGAGGAGGACCACGTCACGCAGCCGGAAGTCGGCGGGCAGGGGGTCGTTCTCCGCGGCGCGCCTGCGCACGAGGTCGTCGAGGAGGTTGCTGATGAACACGGCGCCCGCGCTGTGGCCGACGACGGTCACCTGGGGGCGGGTGCCGGCGGCGAGCAGCTCGGCGAACCGGTCCAGGAAGTACCGTCCGGCGCGGACCTCGTCGTCCGCTGCGGCGAAGGTGTCCGCGGTCTGCCGCTTCATCGCGCCCCAGATCGCGGCGCCCACGTTGGCGAGGTAGAACTCGCGGAGGATCTCCTCGACGACCGTCGGATAGAGCCCGTGGTCGTTGCGCTGCCGGAAGCGGCCTACGACGGCCGCCACGACCCGCACGGTCTTGCGCACGATCAACGCGGTGCTCACCAGGGCACGTTCCCCCGTGCCCGCCCTGTCCGCGAGGTCGGCCACGACGTCCGGTGACATCAGTGTGGCCGCCGCGGCACGCCCCCCGATGATGTCTCGCGCCGCGGCGACCGGCTCTGTGGGTTCGGCCCCGGCCTGGGGCGTCACCGAGTTCACGATCTCCCGTGTGCGCTCGGCCAGTTCGGTGTCCGCCGAGAGCTCGGCGGCGATCTGCCTCTGCTCGACCTCGTTCAGCGGGGGCACCTCATGCGGGGCGGTCAGCCGCGCGTAAGGCTCCTGCCCCGCTCGTACTTGGGCGAGTTCGGCTGCTACGGCCCTCGGGGAAGGGGTGGTCACCGCCCCGAGGGCTCGCTGTCCCGGCTCCCGGAAGACGGTGCCGGTGGCGTAACGCGTGACCCTGTTGAGCAGCGTGCGGAAGACGCTCTCGTTCAGGATCTGCGGCAGGTTGCCCCGCAGGGTCTCCAGGAGCCCGCTGCTCCACACGAAGAAGACGGGCTCGGCGCCCGCCGCCTCGTACATGGGCGCGAGCCGCTCGGCGGTGGCGAACCCCAGCATGTCGTCGGTGAGTCCACCGTGGAAGTGGAGCACCACGCGCGGCCGGTCCTTGAGCCCGGCCACGAGCTCGTCGATGTCGGCGGTGGTGGTCGAGGCGAGTCGACCGCTCTGCCTGCTGTGGATGCACCGCTCACGGTAGGAAGCCATGCCCAGGAAGGTAGAGCGGCGGCGCTGCCGCGACATCGGGGACGGGCTCAGGGATAACCCCGGACCGGAAACGGCCGGGAGCGGCTAGGACCCCGAGGCAGGACCCATCCATTCCGCCTCGTATCCCGCGTACGTCCCGTCGTGCGTCGCCAGGTGCGTGAACTGGTCGACGTACTCCTTGAACTCCTCGTCCCCACGGGGCAGTGCGTATGCCTTCTCGGAGAAGGTGAAGGGCTTTTCGGGGTGCAGGGAGCAGAGTTCGGGGTGGATCTTGGCCTGGTAGCGGGTCTCGCTGGCGTCCGTCATCATCACGTCCGCCCGCCCCGCGATGATCTCCTTGAAGATCGTGGTGTTCTCCGGGTGCAGCTTGATCGTGGCCTGCTTGATGTTCTCGCGCGCGAACTGCTCGTTCGTGCCGCCGGGGTTGACGATGACGGTGGTGCCCGGCTTGTCGATGTCCTTGAGCGTGCCCTCGCCGAATTTCTCCTTGTCGGCGCAGCGCACGATCGGCGTCTTGCCGTCCTCGCGGGTGGGCTCGCTGAAGTAGACCTGACGGGCGCGCGGCAGGGTGATGGAGACGCCGCCGACCGCGATGTCACAGCGCCCCGCCGCGACGTCCTTGGCGAGGTTCGCCCAGGTCGTGGCCACGTACTTGGGCTTGGCATCGAGGCTCTCCGCCAGGTCCTCGGCCATCTTGATGTCGACGCCGCTGTACGTCTTGTCGGCGGGGTCCCGGTGCGTGAACGGGCGGTAGTCGCCGGTCGTGCACACCTTGAGGACCCCCGACTTCGGCACGGAGTCCAGGAGGCTGCCGTGGTGGCGGTCCTTGCCGCGCCCGGCGTCGGGGGACGCGGGCGCGGCGGCCGTGACGGCGAGCAGACAGACCAGGGCGGACAGGGTGGCGGCACGCTTCACGGGGGCTCCTCCGTACGGGTTCGCGGCTCGGAGGGATCACCTTCGCAGAAGCGTTCCCGCCGGTGAAGCCCCTTCTCACCTGCCGGGCGACCCCAGCTGAGTGGGTGTCAGGTCGGGGCCCGCCCCGTCGTCGTGCGCGGCCTCGTCGAACGGGTAGAGCGGGCGCTCCACCCGGTGGTGGCCGAGCCGGGGCAGGTCCTGGTCGACGCCGCCCGGGGTGAGGGCGAGGAGCCAGTCGGCGGCCATGCCGTAGAGCTCGGGCTCCAGGTAGCCGATCTTGACGACCACCAGGTCGAAGGTGCGCGGGTCGATGCCGAGGCCGCCGTCCGCCGGGCCCATGAAGTCCGCGAGGGTGTGGAAGGGCTTGCGGCGCTCGACGAGGATGACGGTCACGCCACCGGTCCGTACGGCCGCCATGTCGACGCCACGGTCGTAGGCGCCTCCCTCCGCCCGGTCCTTCTGCTCGGTCGCGCGCTGCAACGCCGTGACGGTGCCGGTGAGTTCGTACGGGCCGCCGTGGTTCGCGTCGACCTTGCCGCCCACGCTCAGGGTGACCTCGGCGCCCACTCCGGCCTCGAAGCAGCGGGCGACGGCGACCGGGTCGGTGATGCCGGGGTGGACGGCGGTGACCTTCCCGGAGCGGATGGCGTCGTTCTCCAGGAGCTTGCCGAGCATGTACGCGAGGTCGCCTGCGCCGCCCGCCGTGGGGTTGTCGCCGGAGTCGCTGATCAGGAAGGGTCGTTTGGCCGACGCGACCGCCTTCTCGATGCACTCCTCCGCGCCGCCTGTCGGGCCGACGAAGACGAAGTCGCGGCGCGCGTCCCAGTAGCGACGGGCAAGCTTCTCGGCCTCGGCGGCGGCCAGTTCGGGGTCGTCCCCGGTGACGACGATCGCGGCCTTGCAGCGCGGCTCGTCCGCCCAGGCGTAGCCGACCCACAGCGCGGCGTCGAGGATGCCGTCCAGCTTCTCGATGTCGGCGAGCGAGGCGTAGAGGGACTTGGCGGGCTCCAGGCGGGTGCTGGTCTTCTCACCGGGCAGGAGCACCGGCACCTGGACCCAGGCGCGGTGCGGCCGGGTTCCCTCGCGCAGGCAGCGTATGAGATTGCGTGCGGCCCGCTCACGGGTCTCCCAGGCGTCCTCGTGCGGGGCGAGGCGGTGGGCGGTGAGCAGGTCGACGGGCTCGGCGAACCGGCGTGAGACGTTGCCGTGCAGGTCCATGGCGGTCGAGATCATCGGGCGGCCGCCGTCGGGGGTGCCCACGGCGTCGAGGGCGGCACGGACCGCTTCCGTCAGGTCGGCCTCGGCGTCGGTCAGGCCGATGACGCTCATCGCGCCGTGGATGTCGTAGACGAGGCCGTCCAGAGGGCCCGCTTCCCGTATGCGCGTGACCAGTTCGTCCTTGAGGATCAGGTACGACTCGGCCTCGACCGGGCCGCCGGGCAGCGAGGTCGCGTGCAGGAGCGGCACCCATTCGACCGTGTACGCGAGGTCCGAGTCCGGCTGGGTCCAGGTGTAGCGGTCCAGGAGGTCCTGGCCCCGGGTCCGGCGGAAGTCGTCCGTGGTGGAGCGGTGCGGGCAGAAGGTCGAGGACTCGATGCCGATGCCGCCGATGCCGATGCGGAGGCGACGCTGGTTCGTTGCGGGGGTGGTCATGCCTGGACGCTCTCTTCCTGGGGTGCCGGGGTGATCGGGAGGTTCTGGCGCAGGGCGGTGAGTCCGGCGCCGAGGAGGCCCGCGTCGCGCCCTGTCACGGTGGTGGTGATCTCCAGGTCCGCGGTGGCCAGGGGCAGGCAGCGCTCGTAGAGGACGCCGCGCACGGCGGCGACGAGCGGTTCGGCGGTGGCGAGTACGCCGCCGAGGGCGACGGCCTGGGGGTTGAAGAAGTTCACGACGACGGAGAGGACCGTGCCGATGTGCCGTCCCGCGGTGCGGACGAGGGTGGTGGCCTGCGGGTCGCCGTCGGCGACCAGCCGCAGGAGCTCGGTGGTGTCCGCCACCTCGACGCCCTCCTTGCCGAGTTCGCGGATGAGGGCGGCGCCGCTTGCCACGGTCTCCAGACAGCCGATGTTGCCGCAGCTGCACGGGCGGTCGCCCGCCGCCTCGATGCGTACGTGACTGATGTCGCCCGCGGAGCCGCCCGCGCCGTCGTGCGGGCGGCCCGCCACGATGACGCCGCTGCCGATGCCGCGGCCCGCCTTGACGACGACCATGTGGTCGAGGCCCGGGCGCGCGGTGCGGTGCTCGCCGACGGCCATCATCGTGGCGTCGTTGTCGACGGTGACGGGGATGCCGAGGCGTTCGGCGAGGACGTCGCGCAGCGGGTAGCGGTGCCAGCCGGGCATGCGGGACGGGCTCATGACGCGGCCCTCGCCGGGCCGCACGGGGCCGGGGAAGGCGACGCCGAGGGCGCGGACCGCGCGGCCCGACTCCCGCTGCCGGGCGCCCAGTTCGGCGACCTGGCCGCAGAGCCAGTCGACGGCGGACTCGGGCCCGGCTGTGATGTCGTGCGGCAGGTCGACGGCGTCAAGGACGGTGCCGCCGAGGTCGACGACGCCGATACGGGCGTGGTGGCTGCCGAGGTCGGCGGCGAGAGCGACGCCGCCCTGCGCGTGGACTTGCAGGAGCCGGGGGCGGCGGCCACCGCGTGAGGCTCCCTCGCCTGATTCGGTGAGCACGCCGGCGGCGACGAGTTCCTGTACGCGCAGCGACACGGTGGAGGGGGCGAGCCCCAACTCCCTTACGAGATCGGCCCGCGAGGAGGCGGCGCCCGAGGAGACCAGCTGCAGGATGTGCTGCGCCGACCCCGGTTCGCCGTGCGGTGTTCCGGCCATGCCGCCCCCAGTTACTTCGATCTGTTCGTTCGACATCGGGACGAACACTAGATCTCTTCGAAGCAAGTTGGCCAGACCCTCCCGACTTTGGGACTTCTTGCCGAATGAAGCTATTGACTTGGTTTTCTCGTGCGGCCTAGCGTTCGGGCGCCGCCTCGTCGTTCTCCGGCACGGGGCCGGTCCCGTACCCCTTGGAGGCCCATCGCCATGCGCTCACTCAGGTCTGCGGCGGCAGCGCTGCTCGTCCTCGCGGCGGCGCTCACGGGCTGCACGCAGGAGGGCGGCCGTATCGACATGGCCCCCACCGGCGGCGCTCCGGTCGAGGGCGGCACCGCCACGATGGCCCTGCCGCCCGCCGCGACGCCGAACTGGATCTTCCCGATCGGCGCCCCCGGCTACGGCGCCTCGTACAACTACGGGATCCAGTCGCTGCTCTTCATGCCGGTGTACGACGCCGTGCAGGAGAAGGGCGAGCTGACCACGCACGGCCCCAGCACGCTCGGTCTGGAGCCGGAGTTCAGCGACGGCAACAAGACCGTGACCGTGCCGCTGCGCGAGGGCGTGAAGTGGTCCGACGGAAAGCCGGTCACGGCCCGCGACATCGAGTTCTGGTTCAACCTCGTCAAGGCCAACAAGACGAGCTGGGGCAACTACTCGGTCGGCACGATGCCCGACAACGTCAAGCGCTTCGAGACGGTCGACGACCATACCGTGCGCCTGCACCTGAGCCGCGCGTACAACCCCGACTGGTTCACCGCCAACCAGCTCACGCTGATGCGGGCACTCCCCCAGCACGCCTGGGACGCCAGGACCGACGGCGGCGAGGTCGGCGACTGGGACCGCACGAAGGAAGGCGCCAAGACCGTCTTCGCGCGGCTCACGCGGCACGCCAAGAGCCTGGGTTCGTACGGCTCCGACCCGCTCTGGAAGACCGTCAACGGCCCGTGGAAGCTGGCGGGTTGGCGCGACAGCGGCCAGGTCACCATCGTGCCCAACGAGAAGTACACCGGCCCGAAGTCGCAGCGCCCGCACCTCGACAAGGTCGTCTTCAAGCCCTTCACCACGGCCGACTCCGAGTACAACGTGCTGCGTTCGGGAGGCGTCGACTACGGCTACATCCCGCCGTCGGTGATGGCACAGAAGGAGAAGTTCGAGGAGAAGGGCTACCGCGTCGACCCCTGGGAGGGCTGGGCGGCGACGTACATCGTCTACAACTTCAACTCCACGCACGCGGGCCCGATGATGGACCAGCTCTACATCCGCCAGGCGATGCAGCACCTCGTCGACCAGAAGGCGATGAGCGACGTCATCTGGCAGGGCAGCGCCACGCCGACGCTCGGTCCGGTGCCGGTGACGCCGAAGAGCCAGTACTTGTCCAAGGCGATGGAGAAGAACCAGTACCCCTTCGATGTGCACGAGGCCCAGCGGCTCCTCACCGAGCACGGCTGGAAGACCGAGGACGGGACCGCCCGCTGTGTACGCCCCGGAACGGGCCCCGACGAGTGCGGCAAGGGCATCGCGAAGAACGCACCGCTCGAACTCACCCTGCTCTCCCAGTCCGGCTCCACCGAGACCACGAACATGATGCAGGAGCTCAAGTCCTCGCTCTCCAAGGGCCGTATCGACCTGACCGTGCGTCAGCAGCCGCTGAACTCGGTGCTCGGCAACTCCGTTCCGTGCAAGGCGAAGGACCCCGGCTGCGCATGGGACATGTCGTTCTTCGGCACGGCCGGCAGCTGGTACTACCCGCTCAACCCGAGCGGTGAGCAGCTCTTCTCCACCGGCGCTTCGGCCAACTTCGGCAACTACAGCGACAAGAAGGCCGACCGGATCATCCGCGGAGTGCAGTACTCGCCCGACATGAAGGCCGTGCACGAGTACGGCGAGTACCTCGCCGAGCAGCTGCCGGTGATGTGGATGCCCAACCCCGCCTACCAAGTCTCCGTCATCCGCAACGACTTGCGAGGCGTCAGCCAGAACCCGACCGTCACCTTCGCGCCGCAGGACTGGTATTACGTCAAGAAGAAGGGAGCCGACAAGTGACCGGCTTTCTGGTCAAGCGCTTCCTTCAGGCGCTCGTCGTGCTGTTCCTCGTCTCGATCATCGTCTTCACACTGCTCCACATGCTGCCCGGCGGCCCCGCGCGCGCCATCCTGGGCCCCAAGGGCACACCGCAGCAGATCGACACCTTCAACCACCAGCAGGGGTACGACCGTTCGCTTCCCGCGCAGTACGTGATGTACCTGAAGCGACTCTTCACCGGCGACCTCGGCGAGTCGTTCAAGCTCAACTCGCCGGTCTTCGAGCTGCTCAAGCAGCGCCTGCCGAAGACCCTGCTCCTGACGGTGCTCTCCACCGCGCTCGCCGTGGTCATCGCCGTCCCACTCGGCCTGCTCCAGGCCGTACGGCGCGGCAAGGCGTCGGACTACGCGCTGACGGGGCTCGCCTTCCTCCTCTACGCGACGCCGGTGTTCTTCCTCGGCCTCATCATGATCATCGTGTTCGCGCAAGTGCTGCCGATCCTCCCGGCGGAGGCACCGCAGGGCGAGAGCGTCGGTGAACTCCTCGGCGACTTCACGGGGTTGGTGCTCCCGGTCGTCACCATGGCGTTCGGCATCGTGGCGATGTTCAGCCGCTACATGCGCTCGGCGGTCCTCGACAACCTCACCGAGGAATACGTCCGTACGGCGATGGCCAAGGGCCAGTCGAGCCGCCGGATCATGGTCCGCCACGTCCTGCGCAACGCGCTCATTCCGCTGGCCACGCTGCTCGGCCTCTATCTGCCGACGCTCTTCAGCGGCGCGCTCGTCGTCGAGTCGATGTTCAACTACCCCGGCATGGGGCTGCTGTTCTGGAACGCGGCGCAGGGCTCCGACTTCCCCGTGCTGCTCGGCGTGACGCTCGTCGTCGGCGTCGCCACCGTCATCGGCTCGCTGCTCACCGACATCCTCTACGCCGTCCTCGACCCCCGGATCCGGAGCGTGGCATGAGTACCGCGACCGCAGACGTCACCCCCGGGGCGGCCCCGGGGAACGAGGCGGCGGCGCAGGCCACGCCCTCGCTGGCCCGCCGAACGCTCCAGGTCTTCACCGGCAACAAGCTCGCCCTGACGGGCGTGGTGGTCCTGATGCTGCTCCTGGCCTTCAGCTACCTCGGCCCGCTGCTCCACCCCACGGAGCAGGTGCACACCGACCTCTCCCAGGCGAATCTCGCGCCGGGCAGCCCCGGCCACCTCCTGGGCACCACCGACCTGGGCTACGACATGGTCGGGCGGCTGATGGCCGCCGGGCAGACCTCGCTCGAAATAGGCCTGGCGGCAGGCCTGTTGGCGACGCTCTTCGGGACCGTGTACGGCGCGGTCGCGGGGTACTTCGGCGGCTGGGTGGACGCGGCGATGATGCGGATCACGGACGCGGCACTCGCGATCCCGGCGATGTTCCTGCTCGTCGTGGTCGCCGCCATCATCACGCCGAGCAAGGGCGTCCTCATCGTCATCATCGCCTCGGTCGCCTGGCTCTCCCCCGCCCGTCTGGTGCGCGGCGAGGCGCTCTCGCTGCGCGACCGCGAGTACGTACAGGCGATGCGGATGATGGGCGGCGGTGGCGCGCGGGCCGTGTTCAAGCACATCGTGCCCAACGCGATCGGCACGGTCATCGTCAACTGCACCTTCCAGATCGCCGACGCCATCCTCTACGTCAGCTATCTCGCCTTCCTGGGCCTGAGCATTCCGCCGCCATCGGCCGACTGGGGCTCGATGCTCTCGGCCGGCATCACCTACACCCAGAACGGCTACTGGTGGCTGATCTTCCCGCCGGGCATCGCGATCGTCCTGGTCGTCGCCGCGTTCAACTTCATCGGTGACGGGCTGCGGGACGCGTTCGAAGTACGGCTGCGGAAGTAAGGGAGTACAAGACATGACCCACCCTCTGCTCAAGATCGAAGATCTGCGCGTCGACATCACCTCGCGCGAGCGCACCGTCCACGCCCTCGACGGCGTTTCCTTCGAACTCGCCCCGGGTGAGGCCCTGGGCATCGTGGGCGAGTCTGGCTGCGGCAAGACGATGACCGCGCTCAGCGTCCTCGGACTCCTTCCGCCCGGCGGCGAAGTCACCGGCGGACGCGTCCTGTTCGACGGCCAGGACCTGGCCGCGGCCCCCGCGCCGGTCCTTCAGGACGTACGGGGCAACACCATCGGCATGGTCTTCCAGGACCCGCTCACCTCGCTGAACCCGACGATGACGATCGGGGCTCAGGTCGCCGAGCCACTCGTCCTGCACCGCCCCGAGCTGAGCAGGAAAGAGGCGTGGGCGCGGGCCGAGGAGATGCTGCGCCTGGTCGGCATGCCGCAGCCCGCCGAGCGCATGAAGGCGTATCCGCACCAGTTGTCAGGCGGCATGCGCCAGCGCGTGGCGATCGCCATGGCCCTGGTCTGCGAGCCGAAACTGCTCATCGCGGACGAGCCGACCACCGCCCTGGACGTGACGACGCAAGCCCAGATCCTGGAGCTGATCGACGGGCTCCGCGAGCGGCTCGGCATGGCGATGATCCTGGTCACGCACGACCTGGGTGTCATCGCGAGCCGGGTCGACCGGGTCGCGGTGATGTACGCGGGCAGGGTCGCCGAACAGGCCGATGTGCGCGGCCTGTTCGCGAGACCCCGGCACCGCTATACGGAGGCGCTGTTCGCCTCGCTCCCCGAGCGCGCCGCGGACAGCGGCACCGCGCTCCACACCATCCCGGGCCTTCCGCCGAACCTGGCGGTGCGCCCGACGGGGTGCCGCTTCGCGCCGCGCTGCACCTTCGCGTCGGACGAGTGCCGGGAGCGGGAGCCGCAGCTCGCGGACGACGAAGTGCGGGGCGGCGAGCACCGGTTCGCCTGCTTCCATCCGGTGCCGGACAACGCGTCGGAGGACGAGGTCGTGATCCCGCCGGCCGTGCCCGCGCCGCGCGCACCCGGTGACGTGCTCCTCGAACTCGACGCTCTGGTCAAGGACTTCCCCCTCAAGAGCGGCGCCTTCTCGCGCCGTCGGGGCACGGTGAGCGCGGTCGGCGGGGTGTCCCTGGAGGTCAGGAAGGGCGAGACGTTCGGCATGGTCGGCGAGTCCGGGTGCGGCAAGACCACGCTCGGGCGGATCGTCGCCGGCCTGGAGGAGCCGACCGCCGGGCGGGTGCGCTTCGAGGGGCACGACCCGGCAGAGATGTCGCGGGCCGAGCGGCGGGCGCACCGGCGGCGCGTGCAGCTGATGTTCCAGGACTCCACTGCCGCCATGGATCCCCGGATGCGGGTGGGCGAGATCCTGCGGGAGCCCCTCGTCATCCAGGGTGTCGGCACCCGCGCCGACCAGGAGAAGCTGATCGGCGAACTCCTGGACGCGGTCGGCCTGCCGCGCGGCGCCGTGCACCGCTTCCCGCACGAGTTCTCCGGTGGCCAGCGCCAACGTCTGGGTCTGGCACGGGCGTTGACTCTGTCCCCCGACCTGGTGGTCGCGGACGAGCCGGTCTCCGCGCTCGACGTCTCCGTGCAGGCGCAGATCCTGAACCTGATGCGGGAGCTGCAGCGGGAACGCGGCCTGACGTATCTGTTCATCTCGCACGACCTGGCGGTGGTGCGCCACCTCGCGGACACCGTCGGCGTGATGTACCTGGGCAAGCTGGTCGAGTCGGGCCCGGCCGCGCAGGTGTACTCCTATCCGCTGCATCCCTACACGCGGGGGCTGCTCGACACGGTCAACCTGCCGGACCCCACGGCGGCCAAGGGCCCAGGCCGCACTCCCCTGGAGGGCGAGACGCCGTCGGCCGCGAAGCCCCCGTCGGGCTGCCGCTTCCGCACCCGGTGCCCCCTGGCCCAGGTGGTGTGCGCCACCACGGAGCCGCCGGTGTCCACCCCGAACAGTGCGGGACACCAGGTCGCGTGCCACTTCCCCCTGTCCGCGCCTCGGCTAGCGTCGGCAGTGTGAAACTCGCGGATGCCCTGACCCGCCGCCCGCTCGTGCTCGACGGCGGCCTCTCCAACCAGCTGGAGGCCGCCGGGCACGACCTGAGCGACGCCCTGTGGTCGGCGAGGCTGCTTGCCGACGAGCCGGGGGCCGTCGCCGCGGCGCACCGGGCGTACTACGAGGCAGGCGCGGACATCGCCACCACGGCGAGCTATCAGGCGACGTTCGAAGGCTTCGCGAAGCACGGCGTCGACGCGGTGAGCACTGCGGAACTGCTGCGCCTGAGCGTGGAGTTGGCCCGCGACGCGGGAGCGGATGCCGGGCGCGAGGTGTGGGTGGCCGCGTCCGCGGGACCGTACGGCGCGATGCTCGCGGACGGCTCCGAGTACCGGGGCCGGTACGGCCTGACGGTGGCCGAGCTCGAACGCTTCCACCGCCCGCGCCTGGAGGTCCTGGCCGACGCGGAGCCGGACGTCCTGGCCCTGGAGACGGTGCCGGACACGGACGAGGCGCGGGCCCTGCTGCGGGCCGTGCGCGGGCTGGGCGTGCCCGCCTGGCTCTCGTACACCGTCTCCGGCGGCTACACGCGGGCGGGCCAGCCCTTGACGGAGGCCTTCGCGCTGGCCGCCGACGCCGAGGAGATCCTCGCGGTCGGCGTCAACTGCTGTGACCCGCAGGACGCGGACGCGGCGGTGCGCCTCGCCGCGCGGATCACGGGAAAGCCGGTGGTGGCGTACCCGAACAGCGGCGAGACGTGGGACGCGGCCGCGAGGACGTGGCGGGGCCCGGCGCACTTCACCGCGGGCCGGGTCGCGGGCTGGCGGGACGCGGGGGCACGGCTGATCGGGGGTTGCTGCCGGGTGGGGCCGGAAACGATCTCACGGGTGGCCGCGGAACTGTCCGGGACCGGGCGGTCGTAGCAAGGCCTCAAGGGCGGGCGACACCTCCGCCACACCCGCACCGACCTGCGGAGACGTCCGGCCCGGGGGTCACTGTCAGTGCCGGGGTGCAGACTGAGCCATACCTGAGACAACGACGTCCCGGAGGTGGCCACCATGGCCGAGATGATCCTGACCGTAGGCACCCGCAAAGGCCTCTTCATCGGCCGCAAGCACAGCGGCGCGAGCACCTGGCAGTTCGACGAAAGTCCGTACTTCAACGCCCAGGCCATCTATTCGGTGGCCATCGACACCCGGGGCGACACTCCTCGTCTCCTGGCGGGCGGCGACAGTTCCCATTTCGGCCCGTCCGTCTTCCACTCCGACGACCTCGGCAGGACGTGGACGGAACCGCCCAAGGCGCCGGTCAAGTTCCCCAAGGACACCGAAGCCTCCCTGGAGCGGGTCTGGCAACTGCACCCCGCAGCCGCCGAACCGGACGTCGTGTACGCGGGCACGGAACCGGCCGCCCTCTACAAATCGCTGGACCGGGGCGAGACCTTCGAGCTCGTACGCCCCCTCTGGGAGCACCCCACGCGCGCCCAGTGGGTGCCGGGAGGAGGCGGCGAAGGCCTGCACACCATCCTGACCGACCCCCGGGACCCGGACGCGGTGACGGTCGCCGTCTCCACCGCCGGAGTCTTCCGCACCCTGGACGGCGGACAGAGCTGGGCCCCGTCGAACAACGGCGTGTCCGCGGTCTTCCTGCCGGACCCGAACCCGGAGTTCGGCCAGTGCGTGCACAAAGTCGCGCGGGACGCGGTCGACCCGGACCGCCTGTATCTGCAGAACCACTGGGGCGTGTTCCGCAGCGACGACGCGGGCGCGCACTGGACGGACATCGGCGAGGGCCTGCCCTCCGACTTCGGGTTCGCCGCCGTCGCCCACCCCCACCGCGCGGACACGGCCTACGTCTTCCCGATCAACGCCGACATGGACCGCGTCCCCGCCGACCACCGGTGCCGCGTCTACCGCACGGCCGACGCGGGCAAGAGCTGGGAGCCGCTCAGCGCGGGCCTCCCGGCGGGCGACCACTACGGCACGGTGCTGCGCGACGCGATGTGCAGCGACGACCAGGATCCCGCGGGCATCTACTTCGGCAATCGCAACGGCGAGGTGTACGCGTCGACGGACGACGGCGACAGCTGGCGGGAGTTGGCGTCCCACCTGCCCGACGTACTGTGCGTCAGGGCGGCGGCCATCGGTTGATCGACGCCCCCTTTACGGCAGTAGGGTGACGCCGTGGCACCACGACCCTTGCATGAAATCGTCGAAGCGGGCTGGGCGAAGGCCCTCGAACCCGTCGCCGGGAAGATCTCCGAGATGGGGGACTTCCTGCGCGCGGAGATCGCCGCGGGACGCACCTACCTCCCGTCCGGGCCGAACGTCCTGCGGGCGTTCCAACAGCCCTTCGACGAGGTGCGGGTGCTGATCGTCGGGCAGGATCCCTATCCGACCCCCGGGCACGCGGTGGGGCTGTCGTTCTCGGTCGCGCCCGAGGTGCGCCCGCTGCCCGGCAGCCTCATCAACATCTACCGCGAGATGGGCTCCGACCTGGGCATCGCGCCGCCGTCGAACGGCGACCTCACGCCCTGGACACAGCAGGGCGTCCTGCTGCTCAACAAGGCGCTCACCACGGCCCCGGGGCGTCCTGCCGCGCACCGGGGCAAGGGCTGGGAGGAGGTCACCGAGCAGGCCATCAAGGCGCTCGCCGCACGCGGGCGCCCCCTCGCCTCCATCCTGTGGGGGCGTGACGCCCGCAATCTGCGGCCGCTGCTCGGCCCGCTGCCGTCGGTGGAGTCGTCGCACCCGTCGCCCATGTCGGCGGACCGCGGCTTCTTCGGCTCGCGCCCCTTCAGCCGGGCCAACGACCTGCTTGTCCAGCAGGGCGGGCAGCCGGTGGACTGGCGGCTTCCGTGACGGACGCCCCGTGTGTACTCGGGGTGGACTCGGGCGGCTCGGGGATGCGGGTCGCCCTCGGTGGCCTCGACGGTGCGGGCGGCCCGCCCCCGGTGAGCTCGAAGGAGCCGGTGCCCACCGGCGAGCGCGGCATCGACGCCGGGCACTTCACGGAGCAACTGGTGCCCATGGCAAGGGAGTTGCTGGAGCGGGCGGGCGGAGGGCGGGTGACGGCCGTCGCCATCGGCGCCGCAGGCATGGCGACCCTCGGTGACGACCTGCGCGCGGAACTGCCGACCGCGCTGCACCAGGCTCTGGGCGTACGGCACATCGCACTCGCCGCGGATGCCGTCACCGCGTACGCGGGCGCGCTCGGCGACCGCCCCGGCGCGGTCGTCGCCGCGGGCACCGGCATGATCGCGATCGGCACGGACCTGGCCGCCTGGCACCGCGCCGACGGCTGGGGGCATCTCCTGGGCGACTGCGGCAGTGGCGCCTGGATCGGCCGCGCGGGCCTCGAAGCGGCGATGCGGGCGTTCGACGGCAGGCGCCACGGGTCGAAGGCGCTGCTCGCCCGCGCCGAGGAGCTCTTCGGCCCCGCGCAGGGACTCCCCGGACAGCTCTATCCCCGCACGGACCGGCCCGCGATGCTCGCCTCCTTCGCACCCGAAGTGTCGCGCTGCGCTCCGGACGACCCCGTGGCCGGGGCGATCCTGCGGGACGCCGCCCGGCACATCGCCGAAGCCGCGGCCGCGGTCTGCCCGGCGTCCGGCGCGGTGACCGAAAGCGAGCGGCCCGAAGTCGCCCTGACCGGAGGCCTGTTCAAGATGGGCGACGCGCTGCTCCGCCCGGTGCGCGCGGAGCTGAAGGGGCGCCTGCGGCACGTACGACTGGTGCCGGCCGCCGGTGACCCGCTGGACGGCGCCGTGCGCATCGCCGCCGATCTCGCCGCGGACCGGCTGCGCCTGCCGCTCGACCCGCGCATGCTCACCGTGCACACGGAGTACGACAGTTGACCGCCCCGGATGACGACTCCGGATGACCACTCCGGATGACCACTCCGGATGACCACTCCGGATGACCACTCCGGATGACCACTCCGGAATATGACAGTTGAGCTTTACGTAACTCATAAGACAAAACCGGACTTATACCGCCCACCTGTACCCTCCCCGAACAGCGAAGCCCCGTGGACCAGTAGCATGCGGGGCCATGAGCTCCCCCACCGGGCCCGCATCAGGCCTGCCCGTACGAATGCCGCGACCCCGCCAGCCCGGTCGGCACCGCCGCCCGGAGCCCGTGGCGGCTCCCGAGAACGCGCCCGCGCTCGTTCTCGCCGTACCGGGCGTACCCAGCAGCGCCACGCGCAGCCTCGCCGAAGAGGTCGTGAGCATCGCCCGCTCCGAGCTGCCCGGCCTCGACGCCCGCATCGGGTACCTCGACGGGACCGAGGACGCCACGACCACGTCGTTCCCGGAGTTCCCCTCGCTGCACTCCGTGCTCGCGCGCGCCGCCACCGAGCGCACCGCACGCTATGAGCAGGCGCGCGCCGCGGGGGCGGACGTCGCCGAGCCCGACGGCCCCGTCGCCGTCGTGGTGCCCCTCCTCGCGGGCCCCGACAACGCGCTGATGCGGCGCGTGCGCCAGGCCGTGATGGACAGCCGCGCCCCCGCCGAGCTGACGGACGTCCTCGGCCCGCACCCGCTGCTCGCCGAGGGGCTGCACGTGCGCCTCTCGGAGGCCGGTCTGGCCCGCGCCGACCGCGCCCGCCTGTTCACGGTGGCCACCGCGGCGGACGGCATCGTCCTCGCCACGGTCGGCGGCGAGGAGGCCGTGCAGGCCGCCGGGATCACCGGCATGCTGCTCGCGGCCCGCCTCGCGGTGCCGGTGATGGCCGCCGCGCTCGACCAGGAGGGCGCCATCGCGAGCACCGCGGAGGAGCTGCGCGGCTCCGGTTCCACGCAGCTGGCGCTCGCCCCGTACCTGATCGGTCCCGAGATCGACGGCAGCCTGCTCGACGCGGCCGCCAAGGAGGCCGGCTGCTCGGTCGCCGAGTCGCTCGGCGCCTACCCGGCGATCGGCAAGCTCGCCCTCTCCAAGTACACGTCGGCCCTCGGGATCGCCCCGCAGCCGTCGGGCGCGCCGGTCCACTGACCGCACCGCGCCGGCAGAACTGATGCCGTTACGCCGATGGGCCCGCCCCCTGATGCAGGGGGCGGGCCCATCGGCGTACGCGGGCGCGGTGGTTCAGTTGAAGATCACGCAGGAGGCGGCCGGGGCCTCGATCGAGCCCGCGCGCCGCGGAATGCCCGTCTCCGGGTCCACGGTGAACCAGGTCACGTCGCCGGAGCGCTCATTGGCCGCGTACAGGAAGCGCCCCGACGGGTCGATGGCCAGGTCACGCGGCCAGTGGCCGCCGCACGGCACGGTGGCGGTGAGCCGCGGCCGTGTCCCCGCCTCGTCGAGGGCGAGCACCGAGATGACGTCCTGACCGCGGGTCGCGGTCCACAGGAAGCGCCCGTCGGGGGCGATGACGACCTCGGAGGGAAAAGCCTCGCCGTCGCCGTTCGTGGGGCCCGGCAGGACGGCCGCCTCGCCGAGCGGCTTGAGGACCCCTTCGGCGGCGTCCCAGGCGCAGATCGTGACGGTGGGGGCGAGCTCGTTCAGGACGTAGGCACGATCGCCGCGCGGGTGGAACGCGAGATGCCGCGGGCCCGAACCCGGCCGCAGCGCGATCTCGCGGTGCAGGGACGGCTCGCCCGCCGCCGAGAGCTCACAGACGCGTACGGAGTCGGTGCCGAGGTCGACGCTCACCACCCAGCGGCCGCTCGGGTCGGGCAGGACCTGATGGGCGTGCGGCCGCTGCTGGCGCTGCGGGTGGGGCCCCGCGCCGGTGTGTTCCAGGACGCCCGAGAGGGCGGGCGCGAGGCTGCCGTCGGGGCGCACGGGCACGACGCTGACGCTGCCGGAGCCGTAGTTGGCGGTGAGGACGTGGCCCGCGTGCAGGGCGAGATGCGTGGGCGCGGCCCCGCCGACGGCGACCGGCGGCCCGGTCTGCTCGGGCTTGTCGCCTTCCAGGCGGTACGCGGCGATGGCCCCGTCGGACGTCTCGCTGACGGCGTAGAGCATGTCGCCCGCGGCCGAAAGAGCGAGGTAGGAGGGGTCGGCGACGGTGTCCGTGGCGCCGAGAACGGTCAGCGCGCCGCTGTCCGCGTCGACGGCGGCGGTGAGGATCCCGGCACCGCCCGCCGCGGTGAAGGACCCGATGTACGCCCGTTGACTGTCGTGCCTTTCGCCGTGCATGCCGACCACTGCGTTCCCCTCTCGACTCTCGACCGAGCGCCGTGTCCGGGGGCGCTCGTGCGGCAGACGCTAGCAGTCGGTCTAGACCAAGGCGCCCCGGCTCTCGCCGCGCGTCCTCGCGAGGGCTTCCGGGTGGTGGACGTAGGCGGGGTGCCGCTCCACCAGGTCGTACGTGCGGTGGAAGACGGGGGTCGCGCTGCCGGACAGCGGAGGCACGATCCAGGACCAGTCGGCTCCGACGGTGCGGCCCTTGCTCTCCTCCCGGCCGAGGTGGGTCAGGAAGCGCCGGGACTCGGTGTGGTGGTCGGCCATGGTGACACCGGCCCGGTCGAAGGAGTGGAGCACCGCCCGGTTGAGCTCGACGAGGGCGCGGTCCTTCCAGAGCGAACGGTCGCTCGCCGTGTCGAGCCCGAGCCGTTCGGCGACGCGCGGCAGCAGGTCGTAGCGGTCGCTGTCGGCGAGGTTGCGGGCGCCGATCTCGGTACCCATGTACCAGCCGTTGAAGGGCGCGGCGGGGTAGCAGACTCCCCCGATCTCCAGGCACATACAGGCCAGCGCGGGGACGGCGTGCCACCGCAGGTCGAGCTCCGCCCACCAGGGGTGGTCGGGGTGCTCGATCGGCACTTCGAGCACGGCGTCGGGCGGCAGCCGGAACCAGCGGGGTGCCCCGTCGGTGCCCTGGATCACCAGGGGCAGCACGTCGAAGGGGGTGCCGGGGCCGCCGGGCCAGCCGAGGCCGCGCGCGAACGCGGTGATCCCGACGTTGCGCGGGTCCCCGACGACACCACCGCCGGGCCGCTCGTATCCGGCGTACCGGATGAGCTGTTCGTTCCAGATGCGGGGCCCGGGGCGGCCTGGCGCGTCGGGCGCGAAGACGGTGATGAGGGGCCTGATCCGCCGCCCGCCGCTGACGGCCTCCCGCAGATGATCAGCGGACGCGGTGGCAATCTCCTCGGCGCCGGTCAGCTCCCTGCGGTCCAGGACGCGCAGGGAGCGCCAGTAGAGGCGTCCGATGCAGCGGGCGGCGTTGCGCCAGGCGAGCCGGGCGCCGAAAACGAGTTCCTCGTGAGTGTGGCGGTACGTCCCTGTCTCCGCGATCTCGGCGAACACCTGGGAGATCCGTGGCTCGGGGGCGCCGCGGCGGGCCTCGCCGTGGTGGAGGCGGACGAACTCGGCGGCGGCCCGGCGCAGGGCGGGCCCGGACAGCGAGCCGTCCGCGGGGCGCGGGGGCGGCGGCGCGGCGGCCTCTGCGTGGCCCGCGGCACGCTCCGGGCAGGCCGTGTCGGCGGCACGCTGATGGGGGTCGCCAGGGAGGGCGGCACCTTGCGCGCCGCGGTCCGCAGGAGTTCCGTATCCGGGCCTGCGCAGGAATTTCCGCATGGTGCACCCCCAGGGGCGGCTCCGGGGCATGAACCGCTCCCGCACGGTCCGCGCGTCTGTTAGCCGCGGAGTTACCCCTCCGACGGGGTGATCCACCCTGTATGTGCCCGGTGAACATGCCTCAGACGTGGGCGAATTGTCCACGGGATGAGGGTCTCCGAGGTCAAGGGGAGGTTGCCGCGGCCGTGGGCCGCGCGGCGTCCTTGATGGCGGGCAGTGCGAGGGCGCCGGCCAGTTCCGCCAGTTCCTCGTCGGTCGGGCGGACGGGGCCGTCGGCGCCGTCCTCCGCGAAGGCCCGGATGCGTGGAGTGCGGATGCCGGTCTTGTCCGCGATCGCCTGGGGCGTCAAATGACGGCGGCGCATGGTCTGTTGGAGTAGCTGAGACAGGTCGTCCATTGACCCCTCCTGCCCCGCCCGCACGCTCTCATGCCGTACGCCTCATCGCACGGCGCTGCGGGCCGTCGCTACCGGGGCAGGACGGCCCGGACGGTCTTGCCGTTCGGGCCCCTGGTCACGGTGACCGTCCTGGCCATGTGCTGGACCATGGGCCAGCCGAATCCGCCGGTGCCGCCCGCCAGGTCGGGCGCCCGCTCCTGCGGCGGTCGCGGGTCGGCGTCGCCGACCGTCACCGCTATGCCGTCCGGCTGTGCCTGCAGCCGCAGGGAGCACGATGTCCCGCGTGCGTGCCGTATGGAGTTGGTGACGAGTTCGGACACCGTGAGTTCGACACTCACGACGTCCTGGGCCTCCACGGCCGGGCGGAGCCTGTCCACGAAGGCGCGGGCGAAGTCCCGAGCGTGGGCGACGGCCTCCGGCCGCTTGTCGAAGACCGCTCCGTCCGACGGTCCCGTGTCCAGGTCCGGCGGTCCCGTGTCCACGTCCGGCGGTCCGGTGTCCAGATCCGACCGTCCGGTGTTCAGTCGCGTCCCGTGCGTCCTCATGAGCCCTCCTCGTACGGGGTGGCCTCTGTCCGAATATGGGATGGCCGCTGTCCGAGTTGCACACTTGCCCGCAAAGCCGGGCCTGTAACGCCCCGGCACATAACGGATCTTGTTGCGGAGTGACGCGCATGAAGCACCGCCGTGCGGGTACGTGCGCCTCACCGGCCGGTCGGGGGACGACAAAGGGCCGGCGGACTGGGGAGGCAAACCATGACAGTGGCGACAGCTGCTACCGGTACGTCCACGGACGGTACATCCACGGACACCGGCATCGCGGAACTGCCGGAGATCGCCTCTCCCCAGGAGGTCGGGCCCAGCGACGCCCGCGACCTGACGAAGCTGTTCTTCACCAGGCTCGCCGCGCTGGAAGAGGGCACCCCCGAGTACCAGTACGCCCGCAACACCCTCGTCGAGATGAACATGTCGCTGGTCCGGTACGCCGCCGGGCGGTTCCGCCACCGCGGCGACGACATGGAGGACATCGTCCAGGTCGGCACGATCGGCCTGATCAAGGCCATCGACCGCTTCGAACTCTCCCGCGAGGTCCAGTTCGCCACCTTCGCCGTGCCCTACATCGTCGGGGAGATCAAGCGGTTCTTCCGCGACACCTCCTGGGCCGTCCACGTTCCGCGCCGCCTCCAGGAGGCCCGCGTCGAACTCGCCAAGGCCACCGACGAACTCAGCACCCGCCTGGGCCGCGCCCCCCGGGTCAGCGAACTGGCAGAGCTGATGGACCTCACCGAGGACGAGGTCATCGAGGCCCGCACGGCCGCGAACGCCTACAACTCCACGTCCCTCGACGCGGCCGTCCACGGCGACCGCGACGACAGCGAGACGGCCCTCGCCGACTTCATCGGCGCGGAGGACCCCGCCATGGAGCTCGTGGAGGACTTCCACACCCTCTCCCCGCTGCTCGCCCGGCTCGACGAGCGCGACCGGCAGATCCTGCGCATGCGGTTCGTCGACGAACTCACCCAGTCCCAGATCGGCGAACACCTCGGCGTCTCCCAGATGCACGTCTCACGCCTGCTCTCCCGCACCCTGTCCCGCCTGCGCGACGGCATGCTCACCACAGGCTGACGCCCCGGTTGCTGACGCCCCGGCCTAGCCGGCGGCGGTGCGTCGCTTCGTGAAGCGGTGCCACCAATGCCTGCGGCGAGGATGCACGGCACGGCCCAGCCTGCGGCCGATCAGCAGGTAACCGAGCACGGCGCCCGTGGTGTTGAGCAGGACGTCGTCGATGTCGAAGGCCCGCCCGGTGACCAGGACGCCCTGGGCGAGTTCGACGAGCAGCATGACCAGTGCCGTGACGGCTATGACGCGTATGAGCCCCCGGGCGCGGGGCACGAGCACCGGCAGCAGCATGCCGAACGGCAGGCCGAGCGCGATGTTGCCGCCGAGCTGTTTGACGGTGTCGCGGAACGCGGGCTGCGCGAGATAGTCGCGGATCGAGTCGCCGGGGCGCATATTGCTGTGGGTCAGGGGCTCGGAGGCGGCCGAGGGTTCCAGCGTCAGCCGGGCGAGCAGCACGGCGAAGACCACCGTCCCCGCGAAGGCCAGCAGCATGGCCATCGCACGCGCCCATCCGGAGAGCGGGGGTGTACCGGGAGTTCTCCGGCTCCCCGCTTCCTTCGCGGCCTTGCCCTGCGGGACTGTCCGTGCCATCACGAGCCTCCATTCAGGGGGTGTTCCGACTACCTCTTCCGCGCCTTCTGCGCCTTTTGCACCTTCTGTGGATTTCCCTGCGCGTCACGTGGGGTCCGTACGGCCGAACAGACCGGCGTGCCCCGGCGGAAGCTGCGTGAGGATGCGGCGCAGCAGGGCGTCGTCGGCGACCTCCGCGACGGTGGCGAGCACCGCGGTGACAGCACGGCGGGCCTGTCCCGCGTCGACGTCGACGCGCGCGCCCACCGCCGCGATGAAGGCCGCGGGCGTCAGCGGTTCACTGGCCGGTGAGCCTTCGGTGAGCAGCGGGCCGCACTGACGGGGCAGCAGGCGGGCGAGATCGGTGCGGTCGTCCCCCACCAGATGCTCCCCCAGGACCTCGAGGACGCTCTGCACCGCTCCGGCGGCCTCCTGCCGCTCCGCGTACCCTCCGCGTTCCTGGACGCGGTCAAGCAACACTTCCACGGGCTCGTTCATGGCCGCTCCTTCCCTCGGACTCGTCCTCGTGGTGGGCGTGGGACGGCTGCAGGACGGTGTCGGCCACGTCGAGCAGCGAGAGACGGTCCCGCGCACTCACCTCCTGGAGCCACGCCAACCCCTCGGCGACGTCGCACTCTTGACGGGCGGCGACGTAGTCGGCCGCTTGGTGGATGCGCTCCCAGCGCGCCGCGCGCGTGCTGGTGGTCCACACCGGGCGCCGGCAGCCGCTGCCCGCCGCGTCGTGCACGGGCCGCCAGCGCAGCAGCGCGTCGAGCGCCAGGGCGGCGGCGCGCTGAGCGTGGGTGATGTGGCTGGAGGTCACGTCGGTGCGCTCGGTGTAGTAGAGACAGAGCACGCCGAGCGGTGTGTGACCGTCGTGCAGCGGGAGCGCCAGCACGCGCCGGGTGCCCGGCAGTTCCGCCGACAGGGGCGGTCCCGTGCGGCACGGATAGTCGCGCAGATCCGGTACGAACACGGGATGCATCCCCAGTGCGGCGCTGACCGAGGGGCCGTCGGCGCGGGTGAACTGCGCGGCCTCGGCCTGCAGCGCGGGCTCGTCGGTGGCGTGGAGCAGTTGCCAGTGTTCGAGCCGGGGCAGCCAGGACAGGGCCGCCCGCTGCGCGCCCAGCGACTCTGTGAAGGCGGTACAGAGGCGGTTCGGCAGTGCGCGCCGCCCGACGGCTGCCGCGACCGACACGTCATGCACGATCGACGGTGATTCCTCCGGCATGGTGATCATCCCTCTCAGTCGCGCGCCTCCAGGAGCGGGAGTTCGTCTACCACGCGATGAGCCACCTCATGTGTCACCGGCCAGAGACATCGATCGGCGCGACCGAGCGCCATGACCGGTCCGGTGTCACACACCGACCGGAATGTGCCTGCTCAGGCCCCGATCAGGGGCGTACGAGTCGGACTGCGCAGCGGCACGGCCAGTTCGACGAGCGCCTTCTCCAGGCCGTGGAGATGGGCCAGCACGGGCTCGACGGTGGAGGGGTGCGGCAGGGCGACGGCGTCGGCGGCCGGGCCGCGCGCGTCCTCCGGAGCGGTGAGCGCCTCCACGGCGGCCTCCACGCGCCAGCAGGCGGCGGCGAGCCGGTCGTCGTGCGAGGCCTCGGGGTCCGCGGCGATCGAGGCGAGCCCGCGCACCTCGCGGGCGCAGGCGTCGAGCAGCGCGAGCACCTGGCGGGCGCGTTCCTTGCGGGCCCGCAGCGGACTGAACGGGTGCACCAGCGGGGCGAGCGAGAACCGCACCTTCCCCAGGAGCTGCTCCAGTTCGGCGACGCGCGGCGCGGGGTCGGCGCTCCCGGATCCCGCGAGCCGGGCCGCGGCCTCCGCCGTGCAGGCGTGGACGCACCGCAGGGCGCGCTCGATCCAGGCGTTCGTCGTGGCATGCGTGGTGACGGGCAGGACGAGGAGCACGGCGAGGACGGCGCCGAGCGCTCCCACGCCGGTCTCCGCGACCCGCAGGGCGAGCAGCCCCGGGTTCAGCACCCCGAGCAGCCCGTAGAGCACCCCGGCCATGACGGTGACCGCGAGCATCATCCAGGTGTAGGAGACCGCGGCGGTGTAGAAGATCCCGAAGACACTGACGGCGACGATGATCGCCGAGGGCACCGGCGCACCGTGCAGCGGCAGCGCGAGGACGAAGCCCGCGCCGATGCCGATGACCGTGCCGAGCACTCGCCGGAAGCCGCGCACCAGCGTCTCCCCGCTCGACGCGGTATTCACGAACACCCACCAGGTGGCGCCCACGGCCCAGTACCACCGCTCGTGGGAGAGCACCTGACCCGCGGCGAGCGCGAAGGCGCCGCCGAGCACCGCCTGGATCGCCTGCCGGGTGGTCGTCCTGGCGAGGCCCCTGCCTCCCGGCGGCGCGGGCACGGCAGCGGGCGGCAGGCGGCGCTCGTAGCACCACAGCCCGAACCGTACGGCCGACGAGGCGCACAGCGACACCAGGATGGCGGCGAACAGCTCGGGCAGCTGCCCCGGCCCCGTGTGCAGGAATTGCGTCGCGAAGAACATCATGAACGCGAACACCCCGAGCGAGTGCCCGCGCGGCCCCCACCGCCGCGCGTACACGCCCACGCCCATCACGGCAAGGAAGGCGACGTCCCTGGCCACGGGCACGTCGTGCAGGACCGCGGCGAGAGCGAGCACCGGGAACCCGACGACGGGCAGCAGCGCCGTGGTGAGGGCCTGCCCCCGTACCGTCGCGTCGCTCACGGTGAACAGGGCGAGCAGCGCCGCGAGCCCACCGGTGATCGCCGCGACGAGCGAGTGTCCGGCAAGACCGCACACGGTCACCGCAAGCGCGATGCCGATGACGGCCCGCGCGGCGAACCGCAGCCGCACCCGTCCCGGATCCGGCGCCACGAACACCCTCTTCAGCACGGCTACCCCGCCCCTTTCGCGTCCAGCTCTGCCTGCCCACATGAAAAAGGCGCCGCGGGGATCCGCAGCGCCATCGACAGACACATCACACCATCCAGGGCCCTGCTGGCTCAACAGGCACCAGATTGACTGGGCCATTGGCCCACTACTCAGCCGTATTGCCGTGCCACAGAAGGACCATCGGACCATTCCATCCGGGCACTCCGTCGTAGGCTGGCAGTTCTCACGTCTTAGGAGTCGGAATGCCAGGAGTCATCGACCGCATCAAGCAGTTCGTCCGAAGCCCTCAGGGACAGCGCACGATCCGCCAGGTCCGCCAGGCTTCGGCCGACCCCAGGAAGCGGGCCCAGGCCAAGCGGATGCTGCGCAAGTTCCGAGGACGCCACTGATCCGAGGGCGCCACTGAACAGTCAGCCCCGGTGGCGCCCCTTTCCGTACGGCGGCGAGCGCGGCCCGCGTGAACCGGGAGATCAGTCCGGTTTCGACGGTTCCGTCGGCGGCCACTGGGGGCGTTCGTCGGCCGGGAGGGTCTGCAGGGCCTGGCCGACCGTGCGGTGGACGGGGAGCAGTTCCGTGCTCCCGGTCAGCGCCAGCATCTCCGACAGCCGGCGCCCGGCCCCCGCAAGCAGCAGCCTGCCCTCGCGGCGGGCGAGCAGCCAGCGCACGGCGAGCAGGCAGTTGAGTCCGCGCGAGTCGCAGAACATCAGCGCCGTCACGTCCAGGACCAGATGCCGGTGCCCGGCCTCGACGGAAGCGCCGAGGGTACGCAGAAAGTACTCCTCGCAGGACTGGTCGAGCTCGCCGCTGACCCGCAGCACCGCGGAGTCGGAGCAACTCGCGAGCTCGGTGATGGTCAGGCGATGGGTCTCAGTGGACATCGCACCCCCATGAGCCATCGTAGCGAGATCAACCCAGTGGCCTCTCCCGGAACAGCTGCTGTCGCTACCTCTTGTCGAGGAGTTTGACCCGCAGCCGCCCGAGGGTCCTGGTGAGGATGCGCGAGACGTGCATCTGGGAAATGCCCAGCTCCGCACCGATCTCGCTCTGCGTCATGTCGGCGGCGAAGCGCATCGCGAGAATCCTGCGTTCGCGTTCCGGCAGCGCGGCGATGAGCGGCTTCAGGCTGTGCAGGTCCTCGACCTTGTCCAGCTCCGGATCGCGGTAACCCACGTGGTCGGCCAGCGTGTCGTCGGAGTCGACGCCGTCGGCCGGGTAGTCCAGGGAGGCCGTGGTGTAGCCGTTGGCCGCGGTGAGACCTTCGCTGATCTCGGCCTCGTCCAGGTCCAGGTGCTCGGCGAGTTCGGCCGTGGTCGGGGCGTGCCCGTTGCTCTGCTCTAGGTCGGTGGTCGCCTTCACCAGGTCCAGGCGGAGCTCCTGCAGCCGGCGGGGAACGCGCACGGCCCAGGTGGTGTCGCGGAAGAAGCGCTTGATCTCGCCCATGATCGTCGGCAGCGCGAAGGTGGTGAACTCCACGCCCCGGTGGAGGTCGAAGCGGTTGATCGCCTTGATCAGACCGATCGTGCCCACCTGGACGACGTCTTCGTACGATTCGTCGCGCGGGCGCATCCGATGCGCCGCGTACCGCACGAGGTTGAGGTTCAGCTCCACCAGCGAGTTGCGTACGTAGGAGTGCTCGGGCGTTCCTTCCTCCACCGCGTCGAGGCGGGCGAAGAGCGCGTTGGAGAGGGCCCGGAGGTCGGCCGTGCGCCGACTGCCGGTGTGCGGCGCGGTGTGCGACAGGGGATGCTCGGTGGCCGTCGGCTCGGCTGTGGCGATGTCGGGGCCGGTGGTATGTCGTTCGGCGTACGACACCGTGGGTGCTGGGCTGCTGGTCGTCGAAGCCACCGTCGTCACTCCCGAAACAGATGGCACCCTCCCGGTGAGAGCGCGCTGTGCACGGGCTCTTACCCACCATCTCCCGTTACATTCCCGTGACTTGACTCTCCGTATAGGAAGCGCCTTCCTGGGAACTCGGAGCAACCGCGGGACGACACGGGAGGTGGACGGCTGTGATCTGGTGGATGTGGGTGACCGCGGTGCTTGTCGCACTGCTCCTGCTGACCGGTGCGGTCCTCGGGACCCAGGCACGGCGCCGTGGCGGCGGCGCGATCGTGGTCCGGCGGGGTCGCCGCGCGGGACGCGGGAGGACTCGATGATCACGCTGATGCTCGCCGCCGAGCTGACCAAGCGGCCCGTGGTCACCCTCGGCGGCGAGGTGGTGGCCCAGGTCAAGGACACGGTCTTCGACGCGTCGGGCGGACAGATCACCGGCTTCACGCTGGCGGGCCGCGGGCTGCTGTCAGGGCCGCTCAAGCAGAGCCTGCCCTGGTCCGGCGTCCACGCGCTGGGGCCGGACGCGGTGATGATCCCTTCCGCCGAGGTCCTGCAAGCCAGGGAGGTGGTGGTGGACAAGGGCGAGGCCGGCACCGGCCAGGTGCGCGGCGCCCGCGTACTGAGCGACGCGGGTCTTGAGTTGGGCACCGTACTGGACGCGGTGGTCGAAGGCGGCACCAGTGGCCGTGTGGCCGGCTTCGAGGTCGCGACCACCGAGGCGATGGGCCGGCACGAACGCCGTGCCTTCCTGCCGGCGCACGGCCAACTGGCCATGACCGGGGACACGTTGGTGATCCCGGCCCAGGTCGCCGGGCAGGCGGTGGACGACCTGGACGCGCTCGCCGCGGCGTGGGACAGGACCCGGACCGCGGGTGAGACGGGGTTCTGGAAGGGGGACGACCGATGATGCTGCTCAGCCAGGTCCTGGGACACCCGGTCATCAGCGCCGAGGACGCCCGCCCCGCAGGGGAAGTGGCCGGACTCGGCATCGATCCGCGGACCCGCAGGATCACGGAGCTGTACCTGCGGGCCACCAAGAGCGGCGGCGACAGCGTTCCTTGGTCGCACGTACGAGGGATGGGGCCGGACGCCGTGATCATCGACACCGGCGCCGCCGCCGCGACCGAGGCGGGCCGTGGCGGCTCGCACTCCCGTGCGCACAAGAGGCTGTTGGGCAAGCGGGTCCTCACCGAGTACGGCGAGGACATCGGCACGCTCACCGAAGTCACCTTCGATCCGGACACCGGCAGCGTCGGCGATCTGTACGTCGGACGCGAGCAGGTCCCCGGCAGCCGCCTGGTCGGCCTGGGGCCCTACGCGCTGATCCTCGGCGCGGGGCCGCCGCCCACGCCCGCGGACTGAGTCCGGCCCAGCCCGCAGAAACGCTGTGTTTCGAGCGAACCAATATATGTGCCGGCCGTGAGAGATATCAGCGCAAGGCGCTCTGAGAGTTTCTTGCGCGACGCCCGGAACGGAATTTTTTACCACGCGGAGCCGACCACAGCGTGCTACTGTCGATCTCAGTTGCAGTTGTGGTTCCCAAAAACTTCAAGTGCCCTCACCGACCATTTCGGCCGGTGGGAGCACTTTTGTATTTCCGGTCATTTCCGGCGGGGCAATCATCGCGGCGACACCGGGTCCGCACAGTGCGGACTCCGGGCACTGCACCCGAAGGAGATATGACATGGCTATTGGCACCGTGAAGTGGTTCAACTCGGAAAAGGGCTTCGGCTTCATCGAGCAGGACGGCGGCGGCCCCGACGTCTTCGCCCACTACTCGAACATCGCCGCCCAGGGTTTCCGTGAGCTCCAGGAAGGCCAGAAGGTGAGCTTCGACATCGCCCAGGGCCAGAAGGGCCCGACGGCCGAGAACATCGTTCCCGCCTGACGCTCACGCGTACTTCGCAGCTGGGGCCCGCACCTTGGGGTGCGGGCCCCAGCTCGTGCATTTCCCGCACCATCCGGGGTCACGAAATTTCTTGCGTGAATGTCATTCACTATCGCGCTCGCCGTGCCCCGTCCGGAACGTCAATCGTTCCCGCGCATCCGCCCCGCAGAACACCTGCCGCCGGCCGGATTCGCTTCACGCATTTCATCCGGCCCGTTCTCGCGATTCTCCGTGCTGCGCTCTCGCTGCGGAAATTCCTTGGTACGTGCCGCATCGAGGAAGGTTCCGCATGAACCGCGCACGCACGAACGACCGCCCTTTCCGCGCCCGCTCCGGCTCCGGCTTTGGCTCCGGTTCCCGCTCCGGCTCCGGCTCCGGCTCCGGCTCCGGCGCACCTCGCCGTTCCGGTGGTGGCTACGGCCGCCGACCGTCCGCGCCCCAGGGCGAGTTCGCCCTGCCGGTCACGGTCACCCCCGCGCTCCCGGCCGTCGAGGCGTTCTCCGATCTCGCGATGCCGGCGCCGCTGCTCGCCGCGCTCGGCCACGAAGGCATGAGCGTGCCGTTCCCGATCCAGGGCGCGACCCTGCCCAACTCCCTCGCGGGCCGTGACGTACTCGGCCGCGGCCGCACCGGCTCGGGCAAGACTCTCGCCTTCGGCCTCGCGCTGCTCGCCCGTACGGACGGTCAGCGCGCCGAGCCGCGCCAGCCGCTCGCCCTGGTCCTCGTGCCCACCCGCGAACTGGCCCAGCAGGTCACCGACGCGCTCACGCCGTACGCCCGCGCCCTGAGGCTGAAGCTCGCCACGGTGGTCGGCGGCATGTCGATCGGCAAGCAGGCCGGTGCGCTGCGCTCCGGCGTCGAGGTCGTCGTCGCCACGCCCGGCAGGCTCAAGGACCTCATCGACCGCGGCGACTGCAGGCTGAACCAGGTCGGCATCACCGTCCTCGACGAGGCCGACCAGATGGCCGACATGGGCTTCATGCCCCAGGTCACCGCGCTGCTCGACCAGGTGCGCCCCGAGGGCCAGCGGATGCTGTTCTCGGCCACCCTCGACCGCAACGTCGACCTGCTGGTCCGCCGCTATCTCAACGACCCGGTCGTCCACTCCGTCGATCCCTCGCAGGGCGCGGTCACCACGATGGAGCACCACGTGCTGCACGTGCACGGCGCGGACAAGCACCGGACGACCACCGAGATCGCTGCCCGCGAGGGCCGGGTGCTCATGTTCCTGGACACCAAGCACGCCGTCGACAAGCTGACCGAGCACCTGCTGAACAGCGGTGTCCGTGCCGCGGCCCTGCACGGCGGGAAGTCCCAGCCGCAGCGCACGCGGACGCTGTCCCACTTCAAGACCGGTCATGTGACGGTGCTCGTGGCGACCAACGTCGCCGCCCGCGGGATCCACGTCGACAACCTCGACCTGGTCGTGAACGTCGACCCGCCCACCGACCACAAGGACTACCTCCACCGCGGCGGCCGTACGGCCCGCGCCGGTGAGTCCGGCAGCGTCGTCACCCTGGTGACGCCCAATCAGCGCCGCGACATGACCCGTCTGATGGCCGCCGCGGGCATCACCCCGCAGTCAGCCCAAGTGCGCTCCGGCGACGAGGAGTTGAGCAGGATCACCGGCGCCCAGGCCCCTTCGGGCGTGCCGGTCACCATCACCATGCCGGCCGCGGAGCGCCCCCGACGCGGCGGCTCCTCCGCTGCCCGGGGCCGGCGCAGCCGCAGCGCCCAGGACCGGCGCACCGACCGCGCTCCGCGCCGCGCCCCCCAGGGCCGGCCCGCGTCGAACCCGGCAGCCTAGGGCTCACGACCACCAGGCTCACCCACCCCTTGCAGGAGGCACATTTGACACCGGTTCAGGCACCGTCGCGCGGGCCGCAGGTCCGTGACGACATGACCGTCGAGCTGGCCCTGTCGGTCATGTCGGGCGCGAGCGCCGGACATCTGTTCCTGTGTGACGAGGACGACCAGCGCACGGGCCTGATCACCCGGGCCCGGCTCGTCGCCGTCCGTGACAGCCCCGCCTACACGGACCAGGTCCGCCTACGGGACGTTCTCGCCCTCTCGCGCTGAGCGCCTCACCCCTGTCAGCCGCCCCAACTCCTCATCTGTGAGGCATCATGCGCTGCGTCATCGCCCGTTTCCCGTTCGACCTCACCAAGAGTGGGGTGCTGGAATCGATGAAGGGCATCAAGCCCGAGCCCATCACGGGCGACTCCGTCATCATCGGCCGCCGTCACTACCCCATCAAGCAGGTGGGCGCGGTCATCACCCGGCAGGACCGTCGTGACTTCAGCGCCGGGGAAGTCACCCGCGCCATGACGCATCTCGGCTTCACCTGCCGCACCCCTTCCGAGGATGCGGCCCCGCGCGACCTCACCCCGCTCCAGACGGCGACGGCCCTGCTCGGCGCCGCCACTCCCGTGTAGCGGGAGACGCGGGACACATCCCCAGAACAGCGAAGAGGGCCCCGCCGGCACGTGCCGGCGGGGCCCTCTTCGCGTTGCCCACTCGCATGCGCCTCTGCGGCAGCCCACAAAATCTATGCTCGCCAGTGTAGACATTGGGCGATCACATGGTTAGAGTTTCTCGCGTAGCTGTAATCCAGAGGGAGAACGGAGGGAGCAGACGCCATCAGGATCGCCCGGCCCGAGATCGATTCGGCCCGGGTACCGCAAGACCCCGGAACGGAAGGTGGTCCTCGGTTACGCATCAGCGATCCCCGCGTTCCCGCCCTCAGGCAGGGCCGGACAGCGGAAACAAGAGGTCGGCGCTGCATTAGGGCCGACAGATGGTGTTGAATTTCCTTCGGGGCCCTGGTGCCGTACGGCACCAGGGCCCCTCGACGCGTTGGCATAACGAGGTGACATGACAGCAGATACCCCACTCAGTGGTCGTCTGGACGACGACGACTACCCCGCCTACACCATGGGGCGGGCCGCCGAGATGCTCGGCACCACTCCCGGCTTCCTGCGGGCCATCGGTGAGGCCCGACTCATCACGCCGCTCCGCTCGGAAGGCGGACACCGGCGCTACTCCCGCTACCAACTGCGGATCGCCGCTCGCGCCCGCGAACTGGTGGACCAGGGAACCCCCGTCGAGGCGGCATGCCGCATCGTCATCCTCGAGGACCAGCTCGAGGAGGCTCAGCGCATCAACGCCAAGTACCGCCGCGCCGCGTCAGAGTCGAGCGAAAGCCCGACCTGAGCCCCGCCCCTCCCGGCAGGGGCCACGCCACTCCCCCGGCAGGCCCGGTTCACGCGACCGGAGGCCACACTCCCGGGGCGAGAACCCCCAGCGCGTACGCCCGCGCCACCAGTTCCGTCCGGTTCGCCGCGCCCCAGCGCTCGGTCAGGCGGCGCAGATGGTAGGTGACGCCGTCCGTGGTGAGGCCCGTTCCGCGGGCGGCCTGAGCCGTGGTGGCGCCGCCTGCCAGCAGGGCCAGGATGCGAGCCTCGGCTGCCGTGACCGCTTCGGCGGGTGCCTGAGCGGGGGCGTGTTCCTCGCCCAGGACGCGCAGTAGCACGAGCAGGCCGGGGGTCTCGTCGACCGTGTCGCTCACCGGCTCCGCCGTCAGCTCGCCGTGGCGCCGCACCCCGTCGGCCGCCTCCCAGTGCACCGCGACCGGATAGCGCGAGCGGCGCCGCAGCCGCACCGCCTCGGCGATCCGCAGGACCTGTGTCTTCTCCTCGGGGCGGAACAGCTCCAGTACGTTGCGCTCGCGCAGGGTGCCGGAGGTCTCGCCCCACTCCGCCGCCATCGCCGGGTTGGCGAGGATGATCGCCCCGCTCGCGTCACAGACCGCGACCGGCATCGGGATGCGGTTGAAGAGGAGCATGGCGCGGTTGCGCCACAGCACGGAGTCCGCGGAGTCCACGGGGCGGCTCCTTCCGGGGCAGTCAAGAGCGGAACGTCGTTCTCCACTACACAATCATGTAGTGGTACGGCGCGGACCTGCGGGGATCGGCGATCAAGCTGATGAGCAGTGACTTCCGTACGGCGAAAGGCAGTTGTCACGCCATGCCCCCCACCACCACCGCACCGCTCTCCCAGGACGCAGGCTCCGACCTCTCCGACCTCGGCGGTGTACCGCTGATCGACATTTCCGCCACCGGGCCAGGGCCCGCCCCACTGCAGCAGGTCATGGAACTGGTCCGCCGCCACGGGCCCGTGGTGCGGCGGCGGCTGCACGGCCGCGACGCGCTGTTCGTCAGCGATCTCGATCTCGTCACCGAGCTCGCCGACGAGACGCGGTTCGCCAAGCACGTCGGCCCCGCCCTGGAGAACGTGCGCGAGTTCACCGCCGACGGACTGTTCACGGCGTACAACGACGAGCCCAACTGGGCCCGCGCGCACGACATCCTGATGCCCGCGTTCGCGCTGGGTTCGATGCGTACGTACCACCCGATGATGCTGCGTGTCGCCCGCCGGCTCGTCGAGTCGTGGGACCGGGGCGCGCGGGACGGGCGTCCCGTGGACGTTCCGGGCGACATGACCCGGATGACCCTGGACACGATCGGGCTCGCCGGGTTCGGCCACGACTTCGGGTCGTTCGAGCGGGCCGAGCCGCACCCCTTCGTCGACTCCATGGTCCGCTGCCTGGAGTGGAGCATGACGCGGCTGAGCCGTACGCCGGGCAGTGACCACTCGGCGGCGGACGCGGCCTTCCGGGCTGACGCCGACTATCTGGCGCGGGTGGTCGACGAGGTCATCTCCGCGCGGTCGGGCGACGCGCCGGGCGCGGAACCCGCCGATGACCTGCTCGGCCTCATGCTCAGCGCCGCGCACCCGGGCGACGGCACGAAGCTGGACACCGCCAACATCCGCAACCAGGTCATCACCTTCCTGATCGCGGGGCACGAGACGACGTCCGGCGCGATGTCGTTCGCGCTGTACTACCTGGCCAAGCATCCCGCCGTGCTGGATCTCGTGCGGCGCGAGGTCGACGCCCTGTGGGGCGACGCGGCCGACCCCGAGCCGTCCTTCGACGACGTCGGGCGGCTCACGTACACCCGGCAGGTCCTCAACGAGGCGCTGCGCCTGTGGCCGACGGCCGCCGCGTTCGGCCGACGCGCCCGCGAGGACACGCTTCTCGGCGGCCGCATACCGCTGCGCGCGGGCCAGGGCGTCACCGTCCTGACGCCGATGCTGCACCGGCAGCCCGTGTGGGGCGACAACCCGGAGCTGTTCGACCCGGCGCGCTTCACCGCCGAGGCGGGGGCGGCGCGCTCCCCGCACGCGTATCTGCCGTTCGGTACCGGTGAACGGGCCTGCATCGGGCGGCAGTTCGCGCTGCACGAGGCGACCATGCTGCTCGGGATGCTGGTCCACCGCTACCGCCTTCACGACCACGCCGACTACCGGCTCACCGTCAAGGAGACGCTCACCCTCAAGCCCGACGGCTTCACGCTCACGCTGACGCCGCGCACCGCCGCCGACCGCGTGCACGGCGGGCTTTTGGGCACAGCAACCCCATCGGCAGCAGCAGTGCCCGAAGCGGCCGATCTACCGGCGCGGGTCGTGCCCGGCACCCGCGCGCTCTTCCTGCACGGAAGCAACTACGGCACCTGCCGGGACTTCGCCGCCCAACTCGCCGACGAGGCCGCATCGGTGGGCTGTGAGACGGAGGTCGCGCCGCTGGACGAGTACGCCGGCGCGCTGCCCGCCGACCGTCCGGTCGTCATCACCGCCGCCTCCTACAACGGCCGTCCCACCGACGACGCCACGGCGTTCGCCTCCTGGCTGGACGGCGCCCCGGCGGCCACCGCGGAGAACGTCACGTACGCGGTCCTCGGCGTGGGCGACCGCAACTGGGCCGCCACGTATCAGCAGGTCCCGACGCGCTTCGACGAGCGGCTCGCGGAGCTGGGCGGCACCCGGCTCCTGGAGCGTGCGGCGGCCGATGCCTCGGGCGATCTCGGCGGCACCGTACGGGAGTTCACGGCGCGGCTGCGTACGGCGCTGCTCGAGCGGTACGGCGATCCCGACGCGCAGGCGACTCCGGAAGCCGCCGCTGCCCCGACGGCGTACGAGGTCCGCGAGGTGACCGGCGGCCCGCTGGACGCGCTCGCCGCGCGGCACGGCCTTGTCCCGATGACGGTCACCGAGGCCTACGACCTCACCGCGCCCGGCCACCCCCGCACGAAGCGCTTCGTACGGCTCGCCCTGCCCGACGGCGCGACCTACCGCACCGGCGACCACCTCACCGTGCTGCCGGCCAACGACCCGGCGCTCGTCGAGCGGGCAGCCGCCGCGCTCGGCGTGGACCTGGACGCCGTTCTCGACATCCGCGCGAGCAGCCCGCGCCGTGACGGTCTCGCCGTGGACCGCCCGCTGACGGTACGCCAACTTCTGTCCCATCACGTCGAGTTGCAGGAGCGGCCCACGGCGAGTCAGCTGGCCGTACTGGCGGCGGCCAACCCCTGCCCGCCCGAGCGGTCCGCCCTCTCCGCCCTGGCCGACGACGCCGAGGCCCGCGCGGCCGACGGGCGCACGCTGCTCGAACTGGTCGAGGCCTGCCCCGCCCTGCGCGGCGCCCTGGAGTGGCCGCGGCTGCTCGACGTGCTCACGCCCCTGCGGCCCCGCCACTACTCGGTGTCCTCATCACCGGCGGTGCACCCCGGCCACGCCGACCTGATGGTGTCCCTCCTGGAGGCTCCGGCCCGCTCGGGCAACGGGCGGCTGTACCGCGGCACGGGCTCCGGCCATCTCAACGGGGTGCGGCCGGGCGACACCGTCCTGGCCCGGGTCCAGCCGTGCCGCGAGGCCTTCCGCATCGGCCACACGGACGCCGCGCCGGTCATCATGGTCGCCGCGGGCACGGGCCTCGCCCCCTTCCGCGGCGCCATCGCGGACCGCGTGGCGCTGACCGCCGAGGGAGCCCAACTCCCGCCCGCGCTCTGCTACTTCGGCTGCGACGACCCGGACGGCGACTTCCTGTACGCCGGGGAACTGCGCGCCGCGGAGTCCGCGGGAGCGGTCTCGCTGCGCCCCGCCTTCAGCGCCTCCCCCGTCGACGGGGTGGCCTTCGTCCAGCACCGCATCGCGGCGGAGGCCGACGAAGTGTGGGCCCTGCTGGCCGCCGGAGCCCGGATATACGTGTGCGGCGACGGCTCACGCATGGCCCCGGGCGTACGCGACGCCCTGCGCACGCTCCATCGCGACCGGACCCCGGGGGCCACGGCGGCGGACTCCGAACAGTGGCTCGCCGAGCTGACTGCGGAGGGGCGTTACGTGGAGGACGTGTACGCGGCCGGATAGGTGCGGCCCCGGCCAGGTGCGGCCCCGGCCAGGTGCGCCCCCGGCGCTCACGCCATCCGCTTCCGCCTCCTCAAGTGCCGCCCTTGTGGGCGTAGTCGAGCCGTCGGTCGAGGATCTCCAGGACCCGCTCGCCCCAGCGCAGGTTCGACTCCTCCAGGGACCTGCCCGCCATCAGCGTGAGGTAGGGGCCGACGCGCTCGGCCTCGCGGAGGTACGCCTCCTCCTCGCGGCCGCCGAGGAGGTGGAGGCGCAGCCGTTCGTACCGGGCGAGCTTGCCGCGCGACCACGCCATGCGCTCCTCGATCAGCGCGCGGGTGGCTGCCGGGTCGCCGCCGTCCATGGCCTGCACCTTGACCATGAGCTCGTCCCGGATGGCGATGGGCCGGGGCGGCTCGGCGGCGAAGGCGTGCAGATCCCGCCGCCCGGCGTCGGTGAGCGTGAACATCCGCTTGTTCGGCCTGCGTTCCTGTTGCACGACGCGCGCGGCGATCAGGCCGTCGGCGGCCAGTCGCTCCAGCTCGCGGTAGAGCTGCTGGGGGGTCGCGGACCAGAAGTTCGACACGGACACGTCGAAGATCTTGGCCAGGTCGTAGCCGGACGACTCGCCCTCCAGGAGCGCCGCGAGCACCGCGTACTTGAGAGACATCTGGACACCGTACACCGATGTGATTACCCTCCTTCGCACCTAGTCAACAAATTGACTACTGATCGCGATGCGAGGTTCGGGTATGCAGGCTTTCCGCAAGGCCGTCGAGGCCGACGATCATGCTGCCGTCGAGGCGCTCCTGGCCGAGGACGTCGTCTTCTCCAGCCCGGTCGTCTTCCGCCCCTACCCGGGCAGGGCGACGACCGCCGCGATCCTGCGCGGCGTCACGAGGGTCTTCGAGGACTTCCGGTACGTACGCGAGATCAACGACGCCGGAGGGCGCGACTCCGCGCTCGTCTTCGAGGCGCGGGTCGGCGACCGGCAGATCACCGGCTGCGACTTCCTCCACGTCAACGAGGAGGGACTGATCGACGAGTTCACGGTGATGGTCCGCCCCCTGTCGGCCGCGCAGGCGCTCGCGGCGGCCATGGGCGCCCAGTGGGAGCGGATCACGCAGGAGGCCTTTGGCGCATAGCGCCCCGGGGTTACCAGGCGCGGGCCGACTGAACGAGGTGGTCGTGCACGAGGGAGACGTGGGGGTTGTCCGCGGATCCCGGGCGCCGCACCAGGAAGCCGGTGTTGATCGGGGCGTCCTCCGGGTCGTGGAGCAGGGTCAGGGTGCCGGCGGCCAGGGCGTCGCGGCAGAGGTAGCGGGGCAGCACGGAGAAGCCCGCGCCCGCCGTGACAGCCGAGAGCACGCCGCGCAGGTCGGGGACGGTGACGGAGGCCTCGCAGGTCAGCCGCTTGCCGAAGACGTGCCGCCAGTAGCGGCGGGCGATCGGCAGGTCCTCGGCGTAGGTCACCAGGGGGACGCCGAGCAGCACTCCGGGGCCGTCAGCGGCGATTCGCCCGGCGCCGCCGATGCGCTCGGCCCACGAGGGCGCCGCGACCAGGACGAACTCCTCGTCCGCCAGTGGCACGGAACTCAGGGAGCGCCCCCGGGGGCGGGCCGTGGCGATCACCAGGTCGTGCCGTCCCGTCCGCAGCTCGTCCAGGAGCCGGTCGGTCAGGCCCGTCGTCACGCGCAGCCTGACCCCCTTCTCGACCAGCGGCGCGAGCGCGGGCAGCGCGCAGTGGCAGAGCATCTCGGCCGGGCCCGCCAGATGGACGGGCTCCGCGGGGGCGCCGTCGAGGGGGCCGCCGTGTCCGGTGACCGCGGCGAGGGCGTCGAGAGGATCGACGACACGGGCGGCGAGCGCGTCCGCGTACGGTGCGGGCGCCACGCCCCGGGGCAGCCGCTCGAACAGCTCCCGGTCGACCTGCCGCTCAAGGGCCCGGATCTGTGTGGTGACGGTGGGCTGCGAGAGGCCGAGGAGGCGGGCCGCGGCGGTGAAGGAACCCGACCGGTACACGGCAAGGAACGTGCGCAGCAGGTTCAGGTCCAGCGGAGCTATTCCCGCCGCCCCATCGGACTCATTGGAATTCCTATCTCCCATATGGGTCAGCCTATTGGAATTCATTGGGTCGCCCCACCTACCTTCGAGGACAGCACCGACTGACGTCCTGAGCACAGAACGTCAGAGATTCCAGCCTCGGAGAGAGACACCATGTCCAAGATCCTGTTCGTCGTGACCGGCGCCGACCACTGGACGCTGGCCGACGGCACCCAGCACCCGACCGGCTTCTGGGCCGAGGAGGCCGTCGCGCCGTACGAGGCGTTCAAGGCCGCCGGACACGACATCGTCGTCGCGACACCGGGGGGCGTCGTGCCGACCGTCGACCAGGCGAGCCTCGCGCCCGAGTTCAACGGCGGCCAGGAAGGCGCCGACAAGGTCGCCACGACTCTCGCGGAGATCGCCGAGTTCCTGTCGCCGGTGAAGCTGGAGGAGGTCGACCTCGCGGAGTACGCCGCGGTCTTCGTCCCCGGCGGCCACGGCCCCATGGAGGACCTCGCCGTCAACGCCGAGTCGGGCAGGCTGCTCAGCGCCGCGCTGGAGATCGGCATGCCGCTCGGCGTCGTCTGCCACGGTCCTGCCGCGCTGCTCGCCGCCACCAAGGAGGACGGCTCCAACGCCTTCGCGGGGTACGGGCTGACCGGCTTCACCAATGTCGAGGAGACGCAGTCCGGCTTCGCCGAGAAGGCCAAGTGGCTGCTCCAGGACCGGCTCGTCGCGGCGGGCGCCGACTTCCAGGAGGGCGAGCCGTGGGCCCCCAAGGTGGTCGTCGACCGCAACCTGGTCACCGGTCAGAACCCGGCCTCCGCAGCCCCGTTGGCGGACGAACTGCTCAAGAAGCTGGCCTGACCCTCATGGGCACCGACCGGCTCGAAGAGGTCCTCGACGCCACCTACGACTCCCTCACCCGGTACGGCGTACGGCGCACCACGATGGACGACATCGCCTCCACGATGGGCGTGTCCCGGTCAGCGGTCTACCAGTACGTCCGCAACAAGGACGACGCCTTCCGCAAGCTCGCCGAGCGCCTGCACGCCGAGGCGCTCGCGCGGGCCCGGCAGGCGGCGGCCGACGACACCTCCGCCGCCGAGCGGATCCGGGGTGTCCTCGCCGCCAAACTCGACCTGGTCCTGCGCCTGGCCGGGGACTCACCGCACTCCGCCGAACTCCTCGACGCGAAGGCCCGCCTCTTCGGCGACATCTGCCACGGCTTCACCGGCTCGCTGCGGCGCCTGCTCATCGACCTGTTCTCCGAAGCGGGTACCCCGGCCACGGTGGAGCCCGCCGAGGCCGCCGACATCTGCATCTCCCTGGTCATAGGCCTGGAGTCCGTGTCCGACGGCCACCGGCTCTTCGGCCCCGCCACGGACGCGCTCCTGACCGGGCTTCTCGGATCGCCGGTCACCACGACGGCGCCCCGCTGATCACCCCCGTTTCACCCCCCATGCACAGCCGCTCCTGAAAACTCCCGAGGAGACCCCTCATGCACCGCCACCCCGACGTGCTCGACCCCGAAGCGTCCGATTCCGAAGTGCTCGACCCCGCAGCCCTCGCCGCCAAGCTCCGTTCCACCTTCGCCACCGGCCGCACCCGCCCCCTGGCCTGGCGCGAGGAACAGCTCACCCGGCTGCGCTCCCTGTTCACGGAGCACCGCGAGGACATCGCGGACGCCCTCCACGCCGATCTGCACAAGCCGCGCACCGAGGCGTACACCGCCGAAGTCGACTTCCCCGTAAGGGAGATCGACCACACTCTGGCCCATCTGGAGGAGTGGCTGCGCCCGCAGCCGCTCGCGTCCGGCGCCCTTGCGGGGCTGCCCGACGGCTCGACCGCCGGTACGCAGTACGAACCGCTCGGCACCGTCCTGATCATCGCGCCGTGGAACTACCCCGTCCAGCTCCTGCTCGTGCCCCTCGTGGGCGCGCTGGCGGCGGGCAACACGGCCGTCCTGAAGCCGAGCGAAGTCACCCCGGCCACCTCGGAGTTGATCGCACGGCTCATCCCGGAGTACCTGGACACGGACGCGGTCGCCGTCGTCGAGGGCGGCGTGCCGGAGACCACCGCGCTGCTGGCCCAGCGCTACGACCACATCTTCTACACCGGCAACGGCGCCGTCGGCCGCATCGTGATGCGCGCGGCGGCCGAGCACCTCACCCCCGTCACCCTCGAACTCGGCGGCAAGTCACCGGTGTTCGTGGACCGGGGCGTCGACCTGGCCGCCGTCGCCACGCGCCTGGCCGAGTCCAAGTTCCGTAACGCGGGCCAGACATGCGTCGCTCCCGACTACGTCCTGACCGACCCGGACACCGCGCCCGCCCTCGCCCGGGAGCTGCGCACGGCCGTGGCGCGGGTGTTCGGCACGGACCCCAAGTCCTCTGAAGCGTACGGTCGCATCGTGAACGAGCGGCACTTCGACCGGGTCTCGGCCCTCCTCGGCTCCGGGACGACGGCGTTCGGCGGGCAGAGCGACCGCGACGACGTCTACATCGCGCCGACTGTGCTCACCGACGTGAAGCCCGACGAGCCGGTGATGCGGGAGGAGATCTTCGGTCCCGTACTGCCGATCGTGAACGTCGACGGGCTCGACGAGGCCATCGCGTTCATCAACGACCGCGACAAGCCGCTCGCCCTCTACGGCTTCACGGAGAGCGAGACGACACGGCAGCGCCTCGCCGCGGAGACATCGTCGGGCGGGCTCGGCTTCGGCCTCCCGATGGCTCATCTGCGCGTACCCGAGCTGCCGTTCGGCGGAGTCGGCGAGAGCGGCGTCGGCAATTACCACGGCCCGCACTCCATCGCCACGTTCAGCCACCGCAAGGCCCGGCTCGACGTTCCGCTGGGGTGACTCCGACTCCCGGCGAGTATGCTCGGACCCTCACATTGATGTGATGGTCGAGCGAGGGGCTGCGAGGGAGATCGTATGCGGATCGGAGAGCTGTCGGAGCGGACCGGGACACCCCGGCGACTGCTGCGCTACTACGAGGAGCAGGGCCTCATCATGGCCGCGCGCTCGGCGAACGGCTACCGCGAGTACGACGAGCGCTTCGTGGACCGCGTCGTGCAGATCAGAGGGCTGCTCGACGCGGGCCTTCCCACCCGCATCATCAAGCAGATCCTGCCCTGCCTGGACAAGCCAAGGACCATCTACTTCCCGGACGCGACACCGGAGATGATCGCCACCCTGGAGCACCAGCGGGACCGCATGACCGAGCGCGTCGACTGCCTGGCCCGCAATCGCGACGCCATCGTCGAGTACCTCGACGCGGTGCGCGACGGCAATCCCCCGGACCGGGTGCCCCAGGAGCCCGCGGTCTCATGACCCGAGCAACGCGTCGAGCCCCGCGGCCAGTTGCTTCGGCCCGCCCCGCCCGTCCAGGGAGATGGCGGTGGCCCGCAGCCGCGGGAACTCCTGCGCGGGCATGCGGTGCAGGCCGAGCCGGAAGGCCGGGTCCTGTTCGCCGGGCTCGTCGTCCATGGCCCGCAGCTCGACGAGGAGATAGCCGAGCAGCCACGCCGTGAACGCCCGGTGGACCTGCACCGTGCGGCGGTCGCCCAGACCGGCGTCATGGAGCAGGGCCAGGACACGCTCGTCGCTGCGCAGCACGGCCGCGGGGCGGCGGGCCAGCGGGGTGGACAGCAGGCGGGTGGCGAGCAGGGGAACCATGTTCGGGTGCCGCAGGGCGACTCCGTAGGTGGCGAGCGCGATGCGGTGCAACTCACGACGCCAGTCGTCGGCCCGGGGCTTCGCCGCCAGATCGCCCTCCAGTTCCTGGCAGAACGCCTCGACCAGGCCGTCGAGGAGGGCCCCCTTGCCGGCCGCGTAACGGTAGAGGGCCATCGCCTCCACGCCCAGTTCCGCGCCGAGCTTGCGCATGCTCAGGCCGGAGAGCCCGTCGCGGTCGACGACCTCGAGGGCCGTGGCCAGGACGCGCTCCCTGCTGAGGCGTCCGTAGCGCCCGCGGTCGCTGGCGCGCCGCCCCTCGGCCGCGTCCGTCGCTTTCCCTTTCGGCTTCTCTTTCGGCGTCTCTTTCGGCATGTCCGCCACCTCCGCCTCTCTGGCCCCCTTGACCACAGAGAGCATCGGGTGCAAAGTCGTACATATACGGCGTAAACGTACGTAGTCAGCGTACAGCGTCGACCCCCCCCAGGAGCGTCGCGCCATGACGCACAGCGAGCCGATGTCGGCGGATCTGGTCCAGGTGGAGCGCGATCTCGCGCTGATGTCGGACGGCAACGTCGTCCGCGTCACCGCCGGCGGCCCCGTCTTCGGCCATCCGTTCCCGGTGCGCACCGTCCGGCCGACGACCTTCGTGCCCGCACTCCCCCGGCGCGACCGGGCGGCCCTCATGGTGATCGCCGTGAGCTGGACACTGAGCTTCGTGTGGTTCTGGTCCTGGTGGCTGCAGCCGGAGCACCGCGTCGGCTGGGCGGGCCTGATCGTCAACAGCGCGCTGCTGCTCTACCTCACCAGCCTCCCCTGCTACTTCTTCGTCACCGCCCTGCGCCTGCGCCGCGTCGACCCGGAGCTGCCGGTCCCCGCGCTCCCGGTCGCCTTCGCCGTGACCCGCGCCCCCTCGGAGCCCTGGCCCACCGCCCGGCAGACGCTGGAGGCGATGCTGGCCCAGGACTTTCCGCACCGCTACGACGTGTGGCTGTGCGACGAGGACCCGACCGAGGAGATCATCGCCTGGTGCCGCGCGCACCGGGTGCGGATGTCCTGCCGCCGCGGCGTGCTCCCGTACCACCGCGGCGACTGGCCGCGCCGCACCCGCTGCAAGGAAGGCAACCTCGCCTACTTCTACGACAACTGGGGCTACCGCCGCTACGACGTGGTCGCGCAGCTCGACTGCGACCACGTGCCCGCGGCGACCTACCTCGCGGAGATGGTCCGCCCCTTCGACGACCCCGCCATCGGCTACGTCGCGGCGCCCAGCATGTGCGACGCCAACGGCGCGAGGTCGTGGGCGGCACGGGGACGGCTGCACCGCGAGGCCGTCTGGCACGGCGCGGTGCAGCTGGGGCACAGCGACGGCCTCGCGCCGATGTGCATCGGCTCCCACTACGCCGTGCGCACCCGCGCGCTGCGGGACATCGGCGGCCTCGGCCCCGAGCTCGCCGAGGACTTCTCCACCACGTATCTGCTCAACTCGGCGGGCTGGCACGGTGCGTTCGCCATCGACGCCGAGGCGCACGGTGACGGACCGCTGACCTTCGCCGACATGATCACGCAGGAGTACCAGTGGTCGCGGAGCCTGACCACGATGCTCCTCGGTCTGCTGCCGCGTCATCTGCGACGGCTGCCCCTCATGCTGCGGCTGCGCTTCTCGTACGCCCTGGCCTACTACCCGCTCCTCGGCCTGATGATCACCGCGGGCCTCACGCTCCCGCCGATCGCCGTCCTCACCGGCCTGCCGTGGATGAACGTCAACTACGTGGACTTCCTGATCCACTTCTGGTCCATGCCCGTGTGGCTGCTCCTGACCCTGTACCTGATGCGCCGCCGCGGGATGCTGCGCCCGCGCACAGCCCCGGTGATCAGCTGGGAGACGTGGCTGTTCGCGCTCGCGCGCTGGCCGTTCGTCATCCTGGGTCTGTTCGGCGCCGTCTCGCAGAAGCTGCGCCCACGGCCCGTGACCTTCAAGGTCACACCCAAGGACACCGGTGGACCGCGGCCCCTGCCCGCCCGGCTCACTTGGCCGTTCGTCGCGCTGGCCGCCGGTCTGTCCTCCGTCGCCCTGGTGGGCGAGCTGACGAGCCCGTCGGCGGGCTATGTCTTCCTCTGTCTCCTCGCCGCCACGACCTACGCGGCCGTCGCCGTCGCCGTACCCCTGCTCCATGTGCGGGAGACGGCACGGGCCGCCGGCATCCCCTTCACCCGGGCACTGTCGACCGCGCGACTCCCGGTCGCCCTCGGTCTTCTGGCGTCACTGCCCGTCGCCACCGCCATCGTCTTCTACCCGGCGTACGTCGCCGCTGTCCTGGGCTGGTGAAAGGTCATGAGCGCACCCTCCACCATCCTCGTCACCGGCGGTGCGGGCTTCATCGGGAGCCACACCTGCGTCGAACTCCTCGACCACGGCTACGAGTTGATCGTGATCGACGACTACTCCCACAGCACCCCGCAGGTCTTCACGCGGGTGGAACGGATCGCCGACCGCTTCGTCGGCGCCGTCTATGAGCTGGACATCCGTGATCGGCGCGCCCTGTCGGCCGTATTCGACCGCCACTCCGTGGACGCCGTCGTGCACTTTGCCGCGCACAAGGCCGTGGGCGAGTCGACACGGATGCCCATCGAGTACTACGACACCAACCTCGGCGGCACGACAGCGCTGCTGCGGGTCATGCGCGAACACGGCGTGCACCAGCTGGTGTTCTCCTCGTCCTGTTCGATCTACGGCGACGCCGGGCGCGGCCCGCTTGACGAGTCGACGCCCGCCAGGCCCACCAATCCGTACGCGGCGTCCAAGTGGATGTGCGAGCAGGTGCTCGCCGATGTGTGCGCCCGCTGCCCGGAGTTCACGGTCCTCGCCCTGCGCTACTTCAACCCGGTCGGCGCCCATCCCAGCGGGCTCCTCGGCGAGGATCCGGGCGGGGTCCCCGACAATCTGATGCCGTACGTGGCGCAGGTCGCCGTCGGGCGGCGCGAGCGGCTCCCCGTCTTCGGCGACGACTACGCCACGCCCGACGGCACCGCGATCCGCGACTACCTCCACGTGATGGACACCGCCGAGGCCCACCGCGTCGCCCTCGACCACCTCGCCGACGGGCCGGGCCTGCGCGTGTTCAACCTCGGTGTCGGCACGGGCCGTTCGGTCCTCGACGTCATCACCGCGTTCGGCGCGGCCTGCGGCAGGGCCATCCCGTACCAGATCATGCCGCGCCGCCCCGGCGACGTGACCGAACTCGTCGCCGACGCACGCGCGGTGGCGCGCGCCTGGGGCTGGCGGCCCACCCGGGGGCTGCCCGAGATGTGCCGGGACGCATGGCGTTTCCAGCAGCTCAACCCCCATGGCTACGCCGGTCCCGGCCGGCGCCGGAACAACCAGCGGCAGGCCCCATGAGACCCGACGCGTAAGGAGCGACGTCATGCGGATGACAGTGATCGGCACCGGATACGTGGGGACGGTGCACGCCGCGTGCATGGCCGACATCGGCCACCAGGTCCTCGGCATCGACATCGACGCCGAACGGATCGCGGCCCTGTCGGCGGGCCGGGCGCCCATCCACGAGAGCGGCCTCGACGAACTGCTCGCCAGGACCGTCGCCTCGGGCAGGCTGCGCTTCTCCACCTCGCTCGCCGACGGCGCCGCGTTCGCCAGGACACACTTCGTGTGCGTGGGCACCCCGCAACGCCCCGACAGCCACGCCGCCGACCTCCGTTACGTGGACGCCGTCGTGGACGGTCTGGCCCCGCATCTGCGGCCCGGCAGCCTCGTCGTGGGCAAGTCGACCGTGCCGGTGGGCACGGCGGCCCGGCTCGCCGAGCGCCTTGCCGGGGCCGCGTCGGCCCCGGGTACGGAGGTCGCCTGGAACCCCGAGTTCCTGCGCGAGGGATCCGCGGTGCGGGACACCATGCGGCCCGAGCGCCTCGTCGTCGGCGTGACGTCGCGGCATGCCGAGGGGGTGCTGCGGGCGATCTACGCGCCGATGATCCTCGCCGGGGTGCCGTTCTTCAGCACCGACCCCGCGACCGCCGAGCTGGTCAAGGTGGCGGCCAACTCCTTCCTCGCCACCAAGATCTCCTTCATCAACGCCATGGCCGAGGTGTGCGACGCCGCGGGCGCCGACGCGTCGGTCCTCGCCAGGGCCATCGGCGCGGACTCGCGGATCGGTCCGCGCTTCCTCGCACCGGGGCTCGGCTTCGGCGGCAGCTGCTTCCCCAAGGACATCCGGGCCTTCGCCGCCCGCGCCGAGGAGATCGGCGCCGGTGAGGCGGTGGAGTTCCTGCACGAGGTCGACCGGATCAACACCCGGCAGCGCTCGCGCACCGTCGACCAGGCGCGCAGGCTGCTCGGCGGCTCGTTCACCGGGCGCAGGGCCGGGGTGCTCGGCGCGGCGTTCAAGCCGGGCAGCGACGACGTGCGCGACTCGCCCGCCCTGGTCGTGGCGGCGGCCCTCCAGGAGCAGGGCGCCACGGTCCGTGTGCACGACCCTGAGGCCATCGACAACGCACGCGACGCCCATCCCGAACTGACCTACGCCCTGGACGTCGACAAGGCGTGCGAGGACGCCGACCTGGTCCTGCATCTCACCGACTGGCCCGAGTACCGGGACATCGACCCCGCGGCACTCGCCACCCTCGTGCGCTCCCCCGTCCTCCTGGACGCCCGCAACAGCCTGGACGCCGGGTCCTGGTCGGCGGCCGGCTGGGCCGTGCACGCCCCGGGCCGCCCACGGCTCTGCGCGCCCGCTCCTTCGAAGGCCGAGACCGCCGCGCTCGCCGGAGGTGCGTCATGAGGGTCGTGGTGACGGGCGGCGGCGGGTTCGTCGGCTCCCATCTGTGCGAGGCCCTGCTGCGCAGAGGCGACACGGTCTACTGCCTGGACAACTTCTGCACCGGTGAACCGGAGAACGTCGCCCATCTGCGCGACGCGCCCCGCTTCCGGCTGGTCCGCGCCGACGTGACGACGCCCTTCGACGTGCCGGGCCCGGTGGACGCCGTGGCCCATCTCGCGAGCCCCGCGTCACCGCCGGACTACCACCGGCTCGCCGTGGAGACCCTGGCCGTCGGCAGCCGCGGCACCGAGAACGCCCTGCGCCTGGCCCGGCGGCACGGCGCCCGGTTCCTGCTCACCTCCACCAGCGAGGTCTACGGCGACCCCGAGGTCCATCCGCAGCCCGAGGAGTACTGGGGCCACGTCAATCCGGTCGGCCCGCGCAGCGTCTACGACGAGGCCAAGCGGTTCGCGGAGGCGCTGTCCATGGCGTACCGGCGCAGCCACGGCGTCGACGTGGGCATCGTACGGATCTTCAACACCTACGGCCCCCGGATGCGGCCGCACGACGGACGCGTGGTCTCCACCTTCGTCCGCCAGGCCCTGGCGGGCAGGCCGCTGACGCTCTACGGCGACGGCAGCCAGACCCGCAGCTTCTGCTACGTCGACGACCTCGTCCGTGGCCTCGTCGCGATGCTCGACAGCGACCGCGGCGGTCCGGTGAACCTGGGCAACCCCAGCGAGCGCACCGTCCGCGAACTGGCGGAACTCGTGCTGCGCATCACCGGATCGCCGTCGCGGATCGCGTACCGCCCGCTGCCCGTCGACGATCCGGCCCGCCGCCGCCCGGTGATCAACCGGGCCGTGGAGCAGCTCGGCTGGATGCCCCGGGTCCCGCTCGACGAGGGCCTGCGGCACACGGTGGCGTGGTTCACCGCGCGGTCGGCGCCGCGGCGCACGCGTATGCCGGTGGAGGCCTGATCCCCATGACCGGGAAAGCCGCGACCTCCGCCGTCGGGCGCCTCACCGCCCCCGGCGTCCTCACCGCCGCGATCGCGCTGATCGGCGCGAGCGGCTGTGCGGCCACGCCGCACTACGCCCCTTCGGCCGACACCAGCACGTACTACGTCAGCCCCGAAGGGGACGACCAGAACGAGGGTTCCTCGCCGGGGCAGGCCTGGCGTTCCCTCGCCCGTGCCGAACGCGTGGCGCTCGAACCCGGCGACCGGCTGCTTCTGGAGGGCGGCGCACGGTTCACCGGCACCATCACCCTGGGCAGTGCCGAAGCAGGCCGTGCGGACCGGCCCGTGGTGGTCGGTTCGTACGGCGACGGCCGTGCGACGGTTGATGCCGAGGGCTCCCCCGGCATCTCCGTGCACAACACCGCGGGCGTGGAGATCCGCGACCTCACCGTCACCGGGGATCGCGCCTCCTACGCCCGCGATGGTGGCATCAACCTCCACGCCGACCGTCCCGGCGGCGGAAAGCTGGACCGTGTCTCCGTCTCCGACGTGACCGTCTCCGGATTCCAGGTGGGCATCGCGGTCGGCGGCGTCGAGAAGGGCAACGGCTTCAAGAACGTGACGATCCGTCAGGCCCAGCTGCACGGCAACAAGGACGCCGGCCTCCTGACGTACGGCCCCGCGTTCGAACCCGGTCAACCGGCCTACGCGCACGAGGACTTCGACATCTCGGACGTCGACGCGTACCGGAACACCGGTGATCCCGGCGCGGACGACCGGCACACCGGTGACGGCATCATCCTCGGTGCCGTGCGCCACGCCACGGTGCGCGACTCCAGCGCCCACGACAACGGATCGAGGTCGTCCGGCGAGGCGCCTTCGGGTCCGGTGGGAATCTGGGCGTACGACGCCAAGGACGTGGTCCTTGAGCACAACACCGCCTACCGCAACCACACGGGATCCAAGGTCGACGGCGCCGGGTTCGGCTTCGACGAGAACGTCTCGGACTCGACGATGCAGTACAACCTGGCGTTCCACAACGACGGCCCCGGCTTCTACGCGTACACCCGCAAGGTGAACGGCGCGCACACCGACAACACGATCCGCTACAACATCACCTCCGACGACGGCCGCAAGCTGCCGCGCTTCGGCGGGCTCGCCGTCTACGGCCATGACGTGCGGAACCTGCGGATCTACCAGAACACCGTGGTGATGACGGCCCTGGAGAACGGGAAGAGCGGGCCGGCCCTGCGCCTGATGGACGGCCAGACAGGAGTCACCGTCCGCAACAACACCTTCGTCACCGACGGCTCTCCGCTGGCCCTGGCGGACCAGGGACTCACCGCCAAGAACGTCCTCGTGCAGGGCAACAACTACCGTGCCCCGCAAGGACAGTGGGCGGTGCAGTGGGGCGACCACGCCTACACCGGTCTCGACGCCTGGCGGAAGGCGACCGGCCAGGAACGCGTCGAAGGACGGCCCTCCGGCCTGACCGTCGACCCGTGTCTCGCCGGAGGCGAGCTGCCGTCCATCACCTCCCCCGATGACGCGCACCTGTTCGCCCCGGACTGCGCCGCTCTCGCGGACAAGGGCCTCGATCTGCGGAAGCTGTTCGGCATCGACCCCGGATCCGTCGACTACTTCGGCCGGCCCGTCGGTACGCCTCCGCCGGTCGGGGCCGCGCTGCCCACGCCGGACTGAAGAGGACCGAAGTGGGCTGACGCGGGCCGAAGATGCAGGCCTCCACCGCCCAGGCCTACGATCGAAGAGAGCGAGACCCCGGGATGACGCGTGATTCTCGGCCGGGTGTCCCTGCCACGCAGGGAGGCGCTTTGCCATTGCTTCGGGCACACCCTCGGGTCCCACCACGGGCACGTCGGCTCATGGCCGCCTACGTCGTCCTGGTCGTCGCTCTCACCACCGTGTACATGACGCTCCCGGGCCTGTGCGCCGCTCTCTGGGCCCTCATCGGCCTCGGTGGCGTCGCGGCCGTGCTCGTCGGTGTGCGCGTCCACCGTCCCGAGCACCGCTGGCCGTGGTGGGTGCTCGCGGCCGGGCTGCTCGCGTTCGCCGCGGGCGACACGTACTACAACGTGGTCGAGCAGTACTTCCAGGCGTCGAATCCCTTCCCTTCCCCGGCGGACGCCTGCTATCTCGCGGTGTATCCGCTCCTGGCCGCCGGCCTCTTCGGCCTCGTCCGCTACCGCTGGGCGGGCCGCGACCTGCCGAGTCTCCTCGACGCGCTGATCATCACCGGCGGGCTCGCGCTGCCCGTCTGGGTCTACCTCGTCCAGCCGCTCACCGAGGTCGAGGGCATGACCTGGACGCAGCGCGCCATCAGCATCGCCTACCCCCTGGGCGACGTCCTGGTCCTGGCCCTCCTCGCCCGGCTGCTCACCCCGGGCTTCGCGACCGGCCGCAATCCCGCCGTACGCCTGCTCGTGCTCGGCACGTTCACCCTGCTCGCCTTCGACATCGCGTACGGGATTCTGCAGCTCAACGGGTTGTGGCAGACCGGCACGCTTCTGGACATGGGCTGGATCGTCTTCTACACGGCGTGGGGCCTTGCCGCGCTGCACCCCTCGATGGTCGAACTGACCGCGTACACGCACCAGCGTCAGTCCCTGCTCCCGCCGCCGCGCAGACTCGTGCTCCTCGCCGCGGCCACCCTCATCGCCCCGGCGATCCTGCTCACGGAGGGCCTGCTCGACAGTGCCCACGACGCGGCCGTGATCGCCGCCTTCTCCGGCACCCTGTTCCTTCTGGTGATCCTGCGGCTCGCGGGCATGGTCGTGGTGCACCGCAAGGCCGTGGACCGCGAGCTGGCACTGCGTGGCGCGGCCGCCTCGCTGGTCTCGGCGAACACCGCGGAGGAGATCACCGGGACCTGCGAGACGACGGTCGCCGCGCTCTCCGGTCCCGGAACCCTGCCCGGGACCCTGCTCCTGGAGCCGGGCGACTGCCTGCCGGCGGTCCCCTACGCCGCACTCGACCTGCGCCGCACGCGTCTGGTCCGGGCCGCCACCCTCGGTCCGGAGATCGCGGCCCGTCTGGGGGCCTCGCAGTGCGCGCTGGTGTGCCCGATGATCCAGCGCGACCGTCCGGCCGGGGAGGAGCCGCCGGGGGTACTGATCGCGGGAGGCTCCGAGAAGCAGCTCACCGAGATCTGGGGCTCCCTGGAGATCCTCGCCTCGCACGCGGGCCTGGCCAAGGAGCGCATCGCGCTGCGGCAGGAGATCATCCGCCGGGAGAGCGAGGCGTACTTCCGCACGTTGGTGCGCAACGCCTCCGACGTCATCCTCATCGTCGACGACGACGACACCGTCCGGTACGCGAGCCCGTCCGCGCAGGCCGTCTTCGGGGACGTCCGGCTGATCGGGGCCGGACTGCCGGAGCTGGTGGACCCACGGGACAGGGACCGGGCCACGCGGGTGCTCGCGGCGATGCGCGGCGGCGAACAGCGGGAGCCCCACGACTACTGGTGGATGCCGCGGGGAGCCGGGCGCATCGAGGTGGAGGTGCGGTGCAGCGATCTGCGCCGGGACCCGACCGTGCGGGGGCTCGTGGTCACCCTGCGGGACGTGACCGAGCAGCGTCAGCTGGAGCACGAGCTCACCCAGCGGGCCTTCCACGACGCGCTGACCGGCCTTCCCAACCGGACGCTGCTCCTGGAGCGCATCGAGCGCGCGCTGCTGCGCGGCCGCCGGGAGTCGACGCTGACGTGCGTGCTCTTCGTCGACCTCGACGACTTCAAGGTCGTCAACGACACGCTGGGGCACTCGGTCGGCGACCGGCTGCTCGTCGCCGTCGGTTCCCGCCTCTCGCGGACGCTGCGTCGCAGCGACACCGCGGCCCGCCTCGGCGGCGACGAGTTCGCCGTCCTGATGGAGGACGCCAAGGAGCCCGTCGACGCCGAGATCCTGGCCGCGCAGATGGTGCAGGCACTCAGCAGGCCCTTCCAGCTGTCCGGCGACAGCGTGAGCGTCTCGGCGAGCGTGGGCGTGGCCACGGCCGTGGACAGCGTGAATGCCGAGGAACTCCTCGCCCACGCCGACCTCGCGCTGTACGCCGCCAAGGCCTCGGGAAAGCGTCAGTGGCGCCGCTTCCAGCAGCGGCTGCACGTACGCATGCTGGAGCGGCACGACCTGCAGGCGAGTCTGGACCGGGCGATCGCCGACAAGGAGTTCGCACTGCGCTATCAGCCCGTCGTGGACATCGGCCCGAACGGCAGCCCGGCGGGCGGTGCGCCGCACGCCGCCGAGATCGTCGGATTCGAGGCGCTGACCCGCTGGCCGCACCCCCGGCGCGGCCTGGTGCCGCCGCAGCAGTTCATCCCGCTCGCCGAGGAGACCGGGCACATCACGCCGCTCGGCGCCTGGGTCCTCGGCAGCGCCGCAGCGGACATCGCCGGACTGCAGAGCGCGGGCGCCTCTTCTGGCCGCCACCCCTACATCAGCGTCAACGTGTCCGCGCGGCAGTTCCGCGACCCGGGCTTCCTCGACGAGGTGCAAGGCGCCCTGGCGACTCCCGGACTCGCCCCGGGTTCCCTGCAGCTGGAGCTCACCGAGACCGTGCTGATGCGGCGTGACGGGCAGATCCAGGCGGTCATGCAGGCGCTGAAGGATCTCGGCGTGCGGATCGCGGTGGACGACTTCGGCACGGGATTCTCCTCGCTGCGCTACCTCCGCGAGTTCCCCGTCGACGTACTCAAGATCGACAAGTCGTTCATCGACGACATCGCCGACGACGCCCGGCAGCTCGCCCTCGTCGAGGGGATCGTGCACCTCGCCGACACGATGGGCCTCCAGGTCATCGCCGAGGGGATCGAGAAGCCCGCGCAACGGGATCTGCTGGCCGGGATGGGCTGCGGGTTCGGGCAGGGCTATCTCTTCGCGCGGCCGCTGACGGCCGAGCAGGGGGAGCACCTCCTGCGCAGGCGCCGGGGGCTCGACGGTGTCGCCGCGGGCCTCGGAGCAGGTCGGGGCCGCCGGGCCCGTGCCGCTCCTGCCCCTGTCGTCGCCCCGCCCGCACCGACCCTCCCGGAGAGGGAGACCACCATGAGCGAACCGGACGCCGAACTCCTGGGAGTACGGCGCGATCCGCGCTGGGGCGATCTCGACGAACTGCGGCGCACCAGCCCGATGAGCGACTGCGTCCTGGACGAGGTCCGCGGCCGGCACATCCGCAGCGCGGACCACTGGCTCATCGACTTCGCCTCCTGCAACTACCTGGGCTTCGACTGCGACCCGGAGATCATCGACGCCATCGAACCCGCCGTACGCCGCTGGGGAACCCACCCCAGCTGGTCCCGGCTCCTGGGCAGCCCCCGGCTCTACCCCGAGATCGAGGAACGCCTCGCCGCGCTGCTCGGGGCGCCGGACACCCTGCTGCTCCCCACGGCCACGCTGATCCACGCCTCGGTCATCCCCGTCCTCGCCGCCGAGGGACACGTCTTCGTCGAGGCAGCGGCACACCGCACCGTGTACGACGGCTGTGTCTCGGCCCGCGGGCAGGGCGCGACGCTGCGGCGGTTCCACGCCGAGCGCCCCGACGAACTGGCCGACCTGCTGCGGGCGGTACCGAACGGTTCGCCCCGCCTGGTCTGCCTCGACGGCGTCAACAGCATGAGCGGGAACATCGCCGACGTGCCCGAACTCGCCGGTATCTGCCGGGACTTCGACGCCACGCTCTACATCGACGACACCCACGGGTTCGGCGTCATCGGGGAGCGCGGCGCCGACGAACCGTGCCCCTATGGATTTCGCGGCAACAGCGTCGTGCGGCACACGGGAGAGACGTACGACAACATCGTCCTCGTCGGCGGCTTCTCCAAGGCCTACTCGTCGCTCCTCGCGTTTCTCGCCCTGCCGCCCTGGCTCAAGGACCACCTGAAGGTCGCCGCCGCCCCCTATCTGTACTCCGGGCCCTCGCCCACGGCCTCGCTGGCGACCGCGCTCGCCGGTCTTGAGGTCAATGACCGGCGCGGCGACGCCATCCGTGCCGATCTGCACCGCAAGACCGTCCGGGTGCTCGACCACGTGGCCGGGCTCGGCCTGGGAACGCTCAACTCCGATCAGCTGCCGATCGTGGAGATCCCCCTGGTCAACGCGTCGGACCTGGACGCGGTGGCCGACTTCCTGTGGGAGCAGGGCATCTATGTGACCCTGGCGGCCTATCCGCTCGTGCCGCACGACCGCGTGGGTTTCCGCGTGCAGCTCACGGCCCTGAACTCCGACGACGACATCGACCGGCTCAACGCCGCCCTGACGCGCCTGTCCGAACGGTTCCCGCTGCGGCCGGGGAGCTGACCCGCCATGGCTCCGACCCGCAACGACGACGTCGACTGGGACAGCTGGCCCGTCCAGGACTATCTCGGCGAGAACTACCGCGAGCTGCATCCGTCCGACGCCGCGGTCATCGCCCACCACTCCGCGTTCTACCGGCAGTTCGTGCCGGGGAGCGCCGCACGCTCCCTCGAGTTCGGGGCCGGGCCGAACCTCTACCCGCTGATGCTCGCCGCCGCTGCGAGCCGCCGCATCGACGCCGTCGAGGCGAGCGCGGCGGGCGTCGCCTATCTGACCCGGCAGCTCGAACGGGCCCCCGACGACAGCTGGTTGCCCTTCCACGCGCTGTGCCGCCGCCTCAACCCCGATCTGCCGTCCACGCTTCCTGGGGCGCTCGCGGGCGTGCGCGTCGTCCACGGAGACATCCGGGCACTGCCGCCGGGTACGTACGACATCGCGTCGATGAACTTCGTCGCCGAGGGCGTCACGGAGGACTTCGCGGAGTTCACCGACTTCTGCCACCGCTTCATCCGCTCCGTCACCCCCGGCGGCCGTCTCGTCGCGGCGTTCATGGAGAACATGCCGACCTACCGCATCGGGCCCGCGTCGCGGTGGCCCGGCTGCCCGGTGGACCCGGCGGTCGTCACCGAGGTGTTCGCCCCGCTCACCGAGAGCCTCGTCGTCACCCGGATCGACGCCGACCCGACGCTGCCGGACTACGGCGACTCCGGGATGGTGCTGCTCACGGCAGCGAGGCCGGTATGACGGCGAGGCAGGCACGACAGGGCACTCTCAGGCGCCCGCCTCCTGCAGCGCGAACGCCGTCTCGACCAGGGCGATGTGGCTGAACGCCTGCGGTGCGTTGCCCAGTTGGCGGCGGCTGTCCGGGTCCCACTGTTCCGCAAGGAGGCCCACGTCGTTGCGTACGTCCAGGACGCGTTCGAAGGTCTCCCGCGCCTGCCGGAGCCGGCCGGTCGCCGCCAGCGCGTCGGCGTACCAGAGGGAGCACGCCACGAACGTGCCCTCGGAGCCACGCACACCGTCCACGCTGTGCGTGCCCCGGCCGTCGTGGGCGTACCTCCGCACGAATCCGTGGTGGTCCAGGGCCCGCATCGCCCGGACCGTGTCGCGCACGCGCGCGTCGTCGGCGGGCAGGAAGCCGACCTTGGGGATCAGCAGGGCCGACGCGTCCAGGGCGGACGATCCGTAGGACTGCACGAACGACCGCCGTCCGTCGTCCCACCCCTCGCGGCACACCTCCCGGTGCACCGCGTCCCGCATGGCGCGCCACTCCCCCGCGGATCCGTTCCTGCCGAGCATCTCGCCCATGCGCAGGGCGCGGTCGGCGGCGACCCACGCCATGACCTTGGAGTGGACGAACTGCTGCCCCGCGCCGCGGACTTCCCACAGCCCCTGGTCCGGTTCGCGCCAGTGGTCCCGCAGATGGCTCATCAGGGATTCGACCAGGCTCCACAGCCGGGGCTGCATCGGGATCCCCGCCCGCAGCGACAGATAGAGCGTGTCGAGAACCTCGCCGTAGACGTCCAACTGGAGCTGATGGGCCGCGGCGTTCCCGAACCGGACGGGCCGCGAACCCTCGTAGCCGGCCAGCCAGGGCGCCTCGGCCTCCGGCAGCAGCCGCTGCCCCTCCACTCCGTACACCGCCTGGAGACCGGCGGGGTCGCCCGCCACGGCACGCACAAGCCAGTCGAGCCAGGCCGTCGCCTCGTCGCGATAGCCGCTGCGCAGCAGGGCGGACAGGGTGAGCGTGGAATCGTGCAGCCAGCAGAAGCGGTGGTCCCAGTTGCGTTCGCCGCCGACGCACTCGGGGAGCGAGGTGGTCGGTGCGGCGACGACACCGCCCGTGGGCGCGTAGGTGAGGGCTTTCAGCGTGATCAGTGAGCGGGTGACGGCCTCGCGCCAGGGGCCCTGGTAGCGGCACTGGGCCGTCCAGTTCCGCCAGAAGTCGCCGGTGGCCTTCAGTGCCGTCTCCGCCGGGACCCTGAGGGGCTCGGGCGGTTCGGGCAGGTGCGAGGGCGCCCACACGAGTTGCAGCGCGAGGCGCTGGCCCGCCGAGACGGTGAAGTCCAGGACGGTGGAGTCGCGGATGCCGGGGTCAGTGGCGGTTTCGTGGGCCGTGGAGTCCGCGCCGGCCCGTATCTCCATGGGGCCGTCGGCGCTCAGCCAGAGGGAGTCAGGGCCGGCCACCGCGACCGTGCAGTGCTCCTGGGCCCGCACCCACGGCATGACTCGGCCCTGGTTGAAGCGCGGCCGCAGTTCGCTGCGCATGGCCACGGCGCCGGACAGGCCCTCGACGACGCGCACGATGCAGGGCAGCTCCGCGCGGGGAGGCATGAAGTCCGTGACGCGCACGGCACCGGTCGCGCACTCCCAGTGGGAATCCATGACCAGTGTGTCCTGGCGGTAGGCCCGCTGTGCGCAGGGGCCCGCGCCGACGGGGGAGATCCGCCAGAAGCCGTTGTCCGCCGTGCCGAGCAGCGCGGCGAAACAGGCCGGTGAGTCGAAGCGCGGCAGGCAGAGCCAGTCGATCGACCCGTCCCTGCCGAGCATGGCGGCGGTTTCCAGGTCGCTGATGAGGGCGTAGTCCTCGATGCGAGCGTTCATGATCGAGTCACGCCGTCGTGCACATTGCCGCCCTTCCATTGTACGGCGGGCACGGCCATCGGGCCTGGGCTCAGGCCCCCGCCCGGGGCACCACGAGACCCGACTCGTACGCGGCGACCACCGCCTGGGTGCGGTCGCGCAGGCCGAGTTTGCCGAGCACCCGGCTCACATGGGTCTTCACGGTCTCCTCGCTGACGTGCAGCCGCCCGGCGATCTCCGGATTGGACAGGCCCTCCGCGATCAGCCGCAGCACCTCGGTCTCGCGCGGCGTGAGGGCGTCGACGCGGGCCGTGGGTCCGGCGGGCGGTCCGGGCCTGAGGCGGGCGAACTCCGCGATGAGGCGCCGGGTCACGGTGGGGGCGAGCAGCCCCTCGCCCGCGGCCACCACCCGCACCGCGTCGAAGAGGCGCTCCGCCGTGACGTCCTTGAGCAGGAACCCGGCGGCGCCCGCGCTCAGCGCGTCGTACACGTGCTCGTCCAGGTCGAAGGTGGTGAGGATCAGCACGCGCGTGCCGGTCCCGGCGAGGCGTCCGGTCGCCTCGATGCCGTCCATCACCGGCATGCGGACGTCCATCAGGACCAGGTCGGGCCGCAGCTGCCGGCAGAGTTCGACCGCCCGCGCGCCGTCGGCCGCCGTGCCGACGACCGTGAAGTCGGGCTGTGTGGCGAGGAGTCCGGCGTATCCGGCGCGTACGACCTCGTGGTCGTCGGCGATGACGAGGCGCAGGGCGGGGGCGCCGGGACTGCCTGGGGTGCTCATGCGGCATGCTCCCTCATCGGCGCGGGGAACGTCGCCTCGATGAGGAATCCGCCGCGCCGCGCGGGGCCCGCGCGCAGCTCGCCGCCGACCATCGCGGCGCGCTCCCGCATGCCGACGAGGCCGTGCCCTTCGCCGAGGCCGTCCGAGGTGTGCGGGCTTGGCCCGTTGTCGCGTACGCGCAGGCGCAACCCGCCCTGGGTGTAGCGGAGTTCGACGTCCACGGCGGCGCCGGGCGCGTGCCGCCGGGTGTTGGTGAGGGCCTCCTGGACGATGCGGTACGCGGTGAGTTCGAGACCGGGATCCAGCGGGCGCACCGGGCCCTCGACGATGAGGCGCACGGCGGCGGCCGAGGCGTCGCGGGCCTCGTCGACGAGTTCGCCGAGCTGTCGGAGCCCCGGCTGGGGGCGGCGGTCCGGCGCGGCGCCCCCCGCGTCCTCGCGCAGCACGCCGAGCAGCCTGCGCATCTCGGTGAGCGCCGTGCGGGCGGTGTCGCCGATGGCCAGGAAACGTTCGGCGCCGACGGCGGGCAGGCCCGGCGTGGTCAGCCTGGCGGTCTCGGCCTGCACCGCGATCATGGAGATGTGATGGGCGACGACATCGTGCAACTCCCGGGCGATCCTGGCCCGTTCACCCCGAGCGACGTGCTCCAGCAAAGTGTCCGCGATGGCCTGCTCGGCCGCGGTGTTCACGAGGGCGGTGTCGCGCGCGCTCCGGGCGAGACCGGTCCCTGCGGCGACGGCGGCGCACACCGCGGTGAGGACGGCGAGGAACCGGTCCCCCGCCCCGGAGCCGGCGGGCACGGTGACCGCGTAGGCGATGAAGGGCAGGGGAAGGAGGGCGGCAAGGTACCTCAGGCCCCGGCGTCCGGCCTGATGGAGCGAGACGAGCAGCGCGCACAGACCGGCGCCGGTCAGCACGTGGAACGGCGCGAGGGACAGCATCCCCGCCGCACCGGCGAGCACGACAGCGGCGGCGAGGAAACCGCGGGCGGGTCGTGGGGTGGACAGGCGCGGGGTGAGGCGGCGCGCGGTGAGCGGGCGTAGGCCCAAGGTCGACGCCACGTTGCTGCCCGCCAGGACCGCGACCGGCGTCGTCGTTCCCAGTGCGAGTGACAGTGCCAGCGGCAGCGGGACATCGCCGTCCGCGCGCACCAGTACCTCGATCACGGCGCCTAGTGCCAGCACCGCCGCGGCAACGCCCGCCCCGGAAGATTTCACCCTCACACGTGTCATTGTCACCGGCTGGGGCCCCGTCGGAGTCCCTCACGTGAGGGATACGAAGACTGCTCCACGGCGTGACGACCCGCGGCCACGGCGTCTCTAGCCTCGCTTCCCATGGATGGCATAACAGCAACACCCGACGGTGGCGAAGCAACCATCGAAGTGCGCGGGCTGCGCAAGCGGTTCGGCTCCGTCACCGCGGTGGACGGTCTCACGTTCACTGTCGCACCCGGGCAGGTCACGGGGTTCGTCGGCCCCAACGGCGCGGGCAAGTCGACGACCATGCGCATCGTCCTCGGCCTGGACTCCGCCGACGAGGGCACCGCCCTCATCGGCGGCCGTCCCTACCGGGCACTGCGCACGCCCCTCCTTGAAGTGGGCTCGCTGCTCGACGCGGCCGCCGTGCATCCCAGCCGCCGGGGGCGCGATCACCTTCTGTGGATGGCGCATTCGCACCGCCTTCCCGTGCGGCGCGTCGACGAAGTCCTGGAGCTCGTCGGGCTCGGGCAAGCCGCGCGGCGCAGAGCAGGGGGGTACTCGCTCGGCATGCGGCAGCGCCTCGGCATCGCGGCGGCGCTGCTCGGTGATCCGCCCGTGCTGCTCTTCGACGAACCCGTCAACGGACTCGACCCGGAGGGCATCCGGTGGATCCGCGGCTTCCTGAAGTCCCTGGCCGCCGAGGGGCGGGCCGTACTCGTGTCCAGTCACCTGATGAGTGAACTGGAGGACACCGCGGACCACTTGGTGGTGGTCGGCCGCGGGCGCGTCATCGCCGACACGAGCGTACGAGAGCTGCTCGCCGCCGCGTCGGGCGACCGCGTCGAGGTGCGGACGGCCGACCGGACGGCGGCGATGACCGTCCTGGCGGGCGGGGGCGCGAGCGTCGCGGCGACCGGACGCGACACCCTCGCCGTCTCCGGTCTCGCGGCCGAACGGGTCGTGGAACTGCTCGGCGGCGCCGGTGTCTCCTTCTCCGGGGTCTCCGCGCACCGGGCCACGCTCGAAGAGGCGTACATGGAACTGACCAGGAACGACGTGGAGTTCGCTGCAGAGCACCCCGTCGAGGGGAGCACGCGATGACCACCACCGAGACGCCACCTCGCGGGCCGAGCACGGTCGTGGTCGGCCGCGACGGCTTCCCGCAGCTCCTCCGCGCCGAGTGGACCAAGCTGCGTACGGTGCGCCGCTGGGCCCTCACTCTGCTGGCCGCGGTCCTGGTGACCGTACTGATCTCCCTGTTCTCCGCGGCCAGTTCGAGCGTCGACATCGCGGGCGGCGGCTCGACCGCGCCCACCGGCCCCGGCGGGCAGTCCATCCGTGACGACTTCACCTTCGTGCACCGCACGCTCCCCGCCGACGGCAGCATCACCGCGCGGGTGGCGGGACCGGAGGGCGTGAGCCCCGACCGGGCGCCCGAGTGGGCCAAGGCCGGGGTGCTCGTCAAGGAGAACACCGAGAGCGGTTCCGACTACGCCGCCCTGATGGTCACCCCCGGGCACGGGGTGCGGTTCCAGAGCCACTTCACCGGCGATGTCGCGGGCGGAGCCGCGTCCGCCGACAAGCCGCACCGGCTGCGGCTGACCCGGTCGGGCGCCACCGTCACGGCGTACGTGCCGGCCGACAGCGGCGGTTGGAGGAAGGTCGGCACGGCCGAACTCGACAACGCTACGGGCGCGGTCACCGTCGGGCTCTTCGTGGCGTCGCCCAACGTGCAGTCCATGAACCGCGAGTTCGGCAACGTCTCGCTGAGCGACGGCCCCTCGCGCTCGACCGCGCGCTTCGACGAGGTGACGGTCGAGGGGGCGGCCGGCGGGGCCGACTGGCAGCGGACCGATGTCGGGCAGACCAAAGGTGACCAGGGCGAACTGAGCCGCTCCGGCGGCACGTTCACGCTCACCGGCTCCGGCGACATCGCGCCCGGCACCCCCATGCAGCCCGACCTCGTCGCCACCTCCCTGAACGGCTCCCAGCTCGGCCTCGTCCTGATCGCCGCGCTCGGCGTACTGTTCATCACCGCCGAGTACCGGCGCGGCATGATCCGGACCACGTTCGTGGCCAGTCCGCGGCGCGGCCGGGTCCTGGTCGCCAAGGCCGTGGTGGTCGGCGCGGCCGCCTTCGCGGCCGGGCTCGTCGCGTCGCTGGCGTCGTTCCTGCTCAGCATGCCCGTCCTGCGCGAGAACGGTCACGAGCCGCCGATGTTCCCCGAGTTCTCGCTGACCGACGGCCCGGTCGTGCGCGCTGTGCTCGGCACCGCGGCCCTGCTCGCCCTGGTCGCCGTGCTCGCCCTGGCGCTCGGCGCGCTGCTGCGCAGCACCGCCGCCGCGATCACCACCGTCGTCGTGGTGATCGTCCTGCCCCTGATCCTGGTCAGCGTGCTGCCGCTCGGCCTTTCGCAGTGGCTGCAACGGCTCACGCCCGTCGCGGGGTTCGCGATCCAGGAGACGACGCCGCGCTACGACCAGGTGGCGAGCCTGTGCCTCCCGGAGGACGGCTGCTACCCGCAGGGCGCGTGGACAGGCTTCGCGACGCTGGCCGCGTACGCCGTCGTGGTGCTCGCCATCGCGGTGTGGCGCATCCGGAAGCGGGACGCGTGAGCGGCGGCCGGGCGCTCGGCACCCTGCACGCCGAGTGGACCAAACTCCGTACGCTGCACAGCACTTGGTGGCTCCTGTTCGCCGTGGTGGCCCTGACCGTCCTCGCGGGCGCGGCCACCACCGCGTCGCTGACCGCCGGGGACTGCCCGCTCCCGGCCGACTGCCACGAGGACACCGTGAAGCTCAGCCTCACGGGGGTCTGGCTCGGCCAGGGCGCGGTCGTCGTCCTGGCGGTGCTCACGATGAGCGGCGAGTACGGCACGGGCACCATCCGTACGACGCTGACGACCGAGCCCGGCCGCGTACGACTGCTTGCCGCGAAGGCCCTCGTCCTGTGCGCCCTGACCGCGGCGGCCGGTGCCGCCGGGGTGTTCGGCTCGCTCCTCTCCGGGCGGATGCTGCTGGCCGCCGACGGCTTCGCGACACCGGGCCTCACGGACGGTGCGACCCTGCGCGCGGCCGTCGGTACGGTCCTCTACCTCACGCTCGCCGCCCTGATCGGCCTTGGTGTGGCCGCCGCGCTGCGCGACACGGCGACCGCCGTCACCTCCGTACTCGGGCTGTTCTATGCCTTCCCGCTGCTCGCGGGGCTGCTCGCCGACCCCGACTGGCAGGAGTACGCCCGGCGGGCGGCGCCCGCGACGGCCGGGCTCGCGATCCAGGCGACCGTAGACCTGGACCGGCTGCCGATCGGGCCGTGGGCGGGCATCGGGGTGCTCGCCGCGTACGCGGGGGCGGCGCTCCTCGCCGGGGGAACGGTGCTGCGGATGCGGGACGCCTGAGGCCGCGTACACCATGTGCAACGGCCATGGACAGCCCCCGAGCCGCTGTGATCTCATCCGTCCGGGCGGATCGATCGACCTTCGGCGTGGATCGACGGACCTTCCGCGCCGATCCGCAGGCGATCCCTGTGTGCGGCATGTGACCGGCCACCGTCCTGGCCCGCGCGCCCGTGGGCCGGTCATTGTTCGCCTCCGCTCAGGCCCGAAAGACCCCCACACATGCAGAAGACCAAGTCCGCGCTCTGGGAATTCCTCCAGGGCCTCGGCAAGACGTTCATGCTCCCGGTGGCCCTGCTCGCGTTCTGCGGCATCATGCTGGGCATCGGCTCGTCGCTCTCCAGCGAGGCCGTCACCGAGAACCTCACCTTCCTCCAGGGCGAGGGCTTCCACCTCGTCTTCACGTGGATGGCGAGCACCGGCCTCGTCGCCTTCAAGTTCCTCCCCGTGATGTTCGCGATAGCCATCCCCCTGGGCCTGGCCCGCGAGGACAAGGGCGTCGCGGCCTTCTCGGGCTTCGTCGGCTACGCCGCGATGAACCTGGCGGTGAACTTCTACCTCACCGCCAAGGGCGTGGACCTGGAGGACGAGAAGGCCATCGCCCACTACGGCATCGCCGACGTGATCGGCATCCAGTCCATCGATACGGGACTGCTCGGCGCCGTCGCTGTTGGCATCGTTGTCAGCATCCTTCACCAGCGGTTTCGTGCCCAGCGGATGCCCGATGCGCTCGCCTTCTTCGGCGGTCTGCGGTTCGTGCCGATCATCTCGACGCTCGCGCTCAGCCTGCTCGGCCTGCTGATCCCGCTGGTGTGGCCGACGTTCAACGGCTGGATCACGGATCTCGGGCGCGCGATCGGTCACGCGGGCGTCTTCGGCCCGTTCTTCTTCGGCATGGGCGAGGTGCTCCTGCGCCCGATCGGCCTGCACCACATCCTCGTCGCGATGTTCCGCTTCACGGATGTCGGCGGCTCCGGCGCGGTGTGCGGCGACCACGTGTCCGGCGCGCTGAACCTCTTCTACGCCCAGCTCAACTGCGCGAACCCGCCCGGTGATTCGGTCACGAGCGCCACCCACTTCCTGTCCCAGGGCAAGATGGCGGTCTACCTCGGCGGACTGCCGGGCGCGGCCCTCGCCATGTATCACTGCGCGAACAGGAAGATGCGCCCGGAGATCAAGGCGCTGCTGATCTCCGGCGTCGTGGCGTGCGTCGTCGGCGGCATCACCGAACCGCTCGAATTCCTGTTCCTGTTCATCGCGCCGTGGCTGTATCTGATCCACGCCGTCCTTGTCGGCCTGGGATTCCTGACCGCAGCCGTCCTCGGGGTGTTCATCGGCAACACCGACGGCAATGTCATCGACTGGCTCGTCTTCGGCGTCCTGCAAGGCACGACCACGAAGTGGTACCTGATACCCGTCATCGCCGCGGTGTGGTTCGCCGGCTACTACTTCCTCTTCCGCTGGGCCATCACCCGCTTCGATCTCAAGACACCGGGGCGCGACGAGCCCGCGCCGGAAGAGGAAGAGGAAGAGGAGGCTGCGGCTGCGGCTGAGTCCCCGCGTGAGCTCATCGCCGGGAAGTACGACGCCGTGGGCATCCTGGAGGCGATCGGCGGCGCCGGGAACATCCGGACCCTCGACAACTGCATCACCCGCCTGCGCATGACGGTCGAGGACGCCGGACAGGTCGACGAGACCCGTCTGAAGAAGCTCGGCGCGGTCGGCGTCATCACGCTCGACGCGCACAACGTGCAGGTCATCATCGGCCCGCAGGTGCAGTCGGTGAAGGACGCGATCGCGTCGCTGGTCCGGGTGGGCTGACCGGTGCCCGAGCCCTTCGGTTTCGATGTGCCCGTCGACCGGCACGGCACGTGGTGCACGCAGTGGGACTACGTCGAGGACCGCTTCGGCGTCCCCGGCCTGCTGCCCTTCACCATCTCGGACATGGACTTCGAGACGGCGCCCGCGGTACTCGCGGCCCTCCGCGGCCGGCTCGACCACGGCGTGCTCGGCTACTCCCGCTGGCGCCAGGCCGACTTCCTCTCCGCGATCGTCGACTGGTACGGCGAACGCCACGCCACCGATGTGGACCCGGAGTCGATCGTCTACGGCCCCTCCGTGATCTACCAGGTCGGCCGGCTCCTGCGGCTGTGGTCACGCCCCGGCGACGGCGTCGTCGTCCACACACCGGCGTACGACGCCTTCCCCAAGACCGTCGCCGCGCACGAACGGCGGCTGCTGCGCTGCCCGCTCGGCGACTGGACCGAACTGGAACGGCTGCTCGGCCTGCCGGACACGGCCGTTCTGCTGCTGTGCTCGCCCCACAACCCCACCGGCCACGTATGGACGGAGGCCGAGCTCGACCGCCTCGCGGCCCTGTGCGCGCGGTACGGCGTCGCGGTGATCAGCGACGAGATCCACTCGGACCTCGCCCACCCGCCGTACGTCCACCGCCCGTGGTCCCTGCACGGTGGCCGCGAAGGCCGCTGGGCGGTGGTGTCATCGGCCTCGAAGTCCTTCAACATCCCGGCCTTGACGGGCAGTTACGGCATCTTCGGCGACCCGGCCACACGCGACGCGTACCTGCGTGACCTCAAGGAGGCCGACGGCCTCTCGTCCCCGGCGGTGCTCTCACTCGTCGGGCACATCGCCGCGTACCGAGAGGGAGCCCCCTGGCTCGAAGCCCTGGGCACCTACCTCCGCGGCAACCTCCAACTCGTCGCCGACCGCCTCAACACGGCGTTCCCCTCCCTCAACTGGGCACCGCCACAGGCCGGTTACCTCGCCTGGATCGACGTACGCCCGCTGGGCGTGGACGACGAGGCCCTGCAACGCGAGCTGATCGAGACCCAGAAGGTGGCGATCATGCCCGGCACGGCGTACGGCTCCTCCGGGCATCTGCGCCTGAACGTGGGCTGCCCACGCGCCAAGGCCGAGCGGGGCGTCACGGCCCTGGTGGAGGCGGTGCGGGCGATCCAGCCGACGTAGGTGCGGGGCGCGTCAGTACGCGCAGGTCAGGCCGGTCTCTTCACGGAGACCGCCCCCTGCCGTTGGTACAGTCACGAGGTTCATCCCTCGTACCCGGGAGACCCCGCCCCATGGCCGTCGACGAACTCGACACCCGCATTCTGCGGCTCCTCCTGGAGCAGCCCCGCACCAGCGTCCGTGAGTACGCGCGTGTGCTCGGTGTCGCCCGCGGCACCCTGCAGGCCCGGCTCGACCGGCTGGAGCGGGACGGGGTGATCACCGGGACGGGGCCCTGGCTCTCGCCCGCCGCGCTCGGGCATCCGGTGCTCGCCTTCGTGCACATCGAGGTCACGCAGGGGCACCTGGACGAGGTGGGCGACGCGCTCGCCGCCGTGCCGGAGATCGTCGAGGCCTTCTCGATCACCGGCGGCGGTGACCTCCTGACCCGCGTCGTCGCCCGGGACAACGGCCACCTGGAAGACGTGGTCCAGCAGCTGATCCAGATGCCGGGCGTGGTCCGCACCCGTACCGAGATGGCGCTGCGCGAGCGCGTCCCGCACCGTCTGCTGCCGCTGGTCGAGTCGATCGGCAGGGCCTCCGCCGAACAGAAGTGATCCGTCGGCCACCGACCCGTGCGGCGGCGTTGATCTGCGGCTTTGGCATGCTGGAGTGCATGAGCACCTTCGGCGACACCTCGGTCATCTTCGATCTCGACGGCACCCTCGTGGACAGCGAGCCGAACTATTTCGCGGCACAACGCGGTCTCCTCGCCGAGCACGGCATCGACTACACCTGGGCCGACAACGAGCGCTTCGTGGGCATCAGCACCCAGGAGACCCTCGCCGTCTGGCAGGACCAGTACGGCATCGACGTACCGGTGGCCGAACTCCTTCCGGAGCTCGACCGCCGCTATCTGGAGCTGGCCCGCGCCGACACGCACGTGTTCCCGGAGATGCGGAAGTTCGTCGAGCGGCTGCACGGTGCCGGGGTGCCGATGGCCGTGGCCTCCGGATCGTCCCGCGCCGCCATCGAAGCGATCCTCTCCGGAACCGGCCTCGACGCGCTCCTGACCACGGTCGTCTCGGCCGACGAGGTCGCGCACGGCAAGCCCGCGCCCGACGTGTTCCTGGCCGCCGCCGCACTGCTCGGCGCGGACCCCGCCGACTGCGTGGTCCTGGAGGATGCCGCTCCGGGTGCCACGGCGGCGCACGCGGCGGGCATGCGCTGCATCGCGATCCCCTACGTGACCGCCCACGCGGACGCACCGGCGTTCGCGTCGGCGGGGCTGCTGCTCCGGGGCGGGCAGGCCGAGTTCACGGCGCAGGCGGCGTGGGATCACCTGGCCGCGCTGACGCGACCGTAGACACGGCTGCAGCCGTCGTCGCGGCCCGCTCAGCGAGCTCCGTCTTCTTGATCTTGCAGGTCGCGGTGAGGGGCAGCTCGTCGAGGATCTCGACGGCCGGGACCTTGTACGTCGCCATGGATCCGGCCGCCCAGGCGTGCAGCTCATGTGCCGTGAGCGCGCTGCCGGGGGCGGTGCGCACGCAGGCGTAAGGGCGCTGGCCGGCCTCCGCGTCCGGGACGGCGACGACGGCCGCCGCGAGGACGTCGGGGTGCCGGGCGAGCAGGGTCTCGACCTCGGCGGGGAAGACGCTCATGCCCTTGACCTTGATCATGTCCTTGTCACGGCCGAGGTAGTACAGACAGCCGTCCTCGTCGAGGCGCCCGATGTCACCGGTGTGCGGGCGGCCGTCGCGCAGGGCTTCCGCACGGACATGGGGCGGCTCCTCAACGTGGGGTCTGGCGTGGGGTCCGGCGTGGGTCTTCGACTCCGAGCAGGTGCAGGAACATGGCGGTCACATCGCGCACGGCCGCGTCGTACGTCTCCGGGGCGGACGCTTCCGGGGCGGACGCCGTGAGCCGGGCGAACTGGATGCTCATGCCGCCGACAGCGCGGGCCACGGCGAGCGGCTCCGCGACCGGCCGGGCCCTGCCCTCGGCCGCGAGCCGCCGGATGTAGCGGGCGGAGCGGTGGATCGGGCGCTCCTGGGTCTCCTCCCACAGGGCGCGCACGTCGTCGTCGCTCTGCGCCTGCTGCTCCAACAGCCGCAGCAGCGGCAGGTGTTGGGCGTACGCCGCGATGAAGGCGGCGGTGGAAGCCCGGCAGACCTCGCGGGCGTCGTCCTGGTCCACTCCGGGCACGTCCTGCGCGGCGAGGAACGCGTCCCGTACGCGTACCGCGAGGACGCGGAAGATCTCTTCCTTGGACGCGAAGTACACATAGAAGCCCGCCCGGGAGACCTCTGCCTCCGCCGTGATGTCGGCGACGGTCGTCGCGCCGTACCCGCGCCGCGCGAACACGGCCTCGGCGGCGTCCAGGAGCCGCCCGCGGGCCGGGGCGTCGCTGCGGTCGCGGCCGGTGCGGGTCGCTCGCGATCGCTGCCCAGCGCCGCCGTCGCTCCCTCGACGACCTGATCTCGTCGACGCCCGCCGACGGCATGGTCACCGGCACGGGCCGGATCGACGGCGTGCGGTGCGTGGCGATGTCGTACGACTACACGGTCCTGGCCGGCACCCAGGGCCTGCAGAACCACCGCAAGACGGACCGGATGCTCCAGCTGGCCGAGGAACGGCGGCTGCCGGTGGTGCTGTTCGCCGAGGGCGGCGGCGGGCGCCCCGGGGACACCGACACGACGTCCGTCGCCGGGCTCGACGTGACGGCGTTCCATCAGATGGGGCGCCTCAGCGGCCAAGTCCCCCTGGTGGGCGTCGCGTCGGGACGGTGCTTCGCGGGCAACGCCGCCCTGCTCGGCTGCTGCGACGTGGTGATCGCGACGCCGGAGGCCAGCATCGGGATGGGCGGGCCCGCGATGATCGAGGGCGGCGGCCTCGGCGTGTACCGCCCCGAGGAGGTCGGGCCCCTGTCGGTCCAGGTGCCGAACGGGGTGGTGGACACCGCGGTGGCCGACGAGGCCGAGGCGGTGCGGGTGGCACGGAAGTACCTCGGCTACTTCTCGTACTCCCCTGAGTCGGGCCGCAGTTGGGAGGCGCCGGACCCGCGGCTGCTGCGGCACGCGGTCCCGGAGAACCGGCGCCGCGCCTATGACATGCGGGCCGCGATCGAGGGGATCGCCGACACCGACTCGGTCCTGGAGCTGCGGGGCGGCTTCGGCGCAGGCATCATCACGGCTCTCGTGCGCGTCGAGGGCAGGCCGATGGGGCTGCTCGCCAACAACCCCGGGCACCTGGGCGGGGCGATCGACCGCGACGCCGCGGACAAGGCGGAGCGCTTCCTGCGGCTGTGCGACGCGTTCGGGCTTCCTGTCGTCTCGCTGTGTGACACACCGGGTTTCATGGTCGGCCCGGATGCCGAACGGACCGCGACCGTACGGCACTTCTCCCGCCTCTTCGTGACCGGCGCACAGCTCCGTGTCCCGCTGGTGAGCCTGGTGCTGCGCAAGGCGTACGGGCTCGGCGCGATGGCCATGATGGGCGGCTCCACGCGCGCGCCCGTGGCCACGGCGGCGTGGCCGAGCGGCGAGTTCGGGGGATGGGTCTTGAGGGCGCCGTCCGTCTCGGCTACCGCAAGGAGCTGGCCGCGATCGCCGATCCCGGGGAGCGGCAGCGGGTGTTCGATGCCCATGTCGCCGAGTTGTACGAGCACGGCAAGGCGGTGAACGCCGCGGCCGCGCTGGAGATCGACGCCGTCATCGACCCCGCGGAGTCGCGGAGTTGGATCCTGACGGCGCTGGAGGGGGCGGGCGGGCCACGGCGGTGATCAGCTCCTGGGGGCTGTTCAGTACATGATCCCAACGAGGCCGTCCCCCTGCTCGGCGCAGACGAGTCCGCCCGTGCAGCAGGCTCCCCAGCTGCCGGACCCGGGCCCGAAGAGGGTCACCCGCTCCCAGTGCTCCGCGGTCGGCCTGGCCCGCGAGAGGCGCAGTCCGAGCTCGTGCACGGCCATCTCCGCGGGCGGCGGCCCGGCGGGCGATGCGGTGGCCCCTGGCAGCACGGCCACGATCTCCGCGGCGGGATAGCCGAAGAGGTCTATGTCGTCCCAGGCCACCGGGGTCACCTCCGGGCTCTCCGCCTGGGACCGCGCCTTGGCCGTCGCCTGGATCTCCACGCGGGCGAGCCGGTCCGTGGCGCCCGGCCCGCCGCCACCGAAGCCGAGGACGACGCCGTCCAGCTCGGCGTCGAAGCTCCACCCGGGCTCGTAGAGGAGGCCGCCGAGCCAGGCGTCGTGCGCGTGCCGGAGCTCCGCGTACTGGCTCAGGGTCAGTCCCATGCACTGCCGGTGGTGTGTGACCCTGTCGGGCGGCAGCAGTTCCAGGACCTCGCCGGGTGTCATCCCGAACTTCAACAGCCCAGCGCCGCCCGGCAGTTCCACGCCGACTTCTCGCAACAACTCCAACATTGCACCATTGTTCACCCGTTGACCCAGGTGGCAAGGCTGTTGACGAGATCACACAGAAAACGGTTGTGGGGTCAGCGGTCAGGACTGGGGACGGCTGCCGTGGTTGGCCGGGTGCTTACGGCGTGCCTTCTTCTTACGGCGTCGCTTCGATGACATGCGATTCCCCTCTCGCCTGGTTCGCCACTCGACTGGTTCGCCACTCGCCTGGTTCGCCAGGAGTGGCATTTCGGATGTTTTCTACCGTTCCATACAGTGCCCGGACCGGCGACACAGAGAAGGCATGCAAACAAGATGTTCACAAGGAAGTGTTGACAGCATGACGTGTGCCGTCGATGCTGGCCCCATGCCCGCGACTCCCGAACAGCAGCCCGCCGGCAGCGCCTCCGCGGCGGACCCCGAGACCGACCCCTTCAGCCCTACGCACCCGGACCAGGTGCGCGCGGGCCGCGCCCCCGCCTCCCTGTTCCGCATCGCCGAGCGGCACGCGGCCACCGACGAGCAGCGGCGTCGACAAGTCCACGCCACGATCGTCGGCCCGTACGAGGCGGCACGGCTCGTGACGTTCCTGCTGACCGGGATCGCGCAGCCCGCGGAGGGCGAGCCCGAGGTGGACCACGCGGACATCACCGCGGCGCTGACGCTCATGCCGATGGCGCGCGGCGAGATGGACGAGGTGGAGGCCGCACTCCTGCAGATGGCCCGCGGTCGCGGCATGACCTGGCCGGAGATCGCCTTCGGCCTCGGCCTCGGCACTCCGCAGGCGGCCAGGCAGCGCTACGAACGGCTGGTCGGCCGTACGGCGATCGACCCGGAAGCCACGCCTACGGGCCCGTGAAGTCACGGGCCCATGCCCTCGGCAGCCAAGTGGCGACGCCGCTCACGCCCCCACGTCCCCCGCGCCCGCACCCGCGCCCGCATGCCGGAGCCAGACATAGCCGACGGGCTGCGGGGCGTTCCACTCCACGGCAAGGGCGGGGGCGACGGGCAGAAATCCGGCCGCGCGGTAGCAGCGCAGGGCGGCGGCGTTCGCCGGATGTACGCGCATGAAGATCTCCGCGTACCCGGCCCGCAGGGCCAGCTCGGCCAGCCCCCGCACCAGTACGCGCCCGACACCTCGCCCACGGGCGCCCGGCGCCACGATGATCCGGGCGAGTTCCGCCTCCCCCTCATCCTCGTCGCACCACACCTCCCCGTAGCCGAGGAGTGTCTCCCCCTCGATGAGCGCGTGCCCCCGCACACCCTCTTCCAGCTGCCAGCCGGCGACGGCCCTCGCGGCCACGGGAAAGTCGCGCAGCCCACACCACAGGGCCACCTCACCGGCGGAGACGGGCCAGCGCGCCACGGTGTCCGCATCCTCCACGGCGAAGGGTCGAAGCTCCATGTACGATCGCTCCCGCCATGCAGATGAATGCCAACTACACCAGTCTCGTCGCGGTCGGCGACTCCTTCACCGAGGGCATGTCGGACCTGCTGCCCGACGGCAGCTACCGCGGCTGGGCCGATCTGCTCGCCGCCCGGATGGCTGCCGCCTCCCCCGGTTTCCGGTACGCGAACCTCGCGGTGCGCGGGAAACTCATCGGGCAGATCGTGGCCGAGCAGGTGGACGTCGCGGCCTCCATGCAGCCCGATGTGATCACCCTGGTGGGCGGCCTCAACGACACGCTGCGTCCCAAGTGCGACATGGCCCGCGTACGCGGGCTCCTGGATGAGGCGGTCGAACGCCTCGCCCCGGCGTGCAAGCAGCTGGTCCTGATGCGCAGCCCGGGCAGGAACGGCCCCGTGATGGAGCGTTTCCGCCCCCGCATGGAGGAACTCTTCGTCCACATCGACGAGTTGGCGACACGGCATGGTGCCACGGTGGTGGACCTGTACGGATCGGCCGCGCTCGGCGACCAGCGCATGTGGGACGTGGACCGGCTGCACCTGACGGCCGAGGGCCACCGCAGGGTCGCCGAAGCGGTGTGGCAGTCCCTCGGCTACGACCCCGAGGACGACTGGCAGTCCCCGCTCCCGGCCACCGCCCCACCGAACTGGACGGCGCGCCGAGTATCCGACCTCCGCTTCGCCAGACAACACCTGGCCCCCTGGATCGCCCGCCGCCTAACGGGCCGCTCCTCAGGAGACGGCCTCCCGGCGAAGCGCCCGGATCTACTGCCTTACGAGGAGCCGCGGGCGTAACGACTCGGAGACGCTACTCGCCGGCCGGTTCCTCTTCGGACGTGGAGGCGCTGGGCTGCTGTCGCGACGATGACGGCGCCGACTACGAACCCTGCGATCGCCGCAGCGCCATGGGTGAGCCATCCTCGCCGAGAACGCGGCGCTCTCGGCGGTTCCGCCCCACGCCGCCGGGCCGCACGCGGAACAGACCCGCGGTCCTCAGCGCGGTCGCGCGACGGCCGCCCCCCCTCCCCCCCCGGCGAATACCGCGTCTCTACTCCTCCACCTCCTCCTCGAAGTGGAGCGCGATGGACTGCAGCACGTCCGCCGACGTCACGTCAGTGCGCCCCTCGTCGTGGGCCTCGGCCAGCTGTGCGAAGGAGAAGGCGAAGGCCGACGTGATCTGCTCGATGACCGGGCTCAGTTCCCGGCCCACCACCTCGGCGACCTCTATGGCGGTGGCGTCGGCGGGGATTTCGATGCGCGGCAGCATCTCCTCGAGCATCGCGCCGACCGCGCCGCTGGGTTCGACCTCGCCGTCCGGGTTCTCCCGTACCTGTCTGCGCATCTCGATCGCCTCGGTCAGGATGCCGACGACTCTTTGGATGATCTCGCGCTGCTCCATGCGATGAAGCCTAGACGCACACGGATCAACGGGAGTTGCGGCACAGCCGTGCGGAGGCGCGTGCGGTACTTGGGATGTCGGGCCGGAGCGTTGAAGCGTTGAGGCGCGTGCTGCGGGCCCCCCGGCGAGTGATCACCGGCGCGGCGGGCGGCACGTCGCGTTCTGGATGATGCTCCAATGACCTGCGCTCTCCGGACTGTACGGACGGTCAAAGAGCAGGTCGGACGGCAGGTAAACTCCGTACACGTGACTGTCGCGCCTGCAAAGCCCCGTATCCCGAACGTCCTCGCCGGACGTTATGCCTCCGCCGAGCTCGCCACCCTCTGGTCGCCCGAGCAGAAGGTCAAGCTGGAGCGTCAGCTCTGGCTCGCCGTCCTGCGGGCGCAGAAGGACCTGGGGATCGAGGTCCCGGACGCCGCCCTCGCCGACTACGAGCGCGTCATCGACGACGTCGACCTCGCCTCGATCGCCGAGCGCGAGAAGGTCACGCGCCATGACGTGAAGGCCCGCATCGAGGAGTTCAACGCGCTCGCCGGGCACGAGCAGGTCCACAAGGGCATGACCTCCCGCGACCTGACCGAGAACGTGGAACAGCTGCAGGTCCGGCTCTCCCTGGAGCTGGTGCGCGACCGCACCGTCGCGGTGCTCGCGCGGCTCGGCAAGCTGTCGGGCGAGTACGCGGAGCTGGTCATGGCCGGCCGCTCGCACAACGTGGCCGCGCAGGCGACGACCCTGGGCAAGCGCTTCGCGACGACCGCCGACGAGCTGCTCGTCGCGTACCGCCGCGTGGACGACCTGCTGCGCCGCTACCCGCTGCGCGGCATCAAGGGCCCCGTCGGCACGGCCCAGGACATGCTCGACCTCCTTGGCGGCGACGCCGAGAAGCTCACCGAGCTCGAGCAGCGGATCGCCGGGCACCTCGGCTTCGACCGCGCCTTCACCTCGGTCGGCCAGGTCTACCCGCGCTCCCTCGACTACGAGGTCGTCACCGCCCTGGTGCAGCTCGCGTCCGGACCCTCCTCGCTGGCCAAGACCATCCGTCTGATGGCCGGACACGAGCTCGTCACCGAGGGCTTCAAGCCTGGTCAGGTCGGCTCCTCCGCGATGCCGCACAAGATGAACACCCGCTCCTGCGAGCGCGTGAACGGCCTCACCGTCATCCTGCGCGGCTACGCGTCGATGACCGGCGAGCTTGCGGGCGACCAGTGGAACGAGGGCGACGTCTCCTGCTCGGTCGTACGCCGCGTCGCCCTGCCGGACGCGTTCTTCGCCCTGGACGGGCTGCTTGAGACCTTCCTGACCGTGCTCGACGAGTTCGGCGCCTTCCCTGCCGTCGTCGCGCGTGAGCTGGACCGCTACCTCCCCTTCCTCGCCACGACCAAGGTCCTGATGGCCTCGGTGCGGGCGGGCGTCGGCCGCGAGGAGGCCCACGAGGCCATCAAGGAGAACGCGGTCGCCTCCGCGCTGGCGATGCGGGAGCAGGGCGCCGAGCGCAACGAACTCCTCGACAAGCTCGCCGCCGACTCCCGGATTCCGCTGGACCGCGCCGAGCTGGACGCTCTCATGGCGGACAAGCTGTCGTTCACGGGCGCGGCGAGCGACCAGGTCGCCGTGGTCGTCGCGCAGATCGAGGCCCTGCTCAAGGAGCACCCCGAGGCCGCGGCCTACACGCCTGGGGCGATTCTCTGAGCGCCTAGCGTGTCGAGCGGTGCTCACCCTTGCCCGCCCTGCGGATCCGCAGCGTGACGAAAGCGAGCACCGCGAGCGCGGCCACGGCGAGGACCCCCTTGGAGTACAGGCCGACCAGATCGGTGACCTGGTGCCAGCGCGTGCCGAGTGCGTGGCCGATCAGGATGAAGACCGCGTTCCAGATGAGGCTGCCCGCGGTCGTCAGGGCGAGGAAGACGGGCATACGCATCCGCTCGACGCCCGCGGGAACCGAGATCATGCTGCGGAAGACCGGGATCATCCGGCCGAAGAAGACCGCCTTGGTGCCGTGCCGGGCGAACCAGTTCTCCGTGCGCTGGATGTCGGACGCCTTCACGAGCGGAAGGCGGGCCGCGACGGCGACCGTGCGGTCCCTGCCGAGCAGCGCACCGATCGCGTAGAGGGCGATCGCACCGATCACGGAGCCCGCCGTGGTCCAGATCAGGACCTCGACGATGCCGAACTTGCCCTGGCTCGCGGCGAAGCCGGCAAGCGGCAGGATCACCTCGCTGGGCAGCGGCGGGAAGAGGTTCTCCAGGGCGATGGCCACTCCGGCGCCGACGGCGCCCATCGAGTCCATGAGGTCGGTGGCCCAGCCCGCGATGCCGCCGGTGGGCGCTTCGTTCGCGGCGGCGGACACGTCGTGCGCGGCGTTGAGGATCATGCTGTAGACGCTAGGAAACGGCGGCGCGCGGCGGTATGCGGGGGGCCGCAGAGGTCGTGTGCGGTGCACCGCCGGGAGGCATTGTGGTTTTCCGCAGTCCCCCGGCCTCGTCCGCTCGGCTAGCGTGGCCGATCATGCGTACGCACATACAACGCTGGCTCAGGGTGACGACCGGTGTCCTGGCCGGGGCCTGCACCGCGGTCGTGGAACTGCCCTTCGCCCTGGTGGCAGGGTTCTGGCTGCTCAGCACGCTCGGGCGGCGCTCCGGGCGCGCCGCGGAGGACCGCATCGTGGCCGTCGCCCAGCGGCTCGCCGATGGGGAGCAGCGCCGGATGGCCACCTTCTTCGGTACCGGGATCACCACGCCGCCGACCGGCCTGCAGTCCGTCAACTACGTCGCGACGCGGTGGACGGTCGGGCTGCTCGGCGGTGTCGTCCTCGCCTGCGGTGTGGTCGGCGCGGTCTATGCCTCGCTGGCGGTGTGGGGCTGGTTCGTCGCCGACATCCGCGCCCCCGGCACCCTGATCCTCTCCTCGGTCGGCGGCCTCTTCCTGCTCTATCTCTGTGTGCAGGGGACGTACGGTGTCGCGCTCGCGGACGAGCGCCACGCGCGCCGCTTCCTCGGCCCGAACGACGGGCAGCTCATGGAGCGCAGGATCGGCGAGCTCGTAGCGAGCCGCGCCGGTGTGGTGGAGGCCGTGCACGACGAGCGGCGCCGCATCGAACGCGATCTGCACGACGGCGTCCAGCAGCGCATCGTCGCCCTCGGCATGCTGCTCGGCAGAGCCCGCCGCGCCTCCGAGCCCGAGAAGTCCGCGCGGCTCCTCGCCCAGGCGCACGAGGAGACCCAGCAGGCCCTCGTCGAACTGCGCGACGTCGCCTGGCGGGTCTACCCCGCCGCCCTCGACGAGGGCGGGCTCGCCGCCGCCCTGGAGACGGTCGCCGAGCGGGCGGCCATTCCCGTACGTCTCGACTGCGCCCTGCACGAAACCCCGCCGCCGACCGCGCAGGCCGTGGCGTACTTCGTCGCCGCCGAAGCCGTCACGAACGCCGTCAAGCACTCGGGCGCCACCCTCGTCACCGTCCACGCCGAGCGGCGAAGTGCCGTGCTGCGCCTGCGCGTCGAGGACGACGGACGGGGCGGCGCCGACCCGTCCGGCAGCGGTCTGCTCGGGCTCGCCCGGCGCGTGGCCGCCCTGGACGGCACCCTCACCGTGGAAAGCCCCGCCGGAGGGCCCACCCTCATCACCGCGGAGCTCCCATGCGCGTAATGCTCGCCGACGACTCGACGCTGCTGCGGGAGGGCCTGGCCCGGCTCCTCGCGGACGAGGGCCATACCGTCACGGCCTCGGTCGGTGACGCGCGGGCGCTGCTCGCCGCCGTGGCCGAGGATCCGCCCGACGCCGCCGTGATCGACGTACGCATGCCGCCCACGCACACCGATGAGGGGCTGCGGGCCGCCCTTGAGATCCGCGAGAAGTGGCCGGAGACGAGCGTCCTCGTGCTGTCGCAGTACGTCGAACGCCGTTACGCCACCGAGCTGTTGACCACCGCCACCGAAGGTGTCGGCTATCTGCTCAAGGACCGGGTCGTCCAGGTCGACGAGTTCCTGGACGCGCTGGAGCGGGTCGCGTCGGGCCGGACCGCCTTCGACCCGGAGGTCGTACGGCAGTTGCTGACCCTCAGCAGCCACACCGACCCGCTCAAGCGCCTGACCGCACGGGAACGCGAGGTGCTCGGCAAGATGGCGCAGGGGCACACGAACGCGGCGATCGCCGGGCAGTTGTACGTCTCGCAGAGTGCCGTCGAGAAGTACATCAACGCGATCTTCGACAAGCTGGAACTGACCGGGACGACCGGTTACAGCCGCCGCGTGCTCGCCGTCCTGCGCTATCTCGGCTCCTGAACTCCCCCTCTGCGAGCGGCGGTCCCTACAAGCCGACGTCCCTGCTGCGGAAGTCCTCGAGCGACTCGCGCCGCACCAGGAGCCGCGCGTTCCCGTCGGCGACGGCCACCACGGGCGGACGCCCGACGAGGTTGTAGCCGGACGCCATGGACAGGTGGTACGCCCCGGCCACCGGCACGCCCAGGATGTCTCCCGGCCTTACGTCGCCCGGCAGTTCGACGTCGGAGGCCAGCACGTCGCCCGCCTCGCAATGCCGCCCGACGACGGTCACCGGCGCGGACGGAACCGTGGAGCGCCGGCCGATCAGGCGCGGCACGTACCGCACGCCGTACAGCGCGGGCCGCGGGTTGTCGCTCATCCCGCCGTCCACGGCGACGAAGGTGCGTCCGCCGGTCCGCTTGACGGCGAGTACGCGGTAGAGGGCCACTCCGGCGGGGCCCGCGATGGCGCGCCCCGGCTCGATGAGCAGCCTGGGCACGGTGAGCCCGGCCGCCGCGCAGCTCTCGATCAGTTCGGCGCGCACCTTGCGGGCGAGGGTGGTGATGTCGAGCGCCGCCTCGCCGGGGCGGTAGGCGATGCCGTGGCCGCCGCCGAGGTCCAGTTCGGGGAGGGTGACGCCGTGCTGGTCCTTGATGCGGGCCATCAGGCCGACCAGGCGGCGTACGGCCGCGATGAACGGCTTGTCCGTGGTGATCTGCGAGCCCAAGTGGCAGTGCAGGCCGGTCAGTTCGAGTCCGGGCTGGCCGAGTATGCGGGCGATGGCGTGCTGCGCGGAGCCGTCGGTGATGGACAGGCCGAACTTCTGGTCGTCGGTCCCGGTACGGATCTTGGCGTGGCCGCCCGCCGCGATGCCGGGTACCACCCGGACCATCACCTTCTGGCGGCTGCCCGGCGGCACGGCGGCGGCGAGCCGGGCGATCTCGGAGGCACTGTCGATGACGATGCGCCCGACGCCGAGCCGCAGCGCGGCCTCCAAGTCGTGCGGGCTCTTGGCGTTGCCGTGCAGGACGATGCGCTCGGCGGGGAAGCCCGTGGTGACGGCGAGCTCCAGCTCGCCGGCGGAACAGACGTCGAGGCCGAGCCCTTCCTCCGCCACCCAGTGGGCCATCGCGCGGCACAGGAACGCCTTGGCGGCGTAGTGCACTTCGGCTTCGGGAAAGGCGTGCAGGTAGGTGCGGCAGCGTGTCCGTACGTCGCCTTCGTCGAGGAGATAGGCCGGGGTGCCGAAGCGCTCGGCGATCTCGGTGAGCGGTACGCCGCCGACGGCGAGGTCGCCGTGGGCCAGACGCGCGGTGGACGCGGGCCAGACGGACAGGTCGTCGTCGGCGGTGGCGTCCGGGGTCACGGGTTCGTGCAGGGTGGTCATGGTCAGGTTCTCTCTTCGCCTAGTCCTCGTCCTTGTCCGCTTCCGATTCCGCTTCCGCGTCGTCAGCCGATCCAGGTGGTCAGGGCGCCGACCAGCGCGGCGGCGCCCGTGACGCGGAGCGCGCCGACCGCCTGCGGGTCCCACTCACGCCAGGCGGAAGCGCGCCGCGCGGGGGCGCCGACGGGATGCGCGGCGAGGCGTGGGTCGACGGTCACCTCGTGGACGCCGAGCGGCTCGGTGAGCGCCCGCAGCGCCGGCTCCGAGAGCCTGATCCAGGCCTGGCGCCCGCCCAGGGCGGTACTGAGCCGCTGCGGGGTGGTGAAGGCGACGGCGGTGCGGCCGCCCACGGGTGTGCGGAACAGGCGGGCGACGCAGCCCGCGGGTCCCGGCCGGACGGGGACGAAGAGCGGCCCGGCCGGGCCGGGTTCGGACGGCTCGGGGTCCTCGGCGCACTGGGGCTCTGCCATGGGGTTCCTCCTTGAGGATCCTGCTCGGTGAACGGCGGCCCCCGGGCGCCGGGCAGGAACCCGGGGGCCTGCACCGACGCTATGCCCGGTATCAGGTGCCACCCGCCCCTCCATGACGGGACGTTGACGGAGGGGCGGCCCGCGTTGACGCGGGTTTGACGGGGGCGGGCGGGCACCGTCAGAGGTGCGCAAATACCCAGGCACAACAGCCGTTCGGGGGTATCGCGGAAGCTACGTTTCCTGTTCGCACCGGCCGCGCCTGCCTTCCCGTCGCCGCGCGGCCGTGTGCGCGATCAGCCGGCTCTGCGCAGGGCCCCCTGCGCAGAGCCGGCCCGGACGTACGTCAGGGCCTCATCAAAGACTCCGGCGTCTTCTTGAGGCCTTGGCCGCCCGGCAGTTGGATAGGGGATGTGAACAGCATTTCGCGCCGCGCCGACCGGCCGCCTCATACGGCGGTGCCGGTCCCGCGCCCTGTTCACTCGACGGTGCGCTGACGCCGCACCTCCCCCAGCGGCCGTGATCGGCCGTGTCACCACCGCACACGCCACCGCCCCCACCGGGGGCCGCTCGGCGTGCGCCCACTCACGAATCCAGGAACCTGCCATGTCTTCTGCATCCCTGTCCGGACGGACCGTCCTGATCACCGGAGCGACCTCCGGGATCGGCTACGAGGCCGCACGGTTCCTCGCCGAACGCGGGGCCACCGTGCTGGTGCACGGGCGCACTCCCGGCGAGGCACGGGCCGCGACCGGCCGTCTGGCCGCCACCGCGGGCATCGGCGCCGGTCAACTCTGCCCGTTCTCCGCCGACTTCGCCCGCCTCGACGAGGTGGAGCACCTCGCGCACCGCGTGGTCACCGAACACCCGCACCTGGACGTCCTGGTGAACAACGCGGGCATGGCCGCGCCCGAGCGGCACACCATCACGTCGGACGGCAACGAGATCGCCTTCCAGGTCAACTTCCTCGCGCACTATTTGCTGACCGGCCTGCTCGAGACCGCGCTGACGGCAGGGCCCGGCGGCCGCGTCGTCAACGTCTCGTCCTCGCTGCACCGCACGGCGTCCATCCAGTGGAACGACCCGAACCGCTCCCGCCGCTACTCCCGGCTCGCCGCGTACGCCCAGTCTCAGCTGGCCCTCACCGTCTTCGCGTCGGACCCGCGCGTCACGGCGGTCTCCGTGCACCCCGGCGTGTGCGACACCGCGCTGCTGTCCCTGTACGGCGACGAAGGCGCGTCGGCCGCGCAGGGTGCCGCGCACGTGGTGCGCCTCTGCGACCCGGCGACGGAGATCGTCAACGGCGCGTACTACGACTGCGACGAGCGCGTCGAACCGGCCGCGGCCGCCACGGAGGACCGCACCGTCAAACGCCTGAGCAAGCTCGCCGACCTGCTCGTCGGAAACACCCTCGCCACGTAGAAGGCGACACCACCGTGCCGGGCGCCTCGCGCTGCACCGCGGCGCACGCGGCTCGCACCCCGCCCCGTCAGGCCCCCGTAAAGGTCGCCGCGCGCCGTGTCAGTGCCGCGTCAACGTTCCGCGCGGCGACGCTCACGGCCCGCCGATGTGCCTAGCGTCCCCCTCATGGCCCCACGCATGACGCGCCCCGCTCGGCGCATCCCCGGCGCCCGTACGACGTCCCGGTCCGCGGCGCACCGCCCGTGGACGCACGACAGCGGCTGGGCCGGGGAGGCCCGCTCCGCGGCTTCCTGTGCCGTGCTGTTGTCCGGGTTGCTCCTCGCGCTCGACGCGGCGACCGGCAGGCTCGGCGTCGGGCGTGCGCTGCTCTGGCTGGGACTCGGCGTGCTGCTGTTCGCCGTGCTCACGCCGCCGCGTGTGGCGGCGCACGGCACGGTCCTGGTCTCCCGCGGTCCGGTACGCGTCCGGTCGGTGCGCCTCGACCGTCTCGTGGCGGTGCGCCGTTCCGACGGCATCGCGCCGCGGCTCGTCCTGCGGGACACGTCCGGTGGCGAGGTCGTCCTCGACCCCGAGGTGCTCGTCGTCAATCCGGCGCTGTGGCGTCTCGTGGCCGCGGGCGCGCGCACATCTGTCGACGACGGCCGGCTCCTGTGCGGGGCGACCGCCTTGCGCCGGCTTGCGGAACGCATCGACCGCGAGACGGCCGAGGGCGTCTTCAAGGCCTCCGGCCTGGAATGACACCGGAGCGGGCGCGGAGGGGCCCGGACCCCGCCCCGCCGTAGCCGCCCGCTCGTTTGAGATCAAGAGAGTTCGGAAGAGGCCAAGGTCACAGCCCTGGACGGCACCGAGTGCCAGGGGTTCCGCCCTAGCATCATGCCCATGACGGTCCTGCCTGACGACGGGCTTTCCCTGGCCGCCGAGTTCCCTGATGCGACCCATGAGCAGTGGCAGCGCCTGGTGGAAGGCGTGCTGCGCAAATCGGGTAAGGACGTATCGGGGCCGGCCGCGGAGGAAGCGCTGTCCACCGCACTCGAGGACGGGCTCAGCACCCGCCCCCTGTACACCGCCCGAGAAGCCGCGCCTGACGCCGGCTATCCGGGTTTCGCCCCCTTTGTCAGGGGCGGCACCGCCGCGGGCAGTACCGCGGCCGGCTGGGACGTACGGCAGCGGCACGCGGCCACGGACCCCGCGGGCTCGAACGAGACGGTGCTCGCTGACCTGGAGAACGGCGTCACCTCGCTGTGGCTCGGCGTCGGCCCCGGCGCGCTCCCGGTGTCCGGCATCGCGCGCGCCCTCGACGGTGTCTTCCTCGACCTGGCACCGGTCGCCCTGGACGCGGGCGCCGAATTCGAGCCCGCCGCACGCGAGTTGTTCCGGCTCTACGAGGAGCGGGGCATCCCGAAGGACACGGCGCGCGGCACCCTCGGCGCCGACCCCCTCGGTCACGAGGCCCGCACCGGTGAGCGGCTCGACCCGGCCGCCGCGATCGAACTGGCCCGGCTGTGCGGCCAGGAGTACCCGAACCTCCGCGCGCTGGCCGTCGACGCCCTGCCGTACCACGAGGCGGGCGGCTCGGCCGGGCAGGAGCTCGGCGCGTCCCTCGCCACGGCGGTCGCCTACCTGCGCGAGCTGACCGATGCGGGGCTCACGGTCGAAGCGGCCTGCGCCCAGCTGGAGTTCCGGTACGCGGCCACCGCCGACCAGTTCCTGACCATCGCCAAGCTGCGGGCGGCCCGGCGGCTCTGGGCCCGTGTCGCCGAGGTCTGCGGCGCCCCGGACGCGGGGGCGCAGCGCCAGCACGCCGTGACCTCACCGGTGATGATGTCGCGCCGCGACCCGTGGGTGAACATGCTGCGCACGACGGTGGCCTGCCTCGGCGCGGGCGTCGGCGGCGCCGACTCCGTGACCGTCCTGCCCTTCGACCACTCGCTGGGCCTGCCGGACGCGTTCGCGCGCCGCATCGCCCGCAACACCTCGACGATCCTCCTGGAGGAGTCGCACCTCGCCCGGGTGATCGACCCGGCGGGCGGCTCCTGGTACGTGGAGCGGCTCACGGACGAACTCGCCCACGCGGGCTGGGAGTTCTTCCAGGAGATCGAGCGCGCGGGCGGCCAGGCCGCGGCCCTGCGCTCCGGTCTGATCGGCGAACGGCTCGCCGCCACCTGGGCGAAGCGCAGCGAGAAGCTCGCCAAGCGGCGCGAACCGATCACGGGCGTCAGCGAGTTCCCGAACCTGACGGAGCGTCCGGTCGAGCGTGTGGCCCCGCCCGCCCCCGAGCCGTCGGGCGGCCTGCCGCGCGTGCGCCGCGACGAGGCGTACGAGATCCTGCGCTCGCGCTCGGACGCGCACCTCGCCTCGACGGGGGCCCGCCCCCGGGTGTTCATCGCCGGGCTCGGCCCCGCCGCCGCGCACACCGCACGGGCCTCCTTCGCCTCGAACCTCTTCCAGGCGGGCGGCATCGAAGCCGTCCACGACCCGGTGACGGTGGACGCGGCGACGGCCGCGGAGGCGTTCAAGGCCAGCGGGGCCACGGTGGCGTGCCTCTGCTCCAGCGACGCGCTCTACGAAGAGCAGGCCGAAGCGGTCGCCGACGCGCTCAAGTCGGCGGGCGCGCAGCGGGTGTTCCTCGCGGGGCGTCCCGCCGAGTACGAGTCGGTCGACGCGTACGTCTTCGCGGGCTGCGACGCCGTGTCCGTGCTCTCCTCCACCCTCGACCACATGGGAGTGGCGTAATGGCGATCCCCGACTTCACCGGCGTCGGCCTGACGTCCGAAGCCGCCTCCGACGTCTCCAAGGACCAGTGGCGCAGCGCCGTCAAGGAGTCCACCGGCAAGGCCGACGACGACCTCCTGTGGGAGACCCCGGAGGGCATCGCGGTCAAGCCGCTCTACACGGGCGCCGACCTCGAAGGCCTCGACTTCCTGGAGACGTACCCCGGCGTTGCGCCGTATCTGCGCGGCCCCTACCCGACGATGTACGTCAACCAGCCCTGGACGATCCGGCAGTACGCGGGGTTCTCCACCGCCGAGGAGTCCAACGCCTTCTACCGCCGCAACCTCGCCGCGGGGCAGAAGGGCCTCTCGGTCGCCTTCGACCTGCCGACCCACCGCGGCTACGACAGCGACCACCCGCGCGTGACCGGCGACGTCGGCATGGCGGGCGTGGCGATCGACTCGATCTACGACATGCGTCAGCTCTTCGACGGCATTCCGCTGGACAAGATGACGGTGTCGATGACGATGAACGGCGCGGTGCTCCCCGTACTCGCGCTCTACATCGTGGCCGCCGAGGAGCAGGGCGTACCGCCCGAGAAGCTGGCCGGGACCATCCAGAACGACATCCTCAAAGAGTTCATGGTCCGCAACACCTACATCTATCCGCCCAAGCCATCGATGCGGATCATCTCCGACATCTTCGCGTACACCTCGCAGAAGATGCCGCGCTACAACTCCATCTCGATCTCCGGCTATCACATCCAAGAGGCGGGCGCGACAGCCGACTTGGAGCTCGCCTACACCCTCGCCGACGGCGTGGAGTATCTGCGGGCAGGCCAGGAAGCGGGCCTGGACGTCGACGCGTTCGCGCCGCGGCTCTCCTTCTTCTGGGCGATCGGCATGAACTTCTTCATGGAGGTCGCCAAGCTCCGCGCCGCGCGCCTCCTTTGGGCGAAGCTGGTCAAGCAGTTCGACCCGAAGAACGCCAAGTCGCTCTCCCTGCGCACCCATTCGCAGACCTCGGGCTGGTCGCTCACCGCACAGGACGTGTTCAACAACGTCACGCGTACGTGCGTCGAGGCGATGGCGGCGACGCAGGGCCACACCCAGTCGCTGCACACGAACGCCCTCGACGAGGCCCTCGCCCTGCCGACCGACTTCTCCGCGCGCATCGCCCGCAACACCCAGCTGCTCATCCAGCAGGAGTCGGGCACGACACGGACGATCGACCCGTGGGGCGGCAGCGCGTACGTCGAGAAGCTGACGCACGACCTCGCGCGCCGCGCCTGGCAGCACATCGAGGAGGTCGAGGCGGCGGGCGGCATGGCGCAGGCCATCGACGCGGGCATCCCGAAGCTGCGCGTCGAGGAGGCCGCCGCGCGCACGCAGGCGCGCATCGACTCCGGCCGCCAGCCCGTGATCGGCGTCAACAAGTACCGCGTGGAGACCGACGAGCAGATCGACGTCCGTGCGGTCGACAACTCCTCCGTGCGCAACCAGCAGATCGCCAAGCTGAAGCGCCTTCGCGAGGAGCGCGACGAGGCGGCCTGCCAGGACGCGCTGCGTGCGCTGACGGCGGCGGCCGAGCGCGACCCGGGTCCGGGTCTCGAAGGCAACCTCCTCGCCCTGGCGGTCGACGCGGCCCGCGCGAAGGCGACGGTCGGTGAGATCTCCGACGCCCTGGAGACCTCGTACGGGCGGCACGCGGGGCAGATCCGTACGATCTCCGGTGTGTACCGCACCGAAGCAGGCTCGTCCCCGTCCGTGGAGCGCACCCGCACGCTCGTCGGGTCCTTCGAGGAGGCCGAGGGGCGCCGTCCGCGCATCCTGGTCGCCAAGATGGGCCAGGACGGCCACGACCGCGGCCAGAAGGTCATCGCCACCGCCTTCGCCGACCTCGGCTTCGACGTGGACGTCGGCCCGCTCTTCCAGACCCCGGCGGAGGTCGCGCGCCAGGCCGTCGAGGCGGACGTGCACATCGTCGGCGTCTCGTCCCTCGCCGCCGGGCACCTGACCCTCGTACCGGCGCTGCGTGCGGAGCTCGCCGCCGAGGGCCGCGAGGACATCATGATCGTCGTGGGCGGTGTGATCCCGCCGCAGGACGTGCCGACCCTCCTGGAGATGGGTGCCGCGGCGGTCTTCCCGCCCGGCACGGTGATCCCGGACGCCGCGTACGACCTGGTGAAGCGGCTGGCGGCCGACCTCGGCCACGAGCTGTGAGCATGGCGGCGCCGCGGATCGACATCGACGCGTACGTCAAGGGCGTACTCGACGGGAAGCGCGCGCAGATCGGGCGCGCCATCACCCTCGTCGAGTCGACCCGGCCTCAACACCGGGCCCTGGCACAGGAGTTGCTGACCCAGCTGCTCCCGCACAGCGGGCGGGCGCGGCGGATCGGCATCAGCGGGGTGCCCGGCGTGGGCAAGTCGACGTTCATCGACGCGCTGGGCACGATGCTGACCGGCCTCGGGCACCGGGTCGCGGTCCTCGCCGTGGACCCGTCGTCGACCCGGACGGGCGGCTCGATCCTCGGCGACAAGACGCGGATGGAACGCCTCGCGGTGGACCCGGCGGCGTTCGTGCGCCCCTCCCCGACCGCCGGGACGCTCGGCGGGGTGGCGAAGGCGACGCGCGAGTCGATCGTGGTGATGGAGGCGGCGGGCTACGACGTGGTGCTCGTGGAGACGGTGGGCGTGGGCCAGTCGGAGACGGCGGTCGCGAACATGGTCGACTCGTTCCTGCTGCTCAGCCTGGCCCGCACCGGCGACCAGCTCCAGGGCATCAAGAAGGGCGTCCTCGAACTGGCCGACGTCCTCGCCATCAACAAGGCGGACGGCCCGCACGAACGCGACGCGCGCTCGGCTGCGCGTGAACTGGCGGGCGCCCTGCGGCTCATGCACCCGGCCGACGCTGCCTGGACTCCCCCGGTGCTCAGTTGCAGCGCACGGGAGTCGAGCGGCCTGGACGAGGTCTGGGACCGCCTGGAACAGCACCGCACGCTCCTGGACTCCACGGGCCGCCTCGCCGCCAAGCGGCGCGACCAGCAGGTCGACTGGACGTGGACGATGGTGCGGGACGAGATCCTGGACCGGCTGCGGGGGCACGAGGCGGTGCGGATTCTGGCACCTGACCTCGAACAGCGGGTGCGCGAAGGCACGTTGACGGCGACGATGGCGGCCGAGCGGATCCTGGAGGCGTTTCAGGGTGGCGGGGGCGGTTCTGACTGACGCCGGAAACCCCTTACGAAAGTAGGGGGTTGCTCGGCACCTTCGTCGATGCCGGTCAGCTCCCCCGGTTCATACGCTCCAGGGCATGATCAGAACCCGCGCACAGCGCAACGCCGTCACCGCTCTGCTGACTCTCTCCCTCCTCACCCCTGCCGTCGCAGCCTGTGCCGAGGAGGGCAGCGGCTCGCCCTCGGCACGACACGCTTCTTCGTCGGCAACGGAAGCCGCGGCACTCTCCCTGCCACGCCCGTCCGGTCCCTACGAGACCGGACGGGACACCCTCCATCTCGTGGACGACAAGCGCCGTGACCCGTGGGTACCCTCGGCGGGGCCCCGGGAGCTGATGGTGTCGGTCTTCTACCCGGCTCGGCGCGGCGGCGATAACGGCGACCGCGCTCCGTACCTGGCCACCAAAGAGGCGGAGCTGCTCCTGAAGGGGCAGAAGCTGGACAAGCTGTACGAGGCCCAGCAGCTGACCTCCGTCCGTACCAACGCCCGCTCCGACGCCCGCCCCGCCAGGGGCAGGCACCCGCTGGTCGTCCTCTCCCCGGGCTTCACCCTGCATCGCGCCACGCTCACCACCCTTGCGGAGACACTGGCGTCCCACGGCTACCTCGTCGCTCTCGTAGACCACGCGTACGAGTCCTTCGGAACGGAATTCCCGGGCGGGAACGACTCCTCGCGCATACGCACCTGTGTCGCGTGCGAAAAGGTCGAGGAGGCACCGAACGGTGACGCCGGGGAGAAGCAGATGCTGGCCAAGGCGGCCCGGAACCGGGCAGCGGACATCTCCTTCGTCGTCGACGAGTTGACCGGGCGGTCCCGGCCCGGCGACGGGCGGCGCCATGACTACGCGGCGCTCATCGACACCCGGCGGATCGGGGCCGCGGGCCACTCGCTGGGCGGCAACGCGGCGGCCGTGGCCGTCGGCACGGACCACCGCATCCGTGCCGCGGCCAATCTGGACGGCACGTTCTTCGCACCGGTCCCGCCGGCCGGCACCGGCCGCCCCGTCCTCATGCTCGGCACCCGCAAGGGCCACAATCCCCGTGCCGAAGACGCCACTTGGCCCCGCCAGTGGCACCGCCTGCACGGCTGGAAGCGCTGGCTCACGGTGGCGGACTCCGGGCACCTCACCTTCACCGACCTGCCGATACTCGGCGGCCAGCTCAACATGACCGACCCGTCGGCGCCGCTCTCCGGCAAGCGATCGGGAGAGATCACCACCGGTTACGTGACGGCCTTCTTCGACAAGCATCTCCGCGACCGGCACAGCCCCCTCCTTGACGGCCCCTCGAAGGCCGACCCGGAGGTCGCCTTCCACTCGCCCTGATGCCTGGGGCGGGGTCGGCTCCCGTCCTGGCCGTGCCCCCTCCGTCGGCCGGTGAAGCCACACCGTAGATTCGATCTGTGCGGGCGCAGAACCTCGTGTGCCGGCCGGCCGAATGATCCGTCGCCGAAGGAGCCACCCGCCCCATGCCCACCGCTGACTCCGACGAAGCTCCCGTTCTCCTGCGCACCCACGGCCGCGCGGGGCACATCGTTCTCAACCGCCCCCGTGCCATCAACGCCCTCAACCACGCCATGGTCCGGCTGATGGACGATGCCCTCGCCGCGTGGGAGCGGGACGACGCCGTCGCCACCGTCGTCCTCACCGGTGCCGGTACGCGCGGGCTGTGTGCCGGCGGCGACATCCGGTCCATCCACGACGACATCCGTGCCGGCGGCGGCGCCGCGTCCGTGGCCTTCTGGCGTGACGAGTACCGGCTCAACGCCCGCATCGCCCGCTATCCGAAGCCCTACGTGGCCGTCATGGACGGCATCGTGATGGGCGGCGGGGTCGGCGTCTCGGCGCACGGCAGCGTGCGGATCGTCACCGAACGCTCCAAGATCGCCATGCCGGAGACCGGGATCGGCTTCGTGCCGGACGTCGGCGGTACGTATCTGCTGACGCGCACGCCCGGCGAGCTCGGCACCCACCTCGCGCTGACCGGCTCGGCGGTGGGCGCGGGCGACGCGCTCCTGTGCGGCCTCGCCGACCACTACGTGCCGTCGGAGCGGCTGCCGGACTTCACCGCCGCGCTGGCCGACGCCGAGGTGAGCGAGGTGGTCGCGGAGTACGCCGCCGCCGCGCCCGATGGCGAACTCGCGGCCCACCGCGAGTGGATCGACGCCTGCTACTCCGCCGACTCCGTGGAGGAGATCGTCGACCGGCTCTACAGCTCCGGCGACCGGGCGGCCAAGGAGACGGCCGAGACCGTCCTCGGCAAGTCGCCGACCTCCCTGAAGGTCACCCTCGCCGCACTACGCCGGGCCCGCGCCCTCGCATCCCTGGAGCAGGTGCTCGACCAGGAGTACCGCGTGTCCGCCACCGCGATCACCGCACCGGACATGGTCGAGGGCATCCGCGCACAGGTCGTCGACAAGGACCGCGATCCGCACTGGTCCCCCGCCGAACTCCCCCAGGTGACCGACGCGGAGGTCGCCCGCCACTTCGCGCCGCGCGACGGCGACGAGCTCGGCCTCGCCCCCGCGGCGGATCCGCGGTAGCCCTGATCCACACACTCCGCGCGGGCCGCCCCCTACGGTGGATCGATCTCCGTGACCACGGCGAGCAGTTGGAACGGCAGCTCCTTGTCCCACTGGGAGACGCCGAGAGCGATCCACCGCCCGTCGACCCGCCACAGATGAAGGTCCGGGACCGAGGAGCTCAGCGAGCCCCAGGGCTCCGGTATCTCCTCGGCCGCACCGGCCTCGCCGTCATCACCGGCCTCTCCCCCGTCGTCGTACACATCGCCCTGCGCCCGCTCGAAGGCACTCGCCAGGCTGAATATCTGCGGCGCTCCCCAGCGCTCGGTGAGCAGGACCGTCAGGCCGTCGCGCTCGGCGTCGTACTGAACCGAGGTCGCCTCCCACTGAGTGCCGTCGTCCTCCCAGAAGTCGCCGCTCGTCAGTAACTCGGCTATGTGATACCCCGGACCGCCGACGCCGCACGGCGACCTGCCGTGCTCCGCGGGGAACTCCCGTGAGCGCAGCAGGTCGATCGCGGCGAGATGCTCTGCGGTACTCATGACACCCAGTAAAGCGGCCGCCACTGACAACTGGCCCGCCGTCAGTCCCTGGGCGTCGTCATCCGGTCACGAGGCTCATGAAACACGCCATATGACACCTCACGATGACACGTCACGTCACGCGTCGCGCCGCCGCACCGCCCACCAGCCCGCGAGCAGCGCGGCGCCCGCCCACGCCGCGCTGACGGCAAGTCCCGCCCACGGCCCGAGAGTTCCGGACGGGTTCTCGTGGAGCACCTGCTGTCCCGCCCGGTCCGGCAGGAAGTCCGCGACGCCGCCCGCCACGTCCCCGACCACGAAGGACACGATCAGAGTGAACGGGATGAGGATGCTCAGTACGGCGACGCCGCTGCGCAGCAGCATGGTCAGGCCCGCGGCGAGCAGTGCCATGAGCGCGAGGTAGATGCCTCCGCCGACGCACGCCCGGACGGCACCGTCATGGCCCAGGCCGATGGCGTACTCCCCCAGGAACGCCTGGCCGGTCAGGAAGCCGACGAAGCTGGTGAGGACCCCCACGCCGAGGGCCAGCGCGCCCACCACCGCGACCTTGGCCCCGTAGAAGAGCCCTCTGCGCGGCACCGCGGAGAGCGAGATCCGCAGCGCGCCGTTCACGTACTCGGACGACATCGCGGTCGTACCGAAGCTGATGGCGGCGATCTGGCCGAAGTTGAGCGCGTAGAAGGCTCCGAAGAGCGGTTCGTAGCCGGCGTTGTCCGCCTCCGCCGTGCCGACCGCGGCGAACGCGAGCACGGTGATGGCGACGGTGGCCACGAACACGGCGATGAGTGAACCGAGGCTGGCACGCACCGACTTGATCTTGATCCACTCCGAGCGGAGCACGGCGGTCGTCGACATGGTCAGGCCTCCTTGCGGGGCGTCGAAGGGGTGGCGGCGAACTCGGCGTCGTCGGCCGTGAGGGCGAGGTAGGCCTGCTCCAAGGAGGCCTGCTCGTCGGAGAGTTCGAGGAGGGGGATGCCGTGTCCCGCGGCGATGGAGCCGATCTCGTCGGCCTTCGCGCCGTCCACCGTCCAGCGGCCGTCATCGCCCTCCGTCATCGCGTACCCCTTGTCCCTCAGGAGGCCCCGCAGCCGGTCGCTCCGCGGAGTGCGCAGCCGCACTCGCGGGCTGCTGTGCGCCGCGATGAAGTCCGGCATCGAGGTGTCCGCGAGCAGCTGGCCGCGGCCGAGGACCACCAGGTGGTCGGCGAACGTGGCGGTCTCGTTCATGAGATGGCTGGAGACGAGGACCGTCCGGCCCTCGCGGGCGAGGCGCCGCAGCAGCTCGCGGATCCAGATGATGCCTTCGGGGTCGAGACCGTTGGACGGCTCGTCCAGCATGATGACGCGCGGGTCGCCGAGCAGTGCCGCCGCGATGCCGAGGCGCTGGCGCATGCCGAGGGAGAACGTCTTGATCCGGCGCCCCGCCACGGTGGCGAGCCCCGCCTCTTCGAGGACCTCGTCCACGCGACGCTCGGGGATGCGGTTGCTGACTGCGAGGGCGAGGAGGTGGTTGCGTGCGGTACGCGATCCGTGCGCGGCCTGGGCGTCGAGCAGGGCCCCTACGTGGCGCAGCGGTTCCTCGACGGCCGCATAGGGGCGGCCGCCCACCGTCGCCGTGCCCGAAGTGGGCCGGTCGAGGCCGAGAACGAGCCGCATGGTGGTGGACTTGCCGGCGCCGTTGGGGCCGAGGAACCCCGTGACCTTGCCCGGCCGGACGGTGAACGTCAGACCGTCCACCGCGCGGGTGGTGCCGTACTCCTTGGTGAGGTCTTGGACATCGATGCTGGTCATGGGCCCAGACTCGCGCCCGGCGGTGCGGTGGGGCTTCCCCCGCCCGGGGATCGCGTCTCCCCCTCATGGGGGAGCCGTGCGGCCAGGGCCCACTGGCACGATGGCGAGATGCCCCGCTTCCTCAAGCCGCTCACGCGCGCGGTGACCTACACGCGCTGGCTGCACCTGCTCATGGGTTCGGCCGTCTCGTTGATGATCGCGTTCATCTATCCCGGGCTCAGTGACCCCGCGATCGCCGAGTGGGTACTGATCGCGGTCCAGCCGATCCCGCTGGTGGCGGCGGCCGCCCTGCTGCCGTCCATGCGCCGGGCTGAGGGGCTGCAGGCCCGGCTGATGCTGTTTCCGGGGCAGCACGCGCGCGTGCCGGGCGACGACGAGGGCCGGGGCGTCTCCGTCGCTCCTTCCGCGTCCTGGCGCGACCGGGGCAGGACGGCGGTGTGGCTCGTGCTGCGCCTTGAGGCCGGAGCCGTGGCGGCGTTCTGCACGGTGCAGTTGCTGGGGACCATGCTGGCCCTGCTGGGATCGGCGTCGGAGACTACCGAGGACCCCGGTGTGCTCCTCCCCCTTCCCGCCCCCAACTGGACCAACGCGCTGCTCGCGCCGCTCCCCGTCCTCGCCCTCCTCGCGCTGGCCGTGGTCGCGGGCCGGCTGATGGCCTCGGCCGCCCGGCGTCTGCTCGGCCCCTCCCCCAAGGAGCGCCTCGCCGCCCTGGAGGAGCGCACGGAGCAGCTCCTCGAACGCAACCGCATCGCCCGCGAACTGCACGATTCGATCGGGCACGCGCTGACCGTCGCGGTCGTCCAGGCGGGTGCCGCTCGGGCCGCGGCCGACCCGGAGTTCACCGACCGCGCCCTTGGCGCGATCGAGGAGACGGGCCGGGCCGCCCTGGAGGACCTGGAGCGCGTCCTGCGCGTGCTGCGGGAGGACGGGAAGACCGCGAGCCGCCGCCCCACGCTCGCCGACGCCGGCCAACTCCTGGACTCCGCGCGCGCTTCGGGGGCGAAGGTCGACACCGAAATGACGGGCCCCTTGGAGCAGGTGCCGGGTGCGGTGTCCCGCGAGGCCTATCGCATGCTCCAGGAGGCCCTCACGAACGTGCTGCGCCACTCGGGACCCGTCCCGGTACTGGTGCGGCTCGCGGTCGACGATGCGGCCCTGGAGATCGACGTACGCAACGCTCTGCCCACGGGAGGAGAGGCCACCGGGCGTGGTGGCAGCGGGCTGCGCGGCATCCGGGAGCGGGCCACACTCCTCGGCGGCCGGGCCACCACGGGACCGCGTGAGGGCGAGTGGCAGGTGCACGTCGAGTTGCCCCTCGGGTGATCTACGCTGACCGGATGCCGGTCACAGTCCTCCTCGTCGACGACGAACCCCTCGTACGCGCGGGCCTGCGTGCCGTTCTGGAGGCGCAGCCCGACATCGAGGTGGTCGGCGAGGCGGCCGACGGCGCCGCGGTGATTCCGCTCGTGCGCCAACTGCGGCCGGATGTGGTCGCCATGGACGTCCGGATGCCGCTCCTGGACGGCATCGAGGCCACGCGCGCGGTCCTGCGCACCGTGCAGGAGCCGCCGAAGATCCTGGTCGTGACGACCTTCGAGAACGACGAGTACGTGTACGAGGCGCTGCGCGCGGGTGCCGACGGCTTCCTGCTCAAGCGCGCCCGTCCCGCGGAGATCGTGAACGCCGTCCGTCTGGTCGCGGAGGGCGATTCGCTGCTGTTCCCCGCGGCGGTGCGGCAGCTCGCGGGCGAGTACGGGCGCAGACCCGGCAACGCGGCGGCCAGGGACGTTCTCGACCGGGCCGCGCTCACCGAGCGCGAGGCGGATGTGCTGCGTCTCATGACGCGCGGCCTGTCGAACGCGGAGATCGCGACGGAGCTGATCGTCGGCGCCGAGACGGTCAAGTCGCATGTGAGTTCCCTGCTGGCGAAGCTGGGCGCCCGCGACCGGACGCAGGCGGTCATCGCCGCGTACGAATCCGGTTTCGTGGCACCGGGCTGAGATGACCACTGATCGGCACTCTGTGTCACAGGTGGGCCCGGCACTCGCAGCGGTCGGCCCCGGCGAGTACGATCCGCCCATCATGCGCACGAGCTGGGAGGACGGACGTTGGGGCGGCTGACCGGCGGGGATCCCTCTCTGCTGCGGCGGATCAACTCCGCGGTGGTGCTGCACGCTCTGCGTGCGGCGGACTTCGCGACACTCACCGAGGTCACCCGGGTGACGGGGCTTTCGCGGCCGACCGTCGAGGGTGTGGTCGAGGGGCTCATCGAGGCCGGGCTCGTGGTGGAGACCGCCGCCGAGGAAGGCGCGGCCAGACGCCAGGGACGGCCCGCGCGGAGGTTCCGCTTCCGGGCCGAGGCGGGGCATCTGCTCGGCCTGGAGATCGGCCCGCACCGGGTGGCCGCCGTCCTCTCGGACCTGGACGGCCGGGTGATGGGCACGGCCGCCAAGGACGTGGACGAGACGGCCCCGGCGGACGAACGCATCGAGCGGCTGCGCACTGCGGTGGCTGATCTGCTGCGCCGTGGCGGGATCGCCCGCAGCTCACTGCGCGCGGTGGGTGTCGGCAGCCCCGGCATCGTGGAGGCGGACGGCACGGTCCGCCTTGGCACCGCGCTGCCGGAGTGGACGGGGCTCCAGCTGGGGGAGCGTCTTCGCAGGTCCTTCAAGTGCCCGGTCCTGGTGGAGAACGACGCGAACGCGGCGGCGGTGGCCGAGCACTGGAAGGGCGCGGCGACCGAGTCCGACGACGTGGTGTTCGTCCTCGCGGGGCTCAGCCCGGGGGCCGGGGCGCTGATCGGCGGGCGGTTGCACCGCGGCTACGGCGGCGCCGCCGGGGAGATCGGGGCCCTGCATCTGCTGGGCCGTGACGTGACTCCGGAGACGCTCCTCTCGACCACGGACGAGCCACTGCACCCGCTCGACGAGCAGGCCGTGGCGGAGGTCTTCGCCCACGCGCGCGAGGGGGACGAGCGGGCGCGGCAGGCTGTCGAGCGGTTCATCCAGCGCCTGGTGCACGACGTGGCGGCGCTGGTGCTCGCCCTCGATCCCGAGCTGGTCGTCGTGGGCGGCTGGGCGGCCGGTCTGGACGGTGTACTGGAGCCGTTGCGCCGGGAGTTGGCCCGCTACTGCCTGCGGCCGCCGCGGGTGGCCCTGTCGATGCTCGGCGAGGCCGCTGTCGCTACGGGCGCGCTGCGCCTCGCCCTCGACCATGTCGAGGAGCAGCTGTTCGCGGTCGAGGGGACGGTCACCGCGCGGCGCTGAGGCGCCACGCGGTGCACGAGAGAGAAGAGCGGCGTCAGGAAGCCTGGCGCTCCGGGCCGTGGTGGATCTCGACGCCGCCCGCGTCGCCGAACGTGAGGCGGCAGGTGTCCGCGCGGTACGTCGCCACGGATACCGCCGCTGTGCGTCCCTCGGCGAGGAATCGGGTCGTCACGACGAGGACCGGGGCTCCGGGGAGCCGGTCGAGCGCCTTGGCGTCGTCCGCGCGGGCCGAGCCGAGCTCGACGGCGCGGTCCTGTCCTTCGAGGCCGAGCCGGTGCAGCTCGCGCAGCACGGCACGCGCGCGCGTCGGTCCGGACGGGGCGTCGACTGCGGAGAGCTCCGCGACGGACGACATCGGCACGTACAGCAGCTCGGCGGCGACGGGCTGGCCGTGCGAGACGCGCGTGCGCCGCACGACGTGCACCTGGTCGTCGGGGCGGGCCGCGAGCATGCGGGCCACCTCGGCGGGCGGGACCGCCGGTGCGCAGTCGGCGGGCTGCCAGGCGTCGCCGACCTCGCCCGGCCAGGTGCCTTGTGCGGATCCGACGGCCACACCCATCCGCGGCGGGGCGACGGTCGTGCCGACCCCGCGGCGGCGCTGCAGCCTGCCTTCCAGCTCCAGCTGCTCGAGTGCCTGACGGAGCGTGGCGCGGGCCACGCCGAAGCGGGCCGCGAGATCACGTTCGTTGGGCAGGATCTCGCCGACGGCGAACTCGGAGTCGAGTGCCTCGCTGAGCACGGTCTTGAGGTGCCAGTACTTCGGCTCCGGCGCCGTTTCCAGCTGCGTGGTCCCCACCCTGTCCTCCGCAATCGCCGTGTGCCGGCGGCTTTTTAGCCCTTGTTTATTAAAGGTTCCTGCACTATCTCTGCGACGATAGAGCGGCACCCACCCTTGGTCAAGACCAATCCTCGATCCGTTACAGCGCGCACAGGGACGATGCCACAGAGCATTCACGCGATGTTGGCGTCGGGTCACGCACGCGTAGGGAACAAGACAAAAACCCCCGCCCATACAGGGCGGGGGTCTGTCGTGGCCGGTCTAGGAGACGAGCCCGACCAGCTTGTCCGGGTTGCGGATGATGTAGACGTTCGTGATCTGGCCGTCGGCGACGTCCAGTTGGAAGAGGGAGTGCGGTTTGCCGTCGACCAGGAACAGCAGGGAGACCGCGCCGTTGATCTCCATGAACCGGGCTTCCAGCTCCGCCCCCTCCGGCACGCCCCTGCGGGCCGCGCCGCCGAGGAAGCGGCACACCTTGTCGGCCGTCTCGATGACACGCAGCGGGGCCTTGGCCTTGCCGCCGCTGTCGCCGACGAGGCGGACATCCGGAGCCAGCAGGGACATGAGGCCGTCCAGGTCGCCGCCGGCCGCCGCGGCGAGGAACCGCTCGGTCAGGTCCCTGCGCTCGTCCGGATCCACGTCGTAGCGCGGCCTTCCCTCGTCGACGTGCTTGCGGGCCCGCGCCGCGAGCTGCCGCACGGCGGGCTCGCCGCGGTCCAGCGTGAGGGCGATCTCCGAGAACGGGAACCCGAAGGCCTCCCGCAGCACGAACACCGCGCGCTCCAGGGGCGACAGGGACTCCAGGACGACCAGGACGGCGATGGACACGGAGTCGGCGAGCACCGCCTGCTCGGCGGTGTCGGGGACCCTCGGCCCGTAGTCCGTGACGAGGGGTTCGGGCAGCCATTGCCCCACGTAGGACTCGCGTCGTGACTGCACGTGGCGCAGCCTGTCGATGGCGAGCCGTGTCGTGATGCGCACCAAGTAGGCGCGCGGTTCGCGCACTTGCGACGGGTCTGCAGCCGACCAGCGCAGCCAGGACTCCTGCACGACGTCCTCGGCGTCGGCCACGCGGCCGAGCATGCGGTAGGCCACGCCCATCAGAACGGGCCGGTGCTCTTCGAAGACGTCGGTCACGGTGTCGGTCGCCACCTCTCCATCCCAGCCGACGGAACACCTGGTGTCCAGGCGAATTCGGTGCGTCGCGGACCACACCGGCCCGGAGGCCGCCCCGCCCTCCCTCTTGAACTGGAGGCTACTGAGCGGTAATTGTTGCTGACAAGGTGTCTAAGGTGTCTGAGGACCGTCGCCGGGCGGCGGGGACTGGAGCAGCAATGGCCGCAGAGGTGTCCTTCAGCGTCGAATCTCCCGGCGGCCCGCGGACGCTGTCCGTCGTGTACGAACGCGCGGGCGAGGGCGAGCCGCTGCTCCTGCTGCACGGCATCGGGCACCACCGCCAGGCGTGGGACCCGGTGTTCGGCATTCTGGCCGCCGAGTACGACGTGATAGCCGTGGACCTGCCGGGCTTCGGGGAGTCCGCCGCCCTGCCCGACGGGCTTCCGTACGACATCTCGACGGTGGTGTCCGTGCTCGGCGCGCTGTGCGAGGCCCTGGAGATCGAGCGTCCGCACGTGGCGGGCAACTCGCTGGGCGGCCTGCTCGCCCTGGAACTCGGCCGGGAGAAGCTCGTGCGCTCGGTCACCGCGCTGTCCCCCGCGGGCTTCTGGACGCCCGGCGAGCGGCGGTACGCGTTCAACACCCTGCTCGCCATGCGGCACGGGGCGCGGCTCCTTCCCCTGCCGCTGATCGAACGGCTCTCGCGGAGCGCGGCCGGGCGTGCGGCGCTGACCAGCACCATCTACGCCCACCCCGGGCGCCGTTCACCCGAGGCCGTCGTCGCCGAGACGCTCGCGCTGCGCGGCGCCAAGGGGTTCGAGCAGACCCTCGCCGCCGGGCGTGACGTGCTCTTCAGCGACGACGTGCCCGGTCTCGCGGTCACCGTCGCGTGGGGCTCGCGCGACCGGATCCTGCTGCGCCGCCAGGGTGTCCGCGCGAAGCACGCCGTCCCCGGGGCGCGTCTGGTGCGCCTTCCCGGCTGCGGACACGTCCCGATGAACGACGACCCGGCCCTCGTCTCGCGCGTCGTCCTCGACACCTGCCGCCGCCTGCCGGCCGCGTAGCACGCCGGATCCCAGGGCCACCCCGGCGCCGACGAGCGCGCTGCCCACGGCCTGCGGGACGCCGTAGGTGCCGGTGCCGACCAAGGGCGCGGTGAAGGCCGCCGCGACAGGAATGAGTCCGGAGAAGAGGGTGGCGCGCTCCGCGCCGATGCGCTGGATGCCCGCGTACCAGCAGACGAACCCGATGACGGTGACGATCGCCGCCTGCCACAGCAGGGCCGCCGCCTCGGTGGTGCCGGGCATCCGCAGCCAGTCCCCTCCCTCGGCCACGACACCGATGACGGCGGACTCGACGGCGGCGATCCCGCAGACCGTCGCGGAGAGCAGCTTCGGGCCGAGCGGCCGCAGTACGGGAACGGCGAGAACCGCGAAGCCGACCTCACCCGCGAGCGCGCACACGGAGAAGAGGATGCCGACCGTGTCCGTACGGCCCCACCCCTGCACGGTGAAGGCTCCCGCGGCCACGATCAGCGCCCCGTACACGACCGCCCGTTGAGTCTTCCGCCCCTCCAGGAGCGGGACGATGACCGCCACGACGACGGGGGCGCAGCCTACGAAGACACCCGGTACGGCAGGTTCCGCCGTGCGTTCGGCGGCCAGGATCGCCAGGTTGAAGCCGACCATGCCGACGGCGGCGAGGACCGCGAGCCGCCCCCACTGCCGTCGCGTCAGGCGGCGCAGCGGCGCCGTGCCGCCCCGTCCGAGCAGCGGCAGGAGCAGCAGGAAGGCCAGGCCGTAGCGCAGGAACTGGCCGCCCGCGTACGGGTAGTAGCCGAGGAGGCTGTTGGCGGTGAAGGAGCCGCCTACGAGGAGGCAGGCGAGGGCGGCGAGGAGGGACCCGCGCGTGAGGTTCGCGTTCATGTCCCTGACGCTAGGAACGGACGCGGCCCGGTTTAAGGTCCACTTCCGGGGCCTGTTCGGGGACCACTTTCCGGGTCCGGTTCGGGGACCACTTTCCGGGTCCCGGCCGTCCGTCACTCTCAGGAGGCGCATCCCGGTGGCATCAAGTTCGGGCGAGGTACCTGGCACGGCCGCCTGGGAGCTGCTGCTCCCCGCCGCGGCCGCCCCGGCCCGCAGCCGTGGCCGCAGTCTCCAGTCGGCGCTGCGCGATGCGGTCAGGTCCGGTCGGCTCGCGCCGGGGACGCGGCTGCCGTCGAGCCGTGAGCTAGCCGCCGATCTGGGCGTCTCACGGGGGCTTGTCACAGAGGCGTACGAGCAGTTGACGGCCGAGGGCTATCTGCGCAGCGACCGCGGCGCGGGCACCTGGGTGGGCGGCGCGGCGCGGAAGGCCGCACGAGGCGCACGCGATCTGGCGCCGCGTCCCGTCCACGCGCGCGTGGACTTCATCGCGGGCACCCCCGACCTGTCCCTGTTCCCGCGCGCCGCGTGGGCGGCCGCGCACCGCGGCGTCCTTGCCGAACTCCCCCACCACGCACTCGGCTACCCGGACCCGCGGGGCCTGCCCCGGCTGCGTACGGCCATCGCCGAACTGCTCGTACGCCGCCGGGGCGTGGTCGCGGACCCGGAGGCGATCGTCGTCTGCTCCGGCGTGGCGCAGGCCATGGCGCTGGTCGGTTTCGTGCTGCACGCGCGCGGGGTGCGCGTCGTCGGCGTCGAGGACCCCGGAAGCCCGCAGCACGGCGATCTGTTCGCATCGGCGGACGTCGCCACGGTGCCGGTGCCCCTCGACGACGAGGGTGTCGTCACCGGCGTACTGAGGGAGCGGGGCCTGCGCGCGGTCGTCACCACGCCCGCCCATCAGTTCCCCCTGGGCATCGGCTACTCGGCGCGGCGGCGCACCGAACTCCTGGACTGGGCACGGGCCGTGGACGGTCTGGTCATCGAGGACGACTACGACGGTGACTTCCGCTACGACCGCGCCCCGGTCGGCGCGCTGCAAGGACTCGACCCCGAACACGTCGCGTACACGGGCTCGGTCAGCAAGTCGCTCGCTCCGGGTCTTCGACTCGGCTGGCTGCTCGTGCCGGAGTCGATGACCGATGAGGTCGTCGCCCGCAAGCGCATGATGGACCTAGGCAATCCGGCGCTCGACCAGGCGGTGCTCGCGCGCTTCGTGGAACGCGGCGACTACGACCGCCAGTTGCGCCGCTGTCAGCGTGCTTACCGGGAGCGCAGGGACGCACTCGTCGCGGCGCTCGACGAGCACTTTCCGGGTACGGAGGTGACCGGCATCGCCGCCGGACTGCACGTCATCGCCCGGCTGCCCGAACGCCGGGGTCCGCAGGACGACTTCCTGCGGCGGGCCTCCGCGGCCGGGGTCGCGGTCCGCCCGCTGAGCGACTACGGCTCGGCGGACGGCTCGGGGGTGTGCCTCGTGCTCGGCTACGCCCATCTCGCACCCGCCCGGATCGCCGAGGGGGTGCGGCTCCTCGCCGAGGCGGCTCAGGGGCGTGGTGACGCTCCGGTGACAGCACCTCATTAGGGTCGGCCGGGCCCGGTGACCGCGAGCGAGACGCACGCGGTACCGGGGGTGTCCGGGGGGCAGAACCGTGGCCGAGGCCGAAGTCATCGTCCAGCTCCGAACCCCGCCGCGTCTTGCGACGACGGGCACCGCGGATGTCTGTGACGCCTGTGATGTCAGAGACGTCCGAAGCCTTCTGGAGCGGCGGTTCGGCGTCACGCCGGAGCCGTTGCACCCCGGCGCCGACGACCCGGCCCTCATCGGCTGGCAACGGGTCGCCGTCCCCGCCGGCATGGACGCCGAGGCCGTCGCCACGGCCCTGCGCGGCCACCCGGCAGTCGAGGCCGCCTATGTGAAACCACCGGCGGACCTTCCGTAACGTGGTGAAGGAGTCAGCTGTGCCACAGCGATCAGGTGCGGGGAACAGCCGGGGGAACGACCGCCCGGCTCCAGGATTCGAGCCACCTTTCGGACGCCCTGAGCTGGTGTGCGTCACGCGCGCCGACGCCGGGGTACGCATCACCCCGACCGGCGCGACCGCCACGGCGGACGTCTCCGTGAGCGGTCTCGACGCGGTGGCGGCCCAGGAGGACGTCACCATCAGGCCGCTGTTCGGCGCGGACCAGGAGAGGCTGCGCGCCCAGACGGGGGCTACCGCTGACGGCCCCGGCGCCGGGGCCGACGAGGCCACCCTTGAGATCCTCGACCGGATGGGGCTCTTCTTCCATGTAGACGCTCCGGCCGACCAGTTGGAGGCGCTGGCCGAGCGGCTCCGCGCGTCGGACGCCGTGGAGGGCGCCTACGTCAAGCCCGGCGCCGCCCTCGCCGTCACCGACCAGAAGAAGAAGAGCGGGGAGACCGAGCTCCCACCGCTCAACGACATGCAGCCGACGGGCGCCGACGCGCCGCCCGTGACCCCCGACTTCACCGCCCGCCAGGGCTATCTCGACGCGGCTCCAGGCGGCGTCGACGCCCGCTACGCGTGGACCCTGCCGGGCGGGCGTGGCGCCGGTGTCCGGGTGATCGACTGCGAGTGGGGCTGGCGCTTCACCCACGAGGACCTGCGGCTGAACCAGGGCGGCATCGTCTCGGGCACCGGAAGCACGGACACCGATCACGGCACCGCGGTGCTCGGCGAGATCGGCGGGGACGTCAACGCGTTCGGGATCACCGGGATCGCGCCGGACACCATCACCAGCGCGTCCGCCTTCTCCATCCCCACGGCCACGGCGATCAGGAACGCCGCCGACCGCCTCGGCCCCGGCGACATCATCCTCCTTGAGATCCACCGCGCGGGGCCGCACGCGACCGGCGTCGGGCAGGTGGGGTACATCGCCGTCGAGTGGTGGCCGGACGACTATCTGGCGATCCGCTACGCCGTCAACAAGGGCATCACCGTCGTCGAGGCGGCGGGCAACGGCGCGGAGGACCTGGACCACGCCGACTACGACACCCCGAGGGCGGGCTTCCCCTCCTGGTGGCGCAACCCCTTCCGGCGCACCACCCTCGACGCCGGCGCCGTGATCGTCGGTGCCGGGGCGCCGCCGCCCGGCACCCACGGCCGCCAGCACGGCCCCGACCGCTCCCGCCTCGACTTCTCCAACTACGGCGCCTGCGTGGACGCCCAGGGCTGGGGACGCGAGGTGACCACCACCGGCTACGGCGACCTCCAGGCGGGCGACAACCAGGACTTCTGGTACACGGACCGGTTCAGCGGTACGTCCAGTGCCTCGCCGATCGTGGTGGGCGCCCTGGCCGGCACCCAGGGCATCCTGCGCGCGAACCGCCGTATCCCGCTGTCGCCATCGCGGGCCAGGCAGCTGCTGCGCGCCACCGGCTCACCGCAGCAGGACGCGCCCGGCCGCCCGGCGACCCAGCGCATCGGCAGGCGGCCCGATCTGCGGCAGCTCGTCCCCGCGGCGCTCCAGACCAGCAGCTGGGTCGGCGTCCAGTTCCGGGGCACCCTCGCCGGGAACCGAACCGGCCGCTGGTTCACCTTCAACTGGCCCGCCCACTGGCATGTGGTGTGGACGGTCGTCCCGACGAGTCCCCGCCCCGGCGCCCCGCAGATCCGCTGGAGGGTCAGGGTCGAGCGGGCCAACGACACCTACGCGACGTACTGGATCGACGTGACGAACCTCGTGGCCGACTCGGTCGACTTCGAGGCCCGGTTCGCGGTTCTCGGATGGTGATTCGCGGTTCTCGGATGGTGAGAGGAAAACAACGATGCGAGTAGGCACACAGTTCACCGGAACACTCAACCCCGGGCAGACCGGGCGCTGGTTCACCTTCGGCTGGCCGCAGGACTGGCACGTCGTCTGGTACTTCATGCCGACGACACCCCAGACGGGCAGCCCCCAGATCGAGTGGGAAACCGAGGTCGAGCGGGCATCGGCCACGGCGGTCACGTACTGGCTGACGGTGAAGAACATCGGCAGCACCCAGATGAACTTCGAAGGCCGGTACGCGGTTCTCAACTAGGCGGGGGGAACGGCCATGAAGGTGCACATCACGATCGCGGAGGACGCGGGCGCGGCCCCGGCCCCGGCCGCCGGGGCGGAGCGACAGCTCGACGTGACACGGGCCGCGGACATCACGGCCGCCGTCGACGCCGGGCCCGCCGCTCCTGGCACGGATTCGGCGCGTCCGGAAGGGTCCGTCACGGACGGCGGCGAGGCTCCGGCCTGGCTCGCCGAACTCGTCCGGCTCGCCGATGCCGGAGAGGTGGCCCGCCCGGGCGAGGAGCCGCAGGAGACCCGACGGCCCTCGGATGGCCTGTCCATGGATGCCGGGAGCGCGGGAGGGGCTCCGCGCTGAGCAGTCATCGACGAACGGGGCCGCCACGCGTTGCGTGACGGCCCCGTTCGGGTACCCGCACCTGGCTCAGGAGTTGGCCCACGCGCGCGTGCAGAGCACCAGGCGGTAGCCGTCCGGGTCCTCGATGGTGACGCCCCACTCGTTCCAGTACGGGTTGGGCGACTTCACGCGCGTGCCGCCGTGCGCCTCCAGGCGGGCCACCAGGTCCTCGGGGACGGGCTCGTCGAGGTAGATGACGAGGAGGTCCTCCTCCGTGGGGCGGGGCAGGACCGGCTTCCCGGCCTCGTGGACGAGTTCGAGGTGCCAGGGGGCGTCCGGCCAGCCGACCATGAGCAGGTCGTGCTCTCCGGGAGCACCGCCGCCCTCCGAACGCCATACGACGTCCAGGCCGAGGCCCGTCACCCAGAACCGCTCGGCCACCGCGAGGTCGCGGGACGGGCGGGCGATACGGATGTGGCTCTGACCGTTGACAGGCATGGGACTCCCCCTTCGGGCGGGCGCGCTCGGCCGCGCGCCTCTGCCGCCGAGCGTAGACAGCGAACGATCTTCCGGCATCGGGCTCAAGACCTGCGACCGGGGATGTAGGCGACGATGTGGCCGACATGGTTTTCGCACACCGGTTCCCTTGCCCCCATGGGCAGTTGTTCACTTGTGGTTTGTGTGTGCGCCGCCGCGCACCGCTAGTTGTGGCCCTGCACACTGGTCGGACCTGTCACTGGAGGCGCATTCATGTCACACCCTCAGCCGAGCCCGTCCCCTCGCCGCCGCAGTGTGCTGCGCGGCTCGCTCGCCGTACCGGCGGCGCTGGCCGTGCCGTCACTCGCCGGGGCCGCTCCGGCGTTCGCCCGGTCGGGTCGCCCGCGGGCCGAGTGGGGTGTGCAGGCCGGTGACGTGACGGCGCACGCGGGCCTGGTGTGGGTACGTTCCGACCGTCCGGCCCGCATGATCGTGGAGACGTCCGCCACGGAGTCGTTCCGCAACCCCACCCGCTGGAAGGGCCCGGTGCTCGGCCCGGACACCGACTTCACCGGGACGACACGGCTGCGCGGGCTGCCCGCGGGCGAGCAGATCCACTACCGCGTGGTCCTGGCCGACCCCGACGACCCCAGACGCACCGGCGAGCCGGTCACCGGCACGTTCCGTACGACACCGAAGGGGCGCAAGGAGGGGGTGCGCCTCCTGTGGTCGGGTGACATCGCGGGCCAGGGGTGGGGCATCAACCCGGACCGCGGCGGCTGGCGCGTCTTCGACGAGATGCGCCGCAGGGACCCGGACTTCTTCCTGTGCAGCGGCGACAACATCTACGCCGACGGGCCCATCCTGCCGAGCGTCACCCTCCCCGACGGCAGCGTGTGGCGGAACGTGACCACGGAGGAGAAGTCGAAGGTCGCCGAGTCGCTCGCGGAGTTCCGTGGCGCCTTCCGCTACAACCTCCTCGACGAGAACGTGCGGCGCTTCAACGCGCAGGTGCCCTCCATCGTCCAGTGGGACGACCACGAGGTGCGCAACAACTGGTACCCGGGACAGATCCTGACCGACCCCCGCTACACGGAGAAGAACGTGGACGTACTCGCCGAGCGCTCCCTGCGGGCGTTCAGCGAGTACTACCCGATCTCGACGCTCCCGCCGGGCGACGAGGACGGGCGGGTCTACCGCGTGCAGCGGCACGGCCCCCTTCTCGACGTGTTCGTCCTGGACATGCGCTCGTACCGCAACGCCAACTCGCCCGGCCGGCAGCCCGACGACACCACCGGCATCCTGGGTGCCCGGCAACTGCAGTGGCTGAAGCGTGAGTTGTCGCGCTCGCGCGCCACCTGGAAGGTCATCGCCTCCGACATGCCGCTGGGCCTCGTCGTACCGGACGGGTCGGCGAACTTCGAGGCGGTCGCGCAGGGCGACCCGGGCGCGCCGCTGGGCCGCGAGCTGCAGATCGCCGAGCTGCTTCGGCACATCAAGCACCGTAAGATCACCGGAACCCTGTGGCTGACGGCCGACGTGCACTACACGTCGGCGCAGCACTACGACCCCTCGCGTGCGGCTTTCAAGGACTTCGCGCCGTTCTGGGAGTTCGTGTCGGGGCCGCTGGCGGCGGGCGGCTTCCAGGCCCTCAAGCTCGACGGGACGTTCGGCGCCGAGCAGCGCTTCGTCAAGGCGCCGAACCGCGCCAACACCTCTCCGGCCGAGACCCCGCAGTACTTCGGCGAGGTCGACATCGACGGCGGCAGCGGGGAGCTGACCGTGCGGCTGCGCCAGGAGGACGGCGCGGTGCTGTTCACGAAGGTGCTGTCGCCGGGTCGGGTGGGGCAGCAGTGATGACGCGCCTGAACACGCAACGAGAGGTCACGTCCGGCCACCACGAAAGGCCAAAGATGAACTAAACGGGCAGAAGGTGTCTTAACTCATCAGTCACAAAACGTTCGTGATCACGCAACACCCTTCCTCCACAGTGGCTGTATGAGTGCTGACATGCCTGATGTGACACGAACCAAACACGGCCGTCCCGTTCACCACTGGCGGCGGGATCTGGTGGAGCTCGCCGCCCTCTTCACGGCCGTGGCCGTGGCGGACGCGGTGGCGAACATGATCGGGCACGGCCCCGACGGCCCCGCCCTGCTCGTGATCTCGGCCGTGGCGCTGCTCGCCACGGTCGGGTTCCACACATGGTGGGCACGCCGCCACAACCATGCGCCCCCGACGGGGGACGATACCGGCGCCCGGCCGCTCACCGCCGGGCAGCAGACCGGGGCCGTGGAGCAGGCCGGGCCCATGGAGCGCGCCGGGGCCATCGCCACGGAGTCGTCCGCAGGGGCGACGGCCCTGTGGCGGATGCGCACCACGGTGCGGGACGAGCCGGGCTCGCTCGCTTCCCTGTGCACCGCCCTCGCCCACGGCAAGGTCGACATCCTGAGCCTCCAGGCGCACCCGCTGGCCGAAGGCACCGTCGACGAGTTCCTGCTGCGCGCCCCCGCCGACCTGCCCGCGGCCGAGATCACCCGGGGCGTCGCGCACGCGGGCGGCTCGGGCACCTGGATCGAGCGTGCGGACGCCCACGACCTGGTGGACGCCCCCACCCGCATCCTCGGACTCGCCACCCGCACCGCCCTGGACGCCGCCGAACTCCCCCTCGCACTGCGGCAGTTGCTGGGCCGCTGCACCATCCGATCGCTGCCCGCGAAGGCGCAGGGCGCGTCCGGGCCGCCGGTGGACAAGCCCGCCGACGGCGCACCCGTCGAGGGCGCCCTGGAAGGCGAAGGGACGGTGCTGCGGCTCCAGGCGCCGGACGGCGAAGTGATCACCGTGGAGCGGCCCTACCTGCCGTTCACGCCCACCGAGTTCGCCCGCGCGCGTGCCCTGGTCGAGCTCGACACCCGGCTCGGCCCGCGCATCCCGCGCAGCCAGGACGTACTGACCCTCGCCGAGGGCAGTTCCATCACCGTACGCCGGGCCGACACCGCCGACGTCGCCGCGGCCAAGGCCATGCACGAACGCTGCTCGCAGCGCACCCTCGGCATGCGCTACCACGGCCCCGTGCGGGACGCCGACCGCTACCTCAACCACCTGCTCAGCCCGCGGTTCGGCCGCACCCTGGCGGTGCGGACCGCGTCCGGTCGCATCGTCGGCCTCGGCCATCTGCTCTGGGACGGCGACGAGACCGAGATCGCGCTGCTCGTGGAGGACGACTGGCAGCGCCGCGGCATCGGCAGCGAGCTGCTCGGCCGCCTGGTGACGATGGCGGTCGAGGCGGGCTGCGAGAGCGTGTACGCGGTGACGCAGGCGTCCAACACGGGCATGGTCGCCGCGATGCGCGGCCTCGGGCTCCCCCTCGACTACCAGATCGAGGAGGGCACGCTGGTCATCACCGCGCGCCTCGAAGTCACGCCGGTGAGTTCGCGACTGCCGTACGACCAGCCGCAGGGGCGGGCGGAGCAGCACTGACCCGGGGAGCCGTGGTTGCCGCACGGGTGCCCGAAGGCTGAGGGCCGAGGGCGCGGTCGAGGTCCTGCCACAGGTCATCGATGTCCTCGAGCCCGGCCGAGAGGCGCAGCAGTTTGTCGCTCACGCCCGACGACCGCCGGTCCGCCGGGTCGACGACGCGGTGGCTGATGGACGCCGGATGCTGGATAAGCGTGTCGACGCTGCCGAGGCTGACCGCCGGGGTGATCAACCGCACCCCGGCGGTCACCGCGTGCGGGTCGCCTTCGACCTCGAAGGCGACCATGGCGCCGCCGAGCCGCGGATAGTGCACGCGGCTCACGCGCGGATCGGCGGCCAGGCGCCGCGCCAGCTCCGCCGCGTTCGCGGAGGCGGCACGCACCCGCACCGGCAGCGTGGAAAGGCCCCGCAGCAACAGATAACCGGCGAGCGGATGCAGCACCCCGCCGGTGGCGAACCGGACCTGCCGCAGCTGCCGCGCGAACTCCTCGTCGCACGCGACCACTCCCCCAAGGACGTCGCCGTGGCCGCCCAGGTACTTGGTGGCGCTGTGCAGCACGAGCCGCGCCCCGCTCTCGGCCGGCCGTTGCAGGACGGGCGTGGCGAAGGTGTTGTCGGCAAGGAGTGGCACCGTGCCGCAGGCGTGGGCCACCGCGCGCAGATCGAGTTCGGCGAGGGTCGGGTTGGCGGGCGACTCGACAAGGACCAGACCCGTGTCGGGCCGGATGGCGTCCGCGATCCCCGCGGGGTCGACCCAGGTCACCTCGGAGCCGAGGAGCCCCGCCGTGAGGAGGTGGTCGCTGCAGCCGTACAGCGGCCGGACCGCGACGACATGGCGCAGGCCTGCCGCCCCCCGGACGAGAAGGACCGCGGTCAGCGCCGCCATGCCGCTCGCGAACGCGACCGCGCTCTCCGTCCCTTCGAGCCGGGCCAGAGCCGTCTCGAAACGGGCGACGGTCGGGTTCGCGAGCCGGGCGTAGACGGGCGGTCCATCGTCCAGGGCGCCGTCGGCGGCGAAGGCGTCGATGCGCGCCGCCTCGCCACGGGTGTCGTACGACGGGTAGGTGGTGGACAGATCGATCGGCGCGGCGTGCAGGCCGAGTCCGGCGAGGTCGTCGCGTCCGGCGTGCACGGCCTCGGTAGCGAGGGCGCGCGGAGCGGGCGATGCCTGCCTGGCGGCCGGGTGGCCGGATCCGGTGCGGGGTTCCGTGTTCGTGTCCATGCCCGACAGCCTGAACAAAGGCCGGTGGCTGGTAGTTGAACCCCGTGCTACGTTCGGCAAGTGGCTGATTCTGTCGTACTGGACCCGGTGGATCTCCGCATACTGCGGCTGCTGCAGAACGATGCCCGGATCACCTACCGCGATCTCGCGGCCCAGGTCGGCGTCGCGCCGTCGACCTGCCTCGACCGTATCTCCCGGCTGCGCCGCTCCGGCGTGATCCTCGGACACCAGCTGCGCCTCGATCCGGGGAAGCTCGGGCGCGGCCTGGAGGCGCTGCTCTCCGTGCAGGTCAGGCCGCACCGGCGGGAGCTTGTCGGGCCGTTCGTGGAGCGGATCAGGGCGCTGCCGGAGTCCCGCTCCGTGTTTCATCTCGCGGGCCCCGACGACTATCTGGTGCACGTGGCGGTGGCCGATACGGCGGACCTCCAGCGGCTCGTCCTCGACGAGTTCACCGCGCGGCGTGAAGTGGCACGCGTGGAGACGCGGTTGATCTTCCAGCAGTGGGAGTGCGGTCCGCTCCTGCCGCCGGGGCCGGGAGCCGATGACCAAGGAGAGGCCTCCGGCCAATCGTGATGACGGGGACGCGCCTCGCGTATGAGGATGTCCGCATGTCAGCCACGAAGATCCCGAGCCCGAACACGAGCGAGAGCGGGAGCCCGCTGCCTCGCCAGGTCGCCGACGCCTACGTCGACGAGCTCATCGCCCTCGACCCCATCAACGGCACGTTTCTCGGCGTCAAGGCCAGCCACAGCAAGCTCCCGGACACCTCCCCTGCGGGCCAGGACGCCGTCGCGGAACTTGCCCGCTCGACGCTCGCCCGCCTCGACGAGGCAGAGCGCGCGCCCGGCGCCGACAGCGACGCCGAACGCCGGTGCGCGCGGCTCCTGCGGGAGCGGCTCACCGCCGAACTCGCCGTGCACGACGCGGATGAGGGACTGCGCGCGGTCGGCAATCTGCATACGATTCCGCACGCGGTGCGCGAGATCTTCACCGTGACCCCGATGGAGACGGACGAGGACTGGGCGGCGATCGCCGAACGGCTGCGTGCCGTGCCGGCCGCGTACGAGGGATATCGCGCCTCTCTCGAACTCGGCCTGGAGCGCGAGCTGTTCGCGGCGCCGCGTCCCACGGCCGTGTTCATCGAGCAACTCGGCGAGTGGGCGGGACCTGGCGGCGACGAGGGCCGCGGCTGGTTCGAGGAGTTCGCCGCGCAGGGCCCGGACGCGCTCCGCTCCGAGCTCGACGCCGCGGCCCGCGCCGCCACCGCGTCGGTCGTGGCGCTGCGCGACTGGATGCGGGACGTGTACGCGCCCGCGATCGAGGGTGCCCCCGACACGGTGGGCCGCGAGCGCTACGCCCGCTGGTCGCGCTACTTCAACGGCACCGATCTGGACCTGGACGAGGCGTACGCGTACGGCTGGTCCGAATTCCACCGGCTGCTCGGCGAGATGCGCGCCGAGGCCGAGAAGATCGTGCCCGGCGCGGCCACCCCGTGGGTGGCGCTCGCCCACCTCGACGAGCACGGCACGCACATCGAGGGCGTGGAGGAGGTGCGGGTCTGGCTCCAGGAGCTGATGGACGAGGCGATCGAGGCGCTTGACGGTACGCACTTCGAACTCGCCGAGCGGGTACGGAAGGTGGAGTCCCGCATCGCCCCGCCGGGCGGCGCCGCGGCGCCGTACTACACGGGTCCGTCGGAGGACTTCTCGCGCCCCGGGCGGACGTGGCTGCCGACGATGGGCGAGACCCGCTTCCCCGTGTACGACCTGGTCTCCACCTGGTACCACGAGGGCGTGCCCGGCCATCACCTCCAGCTGGCGCAGTGGGCGCACGTCGCGGAGAGCCTCTCCCGCTACCAGGCGACCATCGGCATCGTCAGCGCCAACGCGGAAGGCTGGGCGCTGTACGCGGAGCGGCTCATGGACGAGCTCGGCTTCCTCAAGGACGCCGAGCGCAGGCTCGGTTATCTGGACGCCCAGATGATGCGGGCGCTGCGTGTCATCGTCGACATCGGCATGCACCTGGAGCTGGAGATCCCGGCGGACTCGCCCTTCCACCCGGGCGAGCGCTGGACACCTGACCTCGCGCAGGAGTTCTACGACGCGCACTGCAGCCGTCCCACGGATTACGTGGCGAGCGAGATGACCCGCTACCTCTCCATCCCGGGCCAGGCCATCGGCTACAAGCTGGGCGAGCGGGCCTGGCTCCTCGGCCGCGAGAACGCGCAGCGCCGGCTCGGGGACGCCTTCGACGCGAAGGCCTGGCACATGGCGGCGCTGTCGCAAGGGTCTCTGGGGCTCGACGATCTGGTGGACGAGTTGTCGGCCCTTTAAGGGGCCTCAGCAGCCGCAGTCGTCCGCGTCCAGCGGGGCCGTCAGGGCATCGGGTGTGCGGCGCGCGCTGCCCTCCCAGGTTTCGAACTCGAAGCCCTCTCGGGCCCAGTACTCGAAACCGCCCAGCATTTCCTTCACCTGGAAGCCGAGTTGGGCGAGGGCGAGGGCCGCGCGGGTCGCGCCGTTGCAGCCGGGGCCCCAGCAGTACGTGACGACCGGGACCGACTTGTCGAGGAGTTGCTCCGCCTGCTCGGGGATGAGGGCGGTGGGGAGGTGGATCGCGCCGGGAATGTGGCCCTGGTCCCAGGACGCCGTCGAGCGGGAGTCGATCACGACGAAGCCGGGGTCGCCGTCGGCGGACAGCGCCGCGGCGACGTCGGACACGTCGGCGTGGAAGGCAAGGCTCGCGCCGAAGTACGCGGCGGCGGCTGCCGGGGCGGCGGGGACCACCCGCAGGACGGCGTTCCGGGCGCCCGCGGCCGCTGCCTGGGGGCTCGTGGCGGTCGTCGGCTCTGTGTTCGTCACTGTGCTCATGGCCAAAAATCTACGGGCGAATCCGCCCACCCAGAAGAGCCGATCACCGGCGTACCTCTTGATCGGCCGGGGATTCCCCTGTTACCTCTCAGGCATGACCGGTTATTCCACGGACGCCACCGACTGGCGCATCCTCGACGTCCTCCAGCGTGAGGGCCGCGCCAGCTACGCCGAGCTGGCACGCGCCGTCTCCATGTCCGCAAGCGCCGTCACCGAACGGGTCCGCCGCCTGGAGGAGGCGGGCGTGATCCAGGGGTACGCGGCCGTGGTCGACCCGGAGCGTCTTGGTCTGCCCATCCTGGCGTTCGTGCGCCTGCGCTACCCGAACGGCAATTACAAGCCGTTCCACGACCTGGTCGAAGTGACCCCGGAGATCCTGGAGGCGCACCACGTCACCGGCGACGACTGCTTCGTGATCAAGGTCGCGGCGAGCTCGATGGGTCACCTCGAGGAGGTCGCGGGGAAGATCGGCGCGCTGGGGTCGGTGACCACCAGCATCGTCTACTCCTCTCCCCTGCCGAGGCGCCCTCTGGGCCGCTGACCCCGGCGGCTCAGACCCCGCCGCCCCGCTGCCGTACGACCGACCCCGCGCGTCCCTTCTCGACCTCCAGCTGAGCGTGGACGCGGCGTCGCAGGTCCGCGACGTGGCTCACGATGCCGACGCTGCGGTCCCGCTCCCGAAGGGAGTCGAGGACGTCGAGGACCTCGTCGAGGGTCTGGTCGTCGAGGCTGCCGAAGCCCTCGTCGATGAAGAGCGTGTCGAGCCGTACGCCGCCCGCCTCGTCGGTGACGACGTCCGCGAGACCGAGCGCGAGGGCGAGCGAGGCGAAGAAGGTCTCGCCGCCCGAGAGCGTGGACGTGTCGCGCTCGCGCCCCGTCCACGCGTCGACCACGTGCAGCCCGAGGCCCGAACGGCCGCGCCCCGTACGGTCGTCGGAGTGGACGAGGGTGTAGCGGCCCGACGACATGCGCCGCAGCCGTGCGGTCGCCGCGGCCGCGACCTGTTCGAGGCGGGCCGCGAGGACGTAGGACTCCAGGCGCATCTTGCGTTCGTTGTCCGCCGACGTGCCCGCGGCGAGTCCCGCGAGGCGCGCCACGCGGTCGTACTCGGCGCGCAGCGGCGCGAGCCGCCGGGCTCCTGCGGCCGACCGGTCGGAGAGGCGGTCGAGTTCGGCGCAGCGCCGCGTGGCCGCGTCGAGTGCGGAAGCGGCCGCGCGGGCCCGCCGGTCAGCTTGCTCGGCGGCTTCCTGGGCGGCCCTGAGGTCGGCGGGCGGCTGCTGTGCCGCGGCGACCGCGTCGGGCTCGGCGAGGAGGGAACGCACCGCCGCCTCTTCGTTCCGCCACGCGTCGATGCGCTGCTGGAGCTCGCGGTGGCGCGCGTCGTCGAGCAGGGCGTCGGCGGCGTCCCCCGGCGTGTCGAACCCGGCGCGGAAGGCCGCGTCGGCGAGTCGCGCGTCGGCGTCCTTGAGCCGCTGGGCGGTGTCGTCGGCGACGCGCGCGGCTTCTGACGCCTCGGTCAGGAGCGCGGCCTGCCGCTCCAGTTGTGCGGCTCGGGCGGCGACGCTGCCGCTGGCTCCCCGCGCACGGGTCAACTCGACGCTCAGGCCTGCCTGTTCGCGCTCCAGGGCGTCCCGCAGAGTGGCGCGGGACGCGGCCCGCACAGCGGCTTCCTGCTGCACGGAGACCCTGCGGTCGTGCTCGCGCTCGGCCTGAGCGAGGGCTTCCCGTGCGGCGTGCAGCCCGGAGGCGCGGCTGCGCGCCCCGGCGTGTTCACCTCGCAACTCCTCGACGAGTACGGCGAGTTGCTCGACCGAGGGCCCCTGCGGGGCAGCCTTCGACTCTTCGGCACCCGACTCCCCGGCGGACGACCCCGACGCCGCCGCCCCGGCCGCCGCCAACGACTCGCGCAACTCGCCGAGTTGCCGCTCCTCCCGCGCGCGCAACTCCTCCGCCTGCCGGTAGGCGGCAAGCGCGGACTCCTCCGTGGCGCGGTCGACGTGACCGGCCGACTTCGGCGCGGGCGCGGGATGTTCGGTGGCTCCGCAGACCGCGCAGGGGTTGCCGTCGGTCAGGCCCGCGGCCAGTTCCGCCGCGATGCCGGTGAGACGCTGCTCCTTCAGGGTGAGCCAGTGTTCGTGGGCCGCGGTGGCACGCTCGCGGGCCGCGAGGGTGCGTTCGTACGCGACGGCAGCCTCCTGCGTGAGGCGGTCACGGCGGCGGGCCGCGTCCAACCTGCCCTGTGTGGGCTCCAGTTGGCCCGCGATGTGCTCCGCGCGCGTCGCCGCCTCCTGGGCGGAATCGATGCGCTCCTGGAGCGCGGCCCGGTTCGCTTCCCAGCCGTCGAGCCAGCCTGCCGCCTCGCGCAGCAGCTCGTCGTCGGCCCGCTCCTCGCGTTCCAGGGACGCGCGCTCCGTGCCGAGTTCGGCGAGGCGCCGCTCGGCGCGCCGGGCCGATTCGAGGCCGCCGAGTTCTTCGGCGACCTTGCGCGCGGCGGCGGCGAGCCCCGACGCGCCGGAGTCCGCGAACGTGGCGGGCAGCTGCCCACGCGCGCGTGCCTCGTCGGCGCTCGCGCGGCGGTGTTCCTCCTCGGTGGCCCGGCGAAGGCCGAGCGCGGGGGCGACCGTCTCGGCCTTGCGGCCCCGCTCCATCCGGGTCTGCCGCTGCCGGTGCTCGTCCGCGCGCTCCTGAAGGCGCCCCGCCCGCTCCTGCGCCTGGGCGAACCGCGTCTGCAGCCGGTCGAGTTCGCGTACGTCGTCCAGGCGGCGCCCCGCGGCGGCCTGCGCGGACTCGGCGGCCGTGAGGGCGCACGCGGCGATCGTGCGCCGTTCGCGGGCGCTGGTGCGGGCGACGGCGGCCCAGGCCAGGACGGACTCGGCGAGCCCCGGGTCGCCGGGCGACAGGTCGGGCAGCGGCGACTCCGCATGCTCCAGGGCCTCCAGGTCGCCCCCGGCGGCCTGCTGCATCCGGTGCGCGTCGGCGAGGAGCTCCCCGTCGCCCTCCCGCACCGCGCCCTCGGCGTCGCGCCGCTGCTCGGCGAGGCGCTGCTCGACCGCGGCGAACCTGCGCGTGTCGAAGAGCCGCCCGAGCAGTTTGCCGCGGGCCTCGGCGTCGGCCCGCAGGAAACGCGCGAAGTCGCCCTGGGGCAGCAGCACCACCTGGCAGAACTGTTCCTTGCTCATGCCGAGCAGCTGCGTGATCTCCTCGCCGATCTCCTGGTGGGAGCGGCTGAGGTCCTTCCACTCACCGCCACCCTCGCCGCCACCCCCACCGGCGGCCTCGTACTCGTACTCGCGGAGCCAGCTCTGCGCCTTCTCCATGGTCGTGCCGGTGCCGCGCTTCTTCGGGCGCTCCCACGGCGGCTGCCGGGTGACCTCCAACCGGCGTCCGGCGACGGTGAGTTCGAGGCACACCTCCGTCCGCGCTTCGGGCCGCGCGTGGTCGCTGCGCAGCGTCACTCCCTGGCCGCTGCCCTGCCGGGGGCCCGGCACCGAGCCGTACAGGCCGTAGCAGACGGCGTCCAGGACGGACGTCTTCCCGGCGCCGGTCGGTCCGTGCAGCAGGAAGAGCCCGGCGGCCGAGAGGTCGTCGAAGTCGATGTCCTGGGTGGTGCCGAAGGGGCCGAACGCGGTGATCCTCAGCCGGTGCAGCCTCATCGGGCCACCTCGCGCAGCGTGTCGTCGGTACGGACGGTGTCGAACGCCGCCCGCAGCACCGCCTGTTCGCGTACGTCGGGTCCCGCTCCCCGCACATGGGACACGAAGTCCTCCGCGATCTGCTCGTCGCTGCGCCCCTTCAGACGCTGGGCGTACGAGACGTCCGGGTCCTCGGGGGCGCGTTCCGGGTCGAAGACGAGGCTGAGGGTGTGCGGGAAGCGCTCGCAGAGGCGGGCCATGGGGTCGTCGGGCCGCACCGCGTCGGTGAGTGTCGCCTCGACCCAGGCCTCCTCGTGGCGGGCGAGCTCCGGGTCGGCGAGCAGCGTCTCGATGTCGCCGCGAATGCGGGCGAGGGGCCGCGGCACCGGGCAGTCGATCCGCTCGGCCGCGATCTCCCCGGCGGCGCCGATGTCGACGAGCCACATGCTCTTGCGGTGCGCGGACTCGGAGAACGAGTACGGCAGCGGGGAGCCCGAGTAGCGCACGCGCTCGCTGATGGCCTGGCTGCCGTGCAGGTGGCCGAGCGCCACATAGTCGACGCCGTCGAAGACCCCCGACGGCACGGCGGCCACCCCGCCGATGGTGATGTCGCGCTCGCTGTCGCTCGCCTCGCCGCCGGTGACGAAGGCGTGGGCGAGGACGACGGAACGGGTGCCCGGCGTGCGGTCGGCGAGGTCGGCGCGCACCCGGTCCATGGCGGCCCCGAGCACCGCCTCGTGTCCGGCCCGCTCCACCCCGAATTCGTCCTTGACCAGTGCCGGTTCGAGATAGGGCAGGCCGTAGAACGCCACGTCCCCGTGGCCGTCGGCCAGGACCACCGGGTCCGCGCAGGCGGCGGGCGCGGTGCGCAGATGGATGCCCGCGCGGCCGATGAGTCCGGCGCCGACGCCGAGGCGGCGTGCCGAGTCGTGGTTGCCGGAGATCATCACCGTCGGGACGCCGAGGTCCGCGAGGCGGTGCAGCGCGTCGTCGAAGAGTTCCACGGCGGCGAGCGGCGGCACCGCCCTGTCGTAGACGTCCCCGGACACGACGACGGCGTCCACCTCGCGCTCACGCGCGGTGGCGACCAGGTGGCCGATGAACTCGGCCTGGGCGCCGAGCATGTTCACGCGGTGGAACGCCCGGCCCAGATGCCAGTCGGACGTGTGCAGAATTCTCAAGACGCCGCTCCGGCCCACATGCTCGCTCTCCCCTCCCACGCCCCGGATCGAGGACCGCCCCAGCACGGGCCTCGCCGACAGCACCCACCACGCTAGCGCCTGTGGGCACCTGCTCGATCACGAACCTCCATCTGTCACCGGTGCGGACGGCGGCTGCGCGGGCTGCGAGGAGGGCGGCTGTTCCTGCTCCGATGAGGGTGTCTGCGGCGCCGACGAGGCGGGCGGCGAGGAGGGCTCGCCTGAGGACGGGGAGGCGGAAGGTGACGACGGGGACGCCGAGGACGGGGCCTCGGACGGCGAGGGGGACGGCTGGTTCACCGGCGGCTCGGTCTTCGTGTCACCGGCGCCCGTGTCGCCCTTGTCACGTTCGAACCAGTCGCCGCTCTCTGGGTCGTACATGACGAAGACGTTCACGACCTGGGTGGCCGGTGCCACGACCACGACGTTCGACGACTTGTAGCCGGGCCACGCGTCGCCCGTCGGCTTCGGGGCGCTCTTCTGCGCGACGGGCGGCAGCAGCGGATTGCCGCAGGCACAGCGCACGCGCGGCACGCCCCGGTCGTCGACGAGCACGGCGGTCCCGGCCTGGAGGACGGCCTGATAGGCGGTGGGGGCGCCGTCGCGGTAGCCGTGGTTGGTGACGCGGGTGTCCATGCGCAGCTGTACGGGTGTGAGCGCACGCAGGTACGCGGGGACGGCGGAGGCCTCGATGTCGAGGACCGAGGCGAACGCCTTGTTCTTCGCCGGGTCCGCCTTCAGGGCGCTGACCTGCTTCTCCACGTCGCAGCTTCCGACCTTGCGCGTCCCGCCGTAGAGGCCGGGAGCGGCGCCGTCGACGCCACGTGTGACGTTGGCCGAGGCGGTCGAGCTCGGCAGGGCGCTGGGGGACGGCGGCGTGGCGTCGTCCCGGGCCGTCGACTCGGTGAAGGGGTCGGGGCCCTGCTTCCCGGCGGGCTGGAGGGCGACGTCGCCGCCGGACTTCGAGGTGCCGTCGGGCCGTGTGAGGACGACGGTCAGCACCACCGCGGCCACGAGCACGAGCGAAATCGCCGCCACGCGCGGCGCCGACTTCCACCAGGGGCGCTCCGGCTCAGGACCGCCGCCGGGGCCCGGCTCGGGGCTCGCACCGCTCGGCGGACCGGGTCGGTCGGGTGGGCCGGGTGGGCCACTCGGCGGGCCCGACGACCGGTCCCCGCCGGGCGGCGGCGTCGAACCGGCCTGGGTCGCCCCAGGCTGCGAAGGGCCCGAGAGCGGGCCGGACGGGGGTCCTGTGGGGCGTCCTGACGACGGCGGTTCGGCGCTCACGAACACTTCTTCCCTGCGTAGGGGACGTAGGAGACCGCTACGTACGGTTTCTTCCGTTACGCGCCTATTGTGTGTCCCGCTTCCCGGGAGCCCGCAAGCCGACGCGGTCGGCCCCGTGGTCGGCCGCGCGGTCGGCCCTCCCGAGGGGCGGACCGCCGCCGCGCTGCTTAGCGTGACAACGTGAGCGACCAGAAACCGCCCGGGCGGGCAGCCGCGCAGCGGGCGCCGCAGAACCGGCGGGCACCCCACGGCTGGATCCACGCCCTGCTCGCCGTGCTCGCCGCGCTGGTGGCCATGGCCGTCGTCGCCGCGCTCGGCCTGTGGGCCGCAGGGGCGGCGGACCTGCCGGGCGGCGCGTTTCCCAGCGTCGTCGCGGCCGTCGTCGTGATGGCGGTCGGCGGCTCCGTGGGGCTCTCCGGCGACGCCGGGGCGATCGCCGAGACGAACGCCGGGCTCTCCGTGCTGCCCCTCTCGGTCACCCTTGCCGGAGCTCTGGTGATCGCCGCCGGGTTCCTCAGGCCGCTGCGGCACCGCGCCGTCGCCGACACCAGGGAACTGGCCGGCTGGGCGGGACGGTTCGCGGCGCTGTGGGTACTGCTGCTCATCGGCCTCGGCCTGCTGGCCCGCCACCGGTTCACGATCTCGCTCGGCGAGGGGACCGCGTCCGACATCGGTGACGCGCTGGGGGCAACGCCCAAGGTCGGCTTCGAGACCGACGTACCCCTGACCATCCTCTTCGGACTGCTGTGGCTGGCGGGTGTCCTCGCCGTGGCGCTGCTGGTCTCGCGCGGGGCCCCGCTCCCGGCCCGCCTCGTGCGCTTCCAGGAGTCGGTGCGTCCCGCGGCGTACGCCATGGTGGTCCTGCTGCTCTCGTACGTCGCCCTGGGGCTGGTCATCGGCGTGGTCGTGGCGGTGACCAAGGGGCATGCCGCCGAGACGCTCGCGGTGCTGCTGCTCGGGCTTCCCAACCTCGTCTGGCTCGCCTTCACCATCGGGCTCGGCGCGTCCTGGGAGGGCCGCGTGGACGGGCCGTTCGGACTGCCCATGCCGAAGGTCCTCGACGACGTACTGCGCACCCCGGAGGACTCCACGCTCAGTCTGCGGACGCTCTCCGACCACGACGGCCGGGTGTGGTGGCTGCTTGTCGTCGCGGCGGTCCTGGTCATGGGGGCCGCGTTCCTGATGGCGGCGCGCTCACCTGCCCGGATGCGGGCCTGGCAGCACGCCGTGCACATGGCGGTGGCGCTGACCCTCACCGTGCTCGCCGTCTGTCTGCTGGCCCGCCTCTCCGCCCATTACGGTCTGTCGCTCCTGGGCATCGGGGATCTGGGCGGCGGCCTGTCCGGCCTGGTGAAACTCCACCCGAACCTGGGGACCGCGCTGATCCTCGCCGTGGCGTGGGGTCTTGTCACCGGTTTCATCGGCGGGCTGCTCGCGCGTCCCGTCCACCGGCGCGGTGAGGTGGGGCAGGACGGTTCCTCACCGTCCTAGCCGCCGGAAGACCGGCCGCGCCCAGCTCGGCGGCTCCGGAGGCCCTCCCGGGTCAGCCGGGGCTTCCACGACCCCCAGATCCACCTGCGTGGGGGCGTGCCCCTCCGCGCTTCCGGTGGCCGCGGCGCGCAGGGCGGCCGCGAATTCGAGGCAGGAGCCGTACCGGTCCTCGGGGCGCTTGGCCAGCGCCTTCGCGAGGACGCCGTCGAGGGCCGCGGGAACCCCGGGGCGCTTCTCCGTCAGCCGGGGCGGCTGGTCGTACTGATGGGCCCAGAGCAGCGCCATGTCGTCGTCGCGCTGGAAGGGCGGCCCGCCTGCCATGGTCTCGTGGACGACGCAGGCGAGGCTGTAGACGTCGCACCGGCCGTCCACGGGGCGGCCCGAGATCTGCTCGGGCGCCACGTAGTCGAGGGTTCCGACGAACTGGCCCACGGTCGTGAAGCCGGTCAGCGACAGCGACTTCTTCGTCAGGCCGAAGTCCGTGAGGTAGACGTGCTCCGGGTGGTCGCTGTCCGTGCCCTTGGCCACGAGGATGTTGCCCGGTTTGACGTCACGGTGGACCAGGCCGTGATCGTGGGCCGCGTCGAGCGCGGAGGCGACTTGGGCGGCGATGCGGAGGGCAGCCCCTACGGGGAGCGGCCCCGATCCGTCGAGTAGATGCCGCAGGTCGAGCCCGGGAACGTACCGCATGGCGATGTAGAGCACGCCGTCGGTCTCGCCCGCCTCGAAGACGGGCACGATGTGCGGATGCTCGATCGCGGCGGCCACGCGTGACTCGTGCGTGAAGCGCTGCCGGAAGGTGTCGTTGCGCGCGAGCTCGGGGGCGAGCAGCTTCAAGGCAACGGTCCGGTCAAGCCTCAGGTCCTTGGCGCGATAGACGACAGCCATCCCGCCGCGCCCGATCTCGCCCTCGACGCGGTAGCCCGCGATCTGCTTCCCGATCAGCTCGGACGGCCGCCCGGAATGGAGACTCGGGCTCGACGACACGTCGTCGCGCGGCGCGGTTCCCATCAGGCGTCACCGGACCGAACCGCCGGATCAGGATCGCCGGTGAAGGGCGGGATACGACGGGTGACTCCTTCACCGTACGGAGCACGCCCCTCCCCCGGATCAGCCACGGCTTCAACGACCTGCGTCGGCTCCGGACCCCCCGCGCCTCCGCCCACGGGCGGCACTCGTCGGGTGCCGTCCTCGCCGTACGGAGCATCGCCCTGACCCGGATCGCGGGCAGCCTCAACCACTTGAGTCGGCTCCGGATCTCCCACGCCTCCAGAACCCGTCCCGCCGCCGCTCACCGGCGCCACCCGACGGGTGCCGTCCTCGCCGTACGGAGCATGCCCCCGGCCCGCGTCCGCCTCGGCCACCACCTGCGTCGGGTCCGGAGTCCCGGTCTCACCGCCGCTCACCGGGGCCCCGCCCGCGCCGTCATCGTGGGCGCCCGGATCCTTTGCCGCCGCGTACGTGCTGAGGCGGGTTCCGTCGCAGTACACCCATCGCTCGTGTTCGGCGTCGTAGAGCCACATCGACTCGCCGTCCACGACCACGCCCACCCGCAGTCCGCGCGTCCTGCTGCGGAACGTCTCGCCGTCGGTTCCGCCGGACGCCAGTTCCTCCGTCGCCCGGCGGTAGCGGCCCAGTGCCTCCTCGGCTCGCGTCAGGAGCGGGGCCGGGTCCGCCGTGCGGGTCAGGGGGTGGCCCGCGGCCGGCGGGTCGCTCGGTACCGCGATCAGGAGGCGGCCGTCCACCCAGGCCGACCAGTCGTTCGCGCAGACGATGCGGGCCCAGTCGCCTAGCCTGTCGACCAGTTGTACCGGCAGCAGCGCGTCCAGTGGCGCCGTCGGGCGGTTCACGTCCGGTGCCTCCCAGGCGAGCAGCCCGTCCTGGGGGACGACATGGGTGGGACGGAAGTCCGCCGCAGTAGTCATCTCGTCCGCTCCTGATCTCCCGTGCTCCCCGCTTGCTATTTCCGCATGACCGCCGGTTCGTGCCGTCTCAGCAGCCTGGCGACCACGTAACCGAACACGACCGAAAGGGCCAGCAGCATGCCCATGTTGAGCAGCCAGATCCCCGCGGAGTGGCGGAACAGCGGATCGGCGGTCAGCTCTCCCGGCACGATCCTGCCGAGGCCGATCGTCCCCGCCATCGCGCCCAGCGCCCACCGGGAAGGGACCAGCCACGCCAGCTGCTCCACCCCGGGCACCCCGTGGAGTTTCAGGAGCGCGCCGCAGAACACCACCTGGACGATGGCCAGCAGCACGAGCAGCGGCATCGTCACCTCTTCCTTGCGCACCATGGCGGATACGAGGAGCCCCAGCATCATCGCCGTGAACGCCAGCATCGCCACCGCCAGCGTGATCTCGACCAGCGGCGGGAGCAGCACTCCCTTGCCGCCCGGCGCGTTCAGGTCCACGCCCAGGAGCGCCACCAGGGTCAGCACGACGGCCTGAAGGATGGTGATCGTTCCCAGTACGACGACCTTGGACATCAGATACGCCGATCTGGAGAGCCCGACGGCCCGTTCGCGCCGGTAGATGACGCGCTCCTTGACCAGTTCCCGCACGGCATTGGCCGCGCCGGTCAGGACGCCGCCCACGCAGAGGATGAGCAGCGCGTTCATCGCCGTCTCCTGCGTCAGCTTGCTCCCGGCCAGCGCGCGGGCCATGGCTCCCATCACGAAGGGCAACGCGATCATGATCGCCAGGAAGGTCCGGTCGGCGCCGAGCGCGGCCGCGTAACGCCGCACCAGCGTCCGCAGCTGGGACCCCCAGCTCTGCGCCTTCGGCGGGGGCGCGAACGCGGCGACCGGGCCCGCGTCCACCTGCGGCAGATAAGCCTGCGTGGAGGAGTTCACGATGTACTGCTGGTGGAAGGGCGAGCGCCGGTACTCCCTCGCCCAGTCCCGGTCGTGATCCCCCTCGAAGGCCTCGAACGCCTCCGGCCACTCCTCGAAGCCGAAGAACGGGAGCGCGTCCCGCGGCGGCCCGTAGTAGGCGATCCTGCCGCCCGCGGCGAGCACGAGGAGCCGGTCGCAGCCGTCGAGGCTGAGCACACTGTGCGTGACGACGATGACCGTCCTGCCGTCGTCGGCGAGCCCGCGCAGCATGTGCATCACCGAGCGGTCCATGCCGGGGTCGAGCCCGGACGTCGGCTCGTCGAGGAAGAGCAGGGACGGCTTGGTGAGGAGTTCGAGGGCGACGCTCACGCGCTTGCGCTGGCCGCCGGAGAGGCTGTGGATGGGCTGGTCGACGCGCTGTTCGAGGCCGAGCTCGCGGATGACCTCGTCGACCCTGGCCCGGCGTTCGGCCTTCTCGGTGTCCTGGGGAAAGCGCAGTTCGGCGGCGTATCCGAGGGCCCGGCGCACGGTGAGCTGCGCGTGCAGGATGTCGTCCTGCGGCACGAGGCCGATGCGCTGACGGAGCTCGGCGTAGTCGCGGTAGAGGTCGCGGCCGTCGTAGAGGACCGTGCCGTCGTCGGCGGGCCGCAGGCCGGTGAGGGCGTTCAGGAGGGTGGACTTTCCGGCGCCGCTGGGACCGACCACGGCGAGCAGGCACTTCTCGCCGACGGGGAAGGAGATCCGGTCGAGGAGCGTCTTGCGGCCCTTGTCGACGGCGACCGTCAGCTCCTGGACGTCGAGCGACACCTCGCCGGTGTCGACGTACTCCTGGAGCTCGTCGCCGACCAGGCAGTACGCACGGTGGCCGACGCCGACGATGTCCCCGGGCGATACGGGGGCGCGGCCGACCGGCTGGCCGTTGAGGTAGGTGCCGTTGTGGCTGCCGAGGTCGACGATCTCGTACGTACCGTCGTCGAGGACCCGCAGCTCGGCGTGGCGGCGTGAGACGACCAGATCGTCGATGACCAGGTCGTTGTCGGCGGCGCGGCCGATGCGGACGGTACGGGCGGGCAGCGGGCGCACGCTCGTCGGCTGCCGGAAGGTGCCGGTGGCCGAGGGGGTGCGGACGGCGGAGGGGCGCTCGGGGGCGGCGGGCGGGGGCGGCTCACGGCCGACGAGTACCGCGCGCGGGCCGTCCGTGACGCTGCCGAAGCGCAGGACGCTGCCCGGTCCGACGCCCCACTCCTGGACGCGCTGCCCGTCGGCGTACGTGCCGTTCGTGCTGTGCTCGTCCTCGATCGTCCAGTGGTCGAGGTCGGCGTGCAGGACGGCGTGGTGCCAGGAGACGCGCGCGTCGTCGATGACGATGTCGCTCAGTGGGTCGCGCCCGACGTGATAGTCCCGGCTCGGACTCATCACCGTGGAGCCGTTGTCGGTCTCGAGGACGAGTTCGGGCGCAGTCGGCGCCACAGGCCGCTCTCCCATGCCCGAATTCTACCCATTCGCACGCATCCACGCCTGGGCTCGGGCGCCCGCCCGGCGTCGCGAGCGCTCCGCCGGGGTCAGAGGTCCCCGTACGCCTCTCCCCCGAGCTCGAAGACCGCGCTGCCCGCGGTCGCGTCCGCGAGCCAGGCCGTGAAGGCCTCGACATCGGCGTCGGGCAGGCCGATCTCGATGGTCACCGCGTCCCCGTACCGCACGTCGCGCACCTCGCGCCCCGCCGAGCGCAGATCGTTCTGGATCTTGCCCGCGCGCTGGTGGTCGACCGTGACGGTGGCGAGCCTGAAGCGTCTGCGGGTCAGCGTGCCGACCGCGTCGAGCGCCTCGCCGACCGCTCCTCCGTAGGCCCTGATCAGCCCGCCGGCGCCGAGCTTGACCCCGCCGTAGTAGCGGGTCACGACGGCCACGACGTACCGCATGTCGCGGCGCAGCAGCATCTGGAGCATCGGCACACCGGCGGTCCCGCCGGGCTCCCCGTCGTCGCTCGCCTTCTGCACCCCCGCGTCGGCCCCGATGACGTACGCGAAGCAGTTGTGCGAGGCGGACGGGTGTTCCTTGCGGATGCGCGCGACGAAGTCCTGCGCCTCCTCCTCGGTGGCGGCGGGCGCGAGGGCGCACAGGAAGCGCGAGCGGTTGATCTCGGTCTCGTGCACGGCCTCGCGGGCCACTGTGCGGTACTCGTCGTGCATCCCGCCAGGGTAGGCCCCCGCTCACACCGAGGCCCCGGTACGGTGATCCGTTGTGACGTCACCTTCGAATCACGTGCGCCAAGTCCCCAGCCGTACTGACGTGTTGCAGTCGCTGCTCGCCGCTGCGCCCGTCACCGTCGTGGAGACCCGCGAGGACCCGGCCGAGCTGTTCCTCTTTCCCGAGGAGGCGGAGGTCGTGGCGCGGGCCGTGGACAAGCGGCGCAGCGAGTTCGCCACGGTCCGGCAGTGCGCCCGCACCGCCCTGGCCGGGCTCGGCGTGCCGGCCGGGCCGATCCTGCCGGGGCCGAAGGGCGCGCCGCGCTGGCCCGAGGGCATCGTCGGCAGCATGACGCACTGCGCGGGCTACCGCGCCGCCGTCGTGGCCCGCGCCTCGGCGGTCGCCTCCGTCGGCATCGACGCGGAGCCGGCCGCTCCGCTCGGCGACGCCGACGTCCTGAGGCTGGTCTCGGACGAGACGGAGCGCGCGGCCCTCGCCGACCTTGGCAGCCGGCATCCGCACGTCCCCTGGGACCGGCTGCTCTTCAGCGCCAAGGAGGCCGTCTACAAGACGTGGTTCCCGCTCACGGGCCGCTGGCTCGGCTTCGAGGAGGCGCGGGTGGACCTGGCCCCGGACGGCACGTTCACCGCGGCGCTCCTCGTCCCCGGGCCGACGGTGGCGGGGCGCGAGCTGACAGGTTTCCGGGGCGACTGGCTGATACGTGACGGCATAGCGGTCACCGCCATCGTCCTGCCCCTCACGCCTGCCCCGCCCGGTACGTAGGGTCCCCGCCGAGCCACGTGCCGAGCACCCGCACATGCCGGATGGCCATCGGGTCCACGGTGCGCGGATCGGCGGAGAGCCTGACCAGGTCCGCGGGCGCGCCGGGCACGAGCGCGAGGCGGTCGTCCGCGCCGGCCTGGTGGGCGACACCGCTGGTGGCCGCGGCGAGCGCCTGCTCCACGGTGAGCCGCTGGTGCGGGGTCCAGCCGCCCTCCGGATCACCGTCGAACGTGCGCCTGGTGACGGCGACTTGGATGCCCTCAAGCGGCTCGTACGAGCTGACGGGCCAGTCGCTGCCGAAGGAGAGTCGCGCCCCGTCGCGCGCCAACTCCCCCATCGGGTACTGCCGTTCGGACCGCTCCGCGCCGATCCGCGGCATCGAAAGGTCGGTCTGGAGCGGGTCGGGCTGTGCCCACAGGGGCTCGAAGTTGGCGATGACGCCGAGTGCGGCGAACCGCGGCAGGTCGGCGGGGGCGACGAGCTGGACATGGGTGATCACCGGCCGCCGGTCCCAGGCCGGATTGGCGCGGACCGCGGACTCCACCGCGTCGAGTGCGGCCCGTACGCCCGCGTCGCCGATGGCGTGGATGTGCGTCTGGAAGCCGTCGGCGTCGAAGGCGCACACCGCTTCGGCGAGCGCGCGCGGCTCCCACACGGGCATGCCGCAGCTGTGCGGCGCGTCCAGATAGGGGTCGAGCAGGGCGGCCGTACCGCCCTCGATCACGCCGTCGCTGAAGTACTTCACCGTGCGCGCGGACAGCAGCGGGCCGCCCTCGGCAGTCACGCGCGCACGTGCCGCGTCGAACTGCTTGCGCTGCTCGCGCCAGCGATCGGGGTCGGCGCGCTGGGCCAGGTCGACGCGGACACTCAGCGCGTCCTGCCTGGCCGCCGCGAGATAGGCCTCCACCATCTCCGGCTCGACCCAGGCGTCCTGCACCCAGGTGATGCCCGCTCGCGCGTACGCCAGGCCCGCGCGACGCACGGCTTCGACCAGTTCGGCCTCCTCGCGTGCGGGCACCTGGTCGAGCACCAGGTCGCAGGCGTGCCACTCGCGCAGGGTGCCCATCGGGGAGCCGTCGGGGCGCCGGACGATCCAGCCGAGGCGCGGGTCCGGCGTCGAGTCCCGCACACCGGCCCTGCGCAGCGCCTCCGAGTTGCACCACACCGTGTGGTAGTCGCAGGCCCGCAGCACGACGGGCCGCCCGGCGACCGCGGCGTCCAGCCACCGGGCGTCGAACTCGCCGTCGGGAGCGAGCGCGGGGTCGTAGGACGCGCCGACGATCCACTCCGCGTCCGGGTGTGCTTCGGCCCACCGCCCGACCTCCGCGACGATCGCGTCGACCGAGGTGAGGTCCTTGATCTGCGGGCCGAAGCTCTCCAACCCTCCGAAGAGGGGGTGGGCGTGGCCGTCGCCGAAGGCGGAAAGGAGCAGCCCGTCCCCCAACTCGACCACCTCGTCCGCGACTTCCCCGAGCGCGCGGGCCTCGTCCCCGAGCGCGAGGACACGTCCGCCGCGTACGGCGAGTGCCGTGCTGTCCGCGTGGACATCGCTTCCGGTGCGCACCCGCCCCAGGAAGACCCGCGTCACCGTCTCGTCCGCCATGCTTGCCTGCCCCTCCATGGTGTTCCGTTCCTCCGTCACACGCTCTCCGCGTCCACTGTCGTCAGCCGTTCGTACGCCCGCGGTTCGCGTTGTCGGATCCTCAGGGCCAGGGCCACTCCCGCCACGAACAGCACGGGCAGCGGCGCGATGAGCGCGGCGTTGACGCTGCCCGAAGCCCCCGTCAGGAGATCGAGGTTGGCGCACACCAGCGCGATCAGCACCGCGAGGCCCGCACAGGCGATCAGCGGTGCCGCTACCACCCGCCAGGCGGGCATGCCCCTGCGGTCGCGCCGGAAGAAGCCGTACACCGCGAGCGCGGCGAACGCCTGCATCAGCATCACGCCGAGGATGCCGGAGCCGTTGCTCCACAGGAAGGTGACGGTGTACGGATCGGCGCCGCTCACGAGGGTCACTGCGACCACGGCCAGTGCGAGGGCCGACTGCGTCACGACCGCCGTGGCGGGCGCCCGCGTCTTCGGGGACACGGCGGCGAGACGGCGCGGTAACAGCCCCTCGCGGCCCAGGGCGTAGAAGTAGCGGGCGGCGCCGTTGTGGAAGGCCAGGGTCGCGGCGAAGGCGCTGGTGATGATCAGTACGTGCATGGAGTCGGCGGCCCAGGCGCCCGCGAACCGCTCGGTCGCCGTGAAGACCATGTCGGCGCCGCCCTCCCCGTCGGCGACGGCCTGGGCGCGGTCTGATCCGTACGCGTTGATGATCGTCCACACCGTGAAGGTGTAGAAGAGCGCGAGGAACGCCACGGCGATGTAGGTGGCCCGCGGCACCGTGCGCTCCGGCTCCCGCGCCTCCTCCGCGTAGATGGCCGTCGCCTCGAACCCGACGAAGGCGCCGACGGCGAGCACGAACATGCCGCCCACCCCCGAACCGCCCAGGTGTTCCGGCGAGAGCGTGCCGAGGTCGAGTCCCTGGGGCCCGCCGCCGTGCGCGAGGACTCCGGCCTCCAGGAATAGGAGCACGAGGACTTCGAGGACCAGGGCGACGCCGAGGACCTTGGCGCTGAGCGTGACCTTCAGATAGCCGAGCACACCGATCGCGACGAGCCCGGCGAGCGCCCAGATCCACCAGGCCACGCGGACCCCGGTCAGATCCTCGAACCCTGACTCGGTGAACCAGCCGAAGGCGACAAGGAGTCCGACCTCGATGGCGTTGTACGAGAAGAGCGCGACGTACGCGGACCCGGCTCCCGCGGGGCGTCCGAGCCCGCGGCCGATGTAGGCGTAGAAGGCGCCGGCGTTGCGGACGAAGCGGCTCATCGCGGTGAATCCGGCCGCGAAGACGATGAGCAGCAGCCCTGACATCAAGTAGCCGAGGGGCGCCGCCCGACCCGCCATGCCGATCGCCAGCGGGGCCACTCCGGCCATCACGGTCAGCGGCGCGGCGGCGGCCACGACGAAGAAGACGAGGTCGCCGGTGCCGACGGCACCGCCGCTCAGGCCCTTGGCGGAGCCGGAGGTGGGTGCGGTCACGCGGGCGCTCCAAGGGGTCAGACAGCAGGTCCGAAAACTAAAGCCTTTAGTTCAGGCTCGGCAGGACCGTACTCTGCACACGGGCGGCTGTGAAGCCCTCGTCCGAAGAGGGGAGTTGCCAGGCCATGGGCAGAGGGAGACCGCACATACCGGTGCTCAGCGCGGACCTGATAGCGCGGGAGGCCCTCGCGCTGATCGACGCCGAGGGATCCGACGCGTTCAGCCTGCCCCGCCTGGCCGCGCGGCTCGGCGTGAAGACCGCATCGCTCTACAACCATCTGGACGGCCGCGCCGAGGTCATCGAGGGCGTACGGCGTCTGATCGTCGAGGAGATGGACGTCTCCGCCTTCGACACGCTGCCGTGGCCCGACGCCCTTGCCGCGTGGGCCCGTTCGTACCGCGACGCCTTCGCCAGGCATCCGCACTCCATCGACCTGCTGGCCACCACGACCATCAGCTCACCGGCCACACTCAGCATGTACGAGGCGGTCGTGGCGGCGCTGGCCCGTGGCGGCTGGCCGCGGGAGCGGCTGATCGCGGCCATGACCAGCGTCGAGTCGTTCCTCCTGGGTTCGGCGCTCGACCTCGTGGCGCCGCCGCTGATGATCGACCCGGCAGGGCACGCGCCACAGGTGCCCGTCCTGGCGGCGGCGCTGGAGAGCGCCGTCGGCGGTGACAAGGCGGGGCGGGCCGAGGACGCGTTCGCTTCGGGGCTCGACGCGCTGGTCCGCGGGCTCGTTGCCCAACTTGCCGAGCTGCGCGGGGAGTAGGGCGAGCCGGGGGGGCGGAGACTGAGGCGGGGGGGGGCAGATGCGGTCAGAGGCCGCGCGCCGGCTAGGCGAGCGTCTCCCAGAACATCGCCTCGTACCGCTGGAGGAGCTTCCCGTAGCGCAGAGCGGACCCGCTCGCGTCGAGGCCCCGGTCCATGCCCGCGCGCACCGCGGCGAGTGCCTGCCGCTCCAGGTCGGGCGCGGGCTCGGCGAAGAAGACGAAGAAGCCGCAGGCCTCCTCGCTGAAGCCGTAGCGCGTCGGCAGCGCACGGGCGAGCGTCGCGCAATAGGCGCCCCAGGACGCGAAGTTGGCGGTCAGGGCGAGGACCACGTCGACGGGATCGCCGTTCAGGGCGAGCCAGGCCACGTACGCCGGATAGGCCTGGCAGCCCGCGCGCGGTTCGTACGCGTCGGCGTCGGTCTTGTCCACGCCGCAGGCCTCGATCAGGGCGCCGAGCCGGTCGAAGGCGAGCGTCTCGCCTTCGGCGAGGGTGCGGAAGAAGGCCGCGCACGCCTCTTCTCCGGTGGCGGCCGAGCGTTCGGCCAGGTGCAGGAAGGAGAGGCGGTCCGCGGGGATCACGGAGCGCTGCTCCAGAGCGAGAGCGGTGATCGCGGAACGGTTCGCGGTGCCGTCCGCGAGGCGCGGGACGAGCGGATTGGCCGCCGGGTCCGGCGCGAGCTGCGCCACCACGTCGTCGAGCAGATGCTGTGGGGTCCGTGTCATCGCCGGTCTCCCTGCCTTCCGTGGAACTTCTCGGCACTCCTGTTAGTTTCTACAGTGCTGTAGAAACTAGCTATCAACGTACGGAGCTCTCATGGCCCTGTGGGACCGCGTCAAGGAATCCGCATCGACGATGCAGACCCAGCTCATGGCGAAGAAGAACGACCTCAAGAGCGGCGCCTTCCGCGACTCCAGTATGGCGATGTGCGCCCTCGTGGCGGCCGCGGACGGCTCCATCGACCCGTCCGAACGGCAGCGCGTGGCCCAGCTCATCGCCACGAACGAGGTGCTGCAGAACTTCCCCGCCGACGAGTTGCGGCGCCGTTTCGACGACTACCTCGACAAGCTGACCGCGGACTTCGCGTTCGGCAAGGTCAGCGTGTTGCAGGAGGTCGCCAAGGCGAAGAAGAAGCCCGCCGAAGCGCGTGCCGTGGTGCAGATCGGCATCGTCATCGGCGGCGCGGACGGCGACTTCGACCCGACGGAGCGGGCGGTCGTGCGGGAGGCGTGCTTCGCCCTCGACCTGCCGCCGCACGAGTTCGACCTCTGATCGACCCCGGTCAACTCCGGCCGCACCGACGGTCGGTCCGCCGGTCGATCCGGTGAACCAACCAGGTCGACCGGCTCCGACCGTTCCTGACGGCTCTCTTGACGCCCCCTCGGGAAGCGCCACATCGTAACGGGACGCGGTATCGGGGACGCGGCACCCCCAATGTCGAAACTTCTACAGTGCTGTAGATTTAACCTTCCGGCCCTGACCACGGCCGGTACGCACTTCACCTCAGGATTTCAGGAGGACATCGTGGGAGTTTCCCTGGCCAAGGGCGGCAATGTCTCGCTCAGCAAGGAGGCCCCCGGCCTCACCGCCGTCCTGGTCGGCCTGGGCTGGGACGTCCGCACGACCACCGGCACGGACTACGACCTCGACGCCAGCGCACTGCTCTGCGACGACTCGGGGAAGGTCGTGTCCGACCAGCACTTCATCTTCTACAACCAGCTCAAGAGCCCCGACGGTTCGGTCGAGCACACCGGCGACAACCTCACCGGTGAGGGCGAGGGCGACGACGAGGCCGTGAAGGTGAACCTCGCGCAGGTGCCCGCCGAGATCACGAAGATCGTCTTCCCGGTGTCCATCCACGACGCCGAGAACCGCGGCCAGAGCTTCGGCCAGGTCCGAGGCGCCTTCATCCGCGTGGTCAACCAGGCGGACAACGTGGAGATCGCCCGCTACGACCTGACCGAGGACGCGTCGACCGAGACCGCCATGGTCTTCGGCGAGCTCTACCGCCACGGCACGGAGTGGAAATTCCGCGCGGTCGGCCAGGGTTATGCCAGTGGGCTGCGCGGCATCGCGTCGGACTTCGGCGTGAATGTCTGACGTACGCGTCTGACGTACGGCGTCTGACGTACGTCTCATCGCGCGGTTAAGCGACCAACGGCGGCAGAAGGAGCGGGACGTGTACGGCGATCCGGCAACAGTGCGCAAGATCCTGACGGAGCTCGGAGACACCTGGGCGGTCGTGGGCCTGTCCACGAACGAGGAGCGAGCGGCGTACGGGGTCGCGGGCGTCCTGCAGCGGTACGGCAAGCGCATCGTCCCGATCCACCCGAAGGCCGAGGCGGTACACGGCGAGCAGGGCTACCCGTCCCTCTCCGCGGTGCCGTTCAAGATCGACGTCGTCGACGTCTTCCTCAACAGCGCCCTCGCGGGCCAGGCCGCCGAGGAAGCCGTCGCGATCGGCGCACAGGCGGTCTGGTTCCAGCTGGGCGTCGTAGACGAAGCGGCGTACGAACGGACGCGGGCGGCGGGCCTTGAGATGGTGATGGACCGTTGCCCGGCGATCGAACTCCCCATGCTGTAACGCTCCGCTGGGGGGGCGGTGTTGATTCGCGGGCCCGGTGTTGGGCCCGCGGGCCCCGTGTTGATGACCTGCGGTTCCGGTGATGACCCGCGGGCCCAGTCATGAACCCGCGAGCGCCGTCATGAACCCGCGGGTCCGGTGGGGGTCGGGCGCGCAGTTCCCCGCGCCCCTTACGGGGCGCGCCCCTCACCCCACCCGCCGCAGCGCCCTCTCCCGGCGTTTCGCCACGTTGGAGCCCGACTCCCTGCGTGCCATCCGGCGCAGTACGGCGGGGGCCACCAGCAGGCCGAGCGCTGCCCAGGCGCCCAGCGCCCCGGCCGTCTCCCAGTGCCGCCAGGAGTCGGCGATCTCGATGCCGGCCGCGCTGTCCGGCAGCAGGGCCGAGCGCATGCCCAGGCCGAGCCAGTAGACGGGGAACGCCTGGGCGACCCATTGCAGCCAGTCCGGCAGGGCGGTGATCGGGTAGAAGATGCCGGAGATCGCGATCATGCCCATGACCGGCAGCTGGATCAGGCCCTGGCTGCGCGCGCTGGTGAACACCGAGCCGAGGATCGCGCCGATGGGAAGCGTCGCGACCATGCCGAGGACCAGCACCCAGGCCAGCGTCAGCCAGGAGCCGGGGCCTCCGATCGCGAGGCCCTCGACGATCAGGACCCCGGGGATCACCAGGATCGCGAGGTCGGCGAGCAGGCCGCCGGCCACGGAGACGACCTTGCCGATGAGGTAGCCCGGCATCCCGTTCGGCGTGGCCTTGGCGCGCAGTAGGGTGCCGTCCTCGCGTTCGGCCGTGAGCGCCTGGCTCATGCTGACCATGCCCATCGCCGCGTTCATGCCGAGAATGCTCGGCAGGGCGAGGGTGCCGAGCAGCAGTCCGCTCGTGCCGAACGCCGTGTCCCGCATGAAGAACAGGACGGTCAGCATCAGCACCGGCCAGAGCAGGTGGGAGACCACGTCGCCGCCGTTGGTGAACGACTGCCGCAGTTCGATCAGGCCCCGGGCCAAGCCCGCCCGGACCGCCACGCTCGTCGCGTTCACAGGGCCACGGCCTTCGCGCTCGCGGTCGCGCGCGTCTCGGCCTTGCCCTGGCGCCGTACCAGCGCCAGGTAGGTGTCCTCCAAAGAGGCCCTGCGGACCTCCAGTTCACCCACGGCGTCCCCGTACTCACGGAACAACTCGCGGACGAACGAGGTCGATTCGGGTGTGGACTTCACGAAGCGCCGTCCGCCGCGCGTCCAGCGCACCTCGTCATCGCCCGCGATCCGCCGCGCCAGCTCGCCCGGCGAACCGTCCGCGATGATCCGCCCCCCGACGAGGATCATCATGCGGTCGGCGAGTCTGGCCGCCTCGTGCAGGTCGTGCGTGGTGAGCAGGATCGTGGTCGCATGATCGTCGGCGAGGCGGCGGACGAGTGCGTGGAACTCCCGCCGGGCCTCCGGGTCGAAGCCCGCGGTGGGCTCGTCCAGGAACAGCAGTTCGGGGCGGCCGACGATGCCGATCGCGACGTCCAGCCTGCGCCGCTGCCCGCCGGACAGCGTCTTGATCTTCTTGCCCGCGTGCGCGGTCAGGCCTACCGCCGCCATGAGTTCATCGGTGTCCCACGGCCGACTGATCGCGCCGGTGGAGTAGGGCGCGTAGTACGTCCCGAGGTGCGCGAGCAGCTCACGCACCCGCCACTTGCCATGGTCGCGCCAGGACTGCAGGACGACCCCGATGCGCGCACGCCATGCCTCGGTGCCGAGCGCCGGGTCCGTTCCGAGCACCTGGACCCGGCCCGCCGAGCGCATGCGGAAACCTTCCATGATCTCGATGGTGGTGGTCTTGCCGGCCCCGTTCGGCCCGAGCAGGGCGAGTACTTCACCGTGCCGCGCCCGGAACGTCACATCGCGCAGCACGTCGGCCGTGCCGTAGCGCATGCGCAGTCCCTCGACATCGAGCACGACGTCCTCGCTCGTCGCCGTCACGTCAACTCCTCCCCGTATCCGTTCAGATACCGGCGAAGCTACGTTGCGTTCAATACGTCTTCAATGAATAACTGGACGAATATGCAGACCTCGTAGGGGATTACGAGGGTTCATTGCAATGGACTTGCCGATGAACGCAAGCACGCAAGCACGCGAGAACGCGAGAACGCGAGGAGGTCGACGCTCATGCCGGGAGGCAGGCTGACCCACCAGGACCGCCGGCACATCGGCGCGGGCCTCGCGGAGGGGCTCGGGTACGCCGAGATCGCCCGGCGCATCGACAGGCCGACATCGACCGTCAGCCGCGAGGTGGCCCGCAACGGCGGGCCGGAGAGGTACCGCGTCGACCACGCCCACCTCGCCACGGAACGACGCGCCCGCCGGCGCGGACGGATCCCGCGCCTCGATCCGGCCACGCCCTTCGACGCGTACGGACGCGACCCCGATGCCGTACGCGACTTCACCGAGCAGCTCGCGGCGCTCATGGTCAGGACCGGGGTTCCCCGCATGGCCGCGCGGGTGCTCGCCCGTCTGATCACCGACGACTCCGGCAGTCTGACCTCCGCGGACCTCGTCGAGCGGCTGCGGGTCAGCCCCGCGTCGGTGTCCCTGGCCGTCGCATATCTGGAGGGCCTCGAAGTGATCCGCCGCGAGCGGCGGCCGGGTCACCGTCGCGAGCAGTACGTCATCGACGACGGCGTCTGGCTCCGGGCTTGGATGACGAGCGCGCAGGCGCACGCGAGGTGGGCGGAGACCGCGCAGCAGGGCGTCGACGTCCTCGACGCGGCGACGCCCGCGGGGGCCCGGCTCTCCCACATGAGCGAGTTCTTCGCGACCCTCAGCGACGACATGAGCGGCGGCTCCGGAGCCGTCGACGACGCGCTGACCGTACTGGCCGCGCTGCGGCACGCGGGCGCCCCTCTCCCGGCGGGCCAGCTGGCCAACGCGCTGGGCTGGCCCCTGGACCGCGTGACCGAAGCCCTGCGCTGTGCCGCACCGGACCGCCTTACTCCGGCGCAGCTCAGGGCCTTGGAGCACCCAGCCACGTAGACGTGCGGGCGGCGCGCGCGGAGCGGGCCGCCCTGGCTGATGGCGGCTCTGGCTCACGAGCGCTCTGGCTGACGGCCGCCCGGCATCAAGGCCGGGCGGCCGTAGGGCGCGTCAGGCCGCGGCGCCCGCCAGCGCGGGGCGCTCGGCTTCCCGCAGGCGCTCCATCAGCGAGACGCGGGCCCGCGCCACGCGCGAGCGCACCGTGCCCACCGGACAGCCGGTGAGCAGCGCGGCTTCCGCGTAGGGCAGCCCGAGGAGCTGGGTGAGGACGAAGGCCTCACGCCGTTCGTCGGGCAGCGTCGCCAGGAGGTCGGCGAGGACCACGCCGTCGTCGAAGCCCGGCAGGCCCCTCGGCTGGGCCCGCTCCGCGGCCGACTGCCAGTCGTCCGTGTCGCAGAGGCGGGGCCGGGCCGCGGCGTGCCGCAGGCTGTCGATCACCGCGCGCCGGGCGATGGACAGCAGCCACGTACGGGCGGACGAGCGCCCTTCGAAACGGTGCAGGCTGCCGAGGGCCCGCAGGAACGTGTCCTGCGTCAGGTCCTCGGCGGCCTGCGGATCGCCGCCGAGGTACGTCACGTACCGGCGGACGTCCCGGTGCAGGGCGCGTACGAAGTGCTCGACCGCTTCGGGGTCTCCGGCGCGGGCGGCGAGCGCCCAGGCCGTTATCGACTCGTCGGGTGAGCTGGGCAGGGCAGGAATGATCACCTGGTGTCCTTCTCGGGAGTCCGGGACCCGGGACGCGCCGTACGTACCTGAGCACCTGAGCACCTGAGCACGTGCGTACCTGCGTACCCGCGTACGTGCGTCCGGCGGGTCCGGTGAGGGGGTACGGCCGCGCGCGAGTGCGTACGACCGATGCCCGAGCCGCCCGGCCGCGCGATGTGGCGCGGGAACGGCGTCGGGGAGCCGGCTGTCAGGCGACAGCGGTCCCCGCGGGCGGACCCCGAGAAGTGATGGCGTGGACCAGAAGCAACTGCCGCGGCCGGCCCGCCGAACGGTGGCGATGGGGCCGGATGCGGGGCCGGTGTGCGGGCGTGGGCAGCGCCAGAGGCACCCGCAGCGGGGCGACGAGCCACCCGGCGAAGGCGCGGGCGACACGGAAGGCCGCGCGTTCGCCGTGCGCGAGCCAGAGGCCGCAGAAGAGCGCGGCGAGAAGGTGGGCGGCGAGCATGCCGGTCGGCGACATGCCGCTCATGTCGTGGCCGCCGCCCATGTGATCCATGTGCTCCATGGAGGAGCCCATCGAAGACGCGGGCATGGCCGGCATGGGTGTCGCGCCCGCTTCGGGCATCGGCGCGGCGCAGAGCATGTGCTGCACCCACCGCCGCACGAGCGGCTCTCCGCCCGAGGGCTGAGCCGCGGCCTGGGCCAGGGAGAACCCCGAGTGCAGCGCGGCCTGCGCAGCCACCGCCAGGGAGACGACCAGGGGCAGCCCCCGCTCGCGCCCGGCCAGCAGCCACGCGGTGCCGCCGACTCCGACGGCTCCGGCACCCAGCGTCCACCAGGGCACCGAGGTCCCCGACATCATGACGTGCCCCAGGGCAGCGAGCAGCACACAGGCGGCCGCGAACACCGCAGCCCGTACCGCGCGAGAACACCACCCAGCAGTCATGGCGGGGACATCTTTGCATTCGCGCCACTCCTTTCACGGACGGGTACGCGAAATGAACCCGGCCCGCTCACTCGCCCCGCACGTGTGAGCCACGGCACACCAACCCGCGGGAACTGAACGGCACTCCGCCCCGACTGCTGGGGGGGGGAGTCAGCGCGCCGAGTCCTCCAGGAGCTTCAGGGCCAGCGCCTCCGTCTCCGCGTCGGCCTTCTCGGGACTGCCCGTGTCGTACGGCGGGTCCGGGTCGTACTCGACGGCCAGCTGCATCGCCATGGCGACCTTCTCGCCGGAGAGGCGGGAGGCGAGGTGCAGGCCCATGTCGATGCCGGCGGATACGCCCGCCGCCGTAATGATCTTCCCGGTCTCGACGAAGCGGCCGGGGGTGTAGACGGCGCCGACCTCCTTCAAGTAGGGGCGTGACGCCCAGTAGGTGGTGGCCGGGAGTCCCCGGAGCAGGCCCGCCGAGCCGAGGATCAGGGAGCCGGTGCAGACCGAAGTGGTCCACGTGGAGCGGCGGTGGATGCGGCGGATCCACCGGTGGGCGTCGGCGTCCTCCATCATCGCGACGGTCCCGCGGTTGCCGCCGCCGGGCACCAGCAGCACATCGGCCCGGGTGACGTCGCTCATGGCCCGCTCGGCCACCAGCGTCAGCTCGCCGGTGTCGGTGCGGACCGGGCCCGCCTGCCGGGCGACCATCGTCACGCGGACGCCCGGTACGCGGCACAGCATTTCGTACGGACCGACGGCGTCCAGGGCGGTGAAGCCGTCGTAGAGCAGCACGGCGACACTCAGCTCCCTCGCGTCGTCCTGCACGGGGGCGTCGCGCTCCGCCGCGTGCGCGGGGCAGCCCGACGCGGCGGCGAGTCCGGCCGCACCCAGCGTCCCTGCCACCGCGCCCCGCAGCAGCCGACGACGGCCCGTACCGATCCTGGGTTCCTCAGCGCTCATCTCTTCTCAACTCCCTGTGTTGTAAAGGCTGTTGAATCCTCCAGCGGACGGCCGGACCACGACCGCGTCGGCCCGGATGCTGCCGCCGTCCCGGAAGTGCAGGGTGAACGGCACCGTGTCGCCCAGCCGCCACCGGCCGCGGGCCCGCAGCATCACGTCCACACCGAGCGGCGACATCGCGAGGGTCCCGTGCGCCGGGACCTCCACCGAGTCCGCGCCGCTCATGTACGCCGCCCGGCCGCCCGTGGTCCGGTGGCGGCCCAGCATGGCCTCGTCGGCGGCCGCGGATTCGGACGTGACGCCGGTCAACCGGTCGGCCGAGCCTCCCCTGTTGGTGATGCGGAAGTAGGCCGAGGTGTCCTCCGTGTCCCCGAACGGCAGGAACACCCGTCCCGCCCCGACCTCGATCCGTGCGGGCCTGCCCGCGCCGCCCGAGCCCACCCACGTGGTCAGTCCGCCGAGGGCGACAGCGCACGCCGTGACGGGTGCGAGTGCGGCGAGCAGGGGGCGGCGGAGGCGGCCGACTGCCGACCGGAAGGCCTCGCTCATCGCGTTCCGCCCTTCCGTGCCCGTGCGGCACCGCCCCGCACCGGACTCGGCCGCCAGCTGCGCAGCCGCAGGCTGTTGCCCACCACCAGGAGCGAGCTGACCGACATCGCGGCGGCCGCGACCATGGGGTCGAGCAGGCCGACCGCCGCCAAAGGCACGGTGACCGCGTTGTAGCCGAACGCCCAGACGAGGTTCGTCCGGATCGTGCGCAGGGTGCGGCGGGCCAGGAGGACCGCGTCCGCGACGGTCTCGATGTCGCCGCGTACGAGCGTGACGTCGGCGGCTCCGGCGGCCGCGTCGGTGCCGCCGCCCATGGCGATGCCGAGGTCCGCGCCCGCGAGGGCGGCCGCGTCGTTCACACCGTCCCCGATGACGGCGACACGGTGGCCCGCCTCCCTCAACTCCCTTACGAGGTCGGCCTTTCCTTCGGGTGTGCAGCGCGCGTGGATCTCTGTGATGCCGAGGTCCGCGGCGACCGCGCGGGCCGTCGCCTCGCGGTCCCCGGTGGCGAGCACCGGACGCACGCCGAGGCGGCGGAGCCGGTCGACGGCTCGGTAGCTCCCCGGGCGTACGACGTCACCGATCGCGATCAGGGCCTGGGCCGCGCCGTCCACGCGGACCACGACCGCGGTGTGCGCGGCGGCTTCGGCAGCGGTCAGCGCCTGGGCCAGCTCGTCGGGCAACTCACCCTCGGGGGCTCCGACTTCGACGGCGAAGCCCTCGACGCGGCCGCTCACCCCGCTGCCAGGCGTGGCACGGAACCCGGTCACCCGGGGCAGGTCACGCCCCGCGTACGCCACGACCGCCCGGCCCAGCGGATGTTCCGCACCCCGCTCCACCGCACCGGCGAGCCGCAGTACGTCGTCCCGTCCGATACCGTCCGCCGTCACGGTGACCCGGGCGACGCTCATCCGCCCGGAGGTGAGCGTGCCGGTCTTGTCCAGGACCACGGCATCGACGTGCCGCAAGGTCTCCAGGGCCCGCGGTCCGCGCACCAGGACGCCGAGTTGGGCGCCACGCCCGGTGGCGGCGAGCAGGGCGGTGGGGGTCGCGAGGCCGAGCGCGCAGGGGCAGGCCACGACCAGGATCGCCACGCACGCCGTCACGGCGGACTGCGGGGCGGCTCCAGCGCCGAGCCAGAAGCCGAGCACCGTGACGGCAAGCGCGAGCACCACCGGCACGAACCCACCCGCCACCGTGTCCGCGAGCCGCTGCGCCCGCGCCTTGCCCGCCTGGGCCTCGGTGACCAGGCGGGTGATGCGGGCGAGCCGCGTATCGGCGCCGACCGCCGTGGCACGCACCAGGAGCAGCCCTCCGACGTTGACGGCGCCACCGGTCACCGGGGCGTCGGGGCCGACCTCGACGGGCTCGCTCTCCCCCGTGACCAGGGAGAGGTCCAGGGCCGAGCTGCCCTCTCGTACCACGCCATCGGTGGCGACCCGCTCCCCCGGCCGCACGACGAAGTTCTGGCCGACGCGCAGCCGGGCGAGGGGGATGGTCCGTTCCGCGTCGTCGTCGAGGACCTCGACGTCCTTGACGGTCAGGCTCGCCAGGGAGCGCAGCGCCGCGCCCGTCCCGTGCCGGGCGCGCGCCTCCAGGTACCGGCCCGTCAGGACGAACAGCGGTACGCCCACCACCGCTTCCAGATAGATGTGCGCGGCCCCGTCCGGCGCGGTCGGCAGCAGGCTGAACGGCATCCGCATGCCGGGGTGGCCCGCACCGCCGATGAAGAGGGCGTACGAGGACCAGGCGAACGAGGCGGCGACGCCGAGGGAGACGAGCGTGTCCATGGTCGCCGCGGAGTACCGCAGGCCACGCAGCGCGCGGGCGTGGAACGGCCAGGCGCCCCAGACGGCGACCGGCGCGGTCAGCACGAAGCACAGCCACTGCCAGTTGCGGAACTGCAGGGCGGGCACCATCGAGAGGAGGAGCACGGGGGCCGCCAGCAGGGCGACGGTCAGGAGGCGGTCGCGTTCACCTCGTACGTGCTCGTCGCGCTCCGGCCCGGAATCCGATGCGGGTGGGCGCTCCTGGGCCCGCTCCGGCTGCCGGACGGGTTCCGCCGTGCAGCCCGCTCGCTCGACCGCCGCGACGAGTTCACCGAGGGAGACGGCCGTCGGATGGGTCACCCTGGCCCGCCCGGTGGCCAGGTTCACCACCGCGTTCACGCCGTCCAGCCTGCCGAGCCGCTTCTCGACGCGTGCCACGCAGGCGCCGCAGGTCATCCCGCCGACCGCCAGGTCGGTGACCACGTCGGCGGCGGCACCGGGCGCGGCTCCGGGCGCCACGGATCCGCTCATCGGCCGCCGCCGGAGTGCATGTCCCCCATGCCTCCGCCCCCATGAGACCCGCCGCCGCCATCGCCGGGCTCCTTGTCCGTCTCGGTCTCGGTCCGCTGCATCCCGGGTGCGACCGGCCCGACGGCATCCCCCACGGCGTACGACACCGCGAAGATCACCGCGAGCAGCGCGAGGAACCCGCAGAGCAGGGGCAGTTGGGGGCGATCGCTCATCGCCGCTCTCCTGACACTCGTGAACGCGACAGCGCGGAACCGTCGCGCCCGCGCCTGTTCAGGAGTCGGCCGCGGAGGGGCCCGAGTTCCCGTGAGGCACGCCCCACTTGACCTCAATCAAGCTTCAGGTATGAGCGGGCAACTCATGTGCCCCGATGGCCGCTTGGGCCTCCGCGGCCATCGTTCGCCGGTCGGAGCCGCGCAGCGAGGCGTGCGCGGTGACCCGCACGGTCAGTCCCCGGGCGCGGGCCACGCGGTGCAGCGAGGCCCCGAAGGTCTCGTCGCCGAGGAAGGCGGCGGTGGTGCTGCGCGTGCCGTGCTGGTAGTAGCGGATGGTCACCGGCCGTACGGGCGCGCCGGCGTCGGCCGCCGCCTGGAAGGTGGCCCGCCTGAAGCGGCCACCCGCGACGGAACACCAGGTCGTGGCCTGCGGGAAGACGAGGACTGAGCGGCCTGAGCTCAGGGTCGACGCCAGCTCCGCGACCACATGGGGCAGTTGCCGCAGTCCGTCGCGGTCGATGAACTGGGACCCGGCCCGCCGGGCGAGCGCGCCGATGACCGGCCACTGGCCCACCTCGCGCTTGGCGAGGACGGTCACCGGCTCGACGGCGAGCAGGCTGACGACGTCGAGCCAGGAGATGTGATTGGCGACGATCAGAGTGCCGGGGCGGGAACCGGTCACCGTCAGCAGCCCGGGCCCCGCCTCGAGGCGTATGCCGAGCGCGCCCAGGATCCCCCGGGCCCGTGCCCGCAGCGCGCGCGGCCCGGCGAGCCGCTCGCCCTGAGCCACGCCGATGCCGATCTCGTACGCCAACGCCGCGTACCGGCGGGCCAGTTCGGCCGGCGGAACCTGCGGCGCCGAGGGTGTGACGCAGGCCGGGGTGCACAGCGCCGCCGGGGCTCCCGTGGGGCTCATGGCGTCTCCCCCAGGAAGTAGCGGCGGTAGCGGTCACCGAGCCGGTCCATGTCGAGGAGGACGAAGAAGTCGGCGACATCGAACTCGGGGTCGTGCGTGGGCGCCCCGCAGATCCACGCACCGAGGCGGAGGTACCCCCTCAGCAGCGGCGGCAGGTCGGCGTATACCGGCTGTTCCACCGTCGGCGCGGTGGGCACCCAGGGGCGCCGGGGATACACCCGCAGCTCGGGCGGGGACGCGTGCTTGGACGTGCCGAGCAGCCAGGCGCTGGAAGCCGCCTTGCCGCCGTCGGCCAGCGGCACCGAGGCGCAGCCCGCCAGATAGCGGTGGCCGGAGAGCAGGACGTAGCGGGCGAGCGCCGACCACATCAGGTTGATCACCGCGCCCGAGCGGTGGTCGGGGTGCACGCAGGAGCGGCCCGCCTCGATCGTGGAGGACCGCAGTCCGTCAAGGGCGCGCAGATCGAACTCGCTGTCCGAGTAGGACCGCTCGGCCCGCCCCGGCGGCAGCAGGCGGTAGGTGCCGACGACCTCGCCGGTGGCGGTGTCGGTGACGATCAGGTGGTCCACGAGGTCGTCGTAGGGGTCCACGTCGTGGCCGGGCAGGGAGGTGTGGAGAGCGGCGCCCATCTCCTCGCCGAAGACGCGGTACCGCAGCCGCTGGGCGGCCCGGATCTGCTCCTCGGAGTCGGCGATGGAGGTGACGTACGAGCTGGGGACGGGGGGAGCGGAGGGCGTCAAGGGGGCGGATGTCGAGGGCATGACAGATCCGGTCTCCGTTCGGGGAGTTCGGTGATGAAGGGCTCAGGCGTCGCGGCGCCCGAGGATCGCCGTGGCCAGGGTCAGGGACGCGGCCGTCCAGGCCGCGAGGAGCAGCAGCCCGGTGGCGGGACCGCAGAGGTCCGCCTGGCCGGTGAGGAACTGCGTGCCCGCCGCCTGGGGCAGGATCTGCGCCAGGTTCGTGAGGAAGTCGAGGGGAATCGATTGGAGGATCGTCGGCACGATGAGCAGCAGCACGAACAGCACGGTGATGGCCCCGGCTGAACTGCGCACGATGGCCGCGAGGCCGACGGTCAGGACACTCATGAGCATCAGGTGAACGGCGATCGCAAACACCCGCCCCCAAGTCCCTCTCGGTGCCCGCGCCTTCGGTGGCGCGGGCGGTGATGACAGGGACGCTACGAAGCGGCGCGGCCTGGGGCAGGGGACCTTGGTCAGCACCTGCCCTGCACTTTCGTAAGGTCCCGAACGGCCGGGGTAGCGTGCTCGCATGATCCGAGTGCTGCTTGCCGACGACGAGGCGATGATCAGGGCCGGGGTGCGGGCGATCCTCGGCACGGCCGATGGCATCGAGGTCGTCGCCGAGGCCGCCGACGGGCGCGAGGCGGTCGACCTCACGCTCAGGCACCGCCCGGACGTCTGTCTCCTCGACATCCGGATGCCCCGGCTCGACGGTCTCCAGGCGGCGGCCGAGCTGCGCAAGGTCGCGCCCGATGCGGCCGTGGCGATGCTCACCACGTTCTCCGAGGACGAGTACATCGCGAGCGCTCTCGGCTCGGGAGCCGCCGGTTTCCTCCTCAAGTCCGGCAATCCACGCGAGCTGATCGCCGGGGTCCAGGCCGTCGCCGATGGCGGCGCGTATCTCTCCCCGTCGATCGCGCGGCGGGTCATCTCCCACCTCGGGGCGGGGCAGCTCGGCAAGCAGGCCACCGCGCGGGCCCGCGTCGAGGAGCTGACGGCCCGCGAGCGCGAGGTGCTCGCGCTGGTCGGGGCCGGGCTGTCGAACGCGGAGATCGCCGGGCGGCTGCACGTCGTCGAGGGCACGGTGAAGGCGTACGTCAGCCAGGTCCTGGCCCGCCTCGGCTTCAAGAACCGGGTACAGGCCGCGATCCTCGCGTACGAGGCGGGGCTCGTCGGCGGGGAGTGAGCGCCCCCAGGGCCGGGAGTGGCGAGCCCCTACTTTCGTCAGGGGCGCGGGCCGGGGGTGATCGGCGATGCTTGGCGGATGCGCGGCGCAAACGGCTGGCTCACCCGGCTCTTCGACATCGGGCTGTGGCTCGTGGTGTGCGCGCCACCGGTCTCGGCCGCCCTCGGTCTCGACGGACGCGACGCGGTCGTGGCGGCCGTGGGTGTCCCGCTGCTCGGAGGCGCCGTCGCGTTCAGCAGGCGGTGGCCGCTCGCCGCGCTCGCCGTGCCGGTCGCGCTGAGTCTGATGACGGACCCGGAGATGCTCACGCCCGCCTACTGGGCGGCCCTGGCCGTCTTCGGGTATCTCGCCGGCAGCCGAACGGTCGCGGTGCGTCCCGCGCTGTGGTTCTTCGGGGCGGTCGCCGTGGCCGGGCTCGTGCTGTGCGCGATCGTGGCGAGCGATCTGTGGGACTGGCCCACGATGCTCCTGACACTCCTGATCGGCGTGGTGCTGCCCTGGCTGCTCGGCCGCTACCGCCGTCAGTACGCCGACCTGATGGCCACCGGCTGGCGGCTCGCCGAGCGCATGGAACACGAGCAGCAGGCCGTCGCCGACCGCACCCGTATCCGCGAACGGGCCAGGATCGCGGGCGACATGCACGACTCGCTCGGCCACGACCTGACGCTCATCGCGGTCCAGGCGGGCGCCCTCGAAGTCGACCCCACCCTCGACGCCCGCCAGCAGGCTGCCGTCGGCGAACTGCGGGAGGCGGCGGGGGCGGCGACCGAACGGCTGCGGGAGATCATCGGCGTGCTGCGGGCCGACGACGAAGTGCCGCCGAGAGCGCCGTCGGAGGAGAGCGCGGACACCGTGGTCGAGCGTGCGCGGGCCTCCGGGGTCGAGGTCACCCTCGAACGGTCGGGGGCCACGGATGACTTGCCGCCGATGGTCGCCCTCGCCGTCCACCGCGTGGTCCAGGAGTCCCTGACGAACGCCGCCAAGCACGCGCCCGGCGCCGCGGTCCGGGTCCGCGTCGCGCGGGACGGCGACACGCTGCGCCTGACCGTGGTGAACGGCCCTGCCCCGGCCGGACGCCTGCCCGGGGTGGCGTCGGGCGGCAGCGGACTCGTCGGCCTCGACGAGCGGGTGCGCCTGGCCGGCGGCACGCTGCGCGCGGGCCCCACGGACGACGGCGGCTTCGATGTGACCGCCGAGCTGCCCGCGGCGGGAGCCGCCCCTCGCGCCGTCGAACCGCCCCGGCCGACCGCCTCGGCACGCGAACTGGACCTGGCCAGGCGGCAGATCAGAAGACGGCTCATCCAGGCGGTCCTCGCCCCGCCGGCGGTCCTCGCCGGAATCCTGTTCCTCATGATCCCCCTCAGCCTGATCAGCTCCGTCTTCTCGGTCCTCGACCGTGAGGTGTACGACGGCCTGACGGCCGGGGAGCCGCGCGACGAAGTGGAGTCCCGGCTGCCGAGGTTCACCAGGGACGGCGCGCCGGACGGCGCGCCCGCGACGCCGCGCGGCCAGGACTGCGCGTACTACAGCACCCGCTTCATGTCCGGCGACGGCTACCGCCTCTGCTTCGCCGACGGACGGCTCGTGTCCAAGTCGGTCGTGGGCGAGGACGACTGAGGAGGCGTCCTGTGTGACCGTACAGACTCAGGCAGCACCCGCGAACGAAAGGCAGTCATGGCGACGACGCACCACGAACCAACCGGGCACCTCCCCCTGGAGGGCATCACCGTCGTCAGCCTGGAGCAGGCCGTCGCCGCTCCCTTCGCCACCCGCCAGCTGGCCGACCTCGGCGCCCGCGTGATCAAGGTCGAGCGCCCCGGCGGCGGCGACTTCGCCCGCCGCTACGACACCACGGTGCACGGCCAGGCCAGCTACTTCGTCTGGCTCAACCGCTCCAAGGAGTCCCTCACCCTGGATCTCAAGTCAGATGAGGGCAAGGAGATCCTGCACGAACTCCTCGCGGGCGCCGACGTGTTCGTGCAGAACCTGGCTCCCGGTGCCGCCGACCGTCTCGGCCTCGGGGCGGGCGAACTCCAGGCCCGCTACCCCTCGTTGATCCCCTGCACCGTCAGCGGGTACGGCACCAGCGGCTCCTGGTCCGAGCGGAAGGCGTACGACCTGCTCGTGCAGTGCCAGACCGGGCTGCTCTCGCTGACCGGCACGCCCGACGAGGCGGTGCGGGCGGGGATCTCGGTCGCGGACATCGCGGGCGGGATGTACGCCTACAGCGGCATCCTCTCCGCGCTCTTCACCCGGGCGACCAAGGGGCGCGCCCCAGCGGTCGAGGTCTCCCTCTTCGACGCGCTCGCCGAGTGGATGAGCCAGCCCGCGTACTACACGCGCTACGGCGGCACGCAGCCGCCGCGCGTCGGCGCACGGCACGCGACGGTCGCGCCCTACGGCCCGTTCACCGCGTCCGACGGCAAGGACGTCCTGCTGTCCGTGCAGAACGAGCGTGAGTGGGCCGCTCTGTGCGAACAGGTCGTCGGGCGGCCCGAGTTGACCGACGACCCGCGGTTCGCCACCGGCTCCGACCGCGTCGCGCACCGCGACGAACTCGACGCGATCATCTCCGCGCGCTTCGCCGAACTCGGCAGCGAGGAGGCGATGGAGCTGCTCGACCGCGCCAACATCGCCAACGCGGGCGTCAATTCGGTCACCGAGTTCCTCGACCACCCCGCGCTCACCGAGCGCGACCGCTGGCGGGAGGTGGCAATTCCGGGCAGCCAGGACCCCGTTCAGGCGCTGGTGCCGCCCGCGGACCTGAGCGGCGTCGCCCCGCGCATGGATCCGGTGCCGGCCGCGGGCGAGCACACCGAGCGGATCCTCGGGGAGCTGGGGCGCGACCGACAGGCCATCGCCCGGCTGCGTGAATCGGGCGTCTGCGGGTGAGTCTGCCGGTGAACGGCGCGTGAGCCCTGCCCGCGTCAGGCGGCGACGCCGAGCCCTTCGAGTACGACCGCGTTCGACAGCTCGGCGAACGCCTTGCCGGGCACGATGAGCTTGCCCCGGCGGCTGCCGCTGCCGATCAGGACGTGCGGCAGGTCGACGACGGCGGCGTCCACGAGCAGCGGCCACCCGGCGGGCAGGCCGATCGGGGTGACGCCGCCGTACTCCATGCCGGTCTCGCCGGTCGCCGTGTCCATCGGCGCGAACGATGCCTTGCGGGCGCCGAGTTGGCGGCGCACGACGCCGTTCACGTCGACGCGGGTCGTGGACAGGACCAGGCACGCGGCGAGCGAGGTCTCGCCGCCGCGCTTGCCCGCGACGACGACGCAGTTCGCGGAACGCTCCAGGATGTCCTGGCCGTAGTGCTCCACGAAGGTGGCGGTGTCGGCCCACCGCGGGTCGGTGTCGACGTGGAGGATCTGCTCGGCGGGGACGGTCCCGCTCCAGCCGCGCACGGCGTCGGCGACGGGCGCGACCAGGAGATCGAGGGCCTCGGGCGCGGGACGGACGTCGTCGAAATTCCCCATGGGTGCACGCATGACGGCACGCTAACAGGCGCGGCGGGAGTCAGTACGACGAGGCGTGCGCCGGGGGCACCGACACCGACATGGTCATCTCGACCGGCACGGCACCCTTGTTGTGATAGCCGTGAGGCACGTTCGCCTCGAAGGAAGCGGACGACCCGGCGGGCACGAGATGCTCCACGCCGTCCACGAGGAGCGTCAGTTCGCCCGCGGCCACGTGCAGCAACTCCATGGTCCCCGGCGGGTGCGCGTCCGAGTCGCTTCCTTCGCCGGGCATCAGCTTCCACGCCCACAGCTCGAAGGGCCCGCGCGCCTCGGTCCCGACAAGAAGCGTCGTACTGCTGCCCGCCTCCGTGGACCACATCCGCACCGCCTGCTCAGGCGGTACGAGCCGGACGTGGGAGCCCTGTTCGTAGTCGAGGAGCGTGGTGATGCTGACGCCGAGGGCGTCGGCCAGCTTGACCGTTATGCCGACGCTGGGGTTGGTCCTTGCCTGCTCGATCTGGATGATCATGCCGCGGCTGACGCCCGCGCGGGCAGCGAGCGCGTCGAGCGTGAAGCCCCGTTCCGAGCGCCAGCGCTTGAGGTTGCGGGCGAGGGACTGGGTGAGCTGATCGAGGTCCGACACATTCCGTCCAATATTTTGGATGACAGAGTTCAGGATATTGAACTACGGTGTGGTGCACCTAAGGGTTCACCACACTGTACTGCGAGGATCTTCGATGACAGCACTGTTCGCTCTGGCCACCAGCCTGATGTACGGGTTGGCCGACTTCGGCGGTGGACTGCTGACGCGACGCATCCCCGCGCTCACCGTCGTCGTCGCCTCGCAGACCATCGCCGTGATCGTCCTCGGCGTGATCGTGGTCGCCACGGGCGGCTGGACGGAATGGGGGCCGCAGCTGTGGTTCGCGGTGGCGGCCGGCCTGCTCGGCCCGGTGGCGATGCTCGCCTTCTACAAGGCCCTGGCGATCGGCCCGATGAGCGTCGTCTCCCCGCTCGCCTCCGTGGGCGTCGTCGTGCCGGTGGGCGTTGGGCTCTTCCTCGGCGAGCGGCCGGGGGTCCCGCAGTTCGCCGGGCTCACCGTCGCCATCGTGGGGATCGTGCTCGCGGGCGGCCCCGAGCTGCGCGGCGCCCCCGTGCAGCGACAGGCGGTACTGCTCACTCTCCTCGCGGCCTTCGGCTTCGGCGCGGTCCTCGCCCTGATCTCCGAGGCGTCGAGCAACCTGACCGGGCTGTTCCTCGCCCTGTTCGTGCAGCGCGTGACGAACGTGGCCGCCGGCGGGGCCGCGCTGTTCGTCTCCGTGAAGCGGGGCGGCATCGCGCTCCCCGAGGGCACGGGCATGAGGGTGATCTGGGCGGCGCTCCCGGCGCTCGCCTTCGTCGGCCTTGCCGATGTCGCGGCCAACGGCACGTACTCGATCGCCGCCCAGAACGGCCCGGTCACGCTGGCCGCGGTGCTGTCCTCGACGTACCCGGTGATCACGGCGCTCGCGGCACGGGCGGTACTGAAGGAAAGGCTGCGCGGGGTGCAGGCGGCGGGGGCGGGCCTGGCCTTGGTGGGCACGGTACTGCTGGCCAGCTGAGCAACGCCTCGCAGGGGCGCGGGGAACTGCGCGACAAGCCCCCACAGACCCGCAGCCGAGGGAAAACGGCGCCTACCCCTCCAACTCCCCCAGGGCAAGAAGTTGTTCCGGCGTGACCCCGTCAGGAATAGGCACAGGCGCGGGCGTCCGCAAAGGCGGCTGCCACCCCGCCTCCGGGTCCCAGGTCCGCACCACGCGGGCAGGCGCTCCGGCCACCACGGAGTGGTCGGGCACGGAGCCCCGCACGACCGCGCCCGCGGCGACCACGACATTGCGGCCGAGCCTCGCCCCCGGCAGGATCACCGCGTTCGTGCCGATCCAGCAGCCGGGTCCGATCTCGACGGGCTCCATCCGCGGCCACTGCTTGCCGATGGGCGTGTGCGGATCGTCGTACGAGTGGTTCGTGGACGTCACGTACACCGTTGGTCCGAAGTAGCAGTCGTCGCCGATCGTCACCGTGGTGTCGGCGATGACATGGCTGCCACGGCCGAGCACGACGCCGTTGCCGATGCGCAGGATCGGGTCGGGCCCGAGGTCCAGGTCGGGCATCATCCCGGCGGTGAGGGTGACCTGCTCGCCGATGATGCAGTGGTCGCCGATGCGGATCCACGGCTCACCGAAGACGGTCCCCTGCGGGAAGGACAGCTTCGTGCCCTGTCCTATCGCGCCGAACCGCAGCCTCCCCGGCCGCTGCGCGGTGACGGCTCCCGTCCGCTGCACCCAGGCCCAGCCCGCGTGGACGGCGCGCTGGGTCGCGCGGCGCCGCCAGTCGGCGACCCCGGATGAGAACGTGTTCCTGTTCTTCGGCACGCGCTCACGTTACTCAGCCCCGCGCGCCCCGGTGAGCCCGGACCCCTGTGATCTTCACCCCACAGGGCGGCGGGCCCGCCCCCGTCCCGTACGGTTCCGCCAGGCGCGAGACACGTACGAATGGAGAAATCCGATGAGCCACGAGGCACTCATCACCGGGATCGGCGGCAAGGACCCGAAGATCGATCAGGACGCCTTCACCGCGCCCACCTCCGTACTCATCGGCGAGGTGACGCTGAACGCCGGTGCGAGCGCCTGGTACGGGGCGGTCATCCGCGCGGACGGCGGGCCGATCGTCGTCGGCGCCGACAGCAACATCCAGGACAACTGCAGCCTCCACGTCGACCTGGGCTTCCCGATGTCCATCGGCGAGCGGGTCTCGGTCGGCCACAACGCCGTCCTGCACGGCTGCACCGTCGAGGACGACTGCCTCATCGGCATGGGCGCTACGGTCCTCAACGGCGCGGTGATCGGCGCCGGTTCGCTGGTCGCGGCGCAGGCCCTTGTGCCGCAGGGGATGATCGTGCCGCCCGGCTCACTGGTCGCGGGTGTTCCCGCCAAGGTGCGCAGGCCGCTCACGGACGAGGAGCGCGCGGGCATCACCCTCAACGGCACGATGTACGTCGAGCTGGCCAAGGCCCACAAGGACGCCCACGCGAAGTGACGTCAGTCGGCGGCCGGAACGGGGACCGGCTCGGCCGCCGACGCCACGGCGTTCTCGGTTTCGCGCGCCGCAGCCGACTTCTTGGCGCGGCGCTTGACGAGCAGCATGGAGCCGACGCCGATCAGCACGGCGATGGCGAGGCCGAAGTACGAGAACCGCTTGAGCCAGTCCTCGGCGACGACACCGATGTAGTAGATGACGGCGGTGGTGCCGCCCGCCCAGACGATGCCGCCCAGGACATTGGCGATGAGGAACTTCCAGTACGGCATGCGAAGGACGCCCGCGAGGGGCCCCGCGAAGATCCGGAGCAGGGCGACGAAGCGGCCGAAGAAGACCGCCCACATGCCCCACTTCTGGAACGACTGCTCGGCGCTGCCGACATTCGCGGCGCTGAAGTGCTTGGGGAACTTCCGTTCGAGCCAGGCGAGGAGCGGCCGGCCGCCCTTGCGTCCGATCGCGTACCCGATGGAGTCGCCGATGATGGCGCCCGCGGTGGCGCAGATCCCCAGGATGACGGGGTTGAGCTCGCCGTGCTGCGAGGAGAGCAGCGCGGCGGAGACGAGGACGATCTCACCCGGCAGCGGGATGCCCAGGCTCTCCAGACCGATGACCACGCCCACCAGCGCGTAGATACTGACGGCCGGTACGGTCTCCAGCCATTCCTGGACGTGCAACGCCGGTTCCTCCTGTGCTGATGTGCGTGTACCCGGCGTGCGCGTTCCCCCCAAGATCGCGCACGCCGGGCAGCCTACCCGCTCACCCGGCGTCGGCCGGGGCGGAGTCCCACAGGTCGCACCGGTGCTCACGGGCCACAGCAGTGCTCAGCTCGTTCCCTCCGGCGGACGCGGTCCGCAGCGAGAGCACCTGGCCCGGCTGCGTCCGCTGGTCGGGCGCGGCGGGCTGGCCATCGGCACGCGGCGCACCGCCGTGGATGAAGGAGCCCCAGTACTGGACCATCTGCCGGGCCAGAACCTTCTGCTCCGCGTTGAGCGGCGACGCGAGCCCGAAGTGCCTGAAGAGGTACTGCACTTCGTTGACGTGGGTCGCCCCGAAGTCGAACGTCCTGCCCGCATCGCGGATCGAGGCGAAGGGCGGCGAGGTGCGGTCGGCGAACTCGTAGGCGTAGACGGGGCCGCGACCGGCGAGCGACCTGTCCATGCGCAGCGCCGGGCAGGCGAACATCTGATCGCCCTGGGCGGCCGCGTACGCGTGCGTCGGCGAGGCGTGATCTGAGAGCGGATAGCGTTTGAGGACCTTGGCGCCCAGCTCGGCGCCGTACGTCCGGGTGAGCGCGCCCGGGTACTGCTCCTCGGTCAGCGGTTTGCCCTGTCCGTCGAACTGCCCGTAGGCGAAGAGCGTCCCTTCGTCGCTGTTCGCGCCGTTCAGGACCGGCACGCGGGCGGCGCTCCCGTTCTCGTACGCCTCCTCCGGCTGGACCGGCAGGAAGTCACCGCCGGCCACCGGACCCCAGTCGAACCCGGCCTGCGCCGCGAGGATCTCCTTGGCGGGCTTCTTCCGCAGACAGGCGAGGGCGGTCGCCGGGTCGGCGCAGCCCGCCTTCTTCGCGAAGGCCGCGCCCTGCGTGAGCGCCTCGTCGCGCTCCCGGGCCGCGCAGTCCCCGTAGGCGCCGCTCTGCACGATGCCCGCGCGGTAGAGGCCCTTGGCGGTGGGCGAAGCGAGTTGGGTGCAGACGGAGCGGCCGCCCGCCGACTCGCCCGCGATGGTGACGCGCTGCCGGTCGCCGCCGAACGAGCCGATGTTGGCGCGCACCCAGCGCAGCGCGGCCTGCTGGTCGAGCATGCCGTAGTTGCCCGAAACGCGGTCGGACGCCTCACCGTCGAGGCCCTTGCCCGCGAGGAAACCCATGGCGCCGAGGCGGTAGTTGACGGTCACGACCACCGTGCCGGTGCGCCGGGCGAAGGCGTCGGGCACGATGTCCTCCCCCGCGCCCGCGGTGAGCCCGCCACCGTGCAGCCAGACCATGACGGGCCGAGGCTTGTACTGCCCCTTGGGCGCGTAGACGTTGAGGTCGAGGCAGTCCTCCGTGTGGCTGGGGTTCTCGTAGCCGGGGTCCCAACTGGCGTTCTGTACGCAGCGGTTGCCGAAGGAGGTCGCGCCGCGCACGCCCTGCCAGGGCTTGGCGGGACGTGGCTCCTTCCAGCGGAGGTCGCCGACGGGCTGCTGTGCGTACGGGATGCCGAGGAACTGCCGCCCCTCGGCGGTGGATTCGCCGCGCAGCCAGCCCGCGTCCGTACGGACGAGCGTGCCGCCGCCGCTCGTCCTGGACGCGCTGTCCGGTGCGGCCTGTGCGGCGTGCGGGGTGATCAGGGCCGCGGCGGCGGCGAGGACTGTGAGGGTGGTTCGGGCAGTTCGCTTACGTCCCGTGCGTCTCATGTATCTCATCCGGCGACTCCCTTGAAGACGTCAACCCTGGCGGCCGGAAACTATGACCACTGCTGACTCGTGTCAATGAGTTGAACAAAAGGGCGCCCGAAACGGCTGGATGGTGTCAGAAGGAACGGCGCCGCGCCGGTCGGGACCCCCGTGGCCCGGCCGGTGCGACGCCGCTGTGTTCAACGAACGTACGGAAGCGAACGCCCGTACGCGACTCAGTTATTGGGGCGCAGCGTCCAGACGACGGTCATCTCGCCGGTCACGGCACCGTCCTCGCGCTGGATCGCGATCGCGACCGGGAACTCGGGGCGCTGCCCCGCGTCCAGCTCGGCGACGACATCGGCGGCCGGGCGGCCGAGCGTCGCGGTGGCGGTCACCGGCCCCATGGCGAGCTTCTTGTACGCGATGTCGGCGCGGACGGCGAGGGGCACGGCCCGCGAGAGCTGCTCGCCGAACGCGGCGAGCACGATCGCACCGCTCGCCGACTCCCCCAGCGTGAACATGGCTCCGGCGTGCGGCCCGCCGACGTGGTTGTGGTAGTCACCCTGGTCGGGCAGGGCGACCACGGCCTTCTCGGGCGTGGTCTCGCGGAACTCGAGGTTCAGGGTCCGGGCCATCGGCACGGTGGCGGCGAGCATCTCGCCTATCGACATCTGGTCAGCGCTCATGGCCGGGATGTTACCCATCGGTAGCGTTCTTTGGCCAGGAGTCCGCTCCGCGTAGATCACGGTCACCTATCGTTGCTGCGCATGTGGCCAGGAGAGCGGCAGCCCGGGGGCGGGCCGAACCAGCAGCCGAATCCGTACCAGCAGCCGGGGTACCAGCAGCACCAGCAGCCGGGCTATCAGCAACCGGCGCCGTGGAACGCGCCCACCGTTCCGGGCGGCACACCTCAGGCCCCGCAGGGCAGCGGAGACAATGGAGGGGGCGGCGGCAACAAGACCAAGGTCATCGCCGTCGTCGCCGCGGCCGCGGTCGTGGTGGCCGCCGGTGTCACGGGCTTTCTCGTCCTCGGCGGCGACAAGGACGACAGCGCGAAGCCGGACCCCGCGAAGTCCTCGTCCGAGGCTCCGGCTCCGGCCGGCTCCGGCGGCTCCGACTCCCGCCGCAACGACGGCGATCCGAAGCCGACGGTCCCGGGCTGGCAGACCGTCGTGAACCCCGAGCACGGCATCGCCTTCGATGTACCCGCGGGGTGGAACCTGAAGTCGACGGACTGGGTCGGCTGGGTCTCGGAGGCGGACGACCCCGAGGACAAGCCCATCGCTGCCTTCGGCGCACCGGCGTACCTCAAGGAGAAGTGGTGCGGGGCCGACGAGGACAGGGACGGCACCAAGGACTACACGTCCCTGGCGGCAGCGGGCAGCAGGGGCAACAAGGGGGCCAAGAGCACCGACGAGGTGGCGAGCAAGGACGCGCGCCTGTGGGTCTACGGCGCCTTCACCCAGCCCGACAAGGAGAAGATCAGGACCGGGGCCGCCGAGCCCTACACCACGAAGTCGGGCCTCAAGGGCAGTGTGGCGACCGCCTCGTCCGCGGGCGTGGAGAAGAAGGACAAGTGCGACTCGGACGGCAAGGCCACGGTGTTCGCGTTCAAGAACTCCGAGGGCGCGTTCGCCTCGTGGTCGTTCCACGGCGCATCGGGCGTGAGTGACGAAGTCCCGGACGCGACGGTCGAGAAGATGCTCAGCACGGTGCGGGAGATCGGGGCGAAGCCGACGTCCTGAGCAGGCGGACATGTCACGGCCGCGCCACACCCTGGGCGTCCGTGACGTGTCCGCTCCAACACCCCGTATCGTTTCCCGCCATGTGGCCAGGACAGCAGCCGCCCGGGGGCGAGCAGAACCCGCAGGACCAGAATCCCAACCCGTACCAGCAGCCGGGGTACCAGCAGCCGAACCCGTACCAGCAGCCGGGATACCAGCAGCCCAACCCCTATCAGCAGCCGGGGCCGGGGCAGCCGGGACAGCAGCAGGGGCAGTGGAGCGCTCCGACCGCACCGATGGGCGTGACGCCCCAGGCCGGCGGTGACGGGGGCGGTGGCAACAGCGACGGCGGCAAGACCAAGCTGGTCGCCATCGTCGCGGCGACGGCGGTCGTGGTGGCCGCCGGTGTCACCGGCTTCCTGGTGCTCGGCGGCGACAAGGACGACGAGGCGGACGCGAAGCCGTCCAAGTCCCCCGCCAAGTCCGCCTCCAAGAAGCCGGACCCGGCGACCGGTGGCGGCGAGGACGAGCGCGGCACGAACAAGGGCCCGAAGCCGACGGTCAAGGGCTGGCAGGTCGTCGTGAACCCCAAGTGGGGCACCGCCTTCGACGTCCCGGCCGACTGGGAGGTGCAGACCCCCGACACTCTCATCGGCTTCGAGGACGGTAAGAAGGGTGCCGAGGCGAAGCCGCTCATCACCATGTCCGCACCCGCGTACTACAAGTCGAAGTGGTGCTCCTCCGACGACGACAAGGACGGCACCAAGGACGACACCGCCCTCGGCGCCGTCGGCACCAAGGGCGCGAACGGCGCGAAGAGCACCGACGAGGTCGCGATCAACCAGGTGCCGTGGTGGGTCTTCGGCGGGTACACGCAGCCGGACAAGAAGAGCCTCACCTTCAATGAGAAGGCGGAGCCGTACACCACGAAGGCCGGCATCAAGGGCAGCATCGCCCGCGCCCATTCGACGAACACGCCGCAGAACGGCAAGTGCGACTCGGACGGCAAGGCGATCACCTTCGGCTTCAAGAACTCCGAGGGTGAGTACGTCGCCTGGTCGCTGTACGGCGCCAAGGGCGTCAAGGACGAGATTCCGGAGGCGACGGTGATGAAGATCCTCAGCACGGTCCGTCTGTCCGGGGATCCCACGGAGTCCTGAGGCGTTTCGTACTCCACCGGGGCTTGTGGCCCGATGTGCCGCCCCCCCCTGCGGGGGCAGCGATGACATCAGGCCACGAGCCCCTCTATGGTTACTGCCCATGTGGCCAGGACAGCAGCCGCCCGGGGGCGAGCAGAACCCGCAGGACCAGAATCCCAACCCGTACCAGCAGCCGGGGTACCAGCAGCCGAACCCGTATCAGCAGCCGGGATACCAGCAGCAGCCGCAGTCGGGCGCCTTCTCGCAGCCGGAGCAGCCGCAGTGGGCGGCGCCCACGCCGCCGCCGATGCCGCCCCAGCCGGGCGGTGGTCAGGGCGGGGACGGAAACAAGACGAAGATCACCGCGATCGTCGCGGCGCTTGCCGTCCTGGTGGCCGCCGGAGTGACCGGTTTCCTCGTCCTCGGTGGTGACAAGGACGACGAGGCGGACGGGAAGCCGGAGAAGAAGTCTCCCGCCAAGTCCGCGTCCCCGAAGCCGAGCCCGACGGACGACGGCGGCAGCGAGCGCGGCACGGGCAACGGCCCGAAGCCGACGATCAAGGGCTGGCAGGTCGTCGTGAACCCCAAGTGGGGCACCGCCTTCGACGTCCCGGCCGACTGGGAGGTGCAGACCCCCGACACCTTCATCGGCTTCGAGGACAGCGAGAAGGGTGACGGCAGCGCGCTCATCGGCATGTCCGCGCCCGCGTACTACAAGTCCAAGTGGTGCTCCTCCGACGACGACAAGGACGGCACGAAGGACGACACCGCCCTCGGCGCCGTCGGCACCAAGGGCCAGAACGGCGCGAAGAACACCAAGGACGTCGCGCGCAACGACTCCGCGTGGTGGGTCTTCGGCGGCTACACGGACCAGAAGAAGGCCGACAAGAAGAAGATCAAGGTCGGCAAGGTGGAGTCGTTCACGACCACGTCGGGCATCAAGGGCAGCGTCGCGACCTCCACGACGTCCGGCGTCGCCAAGAACGACAAGTGCGACTCGGACGGCAAGGCCACGACGTTCGCCTTCAAGAACTCCGAGGGTGAGTACGTCGCCTGGTCGCTGTACGGCGCCAAGGGCGTGAAGGACGAGATCCCCGACGCGACGGTGAAGAAGATCCTCAGCACGGTGCGCCTGAACGGGGACGCCGAGGAGTCCTGATCCGCTGAGCCGTCAGCCGTCGGAGGGGTTCCGGGCCCGTGCGGAATCGGTTTGGCAAGTCGGTGTTCCGGCGGCGATAGTCCCCTGGTGACCGAACCCGCCGCCGTGCGCCGCCCCTCCTGGGCCGGGCGCAACTACAGCCTGCTGACCGCCGCCGCGATCGTCACCAATCTGGGCAGCCACGGCGCCCTGATCGCGGCGGCGTTCGCCGTGCTCGACTCGGGTGGTGACGGCGGTGACGTGGGTCTGGTGGCGGCGGCCCGCACGCTGCCGCTCGTGCTGTTCCTGCTCATAGGCGGCGCGATCGCCGACCGGCTTCCGCGCCACCATGTGATGGTCGCGGCCAACGCCCTCAACTGCCTCTCGCAGGCGGTCTTCGCGGTGCTCGTCATCTCCGGCACTCCCCCGCTCTGGTCGATGATGCTGCTCACCGCGCTCGGCGGCACCGGCCAGGCGTTCTTCGGCCCGGCCGCCGAAGGCATGCTGATGTCGACCGTCAGCGGCGAACAGGCGAGCCGCGCCTTCGCCCTGTACCGCATGGCGATGCAGGGCGCCGGGCTCGGCGGCGCGGCGCTCGGCGGTCTGATGGTCGCCGCGATGGGGCCCGGCTGGGTGCTCGCGGTGGACGCGGCGGCGTTCGCGGTGGCCGGAGCGCTGCGGTCGTTCCTCGACGTGAGTCACATACCGAAGCGCGAACCCGGGGGCGGGCTGCTCTCCGATCTACGGGAGGGCTGGCGGGAGTTCACCGGCCGGCCGTGGCTGTGGGCGATCGTCGCGCAGTTCTCCGTGGTGGTGGCGGTGGTCGGCGCGGCCGAGGCGGTCTTCGGTCCGCTGGTCGCCCGGGACGAACTCGGGGGCGCCGGACCCTGGGGGCTCGCGCTCGGCGCTTTCGGCGCGGGCACGGTCGGCGGCGCGTTCCTGATGATGCGGTGGAAGCCGCGGCGCCTGCTGCTGGCGGGCACCCTCTGCGTCTTCCCGCTGGCGGCGCCTTCGGCTGCGCTCGCGGTGCCGTTGCCGGTGTGGGGGCTCGCGGCGGTGATGTTCGTCAGCGGCGTCGCGATCGAGGTGTTCGGCGTCTCCTGGATGACGGCGATGCATCAGGAGATCCCCGAGGACAAGCTGTCGCGTGTCGCCGCGTACGACTGGTTCGGCTCGATCGCGATGGTCCCGCTCGCCACGGCGCTCGCTGGCCCGGCGGAGCTCGCCTTCGGGCGTTCGGCGTCGCTGTGGGGCTGCGCGGCGCTGGTGGTAGTGGTGACGGCGCTGGTCCTTTTCGTGCCGGACGTACGCAATCTGACGCGGCGCACGTCGTCGAAGGAGATCGCCAAGGTGCCCGCTCCCACCAGCGGCGGCCCATCGGCCGACCCCGCGGTCGCCTCAGCCGACGCTGAAGGCCCCGTCGGGCGGCTCGGGTGACGCAACCGCGTCCTCGTCCCGCACCGGCTTCGCGTCACCGATGAACAGACGCAGCGCCGCCCCGTACTCGACACGTGCGGGGAAGATGTCGGCCGCCGCCCGCCTGGCCAGTGCCTCGATCTCGATGGGCTCGTGGGAGGCGACGAGCACCGCGTTGCCGAAGCGGCGGCCTCGCAGCACATTCGGCTCGGCGATGAGCGCGACCTCCCCGAACACCTCGGCGAAGGTGGCGAGTTGGGAGCGGAGGAAGGTGAACGGCGCCCCGTCGGCGAGGTTCGCCGCATAGAGGCCGCCCGCGCGCAGTACCCGGTCCGCGGTGCGCGCGTAGGCCACCGATGTCAGGTGGGCGGGCACCCGCGAGCCCCCGAAGACATCGGCGACGAGGACGTCGGTGCTGTCGGGCGCCGCTGCCTCCAGCCACTGCCTGGCGTCCGCGCCGTGGACCGTGATCCCGGATTCCGCGGGCAACGGCAGCCGCTCTGTGACCAGTTCGAGCAGTCCCCGGTCCGCCTCCACCACGTCCTGCCGCGAGCCCGGCCGGGTCGCGGCGACATAGCGGGGCAGGGTGAGCGCGCCGCCGCCGAGGTGGATCACGTCCAGGGGGCGGTCCTGGTCGTCGGCCGTGTCCAGGACGTGCGCGAGTCGCTGCGCGTACTCGAACTCCAGGTGAGTGGGCTCGTCCAGGTCGACGTACGACTGGGGCGCTCCGTCGACCGTGAGCAGCCAGGCGCGGGGCCGGTCCACGTCCGGCATCAGCTTGGCGGTGCCGTGATCGACGTCCTTGATGACGGCCATGGCCTCGTCCGCGCTCTCGTCCTCAGTCACCGGTCCATTGTGCCCGCCTCCCCCGGGGGTGGATCCCCCGAGGGAGGCGGGCGTCAGGACGTCAGCCGACCTCGGTCACCGTGCCCGCGCCGACGGTGCGCCCGCCCTCGCGGATCGCGAAGCCGAGGCCCGTCTCCAGGGGCATGTCGCGGCCGAGCTCGACCGTCATGGTGACGGTGTCGCCGGGCCGTGCGACCGCGGCCTCACCGAGGTCGACGTCGCCGACCACGTCCGCGGTGCGGAGGTAGAACTGCGGCCGGTAGCCGCTCGCGATCGGCGTCGACCGTCCGCCCTCCTTGGTCGACAGGACGTACACCTGCGCGATGAAGCGGCGACGTGGACTGACGCTGCCCGGCTCCGCGACCACGTGCCCGCGTCGTACGGCGTCGCGTGGCACACCGCGCAGGAGCAGCGCCACGTTGTCGCCCGCCTGCGCGGACTCCATGGGCTTGCCGAAGGTCTCAAGACCGGTGACGACGGTCTCCGTCTCCGCGCCGAGCACCTCCACCCGGTCACCGATCCGCACCGTGCCGCGCTCGACGGCTCCGGTGACGACGGTTCCGCGCCCGGAGATGGTGAGCACGTTCTCCACCGGAAGGAGAAAGGGCGCGTCGACGTACCGCTCGGGCATGGGCACATAGGTGTCCACCGCGTCGAGCAGCGCCTCGATGGCCGCGGCCCACCGCGGGTCGCCCTCCAGCGCCCTCAGCCCCGAGACCCGTACGACCGGGACGGAGTCGCCCCCGTACCCGTGCGCGGAGAGCAGCTCGCGCACCTCCAGCTCGACGAGGTCGGTCAGCTCCTCGTCCCCCGCGTCCGCCTTGTTGAGCGCGACCACGATGTGGTCCACGCCCACCTGGCGGGCGAGCAGGACGTGCTCGGCGGTCTGCGGCATGATCCCGTCGAGCGCGGAGACGACGAGGATCGCCCCGTCCAGCTGCGCGGCGCCGGTGACCATGTTCTTGACGTAGTCGGCGTGGCCCGGCATGTCCACGTGCGCGTAGTGCCGGGTGTCGGTCTCGTACTCGACGTGCGCGATGTTGATGGTGATGCCGCGCTGCGCCTCCTCGGGGGCGCGGTCGATGCGGTCGAAGGGCACGAACGTGCCGGTGCCGCGCTCGCTGAGGACCTTGGTGATGGCGGCGGTCAGGGTGGTCTTGCCGTGGTCGACGTGGCCCATCGTGCCGATGTTGAGGTGCGGTTTCGTGCGGACGTATGCCGTCTTGGACATGGCGGTTCCTTCTCCGGAACTCGAAGCTGAAGTCCTGGGCGCACTGCGTCGCGTGCGCGCTCTGGACGGGGACCCCGGGGCCGGACCGACCCTCCCCCTATGGGGTCCGCCGGAGTGTCCGGGGAGGGTCAGCGTCGGGCGCCGTCGACAGGAAGTGCGGCGCAGAGGAGGACGGCAGCCTTCGCAGCGACCGCGACTGCGGTCGGAGCTGCGAGGAAGGCGTACCGGGACATGTCGCAGATCATTGCCGACGGGTGGGGGTACGTCGAATGGTTTTCGCCGGGTGGCGGCGGGAGTGACTCGTGAACTCCGGCGCGGTCAGAGGTTCTTCAGGGCCTCGCGCACCGAGAGCGGCGCGAGGCGTCCGCGCTCCCGCTCGACGAAGCCGCGTACGGCCTCCGGATCGGTCTTGGCGTACTCGCGCAGACACCAGCCGATGGCCTTGCGGATGAAGAAGTCGGGGTGTCCGGCCTTGCGCAGGCAGTAACCGAAGAGGCGTCCGGCGTCGGTGGTGTCCTTGTAACGGAGCTGGTGGAGGAGGGCGGTGCGCGCCACCCACAGGTCCTCGTCCTCGATCCAGGCGTCCATCTCGGCCTTGAGCTTCGGGTCGGCGGCCACCAGGCCGCCCACGACGTGCGCGGCGAGCGCGTCGACCGTGTCCCACCAGGACACCGTCGTCACGAGGTGGCGGGCGACCGGCAGGAAGCCCGACGAGAGGCGCTTCACGTGCCGGCGCAGATGGTCCACCGCGAAGTAGGCGTACTCGCGCTCCGGCAGTTCCCAGCAGCGCAGCGCGATCGCCGTGCAGTCCGCCTCGTCGGGGCGCGGCAGCCCGGCGAGGACCGTGCGGGTCAGTTCGCGGCGCAGGGGCGCGGGCAGGCCGAGGAAGGGAGCGATGTTCTTCATGTACGCCTGTGCCTGCGCGGCCCGCACCGGATCGGCCGCCGCCGCGTACGTCGCGGTGAGCCGTTCCATGACGGTGTCGGCCAAGTGGCTGTGCGGGGCGGTGACGCTCATGGGACGCGTCCTGCGACTGTGACGCTCATGAGACGCACCATACGGCGATCACACACATTTGTCGGTTAGTCTCCCCGGATGCTCGACACCGCCGCCGCCCGCCCGCAAGGCCTCGCCGTGCGCTGCACCAGGGCCCTGCTCTCGCCCTGGTCGCGGCTGTCTCTGCTGGTGGTGCTGCTCGCGGCGGCAGGGACGTGCGTGCTGCTCTTCGAGCCACAGCGGCTCCTGTCCGACGGAGGGCTCCGGCAACTCGGCGGTGTCGCCGCCGTGACGGTGTTCGCCGTCGCGTACGGCCTGTGCACCACGGCGTTCGTGCCGCGTCCGCTGCTCAATCTGGCGGCGGGCGCCCTGTTCGGTTCGCAAGCGGGCCTCACCGCGGCGATCGCGGGCACGGTCCTCGGCTCCGGGATCGCCTTCGGGCTCGGCAGGATGCTGGGGCAGGACGCGCTGCGCCCGCTGCTGCGTGGGCGCTGGCTGAAGGCGGCCGACGGGCAGTTGAGCAGGCACGGCTTCCGGTCGATGCTGGCGGCACGGCTGTTTCCCGGGGTCCCTTTCGCGGCCGCCAACTACTGCGCGGCGGTGTCCCGCATGGGGTGGCTGCCGTTCCTGCTCGCCACCGGCCTGGGGTCGATCCCGAACACCGCCGCGTACGTCGTCGCGGGCGCCCGCGCGTCGACGCCGACGTCCCCCGCTTTCCTCGTCGCGATGGGCTTCATCGCGGTGACGGGTCTTGCGGGGGCGCTGGTGGCGTGGTTCAAGCGCAATCAGCTCCGGGGCCGGTAGGGCTCCGCTACAACGCTTCGAGGACGGTGGCGTTCGCGAGGCCCCCCGCCTCGCACATGGTCTGCAGCGCATAGCGCGCGCCGCGGGCCCGCATGGCGTGGACGAGGGTGGTCATGAGACGCGTGCCACTGGCGCCCAGGGGATGCCCCAACGAGATCGCCCCGCCGTGCACATTCACCTTCTCGGGGTCCGCTCCGGTCTCCTGCAGCCAGGCGAGCACGACGCTGGCGAAGGCTTCGTTGACCTCGAAGAGGTCGATGTCGTCGAGGCTCAACGAAGCGTTGCGCAGCACCTTTTCGGTGGCGGGCAGGATGCCGGTGAGCATCAGGAGCGGGTCGGATCCGGTGACGGCGAAGCTGTGCAGCCGGGCGAGCGGGCGCAGGCCGAGCCGTGCGGCGTTCTCGCTGGTGGTGATGAGGACGGCGGACGCCCCGTCGTTGGTGGGGCTGGTGTTGCCCGCCGTGACGGACCAGTCGATCTGCGGGAAGCGCTCGCCGAAGCCGGGGTCCTCGTAGGCGGGCTTCAAGCCCGCGAGTATCTCGGGGGTGGTGGCGGGACGTACGGACTCGTCGCGGGTGACGCCGTCGATCGGGGCGACCTCCGCGTCGAAGAGGCCCTGGTCCCAGGCCCGCGCCGCCCGCTGGTGCGAGGTCGTCGCGAAGACATCCATCCGCTCGCGGCTGATGGACCACTTGGCGGCGATGAGTTCGGCGCTGATGCCCTGCGGGACGAGCCCTTCGGGGAAGCGCCGGGCCACGCCGGGTCCGAAGGGGTCGGCGCCCGCCGGGACGTTCGACCACATCGGGACGCGGCTCATCGACTCCACACCGCAGGCGACGGCCATGTCGTACGCCCCGGAGATGACTCCCTGCGCGGCGAAGTGCACGGCCTGCTGGGACGAACCGCACTGGCGGTCCACGGTGGTCGCGGGCACCGACTCCGGGAAGCCCGCGGAAAGGACGGCGTAACGGGTGGTGTTCATGGCCTGCTCGGCGACCTGGTCGACGCAGCCGCCGATCACGTCGTCGACCTGCGCGGGGTCGATGCCCGTGCGCTCCACGAGGGTGCGCAGGGTGTGGGCGAGGAGTTCGACCGGGTGGATGTGGGCGAGGGAGCCGTTCGGCTTCCCCTTGCCGACCGGGGTGCGTACGGCTTCGACGATGACGGCGTCACGCATGGTGCGGTCCTCCTAGAGGGCCAGGGGCCTGGAGCGCCGGAGAAGGCAGCACGAGGCGCCTCCTCCCTGACTCCCCCTGGCGATTACCAGTGAGTAGGAAATCTGGACTCACCATAACCCGGTGAGTTGGAAAAACAAACCCTCCCCTAGACTGCCCGCATGAAGGATGCGCGCCCCTGCTCGATCGCCGACGCTCTCGCCCTGGTCGGCGAGAAGTACTCCCTGCTCGTCCTGCGCGAGGTCTGCCTCGGCAACGGACGCTTCGACCAACTGGTGCGCAACATCGGCGCCCCGCGCGACATCCTCGCGACGCGTCTGCGCCGCCTGGTGGAGGCCGGCGTCCTGGAGAAGGTCGCCTACAGCGAACGCCCGCAGCGCTTCCAGTACCGGCCCACGCAGGCCGGCCTCGAACTGGAGCCGGTCCTGATGACCCTGATGGCCTGGGGCGACCGCCACCTCCGCAAGGGCGACGACCGCCCGATGGTCATCGAGCACGTCTGCGGCCACGAGATGCTCCCGGTCGTGACCTGCGCGGCCTGCGGCGATCAGGTCCGCCACGCCGACCTCACCGCGCACCCGCAGGCCCCCGGCTGGACGACGACGGGCCCCACGGCGGCGTAGACGAGTCCCACGGCGGCACAGCCGAGACCAACGGCTGCACAGCCGAGACCAACGGAGCGGCCCGACCGGCTTGTCCTGTGGCACAAGCCGGCCGCTTCTTCTTGTGCGCGGGAACGAATCGCCCGCTCCCTGACCGGCGCGACACTCGCTGGGTTCCGACACGGAGTCCGACGGAGGTCGATGCCGGTGTCCACTGTGGTTGCCAGGCCCGCACCACCAGGTGCGCCGGCGCGAGTGCTTGGAAGCCCGTGGCTGTCCTTCTTCGGACGGCGGCTAGGGCGGTTCGTGGTGTCGCTGTGGGTGGTGGTGACCGCCGCCTTCGTGATGATCCACCTGATGCCCGGGGATCCGGTGCGGTCCGCGCTCGGCATGACGGCGCCCGTGGAGACGGTGAACGCGCGGCGCCAGGCCCTCGGCCTCGACGACGGTCTCCTCACGCAGTACTTGCACTACCTGCGGTCGGTGTGCGGCGGCGACTTCGGCACATCCGTCCTGAGCAACCTGCCGGTGTCGCAGCAGATCGGTGACCGCCTGCCCGCGACGGCGCAACTGGCCCTCGCGGCGTTCGCCGTCGCCATGGTGGTGGCGGTACCGGTCGGCGTGGTCATGGCCGTCCTGACCCGGGGCGGCCGGCGCAGGGGCGGGGAGCTGGCGTTCACGTCGACCAGCGTGTTCCTCGCGGCGATCCCCGAGTTCCTGCTGGCAGTCGGGCTCGTCTACGTGTTCTCGGTCCATCTGGGGTGGTTCCCCGTGGCCGGGCGCGGAGACCTGAGTTCGTACGTGCTTCCCGTGCTCGCGCTGGCCGTCGGTCCCGCGGCCGTCCTCGCGCGCATCGTGCGGGTCGAGATGCTGGCCGTACTCGGCGACGACTTCATCCGCACGGCACGCGCCAAACGGCTGCCCGCACGGCGGATCTACGCACGGCACGCGCTGCCCAACGCGCTCACCGCGACGCTGACCATGGGCGGCCTCGTCCTGACCGGCCTGGTGGCCGGGACGGTCCTGGTGGAGAACGTCTTCGCGTGGCCGGGCCTCGGCTCGACGATCGTGCAGTCGATCCAGCAGAAGGACTACCCCGTGGTCCAGGGGATCGTCCTCGTCTACGGGATCGGCGTACTGACAGTGAATCTGCTGGTCGACGTGTTGCTCACCGTGCTCGATCCACGCTCGACGATCCGGGAGGCCTGAGCCATGCGGAACGCCGGTATCAAGATCCTGGCTGTCGTCCGGACGCCCGTGGGGGCCTGTTCCGCCGCGCTTCTGGTGCTGTTGATCGCGCTTGCCCTGTTCGCGCCCGCCCTCTGGGGCGACCGGGCGTCGGCGGTGGACGTGGACGCCCTCCAACAGGGGCCGACCGGCGCGCACTTGCTCGGCACCGACAGCCTGGGGCGGGACATCCTCGCCCGCGTCCTGGTCGCCACGCGGCTTTCGCTCGTGCTCGCCGTGACGGCCACGGTGATCGGAGTGGTGACCGGCACGCTCCTGGGGACGGCGCCTTCCGTACTCCCCCGGTGGGCCGGGCGGCTCGTGACCTCGGCCGTGAACATCGCCGTGGCCTTCCCCGGCCTGCTGCTCGCCCTGTTCTTCGCCATGATCTTCGGGGTCGGGGCCAAGGGGGCCGTGCTCGCCATCGGTCTCGCCATGGCGCCCGCGTTCGCCCGCCTCACGCAGACGCTGGCCGCGGGGGTCGCGGGGCGGGACTTCGTGGCGGCGGCGCGGGTGGCCGGGGTGGGGCGGATCCGGCTCCTCGTACGGCACGTGCTGCCCAACATCGGCGAGCCGCTGGTGGTCAACGCCACGATCAGCGCGGGGATGGCGCTGCTCGCCTTCGCCGGGCTCTCGTTCCTCGGCATCGGAGTGCAGGCCCCGGACTACGACTGGGGGCGGCTCCTCGGGGAGGGGCTCAACCAGATCTACGTCAATCCCACGGCGGCCCTCGCGCCGGGCGTCGCGGTGGTGGTGGCCGGGCTCGCGTTCAATCTGTTCGGGGAGACCGTGGCGGGGGTGGTGGGGGCGCGTTCCGGCCTGCCGTCCTTGGTGCGTTCCTCGCCGGAGCCGAAGCCGACGCCGACGGCTGGGCCTGCGCCGAAGCCGATGGGAGCGGCAGGGGCGGCCGAGTGCGACCCCGTGCTGGTCGTGGAGGATCTGCGCGTCGCCTTCCCCGGAGCCGCGGGGCCGGTGACACCGGTGCGGGGTGTCAGCTTCACCGTCGGTGCCGGGGAATCCGTCGGCGTGGTCGGTGAGTCCGGCTCCGGGAAGAGTCTGACCGCGCTCGGCGTCTCCCGGTTGATCGAGGCGCCGGGGGTGGTGTCCGCGGCCCGTCTGGAGTTCCTCGGGACGCCGCTCTTGGGGGCGTCCGATGCCGAGGTGCGCGGGCTTCTCGGTACGTCGCTCGCGCTGGTGTTCCAGGATCCGATGACCTCCTTCAACCCGACCTGGCGGATCGGACGCCAGCTGGCCGAGGTGTCCGAGCAGCATCAGGGTCTCTCGCGGAGCAAGGCGTTCGCGCGGGCCGTCGAGCGGCTGCGCGGGGTGCGGGTGCCCGCGGCCGAGCGCCGGGCACACCAGTACCCGCACGAGTTCTCCGGCGGCATGCGGCAGCGGGCGATGATCGCCATGGGCCTGATGGGCGAGCCGCGCCTGGTCATCGCCGATGAGCCGACCACCGCGCTGGACGTCACCGTGCAGCGCCAGGTGCTCCGACTGCTCGCCCAGGTGCGGGAGAACGAGGCCGCCGGGGGCCCTCAACAGGGCAAGCGGGCGGCGCTGTTGCTGATCAGCCATGACATCACCGTCGTGGCGCAGAGCTGCCGACGCGTCCTGGTCATGTACGCGGGGCGGATCGTGGAGGACCTGCCCACCGCCGATCTGCGTTCGGCCGCGCGCCACCCCTACACGCGGGCGCTCCTCTCAGCCGTCCCCGCGCTCGACACCGACCGGGACGCGCCGCTCGCGGTCATCCCGGGCCGGCCACCTGAGCCCGGACAGGTGAGCGTGGGCTGCGCGTTTGCCGCGCGTTGCCCGTTCGCCGACGAGCGGTGCCTTGCCGAGGATCCGGCGCCGGTGGACGTGGGTGCCATCAACGGCACGCACCGCGTGGCCTGTTGGCACCCCCGGAACGCAGGCGCCCGTACGAGTTCCGACGTCAATGTCGATGCCACCGGAGGCGGCGCGTGAGCGAGCTTGTCTTTGAAGAGGTGAGCGTGCGGTACGGGAGCCGGCGCGGCGGGCTCACCGCCGTGGCCGGCGTCAGCCTGACCGTGCCGTCCGGTCAAGTGGTCGGCCTCGTGGGCGAGTCGGGGTCCGGGAAGTCGACGCTCGCCCGCAGCGCCGTCGGCCTCGCGCCGGTCAGCGCGGGGCGGGTCCTGCTCGACGGCACCGACGTACGGCACCTCGCGGGGCGCCGTCCGCTGCAGATGGTGTTCCAGGACCCGTACTCCTCGCTGGACCCCCGCATGAGCGTCGGCGCGTCGATCGGCGAGGCGATGCCGCGCGGTGAACGGGCCAAGGAGAGACGGGCCGAGGTCGCGCGGCTCCTCGAACTGGTCAGCCTCGACCCGGACCGGGCCACGGCGCTGCCCGCCCAGCTCTCCGGCGGTCAGCGCCAACGCGTGGCGCTTGCCCGCGCGTTGGCGGGGAAGCCGCAGGTGGTGATCGCCGACGAGATCACTTCCGCGCTCGACGTGTCGGTCCAGGGCGCCGTGCTCAACCTCGTACGCGACGTACGGCGGCGTCTGGGTCTGTCCATGCTGTTCATCTCGCACAACCTCGCCGTCGTGCGCTACCTCAGCGACATCATCGCTGTCATGTACCTCGGGCGGATCGTCGAGTCGGGCCCTGCCGATCAGGTGCTCTCCGACCCTCAACACCCCTATACGCGCGAGCTGTTGAGCGCGGCGCCGTCCTGGAACACTCCGCTGTTCGACGACAACGGTGCCATCGCCATCGGTGGCGCCGGGGCCGCCGGGGCCGCCGGGGCCGCCGCGACCGCCGACGTAGAGCCGAGCGACCCGCACAGCCCGCCGCCCGGCTGCCGCTACCACCCGCGCTGCGCGATCGGCCCCCTCGCCGACGCCGGCCGCGACCTCTGCCGTACCGCCGACCCCGCACAGGGAGCCGAGCGGCGTCCGCACCGGGCGGCATGCCATTTCGCGGGGGAACCCGCAGAACCGAAGGGAGCCCGAACATGACCACGGCACCGAGCCACGCCGCCGAACTGCACCGGCGCAGTATCGTCGCCGACACCCACAACGACCTGCTCTGCGCGGTGACCGCGAGGCCCGTGGACCAGTGGCCTGGGTTCTTCCGCGAGCAGTGGCTGCCCCAACTCCTGGCGGGCGGCGTCGACGTACAAGTCCTCCCCGTGTTCATCGACGACACCTACCGGCCCGAGGGCGCGCTGCGGCAGACGCTGCGCATGATCGAGGCCGCGCACCGCCTCGCGGCCGCAAACGCCGACGCGGTCCGGCTCTGCGGCGACGGTGCCGAGGTGGACGCCGCCCTGGACGACGGGAGTATCGCGCTCGTGCTCGCCCTGGAGAGCGCGCCGGGCATCGCCGAGGACGTCGAACTCCTGGAGACCCTCTACCGGTTGGGCGTACGGATCGCCTCGCTCGCGCACTTCGGGCGTACGCCGCTCGCTGACGGCAGTGGCGAGGACGCGGCCGGGAGCCGGCTGACCCGGGCGGGGGTGGCGGCGCTCGCCGAGATGGAGCGCATCGGCATGATGTTCGACATCAGCCATCTCGGTGCCGCCGGTGTCGACCACGTACTGGAGCTGGCATCGCGTCCTGTCATCGCCACGCACTCCTCCGCACGCGCGCTGCGCGACCACCACCGCAATCTCACCGACGACCAGGTGAAGGCGACCGCCGCGAACGGCGGCGTCGTGTGCGTGAACTTCTTCGCGCCGTTCCTCCACGAGAGCGACTACACCCTCGACCGGCTGGTCGACCACATCGAGCACCTCGCGGACGTGGCGGGCCTCGAACACGTCGGTCTCGGGCCGGACTTCGTCCAGGAGGTCATGGATGACACGACCCCGCCCTGCTGCGCCCACCCGGTCGTCGAAGGCGTGCGCACCGACCAGTTCCTGCCCGGCCTCGAAGGTCCGGCCGGACTTCCGCTGGTGACCGAGGCACTGCTGCGGCGGGGCTGGGCCGACGGCGACATCGCGCGGGTCCTGGGCGGCAACGTGCTCCGTCTCTTCCGTGACGGCCTGGGAAAGACCGCCTCCTGACCACCGCCCCCGACTTGCCGACTTCTTAGGAGGTGGCGCACCGTGACCTCACGCCTGCGCATCGACGACCTGTACGACTTCGCGGTGCCCGAGCAGCCCGCGGTCTCGCCGGACGGCGCCGAGATCGTGTACGTGCTGCGCACCGCCGATCGTGCCGCCGACCGGGACGTACGCACGCTGTGGCAGGTGGGCGCCACCGATGGCGAACCCCGTCAACTGACGCGCGGGCACGCCGACTCCGCGCCCGCCTGGTCGCCCGACGGAACCCGCGTCGCGTTCCTGCGCGCGCCGGGCGACGGGCCCGCGCAGGTGTGGCTGCTGCCCATGGCGGGCGGCGAGCCCGAGCAGCTCACGACGCTGCCGCTCGGTGCCGGTGCGCCGGTGTGGAGTCCGGACGGCGGCGAGCTGGCGTTCGACGCACCGGTCGATTCGGCCGCGGCCGACGGCGACGGGGGCGAGGGGCGGGGCAGTGCGCCCGTCGTCGTCCGGCGCCTGGGCTACAAGGCCGACGGCCCGGGCCTCCTTCGTACGATCCGCACCCACCTGCACGTGGTCCGCGTCGCCGGCCGCGAGGTCCGGCAGATCACCCGCGGCGACTGGCACGCCGGTGCCCCCGCCTGGTCCCCCGACGGCACCCGCCTCGCGTTCCCCGCGGCACGCGACGCGGACGCCGACCTGACGTTCCGCAGCGCCGCGTACGTCGTCGAGGTGGGCCCGCGCCATGCGGAGCCCGTACGCGTCGGCCCGGCCGAGGGGCAGGCCGCTGCCGTCACGTGGACGGCGGACGGCGCGGCACTCCTCGTCGTCGGCGCGACGGGCACCGCCGTCGGCCACGCGCGGCTCCTGCGAGTGCCGGTGGGCGGTGAGGGAGACGGTGCGGCAGGCAGTGCGGGAGACGCTGAGGGAGGAGATTCCCCGCTCACCGGCCTCGCCGACCTCGCCGACCTCACCGGCCCCCTGGACCGCAACGTCATGACCGGCGGTCCCGCGTACCCCGGCGCGCTGCCCCAACTCACTGCCGACAAAAGCCGCGTACTCGTCTGCCTGCGCGACCGCGGCTGCACGCAGCTGTACGTCGCCGACACCGACGGGAGCGGCATCCCGCGCCGCGTGGTCGGCGGTGACGCGCGCCAGATCAGCGGGGTGTCCACGGCGGGCGGCACCGTCGCGGTCGTCCTGTCCACCGCGACCTCCTACGGGGAGATAGCCACCGTCGACCTCGCCACCGGCATGGTCAGCACCCGCACCGGGCACGGCAGCACCGGGCACGGCGGCCCCGGCGCTCCCGAGCTGTTCGTGCGCGAGGAGCGGGAGTTCACCGTGTCCGACGGCACGGTGGTGCACGGCTGGCTGGTGCGCGACCCGGCGCGCGACGGCCCCGCTCCCCTGCTCCTTGACATCCACGGCGGCCCGCACAACGCGTGGAACGGCGCGGCCGACTCCGGGCACCTCTACCACCAGGTGCTCGCCGCCCGTGGCTGGACGGTGCTGCTCGTCAACCCGCGCGGCAGCGACGGCTACGGCGAGGAGTTCTTCACCGCGGCGCTCGGCGCCTGGGGAGTGAGCGATGCCGCGGACTTCACCGAACCCGTCGACCAGCTCGTCGCCGAGGGCATCGCCGACCCGCGGCGCCTCGCCGTCACCGGGTACAGCTACGGCGGGTTCATGACCTGCTATCTGACCAGCCGTGACGACCGCTTCGCCGCGGCCGTCGCCGGCGGTGTGGTCAGCGATCTCACGAGCATCGCCGGTACGTCCGACGCCGCGCAT